>CAYJGF010000009.1:0-70387 GCA_964369965.1 uncultured Oscillospiraceae bacterium
CGCATGATCACTGAGTTTTGTTAGAATAACATCCTTTTTGATCACACTACTTGGTACGCCTGACTGGGGTCGAACCAGCAATCCTCGGCGTCGGAGGCCGATACCTTATCCATTGGGCCACAGGCGCATACCTTTATCTGAAAGCCGTTTTATGGCTGACATTCTTATTTTTAGTGGTTGACTTTGTCTGGTTATAATATTAAGTCATAAATACTTTTGACGGTTTTCACAGCGGGAGAAAACCGTCAAAGTTTGTTTGCTGCCAAATCTGTTTTTATTATACAGCCTTATAAATATATTGTCAATGCCGCGATCAAAATTTACGGCGTGGGTGTTGGCGTTGGTGTAGTTGTTGGTGTTTTCATTGTGACGGTTATGCTTATCGTCGTGCCGGGCGGTACCGGTGTGCCGGCGGCGAGCGATTGTTGCGTTACTGTGCCTGCGTCTTTTGTATCATCAGTAACCGTCGTGAATGCTATATTTATTAGACTTCCATAAACCGAGCTCTCTATCTTCGCCTGCGTATTTAGCGTTGCATCATTTACAAAATCCGGTATGGTTATATTGCCCATCGGATTGTATTTGAGCGTGATATTCGCGCCCTCCTTAATCTCGGTGCCGGCGCCTGCGCTTTGGCTCCAGATCATTCCGGGGGCGACCGACGAGTTGCTCTCCTCCACAAACACAGCAACAATTCCGAGGGCATCGCACATGGTTATCGCCATCTCACGCGTTGTCGGTGTCGAGACAAAGTTCGGCACATAGATGACCGGTCCGCTCGACACCACTATGCTAAACCCACCGGTGTAGCTGATAGTATAGTCTATCTTATCCTGTGAAAGCACCGTGCCGGGGGGTTCTTCCGACGCTGTGAATGTCGTATTCAGCGTTATCGCCGCGCCAAGGTCGTTTTTGGGTGTTATCCACTCCCTTATATCCGGCTCGGTTTTGCCTACAAAGGACGGTAGCACAAAGCTGTTGCCGAGGGAATAGACCAGCTCCACTATGCTCTCACCGTCGTACAACGTGCCGCCCGGGATGGATTGGGACATGAGATCCCCCTCCGCCGATGCGCCGTATCGCTCCACCACTATCGTCTTGATGCCGAGCCTTGTCGCCTCTGCCGCCGCTCTTTCCTCGTCATACTGGAAGAAGTTCGGCACAATTATCTCTTTGCCCTTTGAAATTTCAAGCTCTATCGTGTCGCCGGTGTGTACCGTCTCGTCCGCCTTGACGCTCTGGCTGATTATTTGACCCTCCGCGATGGTGTCGTGAAACACCTCCTTTTTGATCAGCACTATGTCGTTGTCAAGACCAAATTTGTCCGCCTCCTCTGTTGACATGGTAAGGAAGTTCGGCACCTCGACCGCCTCACCCTCTCCCTTGCCTTTGGAGAACACTACATAAAACGGCGTGTCACGGTTGATGGTATCGCCGAGCACCGTGTTGTCGTTGACACTAAACTCTATGACCTTGCCGACCTCAACCGTCTCGCTCTCCTCGGTGACTATGCGCACTGCGGTCATTAGGTTTTGCTCTGCCCATTCCTCCACCTCGTCTACGGTCATGTTCATGATGTCGGGGATTAGCACCTCCACATCGGGGTCGGGACCGAGCGAGACCACCAGCTCGATAAAGTCGCCACCTGCGACCTCCTGCCCCTCCGGTGGTGTCTGGGATATAATCTCACCCGCCGGAATGTTGTCTATATACTCCTCGGTTACGCGCAAAAGAACCTCGTTCTCCCTGCCCCACAGCTCCGCGTCACTCTGCGTCCAGCCGACCATGCTTGGCACGGCTATGCCGCGGCTTAACAGCACTATCATGATTATAATAGCCGCCACCGCCACGACACCGACGATGATGTATTTTAGCGGAAATTTCTTATCATTCCCCTTAGTAAACCGTGAGGGCGGCCCTGAGGAGGATGGCTTTTTAAAGGTGCTTGACTGCTCAAAGCTCATGCTGTTTTGCGGTGCGACCACCGGAAGAACCTGCGGTTGTTGCCCTTGCGGTTTTGGCGCAGGCGGTGGGGTGGGCGCACTGCCGCCTTGTGTTGGCGGTGGTGTGCTCGCCTTTGGAGCGACCGGCGGTGTTTGCATCGGGCTCTCGCCGCCGAATTCCTCTTCCGCCTTTTTCTTATAGCTATTTAAAAAATCGTTTGACATAATACCCTTATTTTAGTTCGTTATATCCTTTTTGTGGAAGAAAAATCCGCATATCGCCACGAATATCGCGGAGTAGACAAGTAGCATGGAGACACCGAGACCTAAGCTGAGCGACATGCCCTTGTCTATCAGCTGTTGGACGATACTCCACCGCTCCCCGTCGAAGAAGTTTTGAATTGTGCCGATATAGGGCAGTGGGGTGAAGGACAGGATATCCACCGGGGGGTATTGCTGTAGGAACGCTAAAAGTATCGACGAGCCTATCAACAGTATGATGGGTATGACTATCGACACTGCGATATTCTTGACCATGACCGACAGCGCGAAGCTGAGCGAATAGGCGAATATCATGGTGGTGAAAACCGCGAGATAGTGACCGGTGAAGCTGATAAAGAAGTTCACCTCGCCGCTTGCGGTATAGTTCGGGTAGAGATAGTCCGCAAATCCGCCGGTAATACCGCCGATGATAAAGGTCGCGAAGAACACGATGAAATACACGGCGAGCACCAGTATCAGCCCTGCGATAAAGCGCGAGAGCATGACCTTTGTCCTTGTCCTCGGGCGTATCATCAAAAGGCGTATTGTGCCGACCTGGAATTCACTCGCCATCACCCAGCCGCCGATAAGCACGCCGAATATGGCGACAAAGATGGCGGTGTTAAAGCGAGAATATAGAGCGGCGCGCGCACCGTCCGGCACAAACTCCATGTCCGGTTTGCCGCTGTCTATCGAGTTTTGCGCGACTAAAATCTCAAACTCCATATCGCGGATATCATTTTCCACCGACTCAAGATATGCCTCATATGTGGAATACTGCTCCACCTGCCAATGATCGGCGTAAAAATCCTCCTCGGTCATTATTTCATTTTGTCGGTACAGAATACTGCTACGGTTGTTTGAAATACTGCTCAGCGCCACGTCCTGCCAACTTCCGTCGTTGATGACGATGTTATTTTCAAGGCGGAAATCCAGCTCCGATATCTGATTTTCCTCTATATCTTGAATTCGTATTTCAAGATAGGATATTTCCTGTGCGACATACTCCTCCTGCGAGGGATTTTCGATGACATCTTGCTCTAACGTCTCGATGCGCTCGTAGGCGTCCTGCACCTCTATTTCAAGGTTGCGTTTTTGCAGGTCGACATAGCTTGCAAAATCGTTATCGACCATCAATTTATCAAAGTCGGCGAGGTTTTGCTCCAACATGGCGACACGCTCGTCAATCTCGGACTGCTCCATCTCGGAATAGGTGGTTATGCTTTCAATATCATAGCCGACATAGGACATAGCGTCGCTGAGTCGCAACAACTCCGCCTCATCGCCTCCGATGTTCTCATAGACAAAGATATCCTTTATCGCGTCCGCCATTTGATAGGACATCCAGGCGCGGTAGTCGTCATCCCCGGTCACAAGTGGTGCGTAGGTGGAATAAAACTCGATAAGGCGGTTGTTGACCTCCTCCGCCAGCTTTAGCGTCTCGGTGTCGTTAAAGGCGTTTTGCATGTACTCCTGTTGGTCGAGCAGCCATGACAGCTCCCATGTCATCTGGTTCTCGTTCTCGTAGTCCACGCCCTCGATGGTCACGACCTCCATGCCGCCGGGGTAGTAGCTGCCGTACATCTGGTCGGTGATAAACTCAAAAAGCGGCACACCGCCGACGATAAAAAGGATAATAATTATGCCGGATATCAGTATAAACTTGGAGCGGAGCATCTTTTTTGTCTCCGCTAAAATCTGTTTTGCAAAGTTCATGATTAAAAACTTTTCCTTTCTTGACGTTTTTTCGGTTTCGCCACCATGTGGTGAAATTCAAACGATTTTCGTTTGAAAGAAACAAAGACTCAATCAACTAAAGTTGGTTTAAAAATTTATTTTTAAACGTGCTACTCTTCTTAAGAAATTTGTGTCTTCGACCCGGTGGTCATGGAGATAAAGTCGTGCTCCAGCGAGCGCTGTTCACGATTTACGGCATAGATGTTAATGCCCTTGTTGACGAGATTTGCGATAATCTTCGGTATCTCGCTGTTTTTCATGACCATGTTTACACCCTCCGGCAACATGGTGCAGTTGGTGCCAAGTTCGCGGAACATCTCCAGCACCGCTTGATTATTGTCGGTGATAAAGGTGTACTGGAACACCTCGGTCTCGTCCTCCACGCCCATCGACTTCTCGCCGATGATGACACCGTTGTCGATGATATAGATGCGGTCACACATCAACTCCATTTCGGACAAAAGGTGGCTGGAGATGAAAACGCCGGTGCCGGCATTCTGTGCGAGGGCTTTGAGCAGCTCGCGCAGTTCCTTAATGCCGATGGGGTCAAGCCCGTTGGTCGGCTCGTCCAAAATCAACAGCGGCGGCATGTGGAGTAGCGCCTGTGCGAGCCCGATACGCTGGCGCATACCGAGGGAGTAGGTCTTTATCTTGGTGTCAATTCTATCTTTCATCTTGACGAGGTCGATGACGGAGTCTATCTTTTCCACCGCCTCTTTGCCGTAAAACTGGGCGAAATACTCGAGATTTTGCCGTCCTGTCAGATATTTATACAGATCGGGGTTTTCGACTATGCCGCCGACGTTTTGCATCGCGCCCTCAAAATCGGTCTTGACGTTTTTACCGCAGACGCTGATGTCGCCGCCGGTTATGGAGAAAAGCCCCATTATCATCTTGATGGTGGTCGTTTTACCCGCGCCGTTGGGACCGAGAAAGCCGACAATTTCACCGCTGTTTACACTCAGGCTGACGTTGTCGACGATGGTCTTTTTCTTTATTACCTTGGTGACATTTTCCAGTCTTAGCAATTCCATCTACTAACTACCCTTTCCTAATTAATTTATTTTTTATCATGTTGTATATTCTACCCCATTATATAGTGGTTTGTCAATCTTTGTAAGAATATCGTAATATTTACTTATGCATTACCTCATAAAGTTTTTCAAGCGCCTCGGTAATACATGACTCGTCCATGTTGGAGTAGCCGAGGATAATTCGGTCGTCCCCTACCCTATCCTCCCCCATATAAAAATCGTCGAGCGCGTGTATCAATATCCCCTCCTCTGCCGCTCTTGACTTGATTTCATCGGTCGAGAGACCCAGCAAAAACCGCGCAAGGATATGCAGTCCGCTGTCGGAGGGGTACACCTCTATCTTTTTCCCAAAAAGTCGTTTTAACTCACATATCAGGTGCTCCTGTCTTTTTTTATAGGCGGTGCGCAGGCGGTTGATGTGACGTGAGAAATGCCCTTTACTGATAAAACGATAGAGTGCCTGTTGTTCAAACCTTGAAACGGTGCAGGCGTAGCCGCCATAACGCTCCTGCCATCGCTCAAAAAGGTCGGGCGGTAAAAGAATGTACGCTATTCGCAGTGACGGTGCAACACTCTTGGAAAAGGTCCCGAGGTGTATGACCCTGCCGGCGGTATCCTGTGAGCGCAGTGATGGTATCGGTCGGGTGGAAAAGCGAAATTCGCTGTTATAATCGTCCTCTATAATATATCGGCTCTCTTTTTGTAGCGCCCAGTTCATTATGTCGTGACGTCGGGTTGCCGGCATGATAACTCCGGTTGGGAACTGACAGGAGGGCGTGACATAGGCAAGGTCGATAGTTGATAGCTTGAGTTCGCTGATGCTCAACCCCTCACTGTCCACCGAAAGCGGTTTTATATTCACCCCAAAATCGGAGAACACCTTTGAGACCCTTGCATAGCCGGGGTTCTCCACCGCAAGCGTTTCGCCCTCGAACAATCGCGCCAACATGCACAGTAGATACTCCATGCCGGCACCGATAATCAGCTCCTCCGCTTTGCAGGATATGCCGCGATATCCGCGCAGATATTCGCACACCGCAACACGCAGATTATGATCCCCTTGTCGTTCGCCGTGGTTGAGTAGCATGGAGTCGCTCGACACCTCGCGTTCTATCCGGCACCACAGTTTGTAGGGGAAAAGCTCCTTGTCTATGCCGGAGGTGGCGAAGTTATAGCGGCGATTATCGTCGGTGTTTTTTATACTGACCCCTCGATGGTTTTGACTTGTTTTGGGTTGAGGGGTCAAGGTGCAGGCATAAAACCCACTGCGCTCTTTGGAGATAATATACCCCTCCGCAAGTAGGATTTGATAGGCGGTGTCGACGCTGTTCACACTGATGCCGAGCTGGTTTGCAAGCCGACGTTTGGAGGGCAGACGCTCGCCACCGGCTATCTCACCGTCGAGTATACCCTCACGAATGGCGGTATATATTTTATCGTATATAAAACCGTTATCGTCGAGGTTTATCATGAGGTTTTCCATCTGTTTGCTCCTTTTTAATGATCTCCACCAACTGACCCCATAAAAAATATATAAATTGAGAGTTTCAATAGTATCAGTTTTGAGTATAATAATAATATAGCAAAGAAAAGACTTTGTCAAGCACAAAACAGGGGGGCGATATGAAAAAGATTGATGCGAAAACTATTACCATGATTGGGTTGATGGCGGCACTTGTGTTTGTGGGCACCAACCTGCGGATTACCATACCGCTCGGGGTGACCTCCACCATGCTCCACTTCGGCAATGTGTTCTGTCTGCTCGGGGGGCTTTTGTTCGGTGGGATACCGGGTGGGCTTGCCGCCGGTATCGGCAGTGCGGTCTTTGACCTGTCGAGCGAGTACGCCGCCGAGGCACCGATTACCTTTATAAATAAGTTTGCGATGGGTTTTGTCGCCGGCATGGTGGCGCGCGCACCTGCCGTGAACTTTGCAAAAAAACAGATAACCGTCGTGGTGGCGGCTATCTGTGGCAGTGCGAGCTATATCGCATTATATATGCTTAAAAACTACATCGAGATGGCGTTTATCCTGAACATGCCGAGCGAGGCTATACCGGCGGTGCTACTGCCAAAATTGGCGGTCAGTGCGACCAACGGCATGACGGCGGTGGTCGCAAGTGTGATACTCTGCTACCTATTAAAACCGGCACTGCACAAGGCGAAAATCCTCGCCTAATCGCTTGATGACTTGGACTGGTGGATTAAATACGCGTCGATAAAACCGTCCAACTCACCATCTAAAACGGCGCCTACGTTGCCCATCTCAAAGCCGGAGCGATGGTCTTTCACGAGGGTGTAGGGCATAAAGACATAACTGCGTATCTGGTGACCCCACGCAATCTCCTTTTGATCCCCTTTTATGTCCTCGATGCGGTCAAGGTGCTCCTGCTCTTTTATCTGCACCAGTCGGCTTTTGAGCATCTGCATGGCGACGTCACGGTTTTGGAATTGACTGCGTTCGTTCTGGCAGGCGACCACTATGCCGGTCGGCAGGTGGGTTATGCGCACCGCACTTTCCGTCTTGTTGACGTGCTGTCCGCCGGCACCGCCGGAACGGTAGGTGTCAACGCGTAAATCCTCCGAGCGGATTTCCACATCGTCGCTGTCCTCCAACATCGGCATGACCTGTAGTGACGCGAACGAGGTGTGGCGGCGACCACTGGAGTCAAAGGGGGAGACACGCACCAGGCGGTGCACGCCGTTTTCCGACTTTAAAAAGCCGAACGCATTGTCCCCCTCGCACAAAAAGCTGACGCTCTTGATACCGGCATCGTCACCGGCGAGGTAGTCCAGCACCTTTATTTTAAAGCCTCGTTTTTGGGCGTATCGGCTGTGCATACGGTAGAGCATCTCCACCCAGTCCTGCGCCTCGGTGCCACCTGCACCGGCGTGGTAGGTCAGTATCGCGCTACTTGCATCATACTGCCCTTTGAGCAGTGTCAACAGCCGCAATTGTGAATACTCCTCTATCAGTGCCGCGAGGGTGCTCGCAAACTCGGTGAGCACCGACTGCGCTCCCTCCTCGTCCGCCTCCTCCGATGCCATTAAAAGCAGGGTTTCACAGTCATCATAACCACCGCACAGCTTTTCAAAAGCGGTAATTTTTTCACGGGCGGAGCGCATCTCGGCAAAGACGCGCTCGCTATTTTTTTTGTCGTCATAAAAACCGGCGAGCGCCGTCATTTTCTCCAGTTCGGTGATACGGTCTTTAAGTCGGTCTATCGCCAGCGTCCTGCCCAGCTCGTCAAACTGTGGTTTGAGTGCCTCAAGCGCCCTTTTTTGTTCGTCAAATAGTAGCATAACTTCCTTTGTTTTTTTTACTGTAATAATAGTATAGTATGGATATACTGTTTCGTCAAGTTAATTTGTTATCATGAAACAACATTGCCAACGCGTCGGCTGCGTACTGCGCCGCCTGTTTTGCCTCGTCGAGGGTGTTGGCGTGACCGCCTACCTCTAATAACAATGCGCCGGTCGAGAGTTGTTGATTGTAGTTGCGATAATCAAACAGTATCGAGCGCGTCAAGGTCGGATACTCGCTCTCCATCGCCGACTGCCATGCGGTCGCGAACTTCAAATTCTCGGTATAGTTAGGCATACCCATCGTGCCGTCGTCCACACCGCTTATTAGCATGATCTGCGCCGTCTTGTTGCCCTCTATCATGGTGACCGGCTTGACCCTCGTGCCGCCGGCACGCTCCAACGCGTCTCGGTGGACGTCGATAACAACCTTGATGGAGGGGTACTGTTCGAGGTAGTTTATTACCGTCTGTTCCGACGCATCATAACTGCCGTTGTAGGAGTATTCATCGTGCAGTGTGCGATCATGCAGGGTGTTGATGCCGGCCTCGTTTAAAACCTCAACCATGACCTCACCGACCGATACTATGTTTTGAGTGGTGTCACTGCTTCGACTCGGTATCGACGGGTCATAATAACCTACGTCGGTAGGCTCATAGCTCTCGGTCGCGTGGGTGTGGTAGATGAGCACCTGCGGCTCACTCGAATTCACCTCCACCGTGAATGGTAGCGGCTGGGCGGCGTAGGCGAGCACCTCGTCGTTGGTGTGGTGGGTCAGATTGAAAAGGTGACCGGACGACAGTGCAACGGTTTTAATATCCTCACCCGGTAGGACGGTGAGCTGTTCTATCACACCCTTCCCCTCCGGTATATCCACCACCGCATCTATCGGGAAGATATCCTTTGCCGGCTCACCGAACAAAAGCGGCACCGACTGCCAAAATCCTTTCGGCTCGATACTCTGCGCCTGTTCGTATAACGGCTCGGTTATATAGACATTATCATTCGACGGTGAAAACAGCATACCAACAAGATTTGCACCGCTCGCCATAATAACAAGTAGCGCAGTCGGCATTAAAAATTGTCTCGTCAGCCGCCTGCGCATTAATCTGTTTTTTATTGAAAGCACTTTTAACCTCTCACAAATGTTCCTTAATAAACATATGTGATTTATGAGAAGTTAATGACTATGATTTTTCTTTTTTGAGTACCGGCAGTAATAACAAAACACCCACCAGTGCCACCACGCCGAGCGTGCCAAAGAGGACAAGTTGGTTGGTTATCGGGCTGAGCACCATGGGGAAAAACAGTGCCGCGAGCGAAAAACCGACCATCACACAACCGTAGTTGGAGCCGATGTTTTTTAGCCCGAACAGCTTGCCGGTGATGAGGGGGAATGTGCCGGAGATACCACCGTAACAAAAGGTGATCACAATAATGACCGCCATCAACAGATAGCTTTGGGCAAATATCAGCAAAAACGCGCCGACGGTGGTCAATGCAATCTCAACAATGGCGGTGAGACTGCGACCTATTTTGTCGGAAAGCAGTGGGAAGAACAGCCGACCGAGTGCGTTGCTCACGCCTGTCAGCATAATCATTATCGTCGCCATTCCGTCGGTCAGACCGCGCTCCAACGACAGCGATTTAAAGGAGGGATTGAGGATAAAATACACCGCGATACCGAACATCATCGCAACGGTGATAAAATAAAAGGTCGGTTTTTTGAGCATCTCGCCGGTGGTAAGGTCACTCTCTGTCGCACTCGCCGCACCTGCTGCCGCTCCCTCTTTAGGCATGGTGATAAAGGAAAAACAGGCAAGAGTCGCCACGAGGAAGATTGCACCCAGTATCAAAAATGTGTTTTGAAGTCCGACCAAACCAACGAGTTGTTCCACCAGCGGTGCAAATATGACGGTGGAAAAACCGAATGTGCACACCGATATACCGGTTGCAAGACCGCGTTTGTCGGGGAAGTTGCGCTGTGCGGTGCTGATGACCGCATTATACCCCATGCCGACACCAAAACCGCCGAGTATACCGTAGGTAAAATAGATAAGTATGCCGAGGCTTGTCGGCAAAATCGCCGTCGCGAACATGGCAAGCGCAAGCAATACACCGCCGATAAGCACCGTTTTTTGGGTGGTTATCTTGACCTGTATTCTACCGCCGAACAAGATCCCGACAACAAAAAAGGAGAGCATAAACGATGAGGTTAGCTTTGTGTCGGCGGCATCCATCCCGAAATATTCGCTCACCGGCATCACAAATATGCTCCAAATATAGATAATGCCAAGGAAAAGTTGCATTATCGAGCCGGAAATCAGCACCACGTTCCTGTTTTTTTCTTTCATTTTAAAAAGCCCCCTATCATTAAAATGGACAACCGCAAGGGTTGTCCCCGATTTATACAGATAAAATTTTGCGATAACTTGCTATGAAATTTTTAAGCTCGGCACTCTTTTTCTCCTCGCTCATATGCTCGCAACTTTTTATAAAACCGTCCACTACCCACTCGGTGTACCGGAGAATTTTATCAAATTCCGAGGACTCCTTAAATGCATAGCGGTCACAGCGTTTAAAAAGCTCGTCGAAGGTATACTTTTTAAACTCCGACAAAAAGTCCTGTGCCTGCTCGCCGCCCTCCTCACGCATTTTGTCATAAAACAAAAACACGTGCGGATAAATGTCACAAAGACGAAATCGTAACTCCAACATCTCGGTAAGTAGGGCGAAAAAATCGTTCTCGTTCTCGCTCAACTTATCATAATAGTCGCCGACAAGGATAAGCGCGCAATACTCCGCGATAAAGTCAAAAAGGTTTTGTTTGTTGCCGAAATAGTGAAAAAGTATCCCCTTTGATATGCTTGCCTCGGCGACAATCCTGTTGGTGCTCGCATTTTCATAGCCATAAAGGGCAAATTCCTTTATAGCTGCAGAGATAATTTTGTCCTGCTTTGCAACATTTGTATCGAAAAACTTCTGGTTGATGGTGCTACCTCTTCCTAAAACAATATTTTGACAAGGTGTCCACCCCGGTCAATTTATTCAAGTTTAACATAAAAATACAATTTTTGCAATACCGCCCCCCATTTTTTTTAAGAAATTTTGTGGTAAAGTATTGACATTTGTGCAGTCTGTGATATACTGTTTTTAGCACTCGATGCACAAGAGTGCTAAAAGTGAAATTATTCTGTAAATCTTTATACAATGAAAGGAATGACAAGAATATGGCAAAAAAACAGTTTAAGGCAGAGAGCAAGCGCCTGCTCGACATGATGATTCACTCCATTTATACCCACAAAGAAATATTTCTGCGTGAGCTTATCAGCAACGCGTCGGACGCTATAGACAAGGCGTACTACACCGAGCTGTCGGCGGGCAAGGGCGTCACCAAAAACGACTATAACATACGCATAACCGCCGACAAGGATGCCGGCACCCTTACCATAAGCGACAACGGCATGGGTCTTTCCGCCGACGATATGGAGAAAAACCTTGGTGTCATCGCCGCCTCCGGCACCCTCGCATTTCAAAAGGAGATGGATAAAAAGGACGATGTGGACCTCATCGGTCAGTTCGGTGTCGGCTTTTATTCTGCATTCATGGTCTCGGCCGAGATTACGGTCAACAGCCGCCTACTCGGCGCGAGTGAGGCATTCAGTTGGCAATCCTCCGGCGCGGACGGCTACACCATCAAGCCTTGCGACAAGGAGACCGCCGGCACCGATGTCATCTTAAAACTCCTGCCGGACGGCGAGGAGGAGCGCTATAGCGACTACCTCGAGCAGTATCGCCTGCGTTCACTGGTCAAAAAATACTCCGACTATATCCGCTACCCCATCATTATGGAGGTGGAAAAGACCGATGTAATCGAGCCGGGCGACGCGGAAAAGGACGCCGTGACCGAGACAAAGCTCGTCGATGAAACGCTCAACAGCATGATACCGCTGTGGAAAAAACAAAAGAGCGAGATAACCCGCGAGGAATACAACGGTTTTTATACCGACCGCCGTTTTGGCTTTGACGAGCCACTTCGCGTTATTCACGGCGTGGGCGACGGCGCGGTCAGCTTCACCGCACTTTTATTCGTGCCGAGTGAGCCATCCTATGATTTTTATACCAAGGACTTTGAAAAAGGGCTTGCGCTCTATGCCAAAGGCGTGATGATCATGGAGAAATGCTCCGATCTGTTGCCGGAGTACTTCGCATTCATGCGCGGACTTATCGACAGTGAGGATCTCTCGCTCAACATCTCGCGCGAGATGCTACAACAGGACAGACAGCTTAAAGTTATCGAAAAATGGCTCTCCAAAAAGATTAAATCGGAGCTTTTGTCACTGCAAAAAGCCGACCGCGAGGGGTATGAGAAGTTCTTCACCTCGTTCGGCAAACAAATTAAATTCGGGGTTTATTCCGACTACGGTATGAATAAAGAACTGTTGCAAGACCTACTCCTTTTCTACTCCTCCACCGAGAAAAAGCAGGTGACCCTCGCGGAGTATGTCGAGCGCATGAGCGAGGGGCAGGAGTTTATCTATTTTGCCTCCGGCAGTAGTGTGGAGCAGATAGACAAACTGCCGCAAACGGAGCGTCTGCGCGACGCCGGTGTCGAGATGCTGTATCTCGTGGACGACGTGGACGAGTTTGCGTTGCAGTCCATGCGGGAGTATTCCGAAAAGCAGTTTAAAAATATATCCTCCGGCGATCTTAAACTCCCCGGTGAGGAGGAGAAAAAAGAGGGTGAGGAGGTACAAAAGCAGTACGAACAACTCCTCACCGCCATGAAAGAGGCTATCGGCGACAAGGTATCAAAGGTAACCACCACCGACCGCCTTAAAAGCCACCCCGTCTGCCTATCCAGCGAGGGAGCACTCTCGATAGAGATGGAAAAGGTGCTCGCACAGATGCCGGGGCAGGAGGCACCGAAAGCGCAAAAGGTCATGGAGCTAAACCCCGACCACGCCGCCTTTGCCAAACTCACAACAATGCACGACGAGGATAAGGAGCGTTTTGAGCGCTATTCCCGAGTGCTGTTCAATCAGGCACTTATTATAGAGGGTCTGCCGGTGGAAGATCCGGTGGAGTTCGCGAATGATATAACCGCGCTGTTGTCATAAAAGTTTTAATAATGCCGCGTGTAACCATCATGGTTGCACGCGGCATTGCTGTATAGATTTACTGAAGTGTAATGGTTTGTTATCCCCTTACCGCCCCTACGATTAACTTAGCCACCTCCACAATCGGTATGACGAGGAGAGCTATACCGACCGACAGGGCAAACTGGAGGAGCGTTACCGGCAGTATGCCGAATGCGCTCGCGAACACCGGCACGAATACCACCAGTGCGGTCAGGAAAAAGCTCGCGCCCATGGCAAGCCAAAGGAATTTATTCTGCTTTTTAAGGCTAAAAATACTCTTGTCGAGACTGCGCATATTGAGACTGTGAAAAACCTCCGACATGCTCATGGTCAAAAATGCCATGGTCATACCGAGCTCACTGGAGGCAACCTCCCACACACCGCTGTCAAGATAGTGCCCGAGGAAATAGGCGAAAAGTGTCAAGGCAGAGACCATTACACCCTGAAAAATGACATTCGGACCCAGACCGCCTGCAAATATGCTCTCTTTCGGGGAGCGTGGGCTTTTTTTCATCACGTCATTTTCCGACGGCTCCATGCCGAGGGCGAGCGCAGGAAAAGTGTCGGTAATAAGGTTGATAAACAGCAGGTGCACCGGCTTTAATATAGTAAAGCCGAGCAGTGTCGCGATGAATATGCTCACCACCTCCGACAGGTTGGACGCCAAAAGGAACTGGATAGCCTTGCGGATATTGTTGTATATCCGTCGACCCTCCTTGACCGCCCCGACAATGGTGGCAAAGTTGTCGTCCGCTAAAACCATGTCGGCAACATTCTTGGTCACGTCGGTGCCGGTGATGCCCATGCCGATGCCGATATCCGCCTTTTTTATACTCGGTGCGTCGTTCACGCCGTCACCGGTCATGGCGACGATATAACCGCGTTTTCTTAGTGTTGAGACTATGCGCGTCTTATTCTCTGGCTTGACCCTCGCGTACACTCCGAACCGCTCCACCGACTCATAAAACTCCTCGTCGCTGATTTTATCCAGCTCGGCGCCGGTTATCGCACCCTTTGCGTTGTCGATAATGCCTATCTCTTTTGCGATGGCGACCGCCGTGTCGATATGATCGCCCGTTATCATTATCGGTCGTATACCCGCCTCGCGACAGCTTGCAATCGCCGGTATGACTTCGTCACGTACCGGATCTATCATGCCGGAAAGACCGACAAATATAAGCTCCTTTTCTAAAGTCTCGGCGGAAAAGTCGCTCGGTTTTGCGCCCATTTTGCGGTATGCGCCGGCGAGCACTCGCAGTGCCCTGTCCGCCATGTCCTTGTTTTTCGCCTCAATTTCAGCGCGAAGCTCTGCCGTCATGGGCAGGACTTCACCGCCCTTTAGCACCGAAACACAGTGCTCTAAAACCGAGTCGGTCGCGCCCTTGGTATAGACTACAAACTCGCCCTGCTCATCGGTCACCACCGACATCATCTTGCGCACGCTCTCAAACGGTGCCTCACCGACACGGGGATTGGTGCGCGAGAGTTCACCCTTGTCAATGCCGTTTGCCTTGGCGTACCCCACGAGGGCGCACTCCGTCGGCTCCCCGACCGCCTCGCCGTCCTCACCCAGCTCGGCATCACTGCATATCGCCATCACCTTTGATAAAAACTTATCGTCGGTGAGCGCTTCTTCCACCACCGTCATCTTGTTGCGTGTCAGTGTGCCGGTCTTGTCACTACAGATAATCTGCGCACAGCCAAGAGTTTCCACCGCCGTGAGTTTGCGTATGACCGCGCCCCGTTTTGACATGTTGGTGACACCGATGGCGAGAACCACCGTCACCACCGTCGCAAGCCCCTCCGGTATCGCCGCCACCGCGAGGCTGACCGCCACCATAAAGGTATCGAGCAGTATTTCGGAGTTTATACTCTCGGCAGTTATGAGATTAAAGGCAAAGATAAAGGCGCAGATGCCGAGCACCGCAAAGGTGAGAATTTTGGAAAGGTGGTGTAATTTCTTTTGCAGTGGGGTCTTGTCCTCCTCCTCACCGCTCAGCGCGCCGGCTATGTGACCCATCTCGGTGTCCATGCCGGTCGCCGTCACCACCGCGCGACCACGACCGAACACGGCAACAGAGCCGCTGTACACCATGTTTTTGCGATCGCCGAGCGGCACATCGGCACCCTTTGCGGTCAATGTATCCTGTGTCTTGGTCACCGCAAGGCTCTCGCCGGTCAGTGCCGCCTCCTCTATCTGCAATCCGGCGCACTCGATAATACGACCGTCGGCAGGCAGTGAGTCCCCTGCCTCGACTAAAAGTACATCTCCGACCACCAAATCCTCGCTTTTAATATCGCAGGGTGCGCCATCCCGTATGACACGGCAGGTGTCGGCGGTCATGCTTTTGAGTGCCTCAATAGCCTGCTCCGCCTTGCTCTCTTGATATACACCAAGTATAGCATTGATTAATACAACGGCAAGTATAATGAAAATGTCGGCATGAAGCTCCCCTGCCATGATGTTGGTCACACCGGAGACTATCGCCGCGCCGATTAGCACCAATGTCATCGGCTCGGCAAGCTGTTTTATAAAACGTGATAAGAGGGAGGCTTTTTCTGCCTCCTTCAGTCGGTTAGCGCCGTTCTCGGCAAGGCGCTTTTCCGCCTCGTTTTTAGAGAGACCCTGTGAGGAACTTTTGAGTTCGCTTAGCACCTCGTTAAAATCGTTATTGTAGAAATTCATGCCCTATTAGCCCCTTTCCTTATAAATATTTTAGGTATGTTGAGTGATAAAAACGCCACCACCATCGTCGCGACAAATGCGATAAGAATATTGGTCACCATCGCAAAGAAGAAATTGGAGGGGAACATATTTATCATAATGCTGACATTCGGATCCAGTAGCCAAAGGTCGTTGGTGAAGATAAGCTGATGAAATATCGTCCAGAACATGTTGAAGTTGAAGGCAATAAACGCGCCGAGCAGTGCCGTCACCACCACAAAGACCACGGCGGCGATGTTGTACATCTTAGCGAGGATAAAAAGCCCCGTTTTTTTGTATCGTATCAGCATAAACGCCATGCCGAGCACAGCGGCGGCGGCGCAGATATAAAAGATATTTATCGCAAGCAAAAACAGCTCTTTCACGTCCACCATGTGCTGTGTCTCCCGCTCGTCGAAGATTTCGCGCTCCACTCCGTTCACCGGCAGGACTATGGATATATCGTCGCGTCGGTCGAACATGTAGTCCAACAGTGCATCGCTCGCGGCGGTCAAATCCTCGACCGACATGCCGGTTTGCTGTGCCGTGTTGTTTTGCTCATACTGCTCGGGATAAAAGGCGCGGTTGTCGGCGGTGAAAAGTATACTGCCGAGCAAAAACGCGAAGATTGCAAGGAATGAGAAGATAAAGCATAAAAGATGTTTCAATATAACCTCCTAAACTATATTAAACGCGTTGAGATACTCAAAGAGGGACGGCAAAAACCAACAAACTCCAAATCCTACTATAAATATAGTATATCCGGCAAGTCGGTAGGATATTTTGTCAAAGCCCTCGCCGTCCGACAGCTTATCGCCGAGCGATTCCCCTTTTATCGGCAGTTTGAACAATATATTCACAAACAGTGACGCCGACAGGCAGAGCGGCACAATCTGTAAAAACTCCGGCACAAGGGAGATAAAATACCCGACCGATTGAAAGCTCGGCGCTAAATGCCAACCGACACCGGTTATTTTTTCGAGCAACAGCCCGGGTCCTGCAAATATATTCGCCCCCGTCTGGTTCGGGAATTCGATAAAGCAGGTAGCAAAAAAGCCAAAACACATGATGATATCCACTATCCACCACGGTATGCGATTTTTCTGCAAAAAGGCGGTGAGCACACTAAACGGTATCAGGTACAAAAACCACTGTGGATGCCAGTTGATGAAAAAGAGTAGCAGTGCAAAGACCAAAAGTGGCAGGTAGACGCTGATATATCCGATATCCTCGCTTTTTTTGCGCAAAAAACAGTAAAAGCACAAAACAGCGTAGATAAGCAAAAACAGTGATAGGTCGGCAAAACCCACCGACAGGGTGCTGGATAAAAATCGCTCGAATATCTGCCCCAAAAAGACGGAGGAGCCGGACATCCTGCCGAGGAACAATAACGTCGTAGGGAGGTATAAAAACATGCTCAACAGTGAATAGAGCAGGATTTTTATTATCCTTTTTTCTTTGAGTAGCAACAGCGGTATAAAGACAAGAAAGGCGAAAAATTTAAAGACTCCCCCGACCCCCATAAACAGCGCAAACCGCCTCATGTCGCCGACCAGATAATAGTAGAGTGCCAATAAAATGAAGAACAGCCCTATAGCATCATACTGCCCCATGACAACAGGCGAGAAAAATGCGATGGGGTTAAAGAGGAAAAAGAGTGCCGCGGCGGTCGAATGCACCTCACCGAGCGAGAGCCTCACGCCGAGCTTTTTGACCATATAGCCACAGCCGAGATAAAAGAGCACACAGAGCGCCTTGGTGTAGGTCATAAAAAGATACTCGTTCATCGGGAGCGAAAACAGAGCGCTTACTATAAATAAGGGCAACTGCCAAACGGCAAACAGCAGGTAGACGACAATATTGTAGTTGGCGGTGTTGAGGTAGTATATCTCCAAAGGGCGGGAGTCGACATAGCCATAAAAATCAAGGAAGTTGCCGCTGAAAATGCTATCCAACAGCAGATAGGTGTGATTTGAGGTCTCATGTATATCGGGGTGATAGGTCAAAAGATAACAAAAAGCGATGACAAGAGCAAATAAAACATGCTCCGCCTTGATGCCTTTTAGCTTATCCTTTAACATAGTTTCCTACCTTTTTATCATGATAATGTGATTGAAATATGACACCGCCACAAATTCCGAGCGTTTGAGCAGTTCGTTTTCGAGGTGTAGCATATCTTCCAGCCACCCCTCGCTGTTTTGTGTTACCGCGTCGTGCAGGCTGGCAAGGGCGCGTATGCCCTGCACCTTTTCTATCTCAAAGCGCCCGTTTAACATGGATAAAAGCTCGTCGTTGTCATAATATTTAATATCCCCGAACGTCTCGGAGAAGGAGTCCTCACCCGATAACAATCGCTTCGCCTCGGAAAAATTGACCTCACACACCGCCGCTTGAATTATGCGACCCTCACGGTTGTGGCGCACTATCGACAGTGTGCCACCGGGTTTTAACAGCCGTGTCAGCTCGGCGAGAATTTCGTCACGGAACTCCACAAATTCCAGAACAAGGTGGCACAGCACCACATCAAAGCTCTCGCTTTCCAACTTTTTAAGTTCTTGAACATCACCTATAAGCTGAATATAGCCATTTTGATTTTGAGAATTAGCTATCATCTCGATATCGGGCTCAAGGGCGGTGAGCTTGTTATCGACGGCGAGACGGTCAGCGGTGAACCCAAATCCACTGCCAAAGTCCAGAACCGTTTTGCCCTTTATCCACTCGAGTTGTCGGTGCAAGGTGGCATAAAAAAGCCTGCCGAGTGGCGAGAGGGTATAGTCGTAATATGATTTCATGTTGCTGTCCATGGTATAGCTCCCTTATTATCAATTTGACTTTGCATTATCGATAGTATATAATAAATTCGTTTAAATGACAAGAGATATTTATAATGAGTTTTTATAACGACCTTGAAAAACTTAAAGAGACCCGGCACAGTTTTTGTGTGCCGGCACACAAAGGGCGTGCGATGCCGAGGGAACTTTATTCGCTGGATCTCACCGAACAACCGCAGTCCGACAATGCCGCCGACCCAAAAGGTGCCCTGCGAGAGAGTGAGCGCCTTTGCGGTGAGCTTTTCAGCAGTGGCGACACACTCTTTAGCACCTTTGGTTGCTCCACCGCAATTAAGGCGGCGCTCGGCTATTGCGTCGGATATAAAGGGGATTTGCTCGCCGCACTGCCGGCACACCGCGCCCTTGCCGACGCCGCCGCACTGTTCGGGATAAAACCACACTTTATCGAGAGTATAAACAACCGCATCGACCCACAAAAACTGCGTGAAAAGCTCAATAGTATCGATGTAGGCACGGTCTTTTTCACCTATACCGACTATGACGGGAATATACTCAACCTGCCCCACCTCCTCTCGGTCTGCCGTGAAAACGGTGTTAAGGTCATCGTCGACAATGCCCACGGTGGCTATATTCGGTTTTTGCCGAAAAGCTACGGTTTTGCTCACCCCATTTCGCTCGGGGCGGATATGGTGATAGACTCCGGCTCTAAAACACTCGGCATGTTGACACCGGCGGCGCTGTTGCACCTGAAAGACCGGGGCGCAACTGCCGAGGTTCGCCGTTTTCTCAACCTGCTCTCCTCCACCAGCCCCCCCTATCCTGTCATGTACTCGATGGACAAAGCGGTGCACACGCTGATGACAAAGGAGCTTGACTTTGCCGGCACAGCAGAGCGCACGGTGCAGATGAAATTACGCTATAGACCCTATTTAATAGAAAACGACGAGCCGTGCAAGATAGTGTTTTCGCCGTTGGCTTTAAATCTTGACCCTGAGAATATCGCCCAAATTCTGCAAGAATACAGCATAATGCCGGAGCTTTGCAATGTATCACGGGTGCTGTTTATGACCTCGCCTTACAACAACGAGGGTGACTTTATCGCACTGCAAAACGCACTCGACAATATTTTTATTGCGGCAAAACAGACGGGGTTGTCGTTGCCGAGGTTGCCGTTACCGAAGATTGTCGGTGACCCTTTTTCGGTTTTGCGCCATATCCAACGCACCGTCTCGGTGAGGGAGGCGGTCGGTCACATTTCCGCCGATACGGTTGCGCCCTGCCCACCCGGGACGGTCGTGCTTTTTGCAGGGCAACGGATAGAAAAGGAGCATATCGAAACACTTATCCTCGCCGGCGTAGAAAGGGTAGGCGTGACAGACCTGCTGTAATCATCGGCAAAATCTGAACAAAACCTATCGATGCCAGCATTATATAAAGTGGAAACTGATTTATCAGCTGTCGGTGATTACTCTCCCATAAAAACATAAAGAGGAAAAAACCGAGCAGTGCGAGATAGATTACGTCCGCACGTCTATCCCCTTTTTTTATAGAAAAGACGGCGCCGAGCACCCCGAAAATGCACAAAAATACATACACCCCTTGATTGAGGTGAGAAAACGCGACATAAAATCGCCCGTCCGGCAGTATGAGCTGATAGATAAAGTTATCGGGATTGAGCGCCCCACGTGAGAGCATATAGCCTACATCGCCGTTTGCCGAGCCGAATGTGCGGTTTAATTTCCTTGCATAGAATTCTATATGCTCCGTCAAACTCCTGCTCGACAGTCGCTCCTTAATAAGCGTAGCGGCGAGGGATTTTTTCTCCTCCTGCGTGCCGAGCGACATCATGGCGTCGTCGTCATGTTGGCTGTATACTCCGTTGTAGCTCCCCACCCCCATGGCTATCCAAAAGGTAGTCGGCATACGGTGCTGTTCTATCAGCTCTTCCGAGAGGACCGTGTTGTATTCAATATGAGTGAGGACACCGCCGAGCGATAAAAATACCACAAGTGACACAGCGATTAATACAAGGTTTTTCTTGAGTTTACGGCTTAATAACCCCACGATAACCGCGGCAATAAACACAAACAGCACCGTGCTTTTCATCTGCACCCCGACAAAAAGGGTTATTGAAGTCAAAAAAGTAAAAAGGGCAAAACCGCGCCGCGACTGGCTCACGCTCGCCCTCTCATACAGATACAGCACCGCCGGCACAAACGGCAAAGAGTAGGTGTCGGTATAAAAAACAGAGCCTTGAAGATAAACGATAGGCAATATCAGCCAGAACAAAAGACCGAGATAGGCGGTGAATATTCCGAAAACACGCCGCAGATATAAAAAGGTGAACAGTATCGCCGCCGAAAAGGCGAGTTGCGCCACAACAATCGCGGCGGTGTAGTAGGCGGTGTACCCCCCGAGACCGAAAAAATCCAAGGCGCTCATCAGCCCCACAAAAAACAAAAATATCGGAACATTGTTCGGCCAGACGTTAAAATATCGGACATACTGATAGTAATCTTCCTGCGTTTGGTCGTGCAAAAAAAAGTCGGCGCCGTTAAAAACCTTGCCGATATCGTGGTCGAGGGTTTGAAAGGTGGAAAAGCTGACAAAACTTTGAACAGCAAAGACGAGTAGCAATCCCACCGCAAGGACAATGTATTGATACCGCAAAAGATGCGCCTCGGTGGAGTATTTTTTGACAAAAAGTGCGAGCGCTGTGACGATACAAAAAATTATTATGGTGACAACAATTGTAAGCGGTGTGCTATAACGGTGCTCGGTGCTGAAAAACACCGTGCCGACGCAAAGCATACCGAATATTATGACAAACGCCCATTTTATGGTGGGGTTTGCCGCATTGCAAATTTTTTTCATACGACCTATCTGTCCATATTTTTACCCAAAGATATTGTACCACAACACAAAAAAAAATACAAACCCTTATTTTAAACACTTCATTTGACTATCGATGTGAAATGTGGTATTATTATAGTCAATTAACAGATATAATTATTTATGATAAAGGAAAAGAGGATGTCTAACTTTTCATTTGAAAACACCCCACTTCGTGACGCGGTTTTAATAACCCCTAAGCGTTTTGGAGATGAGCGTGGTTTTTTTATGGAGACCTATCGCCGCGACACCTTTAGTGTGGGTGGGGTCGATATCGAGTTTGTGCAGGACAACTGTTCACGGAGTGTTAAAGGGGTGCTTCGTGGATTGCACTTTCAAAAAAACGCTCCACAGGGCAAGTTGGTGCGCGTGACGACGGGCGAGGTGTTGGACGTCGCCGTCGACCTGCGAGTGAACAGCCCGAGCTTCGGCAAGCATTTTGCGGTGCACCTCTCGGCGGAGAACGGCGTGATGTTCTATGTTCCTGCCGGCTTTGCGCACGGCTTTTGTGTGCTGTCCGAAGTTGCGGAGTTTACCTACAAATGCACCGACTACTATAACCCCTCGGACGAGGGCGGCATTGTCTATAACGACAAGACCCTCTCCATCGACTGGGAGTTGGATATATCGCCATCGCTATCCGCCAAAGACGCGGCTCTCTCGACATTTAATGATCAGGATTTTTCCTACTACAGCCATTTGTGAGGTGAAATTGATTACTGCAAAAATACGACCTTATTTTGAGGTTTTCGGCAGATATATGCCACTGCTGAACCACCTTGTACAGCGCGATATAAAGCTCAAATACCGCCGCAGTGCGCTCGGTATCTTTTGGAGCCTTTTATCACCGCTGTTGATGATGGTGGTCATATCGCTTGTTTTTTCCTTTTTGTTTCGCTTTGATATACCTAACTACCCTGTCTATGTGTTGACAGGGCAACTTATTTTTAATAACTTTAACGAGTCCACCACCGGCTCAATGTCCAGTATAATCGGTGCGTCGCATCTCATTCGGCGCGTCTATATACCTAAATACATCTTCCCGTTGCAAAAGATTGTTTTTTCCTTTGTCAACCTTATGTTTTCCTTTATCGCTCTTATTATAGTCATGATTGCGACCGGTCAACCGTTTACCTTTGTGACACTGCTTTTTCCCTTGCCGATGATACTTTTATTCTTTTTCGAGCTTGGGTGTGGGCTTATACTCGCCTCGCTCGCGGTGTTTTTTCGTGATGTGATGCATTTTTACAGCGTGCTTATCACCGCCTTGACCTATCTCACACCGCTTTTTTACCCCATTGAAATACTGCCGGATTATATGCAAACGGTGGTCAAATTCAATCCGATCTACTGGTTTGTGACCATGTTCCGTCAGCCCATTCTTTATAATACCGTGCCGTCGTTAACCCAGTTTATCCTCTGCTCACTCTTTGCACTCGTCGCAATGATTATAGGATTGAGCTTGTTCAAAAAAACACAGGATAGGTTTATACTTTATGTCTAACCCGAAAAATAATAATACTGCTCAACCGGTTATCGAGGTGACCGGTGTGTCCATGCGCTTTAACCTCGCAAAGGAAAAGCTGGACAGCTTTAAAGAATATATGATAAAGCTGATAAAACGACAGCTTAAATTTACCGAGTTTTATGCCCTTACCGATGTGAGTGTAACGGTCAACAAAGGGGAGATTTTCGGCATAGTCGGGCTGAACGGCAGTGGTAAAAGCACACTGCTCAAGGTCATCGCCGGTGTCTTTAGACCGACGATGGGCACGGTCAAAATACGTGGCAACATTGCGCCGCTTATTGAGCTTGGCGCCGGCTTTGACCCTGATTTAACAGGGAGGGAGAATATCTATCTCAACGGCTGTGTCCTCGGTTATAAGGAGGCGTTTTTGCGCGAAAAATTCGACGAGATTGTGGAGTTTTCCGAGCTCGCCGACATGATTGACGTGCCTATTAAAAACTATTCCTCCGGCATGGTAAGCCGACTTGCGTTCGCGATAGCCACCGTTGTGGAGCCGGATATCCTCATCTCGGATGAGGTGCTCTCGGTCGGCGACTTCTTGTTCACAAAAAAATGTGAGGCTCGCATAGAAAAGTTGATAGAAAACGGCACGACCGTTTTGCTGGTCAGCCACGATATCAATCAGATAGAGCGCATGTGTGACCGCGCCGCCTGGATAAAAAACGGGCGGATTATGTTGATAGGCTCAACCGCCAAGGTCTGTGAGACCTACAAAAATTCCACAAGATAGGGGTGAACGGTGGAGCAAAAAGGACAAAGCAAGGACAGCGTCGCCGCCGCAATAGCGCGCAACCTTTCCTTAAAAAGGCTTAAACAAAATTTACAACGGGCGATGGATTGCCTTAAAACGCGTGGGGTTGAGGCGACCGTCCGAGAGTTTAAATTTCGTCTTGCGCTCGCACTTCATGCCGAAATATGGATGTACCGCGCCGACCTGCCGCTGCGCCGAGAAATAGCAAAACAGCGCAGAACACAGCTTGAAAAAAAGCCGTTGGTGTCGGTGGTGGTGCCGCTGTATAACCCACCACGCAGATTTTTTGTTGAACTGTTGGACAGTGTCCTGCACCAAAGCTACCGCAATTTAGAGCTAATACTCGTCGATGCCGGCGACGGTGCGCAGAGCCGTAAAATCCTCAAACGCTACAAAGACGAGCGCATTGTCTACCAAAAAATTGAGAATAACGGTATTTCAGACAATACGACCGTCGGGTTAAAACTTGCAAAAGGGGAGCTTATAACCCTGCTCGACCATGACGACCTGCTATATAAAAACGCACTCTTCGAGGTGGTCACTGCGTATAACAGCACCGGTGCCGAGGTCATCTACAGTGATGAAATTATTCTATCCCACGACTGCAAAAAATTGCGTGAATTTCATTTTAAACCGGATTATTCCCCCCACTATCTCGCCTGTTGCAACTATATCACCCACCTTTGTGTTTTTGGTGCAAAGCTCATTGACCGGGTCGGTCGATACGAAAAAAGCGACTATGAGGGTGCCGGCGACCATGACCTGATACTGCGACTATGTGAAAAGGCAAATAAGGTATATCATATTCCGAAGATACTATATATATGGCGTGGACACGATGGGTCTACCGCATCTGATATGTCGGCGAAACCTTATGCCGTGACCGCAGGGGCAAGGGCGATAACCGATCATCTTGACCGCATTGGTCAATCTGCAAATGTCACCCCACAAAAAAATCACCCCGGCGCCTTTTATCCAAGGTATAAAAAGGCGGATGGCAGTGTCTCGGTGGTCATACCGAACTATGAGCATAAAGAGGATCTTGAGCGCTGTCTCGACACGCTGTATAAAAATGCCGGCATCGACGATTTTGAGGTTATTGTGGTGGAGAATAACTCAAAATCGAGCGAAATATTCGCCTTTTATGACAGGGCTGTTGCAAACTATAAAAACCTAAAGGTGGTAAAATACAACGATAAATTCAACTTTTCCGCCGTGTGCAACCTCGGGGTTGAAAACTCAAATGGTGATCATGTTTTATTGCTCAACAACGACATAGAGATTATATCGCCCGACTTTGTGCGTGAAATGCTTTGCTACTCCTGCATGGAAAATGTCGGCGCGGTGGGCGCAAAACTTTACTATCCAAACGAAAAGATACAGCACGCCGGCGTTTTTATCGGCATTAACAACAGCGCAGGGCACTCCCACAAATCGCACCCCTCCTCCTCCGGTGGGGACATGTATCGCCTTTGCACGGCGCAAAATATGCTCGCGGTCACCGGCGCGGCGTTGATGGTGAAACGCAAATTGTACATTGACCAGGGTGGTCTAAACGAGCGAGATTTTGCGATAGCTTTCAATGATGTCGACCTTTGTCTGCGACTATATCGGAACGGGTACTACAACGTTATGACCCCATTCGCCGTCGCCTATCACCATGAGAGTCTGTCACGCGGAACGGACGAGGAGGGGGAGAATAACCTGCGTTTTGAGCGGGAACTTTTAAACCTGCGTGAGAAATACGCCGATATTTTCCGTGACGGTGACCCATTTTATAACCCACATCTGACCACGCTGGACGAGAGCTACGGTTGGAGGTAGAATACACCAACACTCCCCATTTAAAGAAAGGAATAACCCATGAAGTTGACATTTCTCGGTGCCGCCGGAATGGTTACCGGCAGTTGCACCCTCTTAGAGCACGGCGAGCTAAAACTGCTTATCGATTGCGGTATGTTCCAAGGTCGCGACCATGACATGGTGCAGACACTCCCCTGTGATGCTGCCGACATTGATGCGGTTATACTGACTCACAGCCACATTGACCACTCCGGTCACATTCCGATGTTGATCAAAAACGGTTTTAAAGGTGTTATCTATTCCACCTCCGCCACAAGACGTCTCGCCGAGCTGTTGTTGATGGACTGCGCGCATATTCAAAAGACGGAACTTAACTGGAAGAACAAAAAGTTAATTCGTGCCGGCAAACCGCCGGAGGAGCCACTCTATGATGAAAATCATGTCAAAGCGACCATCAAGATGTTTGAAAACACCGACTATCGCACACCGATGCAGATAGCGCCCGATGTGACCCTTTGCTTTTATGATGCCGGTCACCTGCTCGGCTCGTCCGTAGTGGAGATTGAACTTGTCGATGAGGAGGGGAAAAAGCGCCGCTTGGTCTTTTCCGGCGACCTTGGCAACGACTCGCGGCCGCTTCTCTGTGACCCCGACCGCGTGAGCGATGCCGACTGCGTCGTGATGGAGAGCACCTACGGCGGTAGAGTACACGAGGGGCTGGACAACACAAAAAAAGAGCTCGCACGCCTTGTGCGTGAGACGTTTGAGCGCGGCGGCAAGGTGATAATCCCTGCCTTTGCGGTGGGTCGAACACAGGAGCTTTTGTACCACCTGCGTGAGCTGTACGACGAGGGGGTTTTCAAAGGTTTTGAGCACTGCCCTGTCTATGTCGACAGCCCCCTTGCGGTGGAGGCAACGCGCCTTTTTGAGGAGTATGCCGACAGCTATTTCGACGAGGAGACACGCTCGGTGCTCCGCCGTGGGGACGACCCCATCACCTTTGATCAGTTGACCCTGTCGGTCAGCACCGCCGAATCGCGCCAGATCAACAGCTATAAAGGGTCCTGTATTATTATATCCGCCTCCGGCATGTGCGATGCGGGCAGGATAAAGCACCATCTGAAATACAACCTGTATAATCCTAACAACACCGTAGTTTTCGCCGGTTATCAGGCGGAGGGAACGCTCGGCAGGCGACTGCTGGAGGGCGCGAAAAGGGTGAACATATTCGGTGAAACGGTGTCGGTCAAGGCTAAGGTATGCAAGATATCCGGCATTTCCGCCCACGCCGACCAAAACGCCCTTGTGGACTGGATTTCCGACTTTGATCCCTCGCCTCCCATCATCTTTTTAAACCATGGCGATCCCGACGCTGTCGGCGCGCTCGGTGCACTTGTAAAGGAGAAAACCGGTGTCACCCCATTAAAACCCACCGTGGGGGAGAGCTTTACGCTGGACTTCAACGGCATACCGGAGCGAAACATCGCCGACAAGGTAGAACCGTTGACCAAGCCGGTCAACAACGCCGAGGTCAAGTTGATCGCCGACGCCGCGCTGCTTAAACTATATGCCGCCGCCGGCAAACTCCACTCACTCAGTGAGCTGGATGCGAACGGTGAGCGCGTCGATATAACCGCCGCCGCCGCGAAGATAGAGGAGCTGTGGGAGCTGTTAAAGCAGAACGATAAATAGTATAGGAGCGCATAATGATTGCAATTATAGATTATCTCGCAGGGAATGCACCGAGTGTGCTCTCCGCGGTCAAAAAGTTAGGGCACACCGCCACCCTCGCCGCAAAGCCGGAGGAGCTAAATGACGCGACCCACATCATACTGCCCGGCGTTGGCAGTGCCGGTGCGACCATGCGCTCGCTCGAACAGTCCGGCTTTGTCGATACGCTCTGTGAGCTGGTGTTGACCAAGGAGGTCAATTTCCTCGGAGTTTGTGTCGGTATGCAGATTTTATTTGAACACAGCGAGGAGGAGGATGCCGACTGTCTCGGTTGGTTGACCGGGTCGGTCAAGCGTTTTGACCAAGTTGGTCAACGGGTGCCGCAGATGGGGTGGAATGAGGTTGAATTTATAAAACCTGTGGGATTTACAGCGACAAAGGACTATTTTTACTTTGTCAATTCCTACTACGCCGTGCCGAGCGATGAGGGCGACATATGGGGCAAAACGCACTATGGTGACTATTTTTGCTCCTGTGTAAACCGAAAAAACATCTTCGGCACACAGTTCCATATTGAAAAGAGCGGCCCTGCCGGACTTGCGCTTTTGGACGGATTTCTCGGTATAAAGGAGGTTGAATTTTGAAAGACTTTTCAAAATTCCGAGTTTTGTTTCTTTCAAACGAAAAACGTTTGAATTTCGTCACCGTGTGACGAAACCGAAAAAAACATCGAGAAAGGAATGGTAATAAATATGCTTACAAAACGTTTGATAGCCTGCTTTGACGTGGTGAACGGTGTCGTGACTAAGGCACAACAATTTAATGACAATATCGAGGTAGCTCCGGCGGAGATGCTTGCCCAAAAGGTCTATGAGGACGGCATCGACGAGCTTATATTTTTTGATATAAAGGCGAGCGCCGAAAAGCGCCCCATCGACATACAGATGGTCAAAAATGTCGCCGCGCACGTGTTTATCCCGTTCACGGTCGGGGGCGGTATCAAGACGCTGGACGACATGTACATGACGCTCAAAGCCGGTGCGGAAAAGATAAGCATCGACTCCATGGCGGTGCGAAACCCCGACATTATAACCGAGGGGGCAAAGGCGTTCGGCTCGCAGTGTATCGTCCTGTCCACACAGGTCAAATACGTCGGTGTGAGCGATAAAATCCCGAGCGGGTACGAGGTCTTTATCGACGGAGCACGCCTTGCAACAGGGCTTTGCGCGATGGAGTGGCTGAGACGTGGGGTTGCGCTCGGCGCCGGTGAGGTCTGCCTCAACAGTATCGACAACGACGGCATGGTGAGCGGTTATGAAATGAATATCACCAAGCGCGCGGCAGAGGAGTTATCCGTCCCACTCATAGCGTCGGGCGGTGCAGGCACACCGGAGCACATCGCCGAGCTGTTTTCCACCTGCCCTGCCGGCGCGGCGATTATCAGCAGTATGCTCTATTCCCCGCGCCTTGAAAAAAACTACACGGTAGCGGAGATTAAGGAATATCTAACCGATAAAAACATACACATGAGACCGGTCAAATAGGAGAAAATCAATATGTCGGAGTTTAAAAAAATAGGTGTAATAGGCGCACTGGAAAAGGAGGTCAGCTCCATCACGGATAAAATGACCGAGGTGGCAGGCGAAAAGGTCGGAGGTGTCGACTTTTATAGAGGTGAATATGAGGGTGTTAAAATTGTAATATGCTGTGTCGGCATGGGTAAAGCGGCGGCGGCGGCAGGAACACAGTTGCTCTGCACCCATTTCGGTTGCGATGCGGTGATATTCAGCGGTATTGCCGGCAACATGAGCGGCAGGGTCGGCATAAACGACATCGTGCTCGGGAAATATGTCTACTACCACGACGCACAGACCGACATGCTCGCGCAATCCTACCCAAATTTAGAGCGATACACCGCCGATGAGCGGTTGCTCCTTGCCGCCGACAAGGTCTGCAAATCGCTCGGCATAAACTATATTCAAGGTGAGATTGCCACCGGCGACCTCTTTATCGGCAGTGACGCGCTAAAGGCGGATATCCGCTCGCGTTGCAACCCCGACTGTGTCGAGATGGAGGGCGCGGCGGTCAGCCACATAGCGGCGAAAAACGACGTCCCCTGTTTGATTATTCGCAGTATAAGCGACAACGCCGACGACGAGGCAGGCGAGACCCTCGGCAACGCGCAGGCGGAGTTTGACATAACAGAATTTTGCAAGACCTCGGCGAGGATATTGTTAGGAGTAGTCGGGAGTTTTATTTAGTGAATAGTGAATAGTGAAGAGTGAAGAGTTGAGGTATCGCCTGCGGCGATGATTTGTAGGGTTTGTTTGTAGGGTGAGGTCACGACCCCGCCGCAATGCCGAGATATCAAAATATGTTAATGAATTTAAAATTAAAAAGGCGAAGCCGTTTCAACAACTATTCATTATTAACTAATAAACAATCTCCCCAAACACCTCCTGCCCTACGGCAATCGTCTCAAGGCGCTCCTCTTTATCTTCGTCGGCACTTATCACCCTTGTGGTTATCACAATCTCTTGATAAAGCTCATCATACAGCTCCTGCATCCACTCCTCCGAGAATTCTCCGGTGGGGGTTAGGTTGGTCTCATAAAGATGAAAACCTGCCTGCTCGGCACTCTCGGCAACCATGATAGGGTCAAAAAGGTTGGCGAATATCTCGTACTGATCTTGCATGGTATCAAAGTCATCGGTTAGGTATATATAGGACATCATCTCGCTCATGTCCGCCGACATCCTCGTCACTGCCGCCATCTGGGTATATGGGTCAGCGGTGTCGGTGTTTGCAATGTTATAAACATTGAGCATAGCGACCGTCTGGCCATCGCCGTTTATATCCTCTATATAAACGCTAAGGTCATTTTGCAGTGCCTCGGTCACCTCGGTGGGAATGGTGCCCCTACCTGTTATATACGCAAACTGCACGTCCGGGTGAACCTGCGTCACTATATCATAGATAAAAAATCCTAAAACCGCAACGGCGATTGCACCGACCGCAAAAAATATCCTATGATAAAGCCAAAAGTTTTTCGCCTTGTCCTTTTTGGTCTGCTCCGGCAAAGGCGTCGGCTCCTCCATATCACTCTTTATCATGTTTATATAGTCTTTGCTCGGCATATTCTTACCCCTTTATTATGTTATTATTGCAAGTTTAAAACAGTATTATGAAAATAGCGTGAAAATTAGAAAGGAATGGCAAAAATTATGAACTCAAAAAAAACTCTTTATCTTCTCTCCTCGATGATAGTCGGTGAGGTGAGCGCGCGGATTTTCGATCAGTTCGGAAAAGAATATGTCAATAATCGTTACCCCTTTATCGCCGATTTTTTTAAGGATAACACGCCTGTTTCACGCAGTAAATTTTTTAACGAGCTGTCCTCAATGCCGGAAAATAAACAGCTGTTAAGGCTGTATAAAATATGCGGTGACCACCGCCTTGCACTTCGACTTACAGAGCTTTGTCTCACCTGCATTATCGTGCCGCAACTCGAGCAGGCAATCGACGAGTTGTATGACAGTGGGTTGACGATGGAGCTGTGTGAAAAAATTTGGCATGAGGGGGATTATCTATACAGCTACAAGGAGGAGCGTGAGAGGGCAAAACAAATTTTGTTGGTGACCGACTCCGCCCATATGCATATGTGCCAGACCTTTGCCGCCGACGATGTTATTTTCGACTTTGTGAGTGGCGCAAACGAGCTGGACGATGCGCTCAAATTTATCGCAAAACGATTTAATGTCAGCGATGACCTTCAAAAACTTTATATCAACGAGGAAAAGGTGGATGAGATACTGGGGTTGTTAACGCAATGCAAACTATTGCAGATCACCGGCAGTGTCGGGGGCGGCAGAAAACTGCTCCTTAAACACGCGGGTAAAAAATGCGGCAAGCCCATCCTTTTTATCGATGCAAAAAAATTGCTCTCAAACGGCAGTGATCGCCTTACAAACACGGTATATCGCATACGCCGTGAGGTGCTTTTGCACGAGTATATGCTCTGTTTTTATAACATTGAAACCGCAAACGATGAGATGTTAGATACCTTTACAGACGATGTTCTCGGACTTTTAGAGCAAACCGAAACTCCTATTTGTGTCGTTACAAGCCCGGGGGTTCATTTGCTCGCAAGAAGTGCGCAGACCATGAAGATAATCTCAATAGAGGACCCGACACGCACCGAGCGCGCCATGCTTTGGTCGGGGTACGGCGATCAATACGGTGTCGAGGGTATCGACTGGTTAATTATCGGCAACAAGATAAAGATGACGGCACAGGGGACACAAAAGGTTTTGGAACAACTCGCCATGCGCAAGGACGACAATGCGCCAAGCGAGCGCGATGTTATGGAGGCGTGCAACAATGTCCTGCCGCCGGCACAGGGGGATTTCCATGCCGTTAATAACCGCTTTGTTTTGGATGACCTCAAGGTCTCGGATGCCACAAAGGAGGCAATGAATAACATCTGCTCCCATGTTTTGCATCGCCACAAGGTATATGACGAGTGGGATCTTGAAAGCAAATTTTCCTACGGCAAGAGTGTATCGGCACTTTTTGTCGGCGCGCCCGGCACCGGCAAGACGATGGCGGTACACGTCATATCAAATATGCTAAACATACCGATTTTTCAGGTGGATTTATCACAGGTGGTGGATAAATACATAGGCGAGACGGAAAAACATTTAGAACGAATCTTTGACCGTGCCGAGAGCACAAACACCATCCTGTTTTTTGATGAGGCGGACAGTATCTTCGGCAAGCGCAGTGACGTGAGTGAGGCAAAAGACAAGTTCGCCAACACGCAGGTCTCGTATATTTTGCAACGTTTGGAACAGTATGACGGTATAGTCATACTCGCCACCAACTTCCGTCAGAATGTCGACGACGCGGTGATGCGCCGTATAAGATATCTTGTGGAATTCCAATTCCCGAACGAGGAGACACGCCGTATGCTCTGGCAATCCGCATTCGCGGAGAAAACACCTCTTGAGGATGTGGACTTTGACTTCCTCGCCTTTAGGTTTGAGCTTGCCGGCGGTTCCATTAAAAACATAGCCCTCAACGCCGCATTTTTGGCTGCAAAGGAGGATAGTGCTATCACCATGAGACATATATTAATATGCGTCAAGGAGGAGAGCAAAAAGCTCGGCAAGGCGATGCTCAAACAGGACTTTGGGAAATATGGTGAAATGGTGTTTTAACCTATCGCAACTTAAATATCTCCACACCATAGGGTTCCATTGTGATATCGCCGATGTGTGACCTTTCACGCAGTACGTTATATAGCTCTTTATATATGATGATTTTTTGTGATAGCCCACTGTAGTTTAAAACAAATATATATTCACTTTCCTTGTCCTCCCGAACGGCGAGTTCACACTCACGCGCAACGGATATTAAATTTTTGTGGGGGGAGAGCAGATTATTTTGGCGCATTATCTCCACTGCAAGCCTTTCGGTGAACACGCCCCCGAAATACAGCGTTTTGCCGACGCCGAGCGTGTTTTTTACCGCCGCGACCTCGCCGTCATAGTAGCCACCCTTAAATCGACCGACCACCTCGCCGCCCTCGTTCGCTGACAAAATGTCGTGGAAGAGCGGTGTTTCAAATTCCTCACCGAAGATGTTCACCGTCGGTGTCTCATGCCCCGACACCAGCATGGTGAAATCGGTCACACGAACGGCACAAAGCTCCTCAGCATAACCCGGCATGGGTCGCATGGGGCAACGCCCGTATTCATCTTTATACCCGGTGCGCGCCCCCATGATGAGCGTGCCACCCTGTTTTACATACTCCGATAATCTATCCGCCACCGATTTTGTGAGTATCGCCGCGTGGGGATAGACCAGCATTTTATACCGTGAGAGGTCGCTCACGGTGGTGACATCACGCATCTGTAGGACGTCTATAGGCGTATGGGAGAATGTTGCCGCTTTGAACCATTCAATCTCGCTGTGCTTGGTGAGCGGCCCGTGCCATTTATCAAACTCGCCGTCCCACTCGTTGTCATAGTCACGCATTAGCGCAACTTCTGCCTTGTATTTTGTTTTAGGCAGATGTTCTAATTTTTTAAGGTCGCCGTTTATCCGTTTTAGCTCCTCAATACGGCGGTTGGGTATATTGGAATAGTCGTTAAGTCCGTGCCAGTATATCTCGGTGCCGTAGCCACAGGTGCGCCAGCGGAAATAGCTGACAAAATCTGCGCCGTGACAGACCGACTGAAAGGTCCAAAGACGCATTTGACCCGGTCTCGGGCTCGCCGCCATCATGCGGTTGACCCAACCGTTTGCACCGGACTGCTGTTCCATAATGCCAAAGTTCGGGCAGACAGAACGTACTTTTGAGAGTTGATAGCTCCACTTTCGATCCTTTAAAACATCGCTCAAAGCGTTGCTCAAAGCGTTGCTTTGCCCCTCTGCGGAGTAGGCAAAGTTCGGGTAGCTGTCGTAGGTGAAAAAATCGAGCGCTACGTCGGTCATTTCATGGTTGTCGAGATGTGAAAACATGCCGTTTGTGGTGATAAACTGATCTTTTGATATAGCCGAGCGCAGTATGTCGTGTTGCAGTTTGCAATATTTTATACAGCTGTCGGAAAAAAAGCGTTTTTCGTCAAGGGCAAGGTGCGGATTTGATGTACTACCGCAACCGTTCACTCGGGTTAGGTGAATTTGCTCCCAGTCGGTATATTCCTGACTCCAGAAATTCGTCCCCCATGCCTCGTTAAGCCGAGTTAATGTCTCGTATCTCTCTTTCAGAAAAACCCGAAATGCCGCATGGTCACATTCCGAATAAAACTCGTCCGTCTCACAGTTGAGCTCGTTATCTATCTGCCAACCGATAATACACTCCTGCTCGCCGTAGTGCTTTGCAAGCTGAGTGACAATTTTTTTGGTGAATTCGTTATACACCGGCGAGTTGTAGTTATAATGACGGCGCATACCGTGCCGCATGAGGGTGCCGTCCATCCTCGCATTTAACACCTCGGGGTAGCCCTCGGTCAGCCATGCCGGCGGTGTGGCGGTGGGTGTGCAGAAGATGACCTTTATATCGTATTGTTTGACCAACTCTAAAAACTCGTCGAACAACTCGAAATGATACTCCCCCTGTGACGGCTCAAATAAATTCCACGCAAACTCCGCTATGCGAACTACCTTTATGCCGCACTCCTCCATGCGTTTTAAATCATCTATCCAAAGGCTTTTATCCCAATGCTCCGGATAATAACAGACACCGAGTGTCATTTTTTCAAAGTCAATGCTTTTTTTCACTTTTTTCCCTTTTCGGACGTAATATTATACAACCATTATACACAATTGGTTTAAAATGTAAAGTAAAAATTAATCATTGACAAATTTTGCACTTTTCGATACTATTAAACTAGAGGATAATATTGAGGTTAAGGTGAAAAGAAGTATTAATTCCAACAGTATTTTAAGCAAAAAAATTATCTACTATAATATTTTAATTGTCTTCACCCTTTGTCTGTTGTTTTTTATAACCTTTTCGTTTTTTTATGTTTCACAGCAACAAAATCAATTTGCATACACCGCCGAGATTACGGCAGATAATAAGATGGAGATGATGGAGCAGGCGCTGATTGCCGGCAAACAGTCCACCACGCAACTGCGATTTGACGAGAATATTATTGCAGGTTTTTCCGAGGCGTACTGGGACACATCACTCTATAACTATTTCGCTCTGGAGCCATCATACCAAGATGCTTTTTTAAGTGCCGCAATCCCCTACCTTATCACGCAGGACTCCATCAATCGAATATGTGTCTACAACGAAAAACGTGATTTTATGTATGCCGGCGACAGTGTCGATACCGACTTAATGCTGGAGCATATCAGCCCCGAACGACTGTATGAGCTGGAGCAAAATTTTAGCAATCAGGTTATATTTTTTGATGTGGAACAATCGGACCCACTCTCGTCGGAGGGTGATGGCGATGGTTATATCAGCGTAATTCAGCAGATCAACGACCTCGATATCATGCAGGGTCGTGATATCGCATATGTAGAGGTGCAACTGTCGTTTGAAAAGTTAAAACAACGTCTGGGTGATGTTCACTATACCCAACTTTTGCAGATCCTCTATGATGACACCGTCTTTTTGGAGATGGGGGAGAATAACACCAACGAAAATGTAGTCGCTATATCACGGGACTTGGATAACGGGTTTACCGTGCGTTTGCAACAGTACGATACCATGGGCGCGACCCTATCCATCACCATGATAATCAGTGTCGGGCTGGTGCTGGTGTTGATTGTCTTTCTCCTGTATCAAATTCAAAAAAGATTGGTTCGCAAGATAACTCAACCGCTTATTGAGCTTTGCCAACAGGTGCAGACCATGGATTTGGACTATATGCCACAGCTGCCGACACAGGATTTAGACGAGATAGAAAATCTCAATAAATCCTTTGTGCACCTTTTCACCCGTATGCAACACTCGGTGGCGGATTTGGTGGCGGAAAAAACCGGCAAGCTCAACGCACAGATGCTGGCATTGCAGGCACATATCGACCCTCATTTTATACACAACACTCTTTCCATTGTCTCCTCCCTGATTGATGATGAACAACCTCAAAAAGCACAGGACATTTTGCAAAAACTCTCCGACATGATTCGCTACGGCGCAAATTACAGCGAAAAGGAGGATACTTTAGAATATGAGATTGAGCAGATTGAAAACTATTTAGCCTTGATCAAGATTAAGTATGAGGACGATTTCACCTTTTATATAGCGGATATCCCACAGGCAAAATCCATACGCGTGCCTAAATTCATTTTACAGCCGCTTATTGAAAACGCGCTCAATCACAGCCTTAAAAAGTCGGAATACCCCTGGACCTTGGCGGTGACAAACCAGATAACGGATAGCACATGGCAGATCTCAATTTCCGACAACGGGGTGGGCATTGAAGAGGATAGGGCGCAGATGATAAAACAACAGGTGCGGCAACTCAACGACTCCAGCGCGGAAGATCTCTTGAACATGTTGCAGATCGGCGGGTATTCCATGATGAATATTCTTATAAGGTTATACCTCTCATATAATGATGATGTCATCTTTGATATTAAAAAGAACAGTCAAGGCGGCACCACAGTCACACTTGGGGGCAGACGAAATGATTAGGGTATTAGTGGCGGAGGATGAAAAACCTATTGCCAAACACATCGCAAAGATTATCCACTCCGTTAATGCGGAGTTTGAGGTCGTCGCGATTGCCTACAACGGCAAAGAGGCGGTCGAGTTGTTGCAAAGCGATAGCTTTGATGTGGCTTTTTTGGACATAAATATGCCGATAATGAGCGGTCTTGACGTCCTCTCCTTTATCCGTGAGCAACGTCTTTCAACCTTCGGCGTTATTCTCACGGGGGAGCAACAGTTCGAGTATGCGCGCCGCGCTATTCGTGATAACACGGTGGATTATCTGTTGAAACCGTTGGATAAATCGGTGTTGTCCCATCTTCTCGACAAGTTGCAATCTATGGTGCGAAAGGCAAATTTCGAAAAAAATATATTCTCGCGAAATAGGGTGGATGAACGCTTTTTTTACAACGAGGACGGCGGCGATGCCGACAGCTACTACGGCCTTTGTTATATCGGCAACAACTCGCTCGGTGAGATTGAGCAGGAGCAGGAACAGCTCATTGACGAGGTGCTTCTCGCCTTAAATAATAACATCGACTCCGAGTTTAACCCCTATGACGTCTGTATTACACAGGGGAAATTTCATAATGAGTACTCTATTTTTATAAAAAATGAGGTCGAGCACTACCGTGAGCGCATAGAGCGGCTGTTTTTAGACTTTGAGTACCCCTTGCCGCTTTTTGTACTGTGCTCCGAGAATACAGTGCCCACCGATCAGATGCAAAACCTATACTACAAATTTAAAAAAATATCGGCGGAACAAATTCGGTTTGACACCACGCTGATATTATTTGAGGACAATATCGCGGCATATATCTCCGGCAACATTGAGCGATTTAATGAAATAACCCTATCCAGCACACAAAAGGAGATTGTCGCCGTGTTGGAACAAGCCATCCTGCATTTTGACGGCAACCGCAAGGATTTTGAGAAGATGATAAAACGCTTTTTCTTGTCTCTGAGTCAAAAGGTGTGCACCGACGTGAACTATTTTGATATCGAACCGGAGTTGACATACGCTTATGACAGCTGTTATGACCGCAAAACATTGATGGGGCAACTGTTGATTATTATTGACAGCTTTTTCTTCACCGACACCAATCCGGAAGGGGGCATGTCATCACTCGCCAAAACACTCAAAGACTATTTAGAGCAAAACTATCAACACGCACTGTCCAACCGGCAGATAGAGGAGAAGATGGGTTATTCCAACTACTATCTTCGAAAAATGTTTAAAGAGCAATATAATATCTTGCCCAACGAGTATCTGCAACAACTGCGTATGGACAGCGCAAAGCGTTTGCTGTTGCAGGGCGTGCCGGTCAAAAATGTCGCACTACAGGTCGGCTATGAGGATCCGCTCTATTTTTCAAAAGTTTTTAAAAAACACACCAAATGCAGCCCGTCGGACTATAAAAACGCAACATAAAACTGCTTTTTCAAATTTTCCATATCCTTGTTGTGATTATTCCATTTAAAATATGATCGATTATCGATATAATATTAATCAAAGTCGTATAATTAGATACCGTAGAGGGATTTGATTGACTTTACAAAACAAATGGAGGAAATTTATGAAAAACGGATTTCTAAAAAGGGCGTTGTCACTGCTCTGCATAGTGGCGATGCTGATTTCTACATTGGCAGCGTGTAGCGCCGAGGCTCCGGAGGAGGCCGCACCGGCACCGGAATCTGCATCGGAAGAGGCTCCCGCAGAGGACGCTGAGGCACCTGCCGACGCCGGCGCAAGTGTATTGGACGGCGCAACACTTTCGGCATTTTTTGTACAGACACAGTACATCGACCAACTGGATGCTATGTTAACCGCTATCCAAGCGGACACAGGTTTGACCATTGATGCTCAGGTAGTACCGGACGAGCAGGGTATGACTATGATCAACATGCAGGCAGCTACCGATGAGCTCAACGACATCACCTACTCCAACTGCCCCGGTCTTTTCACCAACGTTAATCCGGCAGAAGACTTCTATGACCTGTCCAACGAGTCTTGGGCCGCTGACCTTGTTGACCCCTCTGTCGTTAGCTATGAGGGCAGCGTTTATGCATATCCCACCACCGCATTTGCAGGCTACCACTCCATGATATACAACAAAGACCTTTTTGATGAGCACGGTCTTTCCATCCCGGAGACAAATGAAGATTTTATCGCTCTTTGTGATGAGCTGATGGGTCTTGGCATCACTCCGATACTTCAATCCGGTGACAGCTGGGTACCGCAGATCTGGATGAGCTCCGGCTTTAGCCGTGCACTCGGTTCTGACGAGGCTTCACAGGCAGCTATCGACGCCATCATCGCAGGCGAGGCTACCTTCAACGACTATCCCGAGTTTGCAGCCGCTATCGACGAGTGGCTCTCCTACAAAAAATACATGAACGATGATTTAGCAACCATGACATGGGATGACACCTGGAACAGACTCAGCGACGGTGACGGAGCTATGGTTCTCGGCGAGGGCATGATGATCACAGGTCAACAGCCAAACTATCCCGACACAAACTTCGGCGTATTCAACGTACCGGTAAGCTATGACACCGCCGACACCCTGAGTGGTGCGAAATATGCAATCAGCTTTGCGGTTGCTAAAAACTCCGAGAACGTAGACGTTGCTTTAGCACTTTTCAACGAAATGGCTAAAGAAGAGTATGCAAACATGTTCCACGTTGGCAATCCCGGCTTCCCCGCTTTGAGCTATGTAGACGGTGGCGAAATGCAGGAGGATATCCGTGCACTGTACGACGAGTATCAAGCACGTGACGCAATCGTCGCCGAGGCGAACGTTATGTGGTCCGCTATCAACCCACTGCTCAACTCCGTTCTTTGGGTATACTATGCAGAGGCTATCAATCAAGATGCATATACCGGAACCGAGATCATGGACATGTTCCAAGGTGATGTTGAAAAATATCTGAGCGAATTAGAAGGCTAAATTTAAAAATATTTGAATATAGGCCGGCACATTTTATGTAGGGGGCGGCCCTGCGTGGTCGCCCGTAACGATAGCTTTTGCTACCACTTCGGGCGACTGCACAGGGTCGCTCCTACTACTTAATCAGAAAAGAGGAAATGTTTTGAATAAGAATAAAGGAATAATATCCTATTCACCTGCTTTGGCAATTCCTGCAATTTTGGTGTACACAGCGTTCACCATTATTCCGTTGGCAATGTCGCTATTCTATTCGTTCACCGACTGGAATATGATGCGCTGGGATAATTTCAGCTTTGTAGGTCTTAGAAACTACCTGACAATACCCACCGACGATGTGTTTGTCACATCACTTCGGAATACTTTAATTTTTGGATTTTCCACTGCTTTTTTGAAGATTTTATTCGGGCTTTCTCTCGCATTGTTATTGCAACGCACATTTAGAGGCAGTTCTATTTTCAGGACAATTTTCTATCTGCCCTGCGTTATCAGCTCCACCGTTATCGGTGTTTTGTTCACCTCCATATTAAGTGTCGAGGGTATGCTCAACAACGTGATGGGGTTTTTAGGACTGGATTTTTTACAGCTTGAGTGGCTGGGCAGCTATGGCACCGCGATGTTGTGGGTGATTTTGGTCGAGTCTTGGATGTGGGCTGGATTTAACATGTTCATCTTCATATCGGGATTGCAGGCAATTTCAGACGATTATTATGAGGCCGCCAACATCGAGGGCGCAAGTAAAATCAAACAGTTCACAAAGATAACATTGCCGTTGCTCGCCCCTGCAATCACCGTCAATATTACACTCAACATTTCGGGCGGTATGCGAGTTTTCGACATTATCTACGTTTTAACCAACGGCGGTCCCGGCACCGATACTCAGGTGTTGAGCACCTATGCTTTCCGGGCGTTCAGCATGGGTTATCTCGGTGAGGCGTCAGCCGCCAGCGTAATACTGAGTGTGCTCGTTATAGTAGTAGCATTCACCCTGAATAAACTTTCAAGAAATATGGAGGTTGAACTGTAATGAGTGAGAAACTTACATCGAAATTTTTTCGACTGTTGATTTTAACCTTGATAGCCACCGTCTATTTAATCCCAATTGTTATGATGGTTTTCGGCTCGTTTAAAACACCGGACGAGGCGGTGCGCTTTGATTTAGCCCTACCCAGCGTCTGGGTTTGGGAGAACTATGCATATGTTATCGAAAACGGCAATGTCTTTACAGGCTATTTTAACAGTATTTTATACACGGTATGTGCCACCGCATTTGTCCTGCTGTCCGGCTCGCTGACCGGAATCTATGTGGGGCGCACCAAGAGCAGATGCTCCTCCTTTATCTACAGCTATTTTATCATGGGGCTGACGCTGACCTTCCAGATTACCAGTACATATTCTCTGCTTTTAACCTTTAACCTTTTGGGGACACGTATTGCCATTATCTTAATCTATGCCGCGCTACAGATGCCGTTCACCATCATGACCTTTTCCAGCTTTATCAAGGGTGTCCCTCGCGAGATTGATGAGGCAGGCTACATCGACGGTTGCAACAGTTTGCAGGTTATTTTTTCAATACTGTTGCCGATAATGAAGCCGATATTTATCACCAACCTCATAGTTGTGGCGATAGGATGTTGGAATAACTTTATGATTCCGCTGTTCTATGCAACATCATCCACCAAATGGACAATACCGCTGATGGTATACAACTTCTTCGGGCGATATAATCGCAACTGGAACTATGTATTTGCGATGCTGACCATAACGATAGTCCCGGTAATAATTTTGTATCTGTGTTTACAAAAATATATTGTCAAAGGAATGACAGCAGGCGCTGTTAAAGGATAAGAAAAGGAGATAGCATGAACTGGAATGATTCGTACCGCAAACTATTTTTTGATTATCACAATTTTGCCGACAATCACTCAATCGCAAAGGATTTCGACGCAGTAAAATTTGCCGACCGCTTGGAAGAGGTTGGTTGTCAAACCGTCTCGGTCTTTGCTATGGGTGGCAAGGGGCATCGCTATTTCCGCAAAGGGCAGTACGGCGTAGTGCACCCCAACCTGCCGGAGGGTGTTGACATGGTCGAGGATGTTGTCCGTGAGTGTCACAACCGCAATATTCAGGTGGTAGGCTATGTCGCATACTCCGTCAACGGCGACTTTTTAAAGGAAAAATACCCCCATTTTATCCAAAGGGAGGCTGACGGTGCCTACCGCGACATCGGGTTTTCAAAATATCCGCTGTGTTTAATTGGTGCCGGTAACGACTATCTTTTAAACATATACCGTGAGCTTTGTGAAAACTATGAGCTGGACTATTTCTTTTTAGACGGCTCCTATAACAACGACAACCTTGTCTGCTATTGCGATAACTGCAAAAAAACTTTTAAGGAGAAATCAGGGTTCGATATCCCCACCACGCGTGAGGATGCCAACTGGAACGTCTATATTGATTGGTATCAAAGGGAGATGTGTCGCTTTCGGGATCAGGTTATCGACGCCGTGAAAAAGGCGCGAGAGGGCATTGAGGTGATTATCAACTGGAACTATACCTATCGCTCGCCCGATATCATACCGGAAAACCTGGACTACCTCTTTGCCGACGTGCCGTTTAAAAATGAATTTGAGGGTATTGATATCACCACACGCTCCTTTGCGCTCACCGGCAAAAAGTTTGAAATTCACAACACGGCATTTCTAAAACACTGGGGGGAGTGGGGCGCAAAACACCCGAATGTTTTAAAACGTGCGGCGGCTCTTTTGCTTGCAAACGGAACAAACGTGCATATGGGCTACCAATTCCACCCGAAATTCCATGTAGACAACGGTGTCTGGCAGATTTTTAAAGAGGTTTTTGATTTTGTCAAGCCACTTGAAAAGTTGCTACAGGGCAATCAAACACTACCCTTTATCGGCGGATATTTCGCAAACGTTCAAAGTGGGTTGACACACACCGGCGATATCTGGTCGGAGCCGATGTGGCTATATGGCTTTAATAAAATGATGATTGACGCAGGGTTGCATTATAATATGTTGCCGGCACAGATGATGCGCGAGACTATAAACAAATTCTCCGCCGTAATCCTGCCGGACATGCGATATATAAGCACCGAGCAGATCGAGATACTGCAAGACTATGTCAAAGAGGGCGGTGTTTTGATAGCTACCGGTCTGAGCGGCACGATGGACGAGATGGGCAACAAGACAAATTCGAGCGTGCTCTGCGACCTTTTTGGTTTTGAGTGGCACGGTGAATTTGACCACCCTTACAGCTATTTGAAAGTATCCGATAACGACCTTGCAAAAAACACTGCGGACATGCCGTTGACGATGGAGGCGCCCACCGCACTGATCAAGGCGACCTCGGCGAAATCGCTCGCAAGTATCTATGACCTTTATCAAAGAGAGGGCGGCGGTTATGCGCTTGTTTACTCACCCTATGAGGGGGATACCGGCTATAGCGGCGTGACCTTGCGCGAACTCGGCAAGGGCAAGGCTATATTCTTTGCAAACGAAATTGCACTGGCATACTATAAAACGTTCCAGTGGAATATCATTGAAATGATAAAAAATGTCCTGTTTGACATTGCAAAGGTAGAGAAAAAGGTCTACGCCACAGGCGATGGCTCCATCGAGCTGACTCTGGCAAGAAAGGGCGAGGCAACACAGGTTCATATGGTGAATATGCTCGGCACACAGCCAAATGTGCAGGAGACGGTCGGATTTTGTATGCCACGTGAGATAATGGAGCTGTGCAACATACCGGTTACCGCACTTCACCACACCGCGCCCACCAAGGTGACAAACGTCACCCGAGGCGAAGATATCCCCTTTGTCGCAAACGGCAATCGTGCGGACTTTAAGGTGCCGGCAGTCGGTCTGTACGAGATTATCGAGATAATATAGCAACTGGAACTTTATTTGTCGGCAAATCATACGCACAAAAAACCACACATCAAAGTTTTTTATGCTATTCTTTGGACAAATATAAGTTAAGTTGCTATATAAAAGACTTATAAAGAATTATCCCCAAAAGATGCAGGGGATAAAACAGATAGAAAAATCGACCGCTGATATTTATCCCTGAATTGCCACGGATAAATATCAGCGGTGCTGCGAGCAGGGCAAATGCACGAATATTAAAGGAATACCCCTCTAAATGTATCGTATAAAAACTATACTCCGGCACCACGATAAAGTAGGGGATATAGCACAGCACAAACAACACAAACCCGAGCAATCTTCTCTCTCGACAAAGGCAGAATACGAGCATTAAGGTCAAGCCAAGGTAGTCGTAGTCAAAATCAAAAATGCCGAGCAGGACGACCACCGCGGCGAGCACAGGCCATTTTTTGTGCAAAAAAGCCCATGTGCCAAGCAGGTTGGCAAAGAGCGAGAACATGATGTTCAGCTCATAAAACTCGCCCTCAAATGCCAAGACATAGAGCGGCTGTGAGATCAGCGCGAATACGGCGAGTCGGGTAAGATATCGGGCTAAACTGCGGGTGTAAAAAAGACCCACCGACATGCAATAGCAAAACAGTGGGAAAGCCACCCGACCGATTATCCTAAACATCAATACATGGGGGAAAAAAGCCGCACCGATGTGGTCAATTAGCATGGATATCACGGCGACGAGTTTTATTAGGTCGGTGTCGAGGTTGGTCTTAAACTTTGGCTCGGATAAGCCCCCCTCCTTTAACGGTGAAATCGTTTTTTTATCTCCTCCTTAAAAGGTCGGTCGGCGAAAAGGTACAGCCCCACCGCAATAATTGCGCTGAACAACACCGAAACAAACATCCCCCACGCCGAGTCGGAAAAACCGAGAAGATAGATCGGTATAGGCACAAGCCCGATGAGAGTCACCACCAATATATATCCGAAATATTCCGAAAAAAGGCGCTCGCTCCTTGCGGCAAGCACGGTCAAAAATATCGTCGCCGCGAGGTTTAAAAACGGGAAAACATAGTTGGTCGACCAAAAACGCATACCGGTCGATAGGTCGACTATAAACAATAAGGTGGAAACTAAAATGTGCACCCACAAAATTTTGGAGCCAAACCGACGGTGCACCGACTGTATTGTTGAGAGTATTGCGCTGGATATAAGCAGCGCCGCAACAACTATGACCGACCATATAATCTGCCCCTCGCGGTGGCTGAAAAGATTGATATAGACACAGATAATAGAGCCGGTGAAAGCTACGAAGAACGGGACGTTCCAGAGCACCGATCGGTATTTTTTTATGTCGTGATAGTTCGGGTATTCGACCGTGCTTGCGCCTGTATCGGCATTATCCAACTTTGCATGGCAGAGCGGACAGCTTTTTTCACTGTCGTAGACCCTAACCTTGCAATTATTACACCTGTTCATGCTCCTCCCCCCAACCGTTGGAATAGACCGAAATCTCATCACCCATATCCTTTGCGAGTCTCATGAAAAATGCTCGTATCACCGAGGTATCACGGATAGTTTTAGTAAAAGTTATGCTCATTTTATCATCCATCGAGCAAAGACCGCAACTTAGCGGACTTTTTTTTGTAGGATAGAGCATTATCTCGACATGCTCCACATACCGCTTCACATCTATAGGGAAATCTATCCTGCCGACATTGGAAAAGGTCAGCGTCTTTTTAACCTCCCCGATAAGATTAAATCCAACCGGTATAAGCAAATTTTTCAGCACAAGTGGTGTGTGAACCGAAAAAATGTTGCGTGACATCTTGACATTGCGTGCAAAAATCGACTCCATATGATGCGTGTTGGAGCACAGCCCGAGCTGGGTGGAAATGGAGGCTATCAGCTCATGAAATTCAGTCGTCTCGGTCATACGATAACCGACATTCACGACCCCAAAAAAGTTTTTGAGCGTCGACGAAGCGAAAATCTTGCGCAGGTTGACCGGCACCGCGACCGCGATGGGGCGTTTGCTCTTTGTGCCCCTTTGCTTTTGCTCATATATCGCCGCAATCAGATGAGAGATAAGATACGCCGAAATGGTACAGCCGTGTTCTTTTGCACGGGACTTCAACCTATCTACCGAGAGAATGCCGGTGATGACACTCTGTCCACGGCGCAGATAACGCCGCCCTTTCATGCGAAAGGCATCTTCCTGCCGTCCGCGAAAGTTCGGTTGAGTTTTTTTCTCGCGTGAGAGGTTTTTATTAAAACTGTCCTCCTCTTCGCTATCGTCAACCTCGTCGAAGAGGAGCACCTTCCCCTCATGGTCGAGGGCGCCGTATTTAAAGGTGAGGTAATAATAAAGCAGTGATTTTAAAAATTCGATGAGTCCGCTACCGTCGGTCACCGAATGATAAACCTCGACAGAAATACGGTTGCCGAAGTACAAAACTTTTATGAAAAAACCTTTGTTGATGTGTGGGACGATGGAGGAGCAGGGGGGCGACGACTCCGGCTCGACGGTGAAATGCATGTGGTTTTGGTCAAAATAGTTCCAAAAAAGACCGCGGCGCATCCGACCGAAAAACATGGAATATCGCTCATAAACAGTGTTGACAGCAAGTTGCAAAAGACGCGCATCAATCGGCTCACTCAACACCGCCGCAACCCGAAAGACGGAGGAATTGTTGCGCCCCGAGACCGCAGGGAACAACCTCGCCGCAACATCCAGCTTACCAAATTCACCCATTAAATTTCCCCTCGACCGTCCAGAGCTTTTGCGAGCGTCACCTCGTCGGCGTACTCCAAATGTGCACCGACCGGCAGACCGTAGGCAAGGCGCGTGACCTTAACCCCGAGCGGTTTAAACAGCCGCGCGAGGTACAGGGCGGTTGCCTCCCCCTCGACGGTGGGGTTGGTCGCCATTATAAGCTCGTCGACACCACCGTTTGCAATGCGTAGGGTTAGCTCACCGATGCACAGCTGTTCCACCCCAATCCCATCCATCGGCGAAATAAGCCCGTGCAGGACATGATAAACACCGCTAAACTCCCTTGTCTTTTCAAAGGAGGTGATGTCGCGCGGATTTTCCACCACGCAGATGATGGAATGGTCACGGCGCTCGTCGGAGCAGATGTGGCAGACCTCACGGTCGGTGAAGTTTTGGCAGACGGAACAACGGCGAATCAAGGCGTGAAGTTTTTCTATCGCGTGGGCGAAATTAAGCGCCTCGGCACTGTCCATCTTTAAAATTTGGTACGCCATTCTGGTTGCGCCCTTGCGACCGATACCGGGCAGTTTTGCAAACTGGTCGATAAGGTCCTCGAGCGGTGCGGCATTAAAACCTAAACTCATAGTATCCCTAAATGTTCAGCCCGAGACGCTCACGCTCGGCCTCACCGAAATCGGTAACCGTTTTATTCGCCGTATTGACCGCCTCGGTGACGAGGTCGCAGAGCAGTTCGATATCGTCCTTATCCACCACCGACTCGTCGAGAGTAAGCCCCGATATCTCATACTTGCCGTTTATGGTGAGGTTGACAAGCCCACTGCCGGCGCTTATCTCATGCGTTTTTACCTCCAGCTCGGCATTGAGTTGCTCGAGACGCTCCTGCATTTTTTGAGCCTGTTGCATGAGTTGGTTCATGTTGGCAGGACCACCGCCCATGCCCTTTGGTATGTTAGCGCGCATATTTGATCTCCTTTTTTTTGTTGAGTAAAATGATGTGGTTTACAGCCCGACATGCAGGTTTGTCCGGCAAGGGCGGACGAGCGAAGGTTTTTAATAAAAAAGGCGAAGCCGTTTCCTTAACTATTCACTATTCACTATTCACTATTCATTATACTCCACCTTAACCCCCTGCTCCTCCAACATCTTAAGCGTATCCTGTGCGCCGATTTGTGTTGTTTGTTTTTTGTAAGGGCCTATGGAGTAGTGGCGACCGGTAACGGCGTTTATCGCGTCGCGGACTATCGCGTTATTCTCCTTATCCTTGCGCATAAAGTTCAAAAACATTTCGTTACCGTCTATCAAAACGCGGTTATCATTTGTGTCTATATATGCCTTGGTGTTAATCAAACTTGCGTAGGCGAGGGGGTTTTTATCTTTGAGCGACTCCACCACCTCGCCCCAACAGGAGAGTTCGCCATGTTCACTCGCAATCTCGGCAAGGGGCTTTGGTGGCGTTTTGGGCGTTATTGGTTTTGGCGGTGCCGGTGTGGGTGTCAAAGGTGCCGGTGTGGGTGACGGCGGTGTGGGTGTGGGAGTCGGCGCGCTCGGACGGCTCGCGGTGCTCACCTGCTCGGGCGATGCACTGTGCATCGTCGGTGGGTTTGCCATTTTAAAAAGGGCGAGGGAGAGTTCCGCCTCGGCAGAGCCGGAGGAGGCAATCCTATCCAGTGCCGCCGCCAATACATCGCTGTAATATAAAAGGCGCGAAATATCCTGCGACGCTCGTTTTTGATATTCTGCACGCTCATTATCCGGCAATCGGTCGAGGAGATCCCCCGACAGCCCTGCGAGCATAAGGTTTTTATAGTGGGTCATCAGCTCACGGATAAGCTGTTTTTCATCAATATAGCCGGAGTGCAGTTCGGCTACGCGCTTTGCAATGCCCTCAAGGTCGTTGCTCTTTATCATGTCGGACAGGTCAAAAAGGTAGTCTCGATTTGCGATACCGGCGAGCATGGAAATACTCTCGGTCGTAATGTCACCCGAGGCGGAGCTGACCGTGTCAAGCAGTGACAATGCATCCCTCATACCGCCGTCCGCGAGTGAGGCTATCAGCGAGGCGGCATCGTCCGGCAGGTCAATGCCCTCGGTGTCGGCGATGTCGATAAGTCGCTTTTTTATCACATCCGGCTCTATTCGGCGAAAGTCAAACCGCTGACAGCGCGAGAGTATTGTCGCCGGCACCTTGTGTATCTCGGTGGTGGCTAACATAAAGACGACATACTCCGGCGGCTCCTCCATGATCTTCAAAAGGGCGTTGAACGCCGCGCCGGAGAGCATGTGCACCTCGTCGATTATATAGACCTTATAGCGCGAGGTGGTCGGTGCAAAGACCGTCTCCTCACGCAGTTCTCGGATAAAGTCGACACCGTTGTTGGAGGCGGCATCTATCTCCTGTGTGTCGAGGTTTGTCCCGTCCTGCTCCGCTTTGCAGACGGCACACTCCAAACAGGCGTCACCCTCCACGGGATTAAGGCAGGATATTGCCTTGGCGAAAATTTTGGCACAGCTGGTTTTGCCGGTGCCGCGCGTGCCACAAAAAAGGTAGGCGTGCCCCACCTTTTCCCCCTTTATCTGATTTTTGAGCGCCGAGACAATGGGCTGTTGCCCCACAACATCCCGAAATCCCGACGGTCGATATTTTCTGTAAAGTGCAAGATACATGTTTTGTCCGTGGTTGATTGTTGTTGGTGAATGGCTTTATTAGTGAATAGTGAATAGTTAATAATGAATAGTGAATAGTTGTTGAAACGGCTTCGCCTTTTTTATTTATAATTCTTTATTATAAAGTGTTATCGTGACATTGCGGTAGGGTTGAAACCCCACCTTACAGGCAAACCCTATAAATCCATCGCCGCAGGCGATACCATAACTATTCACTATTCACTCTTCGTTTTTCACTATAAAAGCCCTTGCGCCAACGGTCGGCGGTACGCAGGGGCTGCATCGCACAGGTAAAGCTGCTTAATGCTGCTCGGTTCCCCGCCTGACATGGTTCACTGCCCCCTGTCGCGCAGTTTGCATACCGCCGACCCTTGGCGCAAGGTTTAAGTTATATAGTCAATTAACTATGTTAAGAACATTATACACCAATTCCTCAATTTGTGCAAGTGCAAGTTTTAAAAGCTCCACCACCTTTTCACCACGCTCGGGGCGTAGCAGTATATACGGCTTGGTGCCGTCCATATATTTCGCCCTGCCTGCCATCTGTTTGATAAACGGCATGAGCAACCGTGGGTTATACGCATCGGTATAACAGGCTATATTTTGCCCCTTTTGCCCTATCTCATAAAAACCCAGCTTTGCCGCCGTTACCCGTAACATGGAGATATCGCAAAGCCCCTTTGCACTGGGTGGCACCGCGCCATATCGGTCGGCAAGCTCACTCAGCATGTCGTCGCCGTCCTGCACCGACTCTATCGCCGCAATGCGTTTGTATGCCTCAATCCTTGATGCTGTGTCCGGAATGTATTTCTCCGGTATAAACGCGTCCACCGAGATATCAATGAGGCAGTCCGACTTGTCCGGTGCCGGTGTCTCCCCTTTTTCGAGGGCAATGGCGAGGTTGAGCATCTTCATATACATCTCATAGCCGACACTGGTGAGATGACCGCTTTGGCTGTGCCCGAGCAGGTTGCCGGCACCGCGGATTTGCAGATCGCGCATCGCAATCTTAAACCCACTGCCAAAACTGGTGAACTCACGAATTGCGGACAGCCGTTTTTCCGCCACCTCGTTAATCAGTTTGTTGCGGCGGAAGGTGAAATAGGCATACGCCTTGCGCGCACTTCGCCCCACTCGACCGCGCATCTGATACAATTGGGAAAGACCCATGCGATCAGCATCCTCAATTATCAGCGTGTTACAGTTGCGAACATCGACGCCGGTCTCGATAATGGTGGTGGATACGAGAATATCAAGGTCGCCGGAGAGTAGCCGCCCCCACACCGTCGAGAGCTGTTTTTCCTCCATCCTACCGTGGGCATAGTCAATAGCCGCGCCCGGTATCAGCTGGGACAGGCGGTAGGCGCAATGCTCGATGGTGTCGACGCGATTATGGATATAAAACACCTGACCACCGCGCGACAGCTCGCGCTCGATGGCAGAGACGATGGTTTTTTCATCATATTCAAGGACATAGGTCTCGACCGGTTGCCGCTCAAACGGTGGCTCGTCGATGGTAGAGAGATCCCGTATGCCGGACAGCGCCATGTTAAGCGTGCGCGGTATCGGCGTTGCGGACAGGGTAAGCACGTCCACCCCGACAAACAGCTCCTTCAATTTTTCCTTATGGGTCACGCCGAACCGCTGTTCCTCGTCCACAATGAGCAGACCGAGCTTTTGAAATTCGACACTTTTTTGTATCAACTTGTGGGTGCCGACCACTATGTCGATACTGCCCATGCGCAGACCTTTGAGCGTTTCTTTATTCTCCTTGGCGGTGGAAAATCGTGATAGCAATGCCGACTTTATCGCGAACGGCTCCATGCGCTCCGACACGGAATTAAAGTGTTGCATGGCAAGGATGGTGGTCGGGCAGAGCAGTGCCACCTGTTTGCCGCTCATGATACATTTAAAGGCGGCGCGCAGGGCGACCTCCGTCTTGCCGACTCCGACATCACCACACAGCAATCGATCCATGGCATGGGGGGACTGCATGTCCTTTTTAATCTCGGCGATGGCGCGCAGTTGGTCGTCCGTCTCGTCATAGGCAAAGCGCTGTTCAAAGTCGCTCTGCCAGTCGCCGTCCTCGTCGAACCTTATGCCGGGTGTTTCAAGCCGTTTTGCGTAGAGCTGTATCAGCTCCTTTGCCATCTCGGCGGTGGCGGCGCGCACCTTGCTCTTGGTCTTGCTCCAGTCACTGCCGCCGAGGCGCGATAGTTTTACGTTTTCACTTTCGGCGTTGCTAACGCGTGAGAGCAGGTCGAGTTGTGTGACCGGTATATAGAGCGCGTCCCCTTTGGCGTATTCAAGCTTGATATAATCCTTGACAACCCCCTGCATCTCCATACTCTCGATGCCGAGATATTTCCCTATGCCATGTGTCTGGTGGACGACACAGTCCCCGTTTGAAATGTCGGAAAGGGAGGATAGCCCCTTTGACCGCTTTGGCTTTTTGGCGACGACATCCGCCCTGCGACCGGTGATTATCGCAAGTTTTTCATGGGGGAAGTCGGCACCGGCACTCAGCGAGCCCTGTTCCACCACCACAACGACACGGCGAGGGTCGGCATTTCGCTCGGTGGTTGCGTTTATGCGGTGCTCACCCAGCTCCTTTTCAAGGGCGGCGGCGGCGCGGCGTGTGCCGGCGAGCAGTCGGCATTGATACCCTTTTTTGAGATATTCGCGCAGGTCGTCGAACAGCGTCTTGGCAACCCCTGTCCAGACCGGCAGGCGGTGGCAGAGGATATTAATACTGTTTTTAAGCTCCACTCCGCGAATTGAGCGCTCGAAACTCTCAAACAATATGCAGTTTTTCTCATAAAGGCTTATAAGGTCGGATTTTGAACGATAATATTTCAGCTTTTCCGGTAAAAGCTCGGCGGAAATAAGGCTGTCGAGCTGACGTTTTGCACGTTCCTCGGCGACCTGTGATGCCTCAACACCGGCGGTGTAGTCGTCGGCGATGAGCACGGGATTGTCGAGATAGTCGGTAATAACGCCGTATTTTTTGTATTTTATGGGGTAAAATTTATCCAGTGACGCTGGTATAACACCACTTTCCAGCTCCGCTATTTCGGTCGCAAAACACGCCGCTATCTGTTGTTTGTCACGGCGGTGGTCGCAAAAGTCGTTAAATGCCGAAAGTGCCTCCTGCGCACTTTTAAAAATAACCTCACGCGCCGGCGATATATGAGCCTTTTTTATCTTGTCGTCGCGTCGTTGGCTCTCGACATCAAAGGTCGCCATCTGCTCGATGGTGTCGCCCCAAAACTCGCACCGCACCGGTTTTTCGAGGTCGGGGGTATAGATGTCGAAGATGCCGCCACGGATAGAAAATTGACCCGGTGCCTCAACATTGTCACGGCGCACATAGCCTGACATGACGAGGTCGGCGGTGAGTTTTGATAAGGGGTAGTCCTCACCGACCTTCAGGGTGAGGGTCGCGGCGCAAAACTCCTCCTTTGTAGGCAGTGGCGAGAGCATTGCCTCGGCGGTGGTGACGACGATATCGGCGCGCGAGCCGACAATTCGCCCGAGTGCCTCTATTCGGCGGTATTCGTGGGAATGGTTTTGCCCCTCGACATGTGCGAGCACAAGGTCACGACCAAAGAGGGTGGCGACCTTGTTGCCGGCAAGTTTTGAGAGATCATCCGCAAGGACGTTGCAGTCCGTCTCGGTCGGGGTGACGATGAGGAGCGGTCGATTAAGCTCCTCTTTAAGAGCAAGGTAATAAAAAACCCTGCCGGCGCGCGGCATACCAAACACGCCGCAACATCCGCTGTGTACGGCGCGTATCAGCTCTATAAAATTGTCGCTCTCGCGAAGTCGCAGGGTGGTTGAGTTTGTCATAGGTTTTTATAAGATTTTGTAGGGGAGGGGCTCTGCTCCTCCCGCCTGATGCGCATCGAAAACCGTTATGTCGGGAGGAGCAGAGCCCCTACCCTACAGATTTAACTCAATGATTGCAATCGATTTTAGGAAAAAATAGTAACAAAATACGCACCGTTTTGGGAATAATAATAACTTTTAAATCTGTTATGTTTTCTATTTGGCAATTCCATATCATCACCTTATCACGGCAATTGTAGGGACAACCGCAAGGCTCGCCCCTACCTACATTACCGTAAAACTTATTTATACGGATACTTTATCGCCGCCTGTGCCGCCGCGAGTCTTGCTATCGGCACTCGGAACGGGGAACAGCTCACATACCCCAGACCTAACTTTTGACAAAACTCGATGGAGGAGGGGTCGCCGCCGTGCTCGCCGCATATGCCGAGCTTGATGTCGGGGCGTGTCTCCCGTCCGAGCTCCGCCGCCGTTTTGATAAGCCGTCCCACGCCCTTTTGATCCAACTTTTGGAATGGGTCGTATTCATAAATCTGTTTTGCGTAGTAGCTATCCAGGAACGAACCGGCATCATCACGGGAGAAACCGAAGGTCATCTGGGTGAGGTCGTTGGTGCCAAAGCTGAAGAATTCCGCCTCTTTTGCGAGGTCTTTTGCGCGCAGTGCGGCACGTGGTATCTCTATCATGGTGCCGACCATGTATTTAAGCTCGACACGTTGCTCCTCAATAACCTCGTCGGCGGTCTCAACCACTACCTTTTTAAGGAACTGTAGCTCCTTGTACTCGCCGATAAGCGGTATCATAATCTCCGGCACGATGTTAAACTCGGGGTGACGTTTGTTGACGTTTATCGCCGCCTCGATGACAGCACGGGTCTGCATCTGCGCAATTTCGGGGAACGACACGGCAAGTCGACAACCACGGTGACCCATCATGGGGTTGAACTCGTGCAGGCTGTTTATGACCGCCTTGACCTCGTCTACCGTCATCTTCATCTCGGTTGCAAGCTCGGCAATGTCCCCCTCGTCGGTCGGCAGGAACTCATGCAAAGGTGGGTCCAGATAGCGTATGGTTACCGGCAGGTTGCCCATAACTTCATATATCGCCTCAAAGTCTCCCATCTGCATCGGGAGTAGTTTTGCAAGTGCTTTTATGCGCTGTTCATGTGTTTTAGAGAGGATCATCTCGCGCATTGCCTTGATGCGGTCGCTCTCAAAGAACATGTGCTCGGTACGGCAAAGCCCTATGCCCTCGGCACCAAATCCGATTGCATTCTTAGCATCGGCAGGGGTGTCGGCATTGGTGCGAATTTTAAGCTGACGGAAGTTGTCCGCCCATTTCATAAGTCGCTCAAAGTCACCGCTTATCTCCGCCTCACGGGTGGCAATCTTCTCGGCGTAGATCTTGCCGGTCGAGCCGTCCAACGAGATATACTCGCCGCGCTTGACACTCACGCCGTTTGCCTCGAAATATCCCGACGCCTCATTTATAATCAATTCACCGCAACCGGCGACACAGCAGGTGCCCATACCGCGTGCGACCACCGCCGCGTGACTGGTCATACCACCTCTCGCGGTTAGGATACCCTGCGAAACATGCATACCCTCGATGTCCTCCGGACTGGTCTCAAGACGCACCAAGATGACGGGTGTGCCGTCGGCGCTGACCTTAACCGCCTCCTCGGCGCTGAAAACCACCGCGCCGCTCGCCGCACCGGGCGATGCCGGCAGACCGTTTGCGATTACGTTCGCCTTTTTGAGCGCATCGGTGTCAAACTGTGGGTGCAAAAGAGCGTCCAGCAGTTTCGGGTCTATCATCATGACCGCGTCTTTTTCGGTAATGTGTTTTTCGTCCACGAGGTCACAGGCGATTTTAAGGGCGGCGGCGGCGGTGCGCTTGCCGTTCCTTGTCTGGAGCATATAGAGCTTGCCCTTTTCGATGGTAAACTCCATGTCCTGCATGTCGTGATAATGGTCCTCAAGTCGTGCGACTATGTCGGTGAATTGGTTGTATACCTCGGGGTTGATGTCCTTAAGATGGTCGATGGTCTCGGGCGTGCGGATGCCGGCGACGACGTCCTCACCCTGTGCGTTCATCAAAAACTCGCCGTAGAGTTTGCGCTCGCCGGTCGCCGGATTGCGTGAGAATGCAACGCCGGTGCCGCTGTCGTCCCCCATGTTGCCGAACACCATGGACTGCACGTTGACGGCGGTGCCCCAGTCGGAGGGGATGTCGTTCATGCGGCGGTAGAATATCGCGCGGTCGTTGTCCCAACTGCGAAAGACCGCCTCGATGGCTTTGAGCAGTTGCTCGTGGGGCTTTGACGGGAACTCGCCGCCCAGTTTTTCACTATAGTATGCCTTAAAGCGCGCCACCATCTCTTTGAGGTCGTCGGCGGTGAACTCGGTGTCCAGCTTAATGCCTTTTTCCTCCTTCATCTCGTCGATAATCTCCTCAAAGTTGCGCTTGGGGAGTTCCATAACGACGTCGGAAAACATCTGGATAAAGCGACGATAGCTGTCGTAGGCAAAACGCTCGTTGCCGGTCAACTTCGCGACCGATTGTACCACGGTGTCGTTCATGCCGAGGTTGAGGATGGTGTCCATCATGCCGGGCATGGACGCCCTCGCGCCACTGCGCACCGAAACCAAAAGAGGAGCGTTGTCGTCACCGAATTTTTTGCCGACAATCTCCTCCATTTTTTGCATATATTCTAAAATTTGCGCTTTTATGTCCTCGCCAATCACCTTTTTATCGTTATAATAGCGTGTGCAAGCCTCGGTCGTGACGGTAAACCCCTGTGGCACCGGCATACCGAGACCGGTCATCTCGGCAAGGTTAGCGCCTTTTCCGCCAAGCAGTTCTTTCATACTACCGTTCCCCTCGGTAAAAAGATATACATACTTATTGCTCAATTTCTACCTCCTTATTTCCTAATTTAATATGCTACAAGTATATATTAACAAATTTTTGTGAAAAAATCTACTGTTTTTATAAAACATCTTAAAAAAATTTCTCGACTTTATGGCGAGGGGTGCAGGGACAACTCTCTGCGGTTGTCCGCGGCGCATCGGTTTTTTGGCTATATTTGTTATGATTATGCTTTGTGTTTATATTTCTTACTGCATCGCCACAGTGGTGCGTTTATTAACTTTTTGCCACTTTTTAAGAACATGTCTTACCGTAACCTTGCTAATTAATACTGTTTTATAAATTTATCCAAAATCATGACAAACACCGCCATCACTGCCCAAGCCTTCAAACAATTTCACAATTTTCTCAATTCTCATAAAACACTCATCATCATTAAAGATGTCATCTTCGATGATGGTCTTTATTTTTTGCAGTGCTTGATAACATCGAAGTTCTACAATTTCAGACGTATTAATATCAAAATTTTCAAAGGTGATTTTAATCTTTTCCTTTTCTATAATTTTTATCAATATTTCTTTATATAAATCCATGACACCTCCTTATGCATAACATATATTATAACATATAATCTAACATATAACATCAAAAATGTCAATAATATAATTATTTTAAAAGGAGGTAATAAATTTATGCGTAAAAATAAACTGATAATAGAACCTAAACCGCCAAAAGGCGAAGATGGATACACCACATTTTCCATCAGAATTAAAACCGAATTGGTGGAAAAAATTGAAGCCATTACAACACTATCGGGACATTCGAGGAATGAATTAATAGGCATATTATTGGAGTATGCAGTAGATAATTGTGAGGTTGATATTGTAGCTAAATAAACCTACCCCCCGACAAAAACATCTTGTCGGGGGGTGAGCGATAAAATCTATGTATATTAACCGAAGTATCTCGCGAGAAGTCCTGCGAATGCTTTGCCGTGGCGTGCCTCGTCCTTTGCCATCTCGTGCACGGTGTCGTGGATAGCGTCGAGGTTTGCCTCTTTCGCGCGTTTTGCAAGGTCAAACTTGCCGGCGGTTGCGCCATTCTCCGCCGCAACGCGAAGCTCCAGATTCTTTTTGGTGGAGTCGGTCACGACCTCACCGAGCAACTCTGCAAATTTCGAGGCGTGTTCTGCCTCCTCAAAAGCCGCTTTTTCCCAATACATGCCGATCTCGGGGTAGCCCTCGCGGTGAGCGACACGGCTCATTGCAAGATACATGCCAACCTCGGTGCACTCACCCTCAAAGTTAGCGCGAAGGTCTGCCATAATGTCCTCGCTTGCACCCTGTGCAACGCCGATAATGTGCTCCGCCGCCCAGGACATTGTGCCGGATTGCTCGGTGAACTTTTCGGCACCAACCTTACACTGTGGACATGACGCCGGTGCGCTGTCACCCTCATGAACATAACCACATACAGAACATACAAACTTTTTCATAACTTTTTCTCCTTTATTATCTTATTTCAACTCATCAATTCGCATACTGTAAAGCTCCCTTTTCAGCGAATTATTGACATTTAAAAAGCGACTTCTTATATCACAAATCTGCTTGTCTTGCACCCTTGTGCACTCAAATTCGTGAGCGAGACAATGGTTTATCTCGATAGGACCGTCGATAGCCTCGATAATGGATCCAAAGCTCAACTCATCGGATGGTTTGAGCAACTCATATCCACCTCTCGCCCCTTTGTGTGAGCATATAATGCCGTCGAGAGCAAGTTTTCTAAGGATTTTGAGTGCGAACTTCAACGTTATGCCACACTGCTCCGCTATCTCTTTCGCCGAAACGATACCGCCTTTTTTTGAGAGATTAAATACTATGCGTATAGCATAATCCGCTTCACGAGTTATCCGCATACGATATAATCCCCTCAACCGTCGTCTTTAATGTCTATACAAAGTATACTATTGATAATCATTCCTGTCAAGGGGTAATGTATACTTTTTTAGTATTCTTTACATTTTTGTCGATATCACCAGTTGTAGTATGAAAATTTTGCATTATTCTGTCGATGTGCCCGGTCACTCAAACATCATATTTTCAATATATGCATCGTTAAATACGGGGTCGGTGGAATTTTCGTGGGTGGTTGCGCCGTTGATGAGATGTTTTAGCTCCGCTCGGCAGTTTTTATTTAACAGCAACATGGACGCACCGGCGAGGGCGGCGTTACCGAGCACGCTCACCCTGTCGATTAGCTCGGACGGTATAAGCCCTATCCTCGCCGCGTTTTTAATGTTGAGGTTACTGCCAAAACCGCCGGCAATGTATAACCGCTCTATGTCGCTGTATTTAAGACCTGCTTTTTTAAGCAGTGCGATAACTCCTGCCGCAAGTGCCGCCTTGGCGAGTTGAACCATCCTCACATCCTTTTGGGTGAAGTATACGCCGTCACCGAGCGGTATGTCATCGTCCAACATGCCGGTCTCGTCCAGCGTCTCATTCTCTAAAACGCAGGCGATAAGATCCACCACACCACTGCCACAAATGCCCTTGACAGGCGCATCGCCAATGGTGTGAAAAACCAGTTGTCCCTGCTCACTTTCCACCTTATATATCGCGCCGGGTCGCCCTGTCATGCCACTGGAAAGACTCGCCCCCTCAAACGCGGGTCCCATCGCGGTGGAACAACAAAAAAGTTTTTTATCGTGCCAGAGCGCAATCTCGCCGTTTGTGCCGACGTCTATCAACAGCGCGCTCTCGTGCTCGGTGCACATGCCACAGGAGAGTATCGCGGTGGAGATATCGGCGCCGACAAAGGCGGAAATACAGCTCGGGAGATACTGCTCGGTGTGCGGCAGGATCTCGATGAGTGCGTGCCCGATCACCTCACCAAAGAGGTGATCCGCCTCAAAAGGTGCGTGGGACATCGGTTCGGGACTGCGTCCGGTGAGCAGGTATAACATGGTGGTGTTGCCGGTTATGACCAACAAATCCACCTCATCACCGTCAATACCGCCTTTTTGCAACAACTCCTCTATCAGGCGAGTTATGCCGCCCTTGATGCAGTCTGCAAGCGCTTCCCCCTCGCCGGCGAGCGCGTGCTCTATCCTTGATATGACGTCCGCGCCAAACACCGCCTGCGGATTTTTTTCACTCGCCTCGGCGACAAGTGCCGATGTGCTGTAGAGTTGTAATGCAAGGGTGGTCGTGCCGATATCCACCGATATTGCATAGCGTGAAAACGCCGGAGACCACTCAAACTGCGGCATATAACCGCCGATGCTGACCGTAACATCGCCGTGCTGACGCTCCACCTCACAGTCGCCCAAAACACTCACACAACAGGCAAGGCGCACCCCGACGGCGCGCTGCTCCTCGGTCAAAAATGTCATCTCCTCATGAGAAAAGGGGGAGAGTGCCCCCCTCGCCGTCACAAGGCATTTGCCACACCTTTTTTTGCCGCCGCACGGCTGTTCAAAGACGTCGTGCAGTTCCATGACATCGCCGAGCAGCGTGCCTTTTTGACATTCGATAATCTTGTTGTCGGCGGTTATTTTTGCAGTCATATTTTGTTCCCTAATTTTAATACTCCGATTCTACATAGTCAAAATCAACCGAAAACATCTTTAGCGGATACTCCCCTGTGTCGTAGTAGGTTGTCGCTATTTCAGAGCCGTCGTAGAACAGCATCTTTCTGCCGTCGTCCAGCGTGACCAATATCCGCAGTTCTTCGGTTTTTTCCGTATCACTGATTTCCAGCACGCCGAAAGTCTCCTCCATCTTGACGACGCTCGCGCCCTGCAACAGTAGCGACCCCTCTATTTGCGATAATAGCATGTCCTTGATCTCGGTCATGTCGTTTTCAAATTCCGGGTGGGTCTCGTCCCAATATCCTATCAAACTTTTAAACTCCCCCTCTAACGTGACAAAGGACGGCTTTTTTTCCTCCTCGAACATGTCGGCATAAAAGCCCATGGAGTGAGGTCTCGACCAAAGGAAGTCGAGTGCCCCTGTTGTGGCATTAATTTCCAGTGTGAAAACCCATTCGACATCGGCTAAAGCAAAGAAAAATGCCGGATCGTTGGAGACGAGCCATGTGGCGGTGGTGCCGTCCGTTAGCAGTTGGAGATTGATGGGTGTATCCTCATCAAAGGTGAAACCAAAACTCTCCTCAAAGATACTGCCGGCTAAGTTCGCCGCCTCCTCCGGGGTGACGATGTAGTCAATCTCGCTCTCCCGTATGAGCTGGTCGAGATAATCGTCCCGTATCCAATCCTCCTCGTTTAAACTCTCATTCATATCGGCAAAGCGCGGGTCGGTTGCTATTAACTCCATTGATGGTTCCGGATTTTGCGCGAGCCAGAGGTAGGGGTAGACCTTTTCGACAGGGGTAGCCGCGACCACATCGTCCACCGTCGTCGAAGGCTCGATATTGTCCGACGTGGTGACCGGCGCGGAGCTGTCCGGCACCACACTGCACCCAAAGAGCGACAGCATAACGCAGAGCGATAACATTAATATTAACCTTTTCATTTTATAATCCCTTTCAAATTCTTATCGCAATTATGACAGGTCAATATTTCGATAAAATAACAGAGATGTTATCGTCTTGTAAAATTATAGTCAATTAATTTGAACAACGCTACAGATTGGCGAGTAGAAATTTCGCCTATCAAGGCGGAGGATTGAGTAGTACTAATGTATTGCGATTGACGACAACGCAGATAGACGGAATTTCTGCCGCCAAGATGTGGAGGATTTTAAGTTAATTGACTATATTATTTGTACAATACCGCGCCGAAATATGTCACGGTGTTCTGCCCATTGATGTATTTCATGCCGCTTTTTTTCGCAAGCTCACTCACCGCTATGCCGTAGGTCTCAAGGCTTTTCATCGCATAGTCCGGAAACCGACATGGCTCGTTCGTCAACTTTCCGCAGACTTCACACTCGCCGCACCCACCTGCACCGAGGAACAACAGCTCGCCGTCCATATTCTCCTTGCAGTAATCCCGTGCCGAGCGGACAAGCTCTCCATGCTTTTTGCCTATATCCATCATGCCCTCAAAGTCATAGCTGTCCTCAATCTCGCCCACCGTCTGATAGACAATTGCGGTGTCATACCCACGCGCCTCGGCAATAAGGTCGTCAATAGCACCGGCATCGGGGGGGCAACAGTAGTTTTTGCCGTATTTTCCGCAGGAGTTACTCTCGCACATAGCACGAAAGCCGCGGTCGAACTTTATATCCTTGACCGCGACGGTGCCCACGGCATACGCGCCGAGGGTTTTAAGTTTATCTATTATATTTTGCATAACCTACATCCTTTCCACCAACTCCGGATACCATTTCATCGCATTTTTTACCCCCTCGCGCAACGGCATACCTTGACCTGCGAGCAGGACGAGCTTGTTTGTCGTCTCCTTTTCATAGGGTGTGACCGATATCTGCGGACCGGTGCAGTCCACAAAGCGACCGCCGTCCGTCGTTTCCACAAACCCTTTTATACGATAAGTACATTCTGTCAGCAAATTTACGCAACGTATAAGTTGTTCCGCTTTTATTTTGGGGTTTATCGCCAAGGTCACCTTTTGCAGGGTGATGTCCGGCGCGCATAAAACCTCATCAAGGTCTATCTCGGGGGAGAGAAGATTTAACCACTCCGGTTTTATTTCGCCGAATGTTGTGGGCTGAATTTTTGCGGCAGGGTTCGCCTCCTTTATCAATTCGGCGGTCTTTTGCGCCTGTTCTTCGGTGGCTATGTCCGTCTTGTTGAGCAGAACGAGCGACGACACCGCCAGCTGACGGCGGCTGACCTCGGCGGTGGAAAAGACTTTCACAAGCCGCACCGCATCGGCAAGGCAGACTGCGCCCTTGTAGTTAATCTCAGCAAAATCTCTCAAAACTTTGCGCACGTTGGTGGGGTCGGCGAGACCGGACGCCTCGGTTATAATAACATCGGGTTTTGCGGCGACGGCGCTGTGCAGTTCCGCCTCAAACTTGTCAAGACGGCAGGCACAGAAGATGGAGCCGTTGTTAATCTCCGCCATTGCCATGCCAAGCTCACGCACCAACTCGCCGTCGACACCTTGCGAGCCGAACTCATTTATAATAAGGTATATTTTTTTGTCGGCGAAAAGCCGCACCAGGTTTTTGAGAAAGGTGGTCTTTCCGGCACCCAAAAACCCGGTTATCAGATAAAAATCGAGCATAATTTCCTTATAAATAGAAGTTAATAGCTTCTTCCAGCTCCTCTTTGGACGGGATTATGGAAGAGAATTTCAGCTCGCCGTTGATATAGATGGACGGCAGGTTGGTAACACCCATCTTTTTGCAACGCGCAATGTTCTCCTTTATGGTGAACTTGTGCTCGATGAGGTCGATTTTATCGCCGTAGTTCTCCTTAGCGACGTTTGCCGCGCCCATCATGTAGGTGCACGCCGCACAGGTCAGGCTGTCAAGAGTGAACACCTCAACAAGTGGTTTTGTCAGCGCGCTGTAGTCCGGCAGTTCCACCTCGATATCAAGGTCGCCTGCTACATAGTTTTTCACCATCTCGGCAACCGCCTTAGTGTCCAGTACCGCCTGTGTGGCACCTATAGTATTCTCGACCGGCACGTCATACGGCATGTCGCAACCGGGTGCGACGATAAAGTTTTTGTACTCTTTAAGGTTCGCGAGCATGTCGACGACATACTTCATGTTGTCCTGCTGAGAGCCGTGGAGCATGATGGAGGTGAGCGGAATGTTGCCGCCGATAACCACGTCAAAACGATCACAAATCTCTTTCGCCGCCATGATGTCGACGTTTTCGTCAACACAGATGGAATCCGGGTCGGTCTTGCACATGACCTCGATGTTGCGCGTCGCGTTGCCACAGACGAAGAATGCGGAGTAGACCTTTTTCTCGTCGCGCAGGTAGTTGAAAAGGTCGGTGTAGGGGGCGGTTAAAAACTCCTCAAAATGGTCGGAGGATATCTGAGACACGAGCGGGTCGACCAATGCAATGACATCCATGCCGGCGGCGATATACATGTCCGACATCTTGATAGCGACCTTTTTGCAGAACTCGAGAAGTTCCTTAACATAGTCCTCATCGTCGAACATATCCATAAATATGTCGTTGCCGCGCAGGTGGCTGGCAAGGGTGAACGGACCGCAAAGGATACCGTACAGCGCGGTGTTCTCGCCCACCGCCTCTTTCAGTCGGCGCATTGCGGAGAGGATCATCGGCATACGACCGCTCGTCTCGCTCGGCAGGGTGCAATCACACGGCACCGTCATGGTGTCGGCTAACGGGTGGGAGGCAACGCTCGGTGGACCGTCCTCCGCCCAGCGCAGTTCACAGCCGAGAATTTCCGCTTCGACCTGTAGGTCAAACATGACCGGTTGACCGTCCGGCTTATAGAGCTTGTTGACCTCGATCAAGGCCTCGACCATCGCGTCCTCGTCGGTCAAGAATGTCTCGGCGTTGACACCGGTTAAAAGTCCGGCATGAACGCCGGCGAACGGCACCCACGGCGCGCGCTCGGTAACCTTGTTTTGAAGTGTTGCAAACAGTAATTCTTTCGGTTTCATATTATCTCCTTTTATAATTTGACACAGCAAAGCAAGGGTCGCGCAGTTGCACCTTACTTGGCAACCCCTACCTGAATGCCGGTTGTATTTAATGTAAAACTATACTATGCGGATTGGCAGATATCCACGGCGGCGTCCGCGGCACTTGCGGCGTCGGAGGTGTATTTGTCGGCGCCTATCTGCTGGCAGTATGCGTCGGTAACCGGCGCACCACCAATCATGATTTTGACCTTATCTTTAAGTCCCGACTCCTCTAAAGCCTTGACCACATCCGCCATGACACCCATGGTGGTGGTGAGCAGTGCGCTACAGCAGATGATGTCGCAACCCTCAGTTTTAGCGGTCTCGACAAAAGTCTCGGGCGAAACATCGGTGCCGAGGTCAATAACCTCAAGCCCTTTGCCCTCCATCATCATCTTGACGAGGTTTTTACCGATATCGTGCAGGTCACCCTTGACGGTGCCGATGCAGACCTTGCCGGTCGCAACAACGCCGGCGTCGGCGAGCAGAGGTTTGAGCAGTTCCGCACCCATGTTCATGGCACGAGCCGCGACCAGAACCTCCGGCACAAATATCTCGTTATTCTTAAATTTTTCACCGATTACCGACATGCCGGAGAGCAGACCCTCCTCCAAGATAGTCTTTGCGCTGACACCCTCATCTATAGCCTGTTGAACCAGTGCTTTAACGTCCTTTGCCTTGCCTTTTTGCAACATCTCTGACATTTGAACCAATAATTCCATGCTGAACCAAACCTTTCTGTTTTTGATGAATGATTATAGTCGTTCAATTTGAAAGACTATTAATACTGTAATGTTATAATACCGCTTTACAAACATTATCTCTTGCAGTTTTTTGCGTAATTTGGTAATTTTTTGTCATCTTATTTAATTGACCGTATTGTAACCGAACAGCCTTTTTTCTCATAATATATGACAGATATACAACAAAGAGGTGTCATATGTCACGAAGAAATTTTTTTCTCGGCGCAGGTTGTCCTACGGGGTTCGCAGGGTATTTCTCGCAACTTTCCTGCGCGAAATCGCCCGTAGCTACTACACTTATAAAAGCAGGGCCAGGTTGTGGAAAATCCACCTTTATGAAACGGGTTGGGGAATACCTCGCAGGAAAGGGAAAAGACGTAGAACTCATACATTGCAGTAGTGACCCAAATTCACTTGACGGCGTTGTATGCACCGATATCGGCTTTGCAATAATCGATGCCACCGCGCCGCATACCATCGACCCTTGTTATCCCGGTGCGGTGGAGAGCGTGTTATCGCTATATCACCTGCTAAACGAAGATCATCTGTTAAAATATAAAAATAATATAATAGAGCTTTTTGATAAAAACGCCTGCTTTCATGAGCGCTCCACAAGGTATCTAAACTCGGCAGGCTCACTGATGCAGGACAGCATACGGGTATTTGGTTTTTGTATCGATGCGGTTAAACTGGATAAATTTTGCAACCGTTTCGCCGCAAGAAAATTGAAAGCTAAAAAAGGGGAAAAAGGCACCGAGCAGCTGCGTGTGCTGTCGGCGGTCACACCCTATGGCATAGTTTTTTACGGTGACACCGTGGTGGAGATGGCAAAAAACATTGTTGTTCTGGACGATGATATCGGGTTTGTATCAAAACAAATTCTTGCCCATCTTCGCACCGACGCACTGGAAAAAGGATATGATATCTACAGCTGTTATTGCCCCATGTTCCCCTATGATAAACTTGACCATATAATAATACCGGAGTTATCGCTCGCATTTGTGACAAAAAATCGACACATTGAGTATGACTACGGTGAGGCGGAGGTGATAAGAAGCAACCGCTTTGTACACCCCGAGCGATACAAGGAGCGCAAAAAGCGGTTGAAATTCAATAGAGTAATTATAGACGAACTGCTCGCCCAGTCGATGGTAATGCTAAAAAATGCCAAAGATATACACGACCAGATTGAAACCTATTACATAGATGCAATGGATTTTGAACGTCTGGACGAAATGCTTTGCAAATTCAAAGAGCGGTTATTCTGAATAGCCGGTACCATCACAGTTGCGGTGCCTTGATACAAAGGTGATAGCACGTGCCAAGGCGCCGAAAACATCTGCCTTGTACTGAGACTGAAGATTGGCATACTCCGCAAATATTTCACCGCGCTTGCTGGTAACATAGTATGGACGCAGTTCATTCAATGCGCGAGCACGAATATCGTCCGCACATTTTTCACAGCGGCAGGCGTCCTTAAACCCCTCGGAGCTCTCGATAACGTCGGCAAAATAAAAGTTGACGAGATCCTCCATATAATTCTTAACCACTTTTTTTATCCCCTTTCTAAAAAAGTCATTTTTATAGATCTATTATAATACTATTTTACTAAAATTGCAAGCATATTTTTATTTTTTGTGGAATATTACAACATTAATGCAACAAGACTCAAAACTGCCGCTATAACAATGAGTAGAAGGTCGTGCAGGTGAAACTTTTTATGCAAAAACTCTATCACGATGTAGATAACGGCAAAAAGTGCGAGGGTGAGCGGTGCCGATAGGTCGCCGTGTGCGCTGATCTTCGCCGCCTCGGCGAGCATGGAGACGATGGTGGAGAGCAAAAGACCGCATATGACCGGCAGTATCCATTTTTTGAGCACCGTGAAGATGTCAAGGTTGGAGAAGGTGTTGTATATCGCCGCCACATAGTTGCAGACCACACAGCTCGCAGCGGTGGCGAGCGAAAGTGCAAAGGCACTATATATCCAACCGGCGAACATGGACTCCTCGCCTGCCGATATAAAGCCGACACCGACTAAAATCTTCACGAGTATGGAGCCGGGCAGTGCGTTGGCTATCGGCAATATCTGCCCATAAAACTCGGTGCTGGACACAATCCCCTCCGCCACAAAGATGCCGTCCGCAACGGTTAAGTATGCCTCACCGCCGCCGAACGAGGTCACCACCGAGATTAGCCCGTTGGTGAAAAAGTAGGTGGGGTTGACACCGGTTAACAGCAGACATGCAAGATACAACACCGCCGTGAGCACTATAAAAGGTATGCTCTGAAAGGTGGGTTTTTTAAAGTCTATGCGCCCTGCATTCGGTGCCTCGATAGAATTCTCTTTCCTTGCATCTAATATAACGGTGACTATTGCGACTATCATCATCAACGCTTGGAAGATAAGCTCAAACCGGTCAATATGAAATAGCGGTGCTTTGCCGAAGCTTAAGACATACACCACAGCGATAACAGCGGTTATCGGCGTGCGAATTTTGTGGTGACGACCGCAGGTGAAGAACAGCACAAAGAAGATAAGCACCAGCATGTCGATGGTGGATATGTCAAAAAGCATTTCAGAACTTGTAAATGCGCTGTTAAAACCGAGCTCGGTGAGCAGGTGGCGTATTTCCCTGCCGAAGGTGAGCACCATGGTGACAAACATTAAAAGGTATCCGCCGACCGTAAAGCTCGCCTTTTTGCTGTCTCTCATAATCTTTTGTATGTAGTGGACTAAAAGGGTAATGATAAAGACGGAAATGCCGACCGAAGCATATTCTATGGTCAAGAGCGCCCCCTCACCCATCATCGCGATGGTGGATAGCAGTATCAGCATGATAAGCACACCGGGGAGCGAGGTGAGCAACGAGCCTATCAACATGCCGGTAGGACCTGCGACCTTGTCGCCGATGATACCACCGAGCTTGACCGGCAGTGCGCCGGGTGTGATGTTCGCAATGACGGTGCTGTTGGTATATTCCTCATCGGTCATAAAGTCATTTTGTTCCACCGCCTCCTTTTCCATTATAGGGATAAGTGCGCTACCGCCGCCAAAGCCGATGCAACCGATCTTAAACATGGAACCGGCAACCTTTGTTAATTTTTTGTAATCCATTTTGCTCCTTTTGATAATATCATGATTTTGAGGTGAAAGCAACCGAACCTCTTCACTCCACCTTAGATAAACACCCCCGTCTTCCCCCCACTCCTCGGGTATTTTGGTGGTGTTTGTTTTATCTTGTTGTAGATTAACAGCCGCCGAAAGTCGCCGGCAGGTAGATTATACAGGACCTCACTGCCCCCATCTGCGCCGAGCGTTTTTGCGGCGGTGCCGTCCGATAAACCCTCCGCCTCGCCTTTCATCGCAACTATCACGCCGCCCACCTTGCAAAGTGGCACACAGTATTCAAGAAGTGTCGGCAACGATGCCACAGCGCGCGCAGTGACGGTGTCAAACCGCTCCCGAAATGCCTTGCGACCCAACTCCTCCGCCCTGCCGCTGACAATCTCCGCCTTAATACCCAGCTCATCGCAGATATGCTGTAAAAAGACACAGCGTTTTTTTGTCGGCTCCATCAAGGTCACCGTGAGGTCGGGGCGTGCTATCGCGAGGACGAGACCGGGGAAGCCGGCACCGCTACCCACATCGCACACGCTACCCCGAACGTTGGTATTTGCCGCGAGGTGCAAGCAGTCCACAAAGTGCTTGTCCTCCATGTCGCACGGCTGTGTTATGGCGGTCAAATTGACCTTTTTGTTGTATTCCACCAACAACTTTGAGTATAGTTCAATTTCTTCTATACATTCAGTAATTTTCGGGAATACGGCAACCGATTTTTCCACAAGCCTGTTTTTATCTATCATACCTACCTCCCGACCGACTTTTTGTAGAGATATCCTCCGACCAGTCGCACGACAAGGTCTGCCATCTCCAGCTCGGTGAGTGCCGTCATGATATCCTGTATCGGGTCGTCGAGGCTGTCATAAAAATCCTCCGCGACTATCGGATCACTCGGCAATTTCTCATAGATATCGGCGGCGATGGGTGACAGCCGTCGTGTCGGGGAGGGGGTGGCGGAAATCGGTACTTCCCCCCTCGATAAAAACCCACAGTCGCACAGCAGGCTAAAGGGGCTTAGCACCGGCGTTGCGCCGTCATAGATAAGTGAGTTTGTACCACCGGACATGGGGGTCGATATGTTACCCGGCACGGCAAATACCGTTCGACCTATGCCGATAGCGGTGTTTGCGGTGCTCATGGTGCCACTGCGCTCCCGTGCCTCGGTGACGAGAAGTGCGTCGGAAAGGGCGGCGATTATTCTGTTACGCATTAAAAACGAGCCTTTAAACGGCTCCGACGTGGGTGGAAACTCGCTCACCAACGCGCCGGTTTTGGCTATCGCTATCTGCAATTCTCGATTAAGGCTGGGATAAAAGTGGTCGACACCGTTGCCGAGTATTGCGATGGTCGATGTGCCTGCCGCGACGGCAGAGCGGTGGGCGACACTGTCAAGCCCCGTCGCAAGCCCCGAGACAAGTGTCACCTCATATTTTGTTAGCTCGTCACAGATTGCCTTTGTTATCTCGGTGCCGTAAAGCGAGGGGGTGCGCGTGCCGACCACCGCCATGAGATACCCCTCTTTCAGCAGTTTTGCGTTGCCGCGCACATACAGCAAAACCGGCGGATTTTCAAGTGCAAAAAGCTGTGTGGGGTATCGTTTGTCCCCTATGGGCAGTATATCGATGTTGTTTTCATTGCAATAGTTCAGTCGATCTTTAAAACTGTCAACGGTGGACGCGTCAACATGCCGTCGCTGTGACATGGTCAACATGGTTAAAAACTCACTCTCATGCCGACTTTCAAAAAGTCGGTCGGCGCCGAAGTGTTCCACTATTCTAAGTGCGTTTTGTGTTGTGGTGCCGAGTAGCTGTTGTAGCCACATTAAGTTTAGTATAGACACATCCTCACCGCCTTTATTATCTCACCGTCCCCTGTTATCAGCCCGACAAATTTATCGTTGTGGTTGACACGCATCATATCCGTGACACCCTGCACCTTTTGGGTCAAACCGTCTTTCAGTCGTTTTAACTGCAATTCACTCACCTCGATTTGATCAAGGTCGACAAATCCGTCCTCCACCGACCTCAACAGACGCTCCGGCTCGGGGTGCTCTATCACACTATCTAATGTCAGCGCGTTGTCAAGATTAAATCGACCGCTTTCGGTGCGGCGCAGAGCATTTAATGTCGCCACCGTGCCGAGCGTTTTTGCAATATCCTCGGCGAGGGTGCGGATATATGTCCCCTCACTGCATCGGACATCGAGTGTCGCAACTCCATCGCGAAACCCTAACATTTCGAGCGAGTGGATACTCACCTGCCGTGGGGGTGGGGCGACCACCTCACCGTTCCTCGCCAATTTGTAGAGCGCACGACCGTTCACCTTGACCGCCGAGTATGCCGGCGGTATCTGGGTTATCGTCCCGACAAAGTTCGGCAAAACCTCATCAATCTGCTCGGCGGTCGGGATTAATTCACTGCGTGTGATAACCTCACCGGTGACATCGCCGGTGTCGGTTTGAACGCCAAATGTCACCTCGGCGATATATCGCTTATCCTTGCAGGGCAAAAGCGGTATAAATTTGGTAGCGCCACCCAAAAAGACACACAGTACACCGGTTGCCATGGGGTCCAGTGTCCCGGTGTGTCCAATTTTTTTAGTGTTAAATATCCGCCGCAACTTCGCGACGACATCAAAGGAGGTCCAGTCCTGCGGTTTGTCGATAATTATTATTCCGTCCGGCATAAATTGTAATCCTATGGTTTATGCGTGCCGTTCCCGCCCTATATGTTCGGCGATATGTGTCGGAATACATAAAATGCATCCCCTACAACCCAACCGGAGGTTTTAAAAAAAGGCGAAGCCGTTTCAACAGCTATTCAATATTAGCTATTCACTTTTCACTAAATGTTCTGCTCGGTATATCCAAGCTCGCGCGCGACCTCTTTAAGAACCGCGTCCATCACATTCTCCTGCGAGCCGATAAGCTCACAGCCGGAGGCGCGCTTGTGACCTCCACCGCCGAGTCGACCACAGATAACACTGGCGTCGGCGGACGGCGTGGTGCGCACCGAGACTTTATACGCCCCCTCCTTGAGTTGGCGCAGGGTGATACCGACTGCCACACCCTCTATCATGCGCGGAATGGCGGTTATCCCCTCGAGATCCGTCTCGTCCACCTCCAAGCGCTCTATCTGCTCACGGGTGATACATATCGAGGCGACCTTTTCATAAAAATGGTACTTTAATGAGGCGAGTGCCTGTTTTTCCACCTCGA
>CAYJGF010000009.1:70487-86854 GCA_964369965.1 uncultured Oscillospiraceae bacterium
ACCTTTTCATAAAAATGGTACTTTAATGAGGCGAGTGCCTGTTTTTCCACCTCGATACGGCGGCGGCTTTTGCTCTCAAACAATAGGTTGTTCAGCATACGATAGTCCGCGCCAAGCTCCATCAATTTTGCGCCCACCATGTGGGTGTTGGGGCTGGTGTTTTCAAACTTGAAACAGCCGGTGTCGGTGGATATCCCAGTATAAAGGCAGTTGGCGATAAGCGGTGTAATCTCTGCCCCCATCTCGATAAGCAGATCATAAATCATCTCACAGGTTGCGGCGGCGTTGTCGATAAGCCAAAGGTAGTTTGCAAAACCGGTGTTGGAGGGATGGTGATCGATGGCAAGGTCAATGCGTTTAGCATAGGGTGCAACCAACTCACCGAGCAATTGCGCACCGGCAACATCGACCGACACTATGTATTGCGGTGAAAATCCACCGCCGAACATGCGTGGCTCCATATAATTATATCGCTCATGTATAGCATCGTTGCACAGCACCTCGGCGCGCTTGCCAAGTGATGTGAGCGCGTGCATGAGCGCAAAGCCGGAGCCGAGGGTGTCCCCGTCCGGATTTTTGTGGCAGATAATTAGTATATCGTCCTGCTCCATTATCATTTTGCAGGTTAGGGCGAGATCTATTCTTTCGCTCAAACTATTACCTTTCTATGTCGGTTAGCTCGGATAGGATGGTGTTTATTTTCTGGGCATATGCCGCACCATCGTCTATAAGGAAATGCAATTCAGGAGATTTGCGTATCTTCATACGGGAGGAAAGCTCACTGCGCAAAAATCCTGCCGCCTTTTTGAGCGCGCGAAACAGCTCGTCCTGCTCATCGCCAAGGATACTGACATATATCTTTGCAAAGGCAAGGTCCTCGGTGACCTCCACCCGTGTTATGGTGAAAAACCCCTTTTGTATTCTCGGGTCTTTAAGCTCCCTGCATAGCTCAGTTAGGTGGCGATGCACGTCACCGGAGAGCCTGCCGTGCTTAATCTTATTCATCTCGGTACTCCTCCAAAACAAACGCCTCGAAGATATCCCCCTCTTTTATATCGCTGTAGCGTTCCAGACCGATACCGCACTCGTAGCCGGTGGCGACCTCCTTGACATCCTCTTTGAAACGGCGCAGGCTGTCAATCTCATCCTCACAGATGACAACACCGTCGCGCACAAGGCGAATTTTCGCACTGCGCAACACCTTGCCGTCCAGCACATAACAGCCGGCGATGGTGCCTGCCGACGATATTTTATAGACCTGACGCACCTCGATACGACCGAGGATTTGCTCGCGGAATTTCGGGTCGAGCATTCCTTTCATCGCGTCCTTGACATCCTCAATAGCGTCATAGATGACACGGTAACTGCGTATCTCGACGTTGTCCTGCTCCGCCTCCTCTTTCGCGACCGGATCGGGGCGCACGTTAAAGCCGATTATGATACCGCCCGACGCGTTGGCGAGCATGACATCACTCTTGCTGATGGCGCCGACGCCGGTGTGGATGACGCGAACACGCACCTCTTCATTCGTGAGTTTTTCCAGACTCTGACGTATCGCCTCGGCACTACCCTGCACGTCCGCCTTGACGATGATGGGCAGTTCCTTTATATCGCCGCTCGCAATATGGCTGAACAGATTGTCGAGGGTAACCTTTTGGATGCTCTTCCACTGCTCCTGACGTTGGTTGTGACTGCGTTGCTCGGCGAGCTCACGCGCGAGACGCTCGTCCTCGACCGCCTCAAACACATCACCTGCTGCCGGCACTTCGGTGAGGCCGGTTATCTCGACCGGCATGGACGGACCTGCCGTCTCAAGACGGTTGCCGTCGGCATCGCTCATGACACGCACGCGACCTACGGTGGTGCCGGCAATTATTATATCACCCTTGTTGAGGGTACCGTTTTGAACAAGTATCGTCGCGACCGGACCTTGACCTTTATCCAGCTTCGCCTCGACGACGGTTCCCTTTGCACGGCGCGCAGGGTTCGCTTTTAGCTCTTTCATGTCGGCTACAAGGCAGACCGTCTCGAGTAGGTTGTCAAGCCCTTCGCCCGTCTTTGCCGAGACATCACAGCAGATGACATCGCCGCCCCATTCCTCCGGCACTATCTCGTGTTCCGTCAATTCCTGTCGCACCCTCGCAGGGTTTGCGTCCGGCTTGTCAATCTTGTTGACCGCGACTATGATGGAGACTCCTGCCGCCTTGGCGTGGTTGATCGCCTCCACCGTCTGGGGCATTATGCCGTCGTCCGCCGCAACCACGAGGATGGCTATATCGGTGATGCTCGCGCCCCTCGCCCTCATGCTGGTGAACGCCTCATGACCGGGGGTGTCGAGGAATGTTATTTTGCTGTCGTTATGCGCAACCTGATAGGCACCGATATGCTGTGTGATACCGCCTGCCTCACCCTCGGTGACCGAGGTCTTGCGGATTGCGTCGAGTATAGAGGTCTTACCGTGGTCGACGTGACCCATTACCACCACGATGGGGCAACGTGGCTCGGTGTCGAGATCCTGATCGTCCTGCTCGGTGAACAGGCGATCCTCGATGGTCAAGGTGACCTCGTGTGTAACCTTTGCGCCGAGCTCCTCCGCGACGATGAGCGCGGTGTCGAAATCCACAACGTCGGACAGTGATGCCATGACGCCGAGACCCATGAGACGTTTTATAACCTCGCTCGCGGTGACCTTTAGACGGGTGGCAAGCTCACTGACCACAATCTCGTCCGGTATCGATATCTTAAGCTGGGCACGGCGTGCCTTTTCCAGCTGTAAACGTTGCAACCTCTCCGCCTCGGTCTCGCGCTTTTTGCCGCTGTGGGCATTCGGGCGGTTTTGGTGACGGTTCTTGTTGAACTTTTGCTTGTTCTGACCCGAGTTATTGTCATGCTTACGCTTGGTGTTGACGTTGACGTTTGATTTACCTGCCATATCGTCATAGCGGTCGTTGAATTTTTCCATATTGACATCGACGGTGCGTGTGTCGATGGTTACGGTGGCGGCGGTCTTGCCTATGACCTCAATTATCGGCTCACGACCGGTCGGCACCAGCTTCTCCATCTTGGGTTTAGCCTGATGCGGTTTTTTATTCTTTTGATGTTTATCGGCGGCAGCGTTATTCTGCGCACCTGTCGCGACAGGTGGCGGTGTGGGCGCAGATTTAACCGGCGGTTTTTCTGCCGGTAAACTCACTGCCTTTTTGTCCGGCACACGCACCTCTTTTTCGGACGGCGTGGCAACCTTTTTGGGCTTTTGCTGCGACTTTTGCGGTGAGGCAGACTTTATCTTCCCTGCACGAACGTCGGCGGCACGTTGAGCCTCAAGACGGTTGGCGTTGGCGGAGCGAACCTCGGCAAAATAGTCGCCGAGATCGTCTACAGAACCCTCTCGTGTCAGCACATCGTAGAGTAGATTAAGCTCCGGCTCGGTCAATTCAGTGCCCGGCTTTTTGGTTGCCATGTCGCTGTTAAGCGCGCCGACCGCCTTTAAAGTCAAGCCGAAATCCTTTGCAACGTCTGTTAGCTTTTGCTTAATTATCATATATATGCCCATTCCTTTCTGCGTGTGGGGAGGTTAAAATATCCTTAGCCGTTGTGGCTTTGCTCTATAAGTTTTACTAAATTTTCATCGGTGATCGCAAATATACCGACCTCTTTTTTAAATATTTTGAAAAAGTGGGACATGCCGTAGTCCAATTGTCTCACCTTTGCAAAGTGGCTGATGCGTTTGAGTGAACCGTCGGAAATATCGTTGCAGACATAGACGGCGTGCGCCTTTTTTGCCTTTATCGCCGCAACGCTCGCATCAAAGCCGAGGGCGAGCGCGCCGGATTTTTTTGCAAGGGATAGTGCAAACAACAGCTTGCTCATTGCACCTCCGAGCCGATAATTTCTTTTTGGAGCACCTTATATACTATGTCACTCACTTGACTTTTGAACACACGATTTATTCGCCGTGACTTTTGCACCTTGGCCAAACACCCCGCTTTGCGGCAGATATAAGCCCCGCGCCCCTGCGCCTTGCCACTGTCATCAAACATGATGTTGCCGTCCTTAAACTTAACTATCCGCAAAAGTTCGCTCTTCTCAAAACCGCCGTTGCAACCCATGCAGTGGCGAATAGGTTCCTTTTTCGCCATATTAGTCGTCCGACTTGATGTCGATGGAATAGCCGGTAAGATGGGCGGTCAATCGCGCGTTAAGACCGCGGTTGCCGATGGCGAGTGAGAGTTGGTCGGCAGGCACGGTGACGCGACAGCTGCGACGCTCCTCGTCCAGCAGTTCCACCGAGAGCACCTGCGCCGGCGCGAGTGCCGCCGCGATAAACTCCGCAGGGTCATCGCTGTACTTGACAATGTCTATCTTCTCACCACATAGTTCCTCCACGATGCCGGTCACACGACCGCCACGTGAGCCGATACATGCGCCGACAGGATCGACGTTGGGATTTTCACTGTACACCGCAATTTTGGTGCGCTGACCTGCCTCACGGCTTATTGCCTTAATCTCGACCGTGCCGTTTTCAATCTCCGGCACCTCGGTCAAGAACAGCGCCTTGACAAGCCCAGCGTCGGTGCGGCTAAGCAGAACCTTGGGGCCTTTTTCGGTCACGACCACGTCCTGCACATAGACACGAATGTGATCGCCCTCGTTAAACTCCTCCCCCTCGAGTTGCTCTGATTTGGGGAGCATCGCCTCGTTGCCGGCAATCTCAAGCGACAGCGTGCCACGACGCACATCCACCCTTGTGACGATGGCGGTGACAAGTTGGTTGAGATATGCCTGCATCTCGGTGAAGAGCTGAGATCGCTCCACCTCTTTAATACCCTGACGAAATACCTGCTTTGCGTTGGAGGCGGCTATACGGCGAAAATCTTTGGTGTCAAACGGCACACTGAGCACATCGCCGACCACCGCGCCGAGTTTATACTGCTGTGCGGTCTCGATATCCACCTCTGCCTCGGGGATGGCGACCTCCTCCACGACATCCTTTAATATATTGACCGAAAATTCCTGTGTCTCTGGGTTGATGACCACCTGTATATTCTCCTCCGCGACGCCGGCATCTTTGCGCACCGCTATGGTCAGCGCATTTCTTATCTTTTCGATAAGATAATCGCTGTGGATACCGCGCTCACGTTCAATCATATTTATAGCTTCAAAGATCTCTTTGCTCATGGTTTTGACCATTCCTTTCAGTTAAAAAATATCGTCATTAAGCTTCACAAACCGCACCTCTTTGGTCGTAAACTCGACCCTCTGCGGTGTGTCGATGATAATGATGTTGCCGCTCTTTTCAACAAGAGTGCCGACATGCTCTTTTGAGCCGTCTCTCGCCGCGTAGAGTGCGACGGTGACCTCTTTGCCGGTCATGCGTTCAAAATGTTCGTCCCTAACAAGGTGACGACCGAGCCCTGCGGAGGAGACCTCGAGATAGTAGGCATCCGCAATCAAATCCGCCTCATCGAGTAGTGGGTCGATACCTCTGCTCACAAACTCGCAGTCGTCGATGTTGACCTTTTTGTCCTCCCCGTCGATAAAGACGCGCAAAAATCGGTTTTTCCCCTCTTTATCAAGGCGCACGTCCCAGACGTACAGACCGCGCTCCTTGGCGAACGGCGCCGCCATCGACGCGACCGCGTCACATACTTTTGACATATCTTTCCCTCTGCTCGGCTTCTCAAACAAAAAAGTGGGACTTGTCGGTCCACACTTTCATCATCAACTATTCATTGTGGTTATTATACCACATATAAAAAAGAAAATCAAGCTATTTTTTACGATATACAAATGGTACCCGATACCCCACCGACTGCACCGCGAAAATTATCACCGGCACATATAAAAACACATAGCGGCTGCGCCCCTCGAACAGCATTAAAAAAACGAACAATCCCCCCACCGCAAGCCGTGCGAGCAATGTGAAGTCCCCATCGTCTTTATTAAAAATGCTCACCGCGCCGAAAAGGCAAACTATCAGCCAAAGTGCCTGCATAATCTGGGAAAGTGTGTTTTGAAAAAAGTCGGAGGTGGCGTAAACATAGCTCTGCAACGCACCGCGCAGGGTGTCGGCAGAATCCTGCGGCGAGGTGTGAAAAGCCCCCTCCATGCCGTAGCTAAAGGTGCCGTCGGTGCCGTTCCAGAGTGTTTTAAAATAAAGGTGCTGTGCCGTGCCGAGCGCGCCGTAATCCTGCAAAATAGCCAAAATACGCTCGGTTGCCTGCTGTTCATAATCGTCGTTCTTTATATTTTCCGCCGTCCAATAAAAGGTATCGGCATTCCAGTTGCCACTGCCAAAGTTGGCAAGACCGGTCTCCAAAAAGTAGAATACCCCTCGCGGCACCTCGGTGGGATTTTCATCCTGTATACGTGCATTGGACGGATAGAGAATGATAAACACCGCCAAAAGCGCGGCGCAGACACCGGGCGCAAAAAACAGGTGCTCCCTTTTAAGTTTCATAACGTCGGAATTTTTGCACAACAGATTAAATAGTATCAGCAGGGCAAGGGCTATCACCACTATGATGCTCGTTATCTTAATGTAAGCACCGACGACGGCGAACACCCCGAGCAGGGCGGAAAAGACGGCGACGCTTTTTTTACCTTTGTCGGTATACATGCGTATAATGCAGTAGAGCATCGCTATCGGGAAAAGCGAGCCGAATGTATCGGTATAGGGTGTTGACAGCCATGGATTAAAACCAAAGAGGAAGATGCCGAGCAGTAGCGCAACATCCGCCCTGCGCTCCCCAAAGACACGGCGTGTGGACAGATACAAAAACATAATAGCGAGGTCGATTATAATAAGGTTGAGAATTATCAGACGTTTGAGCGGTGATATGAAAAACAAAAAGTCGGTCATCGCAAGATAAATTTGCATTATGACGGTGATAAACAGGTTGTTCGGAAATTTAGAGAAGTACATCATGTCGGTGAAGCCGTTTATCGCCGCGCCCACCACCAAATCCGCGTCCCATCCCGGTTGAAAGCTGGTCTTCCAAAAAAGGTAGAACTGGGCACAGAAAAACAGAAAAACAAAGACTATACGCACCATAAGGCGGCGACGCTCCGACAACCTATATAATAGAAGTATTGAAAAATATCCGAGCGCAAAAAGCAAAGCGGCGGCAAGGAGTATAAAAAGATGGTTGGAGGTAAAATATTTATGCATGAAAGGGATATCAAAAATCATCTGGAACGAAAAAAGCAAAAACAACACACCGAATCCGATGTGAAGTAAATTTTTGGCACTAAAGTCTTTGATTTTTATATCTTTTTTCAAACAACGCCCCCCTTATATATTTATAGTAACAAATAATTAAAAATTAATCAACCGATTTGCCCATAAATTTAAAAAAACCATTGAATTATAAAATGTTTGTGGTACAATAGGCATAGAAAACAATTTGAGGATTATCCCATGACAAAACCCTTTTCCGACAAGCTTAAAAAGGTTACCCCCTATGTGCCGGGGGAGCAGAGCCGCCTCACCGATATTATCAAGCTCAACGCCAACGAAAACCCCTACCCACCCTCACCAAAAGTGATGGATACCATCAAGAATTTTGATGCAAAATCGCTTGCACTCTACCCTGACGCGTCATCAAGCGAATTGGTGTGTGCCCTCGCGAAACGTTTCGGGTTGAGTGGTGATGAGGTTTTTGTCGGCAACGGATCCGACGATGTTATCGCGCTGTGCTATCTCAGCTTTTTTTGCTCCGATAAGCCGATACTCTTCCCCGATATAACCTACTCTTTCTATCCCGTCTGGTGCGACCTTTTGAACGTGCCGTTTGAGACGGTGGCGGTGGACGACGACTTTTGCATCAACCCCACCGACTATTATCGCGAGTGCGGCGGCGTTATAATCCCAAACCCCAACGCACCGACCGGCATCGCCGAAGGTCGTGAGTTTATTGAGGACATCCTGCGCCACAATGCCGACTGTATCGTAATTATTGATGAGGCATATGTCGATTTTTGTGAGTACTCCTGCGTTTCACTCATAAATAAGTACGACAATCTGATAGTCACCGGCACCTTTTCAAAATCGCGCTCGCTCGCCGGTCTGCGTGTGGGTTATGCCTTTGGCAACGCGGAGCTTATCGCCCTTTTAAACGCGGTTAAAAACAGCTACAACAGCTACACCCTTGACGCTGTTGCCATCAAGGCGGCGACGGCAAGCGTTTTGGATGAGGAATATTTTGTCGAAACGATAAAAAAGGTCAAGGCGACCCGTGAGCGCTCGGCAGAGCGTCTGCGCTCGCTCGACTTTAAGCTCACAAACTCCGGCGCAAATTTCCTCTTTGCAACGCACGACAGGGTAAATGCAAAGGAGCTTTTCGAGGCTTGTCGGGAGCAAAAGATATTTATCCGATATTTCAACCTGCCGAGGATAGACAACCATCTGCGAATTACGGTAGGCACCGACCGCGAGATGGACATTTTGCTGGATTTTATCGAGGGGTATATCGGTGGACTATAAAGATAAAATAGTGGTTATAACCGGCGGTGCAAACGGCATCGGTCGCTGTATCGCGGAGCATTTCGCAAAAGACGGCGCAAAGGTTGCAATCATCGACATCGCCGAAAATCCGTTTTTCGTCGGGGATATCGGCGATAAAGAGACGCTGAAACGTTTTGCGGACAAGGTGATAGAGCGACACGGTCGTGTCGATGTCCTCATAAACAACGCGCCGCCACCCTCAAAGGGGCTTTTTGACTGTGATTATGACGAGTTTTCAAACGCACTCAATATCGGCGTCACCTCCGCGTTCTATCTCACAAAATTGTTTTTGCCCTATTTCGGTGAGAATAGCTCGGTCGTCAACATATCCTCCAGTCGTGACCGAATGAGCCAGGCCGGCACCGAGAGTTATACCGCCGCAAAGGGTGGCATTGCCGCCCTCACCCACGCGATGGCGGTGACACTCGGCGGTCGGGTGCGCGTCAACTCGGTCTCGCCGGGGTGGATTGACACCGCCTATACCGTCTACCACGATGAAAATGCCAGCCAACACCCGAGCGGTCGGGTGGGCAATCCGGACGATATTGCGAATATGATACTGTTTTTGTGCAGTGACAAGGCAGGCTTTATCACCGGTGAAAATATCTGTATCGACGGCGGCATGACACGGCAGATGATTTATCATGACGACTGCGGTTGGAGCTATATAGTCAATCAAGGAGAAAATAGATGAGAAAACCTAACATTCTATACATCATGTCGGACGACCATGCCGCCAACGCGGTGAGTTGTTACGGCTCTATCCTCTCGAGTGTGTTTAGGACACCGAACCTCGACAGCATCGCCGACGAGGGGACAAAACTGGACTGCTATTTCTCCACCAACGCTATCTGTACACCGGCGAGGGCGACCATCATGACCGGTCAGTATGGCGGCAAAAACGGCGTGCGTACCCTCGCCGACGAGTGGCACAACTGCGACGGTCTCAACCTCGCAAAACTCATGCAGGGCGGTGGATATGAGACGGCACTCTTTGGCAAATGGCACCTCGGTGTCGAGCCGGTCGGCTTTGACCGATACAGTTATCTTAGCGGCGCGCCGGGGGATGATGACTTCCACTACGGTCAACAGGGGCTGTACCGTGACCCCTATTTTAAATCCAACGACGCCGAGACCTCACAAAAACATGAGGGCTATGTCACCGATATCATCACCGACATGACCCTCGACTACCTCAAAACGAGGGACAGCGAAAAGCCGTTCTTTTTAATGTGCCATCACAAGGCACCGCACGATTTTTGGGACTATCCCGAGCGACACGAGCACCTCTTTGACGGGGTGGATATCCCTGTGCCGGACAGCCTTTTTGAGGACCGCGCCCACCGCAGTGAGGCGAGCCGTGACTACGGCAGCAGCGTCACACCGCGCAGTAAAGTGCGCAATCTATATAACGACTTTAGCGATCCGGACTATGTCACAGGTCCGCTTGTTTGCCCCGACGATGCGACCTTTGAGGAGAAAGGCATCGCGGCTTATACCAAGTATATGAAAGACTATCTGCGCACCGTCAAGGGTATCGACGACTCGGTGGGTGAAATTCTCGCCTATTTAAAGTCGACCGGTGAGATTGACAACACCGTCATTATCTACACCTCCGATCAGGGCATGTTCCTCGGTGAACATGATTATCAGGACAAACGTTGGAGCTTTGAGGAGAGTCTGCGCGCGCCGTTTATGATACGCTATCCGAGCGAGATTGCCGCAGGGCGCGTCGAGAACAGATTGATGGCAAACATCGACATCGCGCCGACCCTTTTGGACTATGCCGGCATAGCGATACCGACCGAGATGCAGGGCGAGAGCTCACGGCGCATGATAGCCGGCGACTATAGCGGTTTTGTGCGGGATAGCGTCTACTTCCGATACTGGATGCACCGCGCCCACCGCCACGACAATCCGGCGCATTACGGCATACGCACCGATGATTATAAGCTGATTTTTTATTATGGTCTGCCACTGGACGCAAACGGTGCCGAGGATAATGTGACCCCCTCGGGATATGAGCTGTACGACATGAAAAACGACCCTCTGGAGCTTAGAAACCTGTATAACGACCCGAAATATGCCGACGTCGTGGTCAATATGAAGAAAAGGTTGAACGTGGAGAAAGAACGGTATGACGACACCGACGAGCGTTATCCGGAACTTATAAAACTACATAATTAGAAAGGAAAACTCATGCCAAACTATCTCGACAACATGAAGAATTATCTCAAAACCATCGATGAGGTCATTGAAAAAGGTCGCTACAAGGACACGTGGGAGTCGCTCGCCAATCACCCCATCCCAAACTGGTACCGTAATGCAAAGTTCGGAATTTTCATCCACTGGGGTGTCTATTCCGTGCCGGCGTTTGGCAACGAGTGGTATCCTCGCCATATGTACAAAAAAGGTGCGCAGGATCACGGCAAGGACGTTTATCAACACCACATCGATACCTACGGCGCACACAAGGACTTCGGCTATCGCGACTTTGTGCCGATGTTTAAAGCTCCGAAGTTTGACGCCGCCGAATGGGCAGAGCTTTTCAAAAACGCCGGCGCACGTTTTGTCATGCCGGTGGCGGAGCATCACGACGGTTTTCAGATGTATGACAGCGACCTTTCGGACTGGTGTTCCACCAAAAAAGGTCCTATGAAGGACATTGTCGGCGAGCTTAAAAAAGAGTGTGAAAAGCGCGACATGGTCATCACCACCTCCTCCCACCGTGTGGAGCACTACTGGTTTATGGGTGGTATGCGCGAGTTTGAGAGCGATTTTTCAAAGTATGCCGACAAAGATGGCAACATCCCCTACGGCGATATATATTGGCCGAGCTATCCGGAGCCGTTTTTAGAGCAGGGTGCCGCGGTCACCACCGACCAAGGCTCGGTCTATTTAAAGGATCTTGACTCCACCTATATGGAGGACTGGTTGGTGCGAACCTGTGAGCTTGCCGACAAGTATCGCCCGAAAATTATGTACTTTGACTGGTGGATACAGGTCGAGCCGATGAAGCCGTATCTTCGCAAGTTTGCCGCATACTACTACAACCGCGCTCTCGAATGGGGTGAAGAGGTCACGATAAACTACAAAAACGACGCCTATCAGCACACTAGTGCCGTCAAGGACATCGAGCGCGGTCAGCTCAGCGATGTCTCACCATTTTTCTGGCAAAACGACACCTCGGTCGCAAAAAATTCCTGGTGCTATACCGAGGGTAACGACTACAAAAAGCCGCATGAGGTTATCTGCGACCTTGTCGACGTCGTCAGCAAGAACGGCTCGTTGCTCCTCAACATCGGTCCCAAATCGGACGGAACTATACCGGAAAAGGATGCAAATATCCTAAAAGAGGTTGGAAAGTGGCTAAGTGTCAACGGTGAGGCTATCTATGACAGCTACCCATTTCGCAAGTACGGTGAGGGTCCGACCGAGGTTATGGAGGGGCATTTCACCGACACACTGCGAAAGCCGTTCACCGATGAGGATATTCGCTTTACCTTTAAGACAAACGCACTCTACGCCTTTTGCATGAAAGCGCCGAGTGACGGTGTTGTCAAGATAAAAACACTGAGTTTGAAGAGCAACAACTTCAACGCTATCATACGAGATGTGAAAATCCTCGGCAGTGATAGCCCGTGCAGCTATGAGTTGACCGACGAGGCACTGATAATAAAAGGCGATATGCCGTCCGGCGATAACCCTGTTTGCATTAAAATATCTATTGATTAGGAGGAGTATGAAAAGGATAGCAAGTTTTTGTGTCGACCACCGTGAACTACCAAAAGGCGTTTATGTCTCACGCGTCGACGGCGATATAACCACCTACGACCTGCGCATGGCAGAGCCTAATGTCGACACCCCTCTCGCCCCTGCTACCTCCCACACCATCGAGCATATACTCGCGACCTACCTGCGCAACAGTGAGGTCAGTGACAACATCATCTATGTGGGACCGATGGGTTGTTTGACAGGATTTTATCTTTTGACAAGAGGGCTGTCGACCGACTCGGTGCTGTCGTTGTTGCGCTCGGCATACCGATATATTGCCGATTTCGAGGGGGATATCCCCGGCGCGACCGCCATCGAGTGCGGCAACTATTCACTACAAGATCTTCCGGATGCAAAACGGCTTGCCGAGATGTATTGCGGGGTGCTCTCAACACTTAATGAGGGTAGCACGGTATATCCGAAAATGCTGGATTAATTGAACATCTTTGACGTTGCAAAGGAGTGTGCCGACGCCTTCAACAAGGCTAGCGGTATCGGATGCTCGGTCACCGACAGCTCCGGGAATAATTTAGCGGAATACGGCTACGGAATAGTGGGCTGTGAGCTTTGCTCTGCCCTTGGCAAAGTCCTTGAGGGGGATAAAACTCACTGCTCGGCAGTGCACGCATACGGCATGAGTGAGGCGGAGCGTTTTGGCGGCAGATACATCTATCGTTGCGTGATAGGATTGAACTGTTTTGTCTCCCCTATCCTCGGTGAGGTTGGCTCTGCGGCGCGGATTACGGCAGGACCGTTTTTAATGGTGGATAAGGAGGATTTTATCGAGTGCGAGCTGAATGATTATTCGATTGCACAAAGAGATGTTGCCGGTGCGATCTTGGACAAGATACCAACCGTTGAGCCGGCGCGCATCGAGTCGTTGTCAAAAATGCTTTTTATGTCGGCAGGGTATATGTACAACCGCATGTCGTTAGATTCCATTAACGAGAGGACATACTCCCGACAGATACAGGAAAAAATCGGTGGATACATCCACCAACTCAAAGGGGAGGAGCGTCAAAGCTACCCGATAGAAAAGGAAAAAGCGCTCCTGCGCGCCGTCACCAAAGGTGATAAAGAGAAGGCGCAGGAACTGCTCAATCAACTGCTCGGTCACATTATGTTCTCGACCGGACATGACTTCGAGCAGATAAAAGCACGCAGTTATTCGCTGATGGTTTTGATAGCACGCGCCGCCGCCGACGCCGGTGTGGAGACGGACTATGCCCTCGCGGTGGGTGACGAGGGGATGAGGATATTGCAAAAAATGCACAGCGGTGAGCAACTATGCCTCTGGCTGTCCAAAACAGCAAACTCTCTTATGGACAGGATTTTTAAATTTCAGGATTTGCGACACTCCTTCGCAATACGCAAATGCATCGACTATATCGAAAAACATTATCACGAGCATATCACCCTCCAGTCGGTAGCACGGCTTGTCTTTCTCTCGGAGTCCTATGTCTCGAGGGTTTTTCACAGTGAGACGGGGCAAAGTTTTAAGGAGTACCTCAACAATGTTCGGGTGGAACACAGCAAGGAACTCCTTTTAGATGAGCGCATAAGAATAGCAGATATTGCCGCCGAGGTGGGTTTTGAGGATCAAAGCTATTTCACCAAGGTATTTAAAAAGTATGTAGGTGTCACCCCGAACAGGTATAGGGAGAAGATGGAGGGGTAATCTTGTGCCGTTTTTCAAATTGAATGACTATAGTATCACCGGTCGTACCTGTCGTCCCGAGAGGGCGGCGTCCAACGCATCACCAATTCTTGAAAACTCGCAGACAAGGCTGGTCGGCTTCTGATAGGGTTCATCCTGACAAAGCGGCACGAAATAGTAATTTTTGGTGTTAAGCAGCCGCCCGAGGTTCTGCGCCGAGGCGGCAAGCCCGTCGTTTGTGGCGAGCGCTATGACCACCGGTCGACCGGAACGCAGGTGACTTTTCACCGCCATGGTGGCAGGGGTGTCGGTCACCCCGTTTGAGAGCTTGGCGAGCGTGTTGCCGGTGCAAGGGCAGACGAGAAGTGCATCGAACATCTTTTTCGGACCTATCGGCTCGGCGTTTGCAATGCCGGTAATAATCTCCTTTTGTGAGAGCTCCGAAAAGCGTTTTTTCCAGTATCCCGCGGTGCCAAAACGTGTGTCTATACTCGCCGCGTTAAACGACATGATAAACTGTAGGTCCGCACCGTTTGCCGACAGCCGTTTCATCTCGGAATACACCGTCTCGAAGTTGCAAAAACTGCCACATATAACCACTCCTATAGATTTTCCTTGCATAATACACCCCCTAAAATCTTGTCGACAACCGTTGCAACATAAAATGCGGCGGTCTGCGGCGTGAAACGTGACGGCAGAGCAAGCGCCCAATCGACCGTCAATCCGCATATTGCGGCCTCCTCCTTTGGTATACCTCCGGGACTGGATGCCAGATCCTGCAAATACACATCCTTTTTTGCGTTTTTCAGCTCCTTTTGCGTGATAATCGGGCTGGGCACCGAGTTGACCACCATGTCCGCCTCTTTAATGAACTCGCCGAGCATATTCAGCTCACCCACCGTCGCACCCATCTGTTTTGCTATCTTACGAGCGCTATGACTGCGTGCCGCGACGAAAACCCGACTTCCGAATGCATTGAGCAGACGGTGAATATGCTTTGCAATCCTACCATAGCCGATCAAAAGCACACTGCATTCCGACAATGTTTTTTGTTTTGACGCCATCAAAAGTCGTATAGCGCCCTCCGCCGACGGTATTGCATTAAGCTCGGCAAAATCGTCGTCCTTCGTGTAGTCATACACTATAGCCACGCCCTCTGCGGCATTTTTCACCTCGTCGTCAATTCGACCTCCAAAGACGGTGGCGCAAAGTTTTTTATCCAAAAGTCGATAAAACGCATCGATTTCCTTTGTAATCGGGATGGGAAAGACGGCAAAATCGACAAATTCATCCGGCTCGTCGGTATAAACGCACACCCCTGTTTTTTCAAGCAGTTCGGCAAGAAAGACCTGCCGCGAGTCGTTGCCGACGACCCAAGCTTTAAGATTTTTTCCTTTAAAAAGTTTATCCGAGAGTTCTATGTCCATATATGTGAAATCATCCTTTCTGCAATGTTATATCTATATCAATATATGGTAGTTTGTAAGGTTTTGTTAACAGGGATATTGCATTTATAGCTGTCCTTGGCAAAATGCACAAAAATATTGCTTTTTATTCTACATCCAAACCCCTTGACATCCCGCTCTAAAGTGGTATAATAAGGTCAAGAAACAAAGACAGTGACGAAAGATCACGAAGATGTAGTCGTGAGACACATGATTAATTGTTTTCTTATTTTAAAGGAGGTGAGTAGTCCGATGGACAGTATCGACCCAGTGTCAGAACAGTTTCTGACGACCGCGCGCTTTTTTGGGAGCAAATTCGTTTAAATTACCTGATATATTGAGGGGCATACGCCGATAAAGGCTAAGGCTCTGTCACATCGGCAAAGTGCCGCATAGAGTAATTTAATCGCAGATATCAGCGGTCGACGCATTTCTTCATGGATTGGGTTGCAAGAGTGCAAGTTTAGCATTATATGTTTTTCGCATTAATTGCAGTTGCAAATTTATTATTTCCACCAATAGGGTGTATTCCAAGAGTTATCCTATATTCCAAAAGCTGTAATAATACTTTTTGACCGCGACAGGTGTATGGATGTAAATTGATCGCACATGACTTAAAACGTAATGGGTGAAAAAAGATTTGCTCCGGTGTAATAGAACGTTTTCAAGAATGAAATCACAAGTTATACACTATAAACACGGCATGTTTTCCGGCAGAGTAGAGATTACAGTGCAATAGATTCTATGTCATCTGATAGGTTATCATGATGTAATAGTGCATATAGTGTTTCACATTAATTTATTTAAAACGTGCACCGATAGAGAAAAACCAATTCAACAATTTAATAAAGCTGTCACTAAGCAACAAAATTGCATTGTGACAATACAATCCAAAAATAAAAACAAGCCATCACAGTATGTGGTGGCTTGTTCAGAGTGTCAAAAAAACCTGTAAATCCCTTAAAATGTCAAATTCGGTGACATG
>CAYJGF010000010.1:0-85945 GCA_964369965.1 uncultured Oscillospiraceae bacterium
AGATAATTCTATCCATCTGTGACACCCTCGCCCCTGTTCATGCCGAAAACATAATACACCGTGACATATCCCCCGATAACATCTACATTTTAGACAGCGGTGAAATAAAATTGCTCGATTTCGGTGCGGCACGATACGAGAGCAGCGCCAACTCCAAAAGTCTGTCGGTAATCCTCAAATCGGGTTATGCCCCCGAGGAACAGTACCGCGCAAGAGGCGATCAAGGGAGTTGGACGGATGTGTACGCCCTCGCCGCGACTTTCTACAAGATGCTGACCGGCGTTACACCGCCCGACAGCATGGAGCGCGCCATCAACGACGAGATTAAAGAGCCGTCCAAACTCGGCGCAACTCTACCACAGTCGGCGGAAAATGCCATCATGAACGCGCTAAATGTCCGCAAGGAATACCGCACCGCGACGGTCGACGAGTTCAAAAATCAACTGTTGTCGGACGGAGTGGAGCGGACAAAAATCAAGAAAAAGGGCGCTAACACCGGCAAAATGCCGCTTGTCGGCAAGATAGTCATCGGGGTCGCGGCGCTCTCCATCGTCTCACTTGTGGTTTTACAGCTTACCGGAGTTACCGATATCACGATGCAGGAGGGAGATGTCCTCCCCTCGGTGAATATTACGGGTGACGACACAGGCGGTGAGAGCACGAGCCCAAGCGCGCCGGCGGTGATAGGACTTGCTGAGGAGACGGCGGTCACCACACTCACCGAGGCGGGCTACACCGTCGAGTTCGAGCCGAAAGAATTCTCCGATGGGTATGAAGCAGGGACGGTGATGACCCAGAGCCTGCCGGATGAGAATGGCGTGATATATATTAAAATCTCGGACGGTGGTATTGATAATGCGGCTGGGATGGATGTTGTTGATGCGGCATACATGATGTATGATCTGGAACGATACATGACATATTTTGTCTACGAGCTCAGCGACACCGTGCCGGCAGGGCAGGTTATCAAGGTGACGACTGGCAATGAGGGATACAACGGCTATGATGCCGAGGCGTTTGTGACGGTCAGCCTCGGGGCACGCGTGAACGCGAGCGAGAACACCGAAGAGTATATCAACACGCCGGTGCTTTTCTCCCAGTATACACGGCTTAATCAGGGGGATCAGGCGAGCTACAATTTCGCTCTTTTTGCAGGATTATTACGCCCGGGTGCAAGCTATGCCGACTGTAGGGTGCAATTTTCCACCGATGGGGTGAACTATGAGGAGGTGGATAATTACGGCGGTAACGGTTTTGACTACACAAATACAACGGAGCATGAGGTCGAAAATGGCACCTATAACGGATATTTCGATCCTATAATCTATGAATATCTCTACACAAAGGAGGAAAGCGGCACGGTACATATTCGATTGGTGCGACTGGACGACAACGACGAGGTTGTGGAGACGCTAGACCTTGCACAGAAGATACATTACAACTTTGTTTCGAGTGACGAGCTTGTAAAATCCATAACGGTGGTGAACTGGGACACGGTGGACGGGATGATAGCCGCCGGTGAAGTGCCGGACTACTACTCCGCCGAGGATAACGATCGCGAGGGGCGCACATTTATAATGCCGGATTTTGACTTTAACTCCGGATTTAGATTTTTGGTACAAGGCGAGGGCTTTGGGAAATATTTTGACAGCAGTGATACTAAGTCCGACATCCTCAGTGAGACACTGGAGAGCGCCGTGGTGGAGGCGAGCAGATCGAGCTTCACCGAGACCGGCGACATCGAGCTGGAGTTGATACGACCGGTATCGGTGGACGACATTATCATACAGGAATAGGAGAGTTATGGAAAACCTTTGTTACAACTGTTTTTCGGTGCGTATGGATTATGACGTGTGCCCCTACTGCGGCTATGTGCATGTCGAGAACGCCGAGGACGCATTCAAACTGCGCGCCGGCGCAAAGATATGGGGGCGGTATCTTATCGGCACGGTGCTCGGTATTGGCGGCTTTGGCATAACCTACCGTGCGTGGGACATGCGCCTTTCCTCCATGGTGGCGATCAAAGAGTTTTTCCCCCAGAGCATGGTGTCGCGCATACCGGGTGAGTTGCAGGTGCGCGTTTTCTCCGGCGATAAACAAGAGAGTTACCGCGACCACCTGACAAAATTTATGGACGAGGCGAAAAACCTCGCAAAATTCACCGGCGATGAGCACATTGTCAACGTCCTCGACTTTTTCGAGGATAACGGCACTGCCTATATCGTCATGGAGTTTTTGGACGGCATTACGCTCAAACAATACCTTGTAAATGCCGGAGGTAAAATCCCGAGTGAGCAGGCACTCAAGTTCGAGATAGAGCTTTTGCAGGCGCTTTCCTCTATACATTCAAAAGGGATAATCCACCGTGATATCAGCCCCGACAACATCTTTATATTAAAGGACGAGCGGTTGAAAGTTCTGGACTTCGGTGCGGCGCGGTTTGCCCTGGAGGAGGGGAGCGACCTCTCCCAAAGTGTAGTGGTGAAAAAGGGGTACGCACCGCCGGAGCAGTACCGCAAAAACATGAAGCAGGGCAAATGGACAGATATCTACGCCGCCGGCGCGACATTATATAAAATGCTCACCGGTATAACACCGGATGAGTCCATCGAGAGGGTGGAGCACGACCTTTTAAAACGTCCCACCCATACCGGCGAGTTGCAGGACGCCGCCGTCGACAAGGCGGTCATGAAGTCGATGGCGCTCAAGCCGGAACTGCGCTTTAAATCCGCCGAAATGATGATAGCGGCGTTGCAGAACAAAACGACCTTTGACTATCCGGAGCAGGAGCTTAAAAAGCGCAACCGACGCAACATCTTTATCGTCCTCGGGAGTGTCGCGGCACTGTTCGCGGTGGCGCTGTTGCTATTGCCGAGCACAGCCGGGCAGATTGCGACCGACGGCGGCGGTGAGGGTGGCATTGCAGAGCTGTTTACCCCCGAGATCAATGTCGAGTTTAACGATATACCGCCGCTTAATATAGATTCCATCGAGCCGTGTGAGATAACCTACGGCCTATACATGCCGTGGGAGGAAGAGGACGCGATGTGGCATGAGTTAGAGGCAGGCTTTGAGGCGGCATACCCCGGCTTTGACCTCGTGGTGCATCGATACGAGCAATACGAGGAGGGTGAAGAGCCGGACGAGGCGGAAATGATAGCGGCGGAGGAGGCATTCCGTGAGGCGACATACACCATCAACACACGACATAGCCTTGACTATCTCTATTATGACCTCGATGAAGTGGAGCCGGTGGACATCACCGCGCTGTACAAACTGCTTGATTTTGATGATTATCTGATTTTAGAGGATGCCTCGGATTATATTTTAGAGTATTATTATCATGAAAATGAGGATTATGAAGAGTATGGGGAAGAAAAAAGATACGACGGAATATATACCATACCGACAGAAGTTCGAATCCCCACGATAACCTACTCCTCCGACGCGGTCGAGAGTCTCGGACTGGATATGCCGACACAGATAAAATATGATGAGTTTATCACGCTCGCAAAATCCTATCCCGGCTCGTTTGGGTTGAATAACTATGACGTGACGTCATTTTTAGGCTTGTCAAAACCACAGATATACGAAAATGAGGACATGGACACCCTCAAAATATATCTGTCGGACTATATAAATATGTATGAGAACAATATACTGAATAAGGGCTATTATGCCGAAACGGCAGTTCGTTTTGAACACAGCAACAATTCAAGCTACGCATTATCGGAAGGGTATACAGACAGCGTAATCCCTACTGTGAGGGACGATGACAGCTTCAGTTATGACACGACGACCTATACCATAAGCGGCAATGTGGGCGAAAATGAACAAAAGGCAGGGATGCTCTTTTTGTACTATCTACTAAGCGAGGAGGGTCAGCGGATAATGCATGTGAACTCAAATGAGATTGGCGCCATCCCGATAAATAAAGCGGCTTTGCAAGATTATGTTGCAAAATATCCCTACTATTCCTTCCTTATTACCGAGGAATATACGAATAAATTGGAGTTCCGTGAAAATTATCTTGATTATCTAGGATATAATTTAAGCGACCACTTCGATTCCGGCAGTGTCAACGCCGACGCGGTATTCCGGACGTTGGAGGAGGAACTGGACCACTGGGATTAGTAAAAAAGACGGGCAACAATCAATAAAAGGTAGGCTCGAGTCTTGACTCGAGCCTACCTTTTATTGAAAAAAATCAGACTGTCAGCGCACTTTTCATGGGGTAGCGCTCGATAAGCTCCTCCACCTCGGCAAGGGTCGGCATGGCAGGTATGCCACCGCGTTTTTGCACACAAAGTGTCGCGGTTGCGTTGCCGAAATAGGCGAACTGCTCCGCCTGCTCGAGTGTAACCTCATTGGGTTTCGTCTTGCTTTTTGCAAGAGAGTATAAAAATCCGCCCCAAAAAGCATCGCCGGCACCGGTTGTGTCCACTGCAGGCAGATCAATACCGGCTACCATAACACCACCCTCGGCGGTTGCAACGTATGCACCTTTTTTGCCGAGCGTCACACAGACTACCTTTATTCCCTCGTCAAACAATTTTTGTGCCGCTTTTTCCGGCGTGTCGGTATCGGTTATCATCTCAATTTCTTCGTCAGAAAGTTTCATCACGTCGACAAGCGACAAGAGACTGCGCATCTGCTCCCTTGCCGTCTCCTTATCCTGCCAAAGCGAGGCGCGATAGTTCGGGTCATAAGCGACCGTCACACCGTTGCCCTTTGCGGAGTTGAGTGCATGTCGTGTCGTGCTCCTTGCCGGCTCGGCGGTCAACGAGAGCGAGCCTACCGCCAGTATCGTGCTGGATTTGAGTTTTTTTTCATCCACCTCAAAAAGCTGCAACATGGTGTCCGCGCCCGGCTTTCTGCTAAACGCAAAGCTGCGCTCACCCTCGGGCGAGAGTGACACAAATGCAAGGGTGGTAAAAACCTTGTCATCGCTCACTATACCGGTTATATCCACGCCAAACTCGGCAAGTTCTTTAATCAAAAACTCACCCTGCATGTCGCTGCCCACCTTACCTATAAATGCGGACGGATAACCCAAGCGACGCACCGCGACGGCAACATTTGCCACCGCTCCCCCTGCATTTTGTTCAAAAAGTTTATTGCCAGCAGCTGAAAAACCGGCGTCGGTATAATCAATTAACAGCTCACCAAGTGTAGTAATCATATTATGATCGCTCTCTCTATAAAATATTGTATTACTTTTTTAGTATAACAAAATTTTATTCACAAATCAATACTAACTTTTAGGTAATTTACAATACAGTAAATTGCAATATTAACTTTTGCAAGGATTTCCAATAGATATTATCCGATTTTTTATATTATCGTTTGTCACTTACTCCCAATAGTAAACTCTTTTTTTATCTGCCACCTATTTTGGGAGGGTGGTAGGATACGTCGTTATTTATCGTTTTGTTTAGAGTGTTTTGTGAGTCTGTTTTTAATTTTTCCACCGAATTGTTGACCTGCCTTGAATAGGCGTCCCATTCCTGTTTTGTTACGCCGGTAGCGTCCTTATAGATATCGTCATCGGGCTTTATCATCTCTGTCTCCTTTTGGTGTGTTGTAAACATATTATTACCCATCTTTTAAAATAAATTCGGGAGGGGTTGCAATGTGTGTTAAGTTTTGTTATAATGCGTATATAAGTAAAGCCTACTGAATAACAAGTTATTCAGCACAAACGCTACGCGTTTGTTGTAAAACTGGCAAAACGTGCCAATTTTACGGCTTTAATTGATGCTATCTGCTAAATTTTCGCTTTAGGCGAAAATCAAAGTGCAAGGCTTTTGTCTGAATATTGGAAAAAACCTTGCACTTTGACAACTTAAAAATAGCTTTTTGTAGCTTGGTAAAGCTATTTTTAAGTTGTTCAGCAGGCATTAAGTAGGTTTTTCGGGGCAGGGTTAAATTCCCTACTGGCGGTTATAGTCCGCGAGCAAAAACTAAATCGGTTTTTTAACTGATAAATTAGTTTTTTGCAGATTTGGTGAAATTCCAAGACCAACGGTTACAGTCCGGATGAGAGAAAAACACCAATATTGTGTGTTGCGACCATTAGCCTATGAAAGAGATACATTTATAAGGAGTAACACATTATATGTCAAACACACAGAAATTGACAAGGCTCGCGCTTTTTAGCGCGTTTTCCTATGTCGTGATGTTGGTGGGTCGGGTGCCGGTCTATCAATTTTTAAGCTACGACCCTAAAGATGTCATCATCACCATTGCAGGGTTTGCATTCGGACCGCTTGCGGCGGCGGCAATCACCTTCACCGTATCACTTATCGAGATGTTGTTGGTGAGCAGTACCGGTATAATCGGTTTTATTATGAACGTTTTATCGAGCTGTGGCTTTGCCTGTGTGGCGGCGGTTATCTACAAAAAAAAGCACAATATCGCAGGCGCTGTTGTCGGTCTTGCGGTTGGCTCGCTCGTGATGAGCGCTTTGATGATACTTTGGAACTATATCATAACCCCCTTTTATCTCGGAGTGCCGAGGGAGGATGTAGTCGCCATGCTCCTGCCGGTATTTTTGCCGTTTAATCTTTTAAAATCTGCTATCAATGCAGGTTTTGTCATGTTACTGTATAAACCCGTGCGACGTGTTTTCAGCGCTCTTCACATCATTCCGAACACACCACAAAACGCACTCGGGAGCAAGATTTTTCCCATCGTCGCGATAATATCGTTTTTTATCATCGGTCTTGTGGTAGCACTTGTTGCATTTGTTTAATCGATAAAGGAGGTCAAATTGCCCATGAAACTCAACTACAAACGCACATTCTTTGTCGGGCTTGCATTTCTATCCATCTCGGCGTTTTGGCAGATGTATGACGGCGTCATACCGTTGATTTTGCAGAACACTTTTGGGCTTCGGGAGACTGCGGTCGGTGTGGTTATGGCGGCTGATAATGTCCTCGCCGTGTTTTTGCTCCCGATACTCGGTGCCGCCTCCGATAAGCTCAACACCCCTTTGGGCAAACGAACCCCCTTTATTCTTGTGGGCACAGTTTTGACCGTCATCTTTATGATGATGTTGCCGATAGCACAGGCGAGCGGTAACTTTGTGTTTTTCGTCACGTTTTTGGGATTAACCCTTGTGTCGCTCGCGCTCTACCGCTCACCGGCGGTTGCGCTTATGCCGGATTTGACACCGAAGCCCCTGCGCAGTAAAGGCAACGCGATAATTAACCTTATGGGTGCGCTCGGCGCGATGATCGCCCTTTTAATGATCTCTACCTTGGTGCCGAGTGGCGACAACCCGAGCTATCGGTCGGTGTTTATCGGCATTGCCGTTTTGATGATTGTTGCGGTCACTGTACTGCTGATTACTATAAAGGAAAAAAAGCTCTCGGGTGAAATTGCAATGCAGTACCCCGAGGAGGAGCGCAGTGTCGATGACAAAGGGCATCTTTCAAAGGAGGTGCGCCGCAGTCTGATACTTATTCTGTGCTCCATTTTTTTATGGTTCATGGCATACAATGCAGTTACAACGGCTTTTTCAAGATACGCGAGTGAAGTGTGGGCGTTAGAGGGCGGTGACTTTGCCGACGCGCTTTTGATAGCCACCGTCTCGGCGATACTCAGCTATATACCTATCGGCATAATCGCAAGCCGAATAGGTCGCAAAAAGACGATACTTTGCGGTCTTACATTGATGCTCATCGGATTTATCGGCGCGATGTTTTTGACCACCTATCACCCGATAATAAACGTTGGATTTGCACTTATCGGTGTCGGCTGGGCATCGGTCAGCGTCAACTCGCTACCCATGGTGGTGGAGATGAGCAAAGGCAGTGATGTCGGTCGCTATACCGGATTTTATTACACCTTTTCCATGTCGGCGCAGATTATCACACCGATAATCTCCGGTATTTTGTTGCAAAACATCTCTTATCGGACGCTTTTCCCCTACAGCGTTATTTTTACGGTAGCGGCGATGTGTACCATGATGATGGTAAAACACGGTGATTCTAAACCGCCGAGGGCAAAAAATATACTTGAAAACTATGATGTAGAGGATTGATAACCATGCTTTTTGTTGCCATACCACTCCTTATAGTTTTGGCGCTGTACCTCTTTTGCATAATGCCGAACATTGCATCAAAAAAGGACAAACGCTCGCCCGACTGCCTTGAAAAACGCTACTATGCACACCGAGGATTTCATGATAATTCCGGCGACGCACCGGAAAACTCGCGGCTCTCCTTTGAACGTGCCGCACAAAAAGGTTATGGGATTGAGCTTGATGTGCAACTCTCGCTCGATAATGAAGTTGTAGTTTTTCATGATGATACGCTAAAACGAATATGCGGCACTAACCAAAAGGTGAGCAGTCTCTCTAAACAGGAGTTATCGCAACATAAATTGCTCGGAAGTGATGAGTGTATACCTACCTTGAGTGATGTTTTAAAGTGCGTTGACGGGAGAGTGCCACTGCTTGTCGAGCTAAAACCCTATGGGGATTTAGATAAACTCTGCTGTGCGGTGAATAAAATTTTATCGGACTATGACGGCGACTATATAATCGAGTCCTTTCACCCCAATATCATCAGGTGGTATAGGGTGCATCGCCCCGATATTTCTCGCGGTCAACTGTCCGGCGTGTTCAAAGGATATCACGACATAAAACTAAAAATGCTAAAATATCTGCTCACGAACATAAATGCTCGACCGGACTTTATCGCATATGAATCTTTGGGCAAAAACAACATATCACTTCTCCTTTGCAGAAATTTATTTCGCGCGTGTGCCGTGACCTGGACAATCCGCTCACAAAAAGAGCTAAACGAGTGTAAAAATCACTTTGATGTATTTATTTTTGAGGGTTTTGAGCCAAAAAGTGAAGGCTTATCATAAAAATTATAAAGGAGTTCATTATGAAAAAAAACAAACTTGGAAACACAGGGTATGACGTTTCTCGTATAATTTACGGCGGTATTGTATCCACCGATGTCGGGCAGGAGAAGTCGGACATATATGTCGAAAATGCGATAAAGGCAGGTGTCAACTATTTTGATATTGCCCCTTCCTATGGTGATGCTCAGGAAAAACTCGGTGTATCACTTAAAAACTATCGCAAAGATGTGTATCTCGCCTGCAAGACCACCTGCCGATTGGCAGAGGACGCAAAAAAAGAGTTTGAGCAGTCGCTTAAACATCTTTATACCGACCATTTTGATGTCTATCAACTCCATTCCCTCACAACGATGGAGGATATTGAGCAGGCATTCTCAAAAGACGGCGTATTAAACATGTTGTTGGACTACAAAAAACAGGGTGTAATAAATAAACTCGGCATAAGCTGTCACAACGAGGATGTCGCACTACGCGCGCTGGAGCTGTATGACTTTGACACCGTTCTGTTCCCGACCAACTGGGGGATTTGTATGGGGAATGGATTTGGCTCGCGAATTACAAAGGTGGTTAAGGAAAAAGGCATAGGGTTGCTCGGCATGAAATCCATGATAGAGCGCGCTTGGGACGACGAGGAGAGGTATGCCTCGCCCTACCCGAAATCGTGGTGCAAGCCGTTCGACCCCTCTCACCCGGCACTGCTCCCCGCTATGCGATATGCGACCGGTGAGCTCGGCGCCGATGTAATAGTCACCCCCGGCAACTATGAGCATTTCAGTTTCGCCATTGAGCATGAGAGGGAGGTTTTCGCGCCCTACACCGATGCCGACCGTGCAATTTTAGAAAAAGAGCTTACTCTGATTGACGGTAGATATTTCTTCCCGGAGTCGGTATAAAGAGCTAATAAAAATTTACGTTTTTTTATTGCTTTTTTGGTTAATAAGTGTTAAAATAAGTATTATATTTATAAAACAAACTTATTTTTCCCCATGTGACCAATATTATTTTAAGGAATAGTGCTTATATGCAAAAGCGGATGAGGATATTATCGACACTTGTGATGGCTTTTTTAGCGATTGCACTTGTTTTGGCGAGCCTGTTTATCTTTAATCGCAGCGTGGGGATGAGGTTGCAAAACTCCACCTACGAGACGCTCGGTGAAATATCTATGCAACAGCAGTTTACCTTTAAGGCGGAGCTCGATAACGAACGTATTTCGTTGGAGAGCATTTCAAAAACCCTCGCACTTATCGGGCAGGATGAGGACGAGGGCGAAATCCTCGAATATCTTACGACCATTCAAGATCTTCACGGTTTCAGCACCCTCATGGTCTGTGACATTAACGGGTTCGGCATTCTTTCCGACAGTACCTATATTAATGCCTCCGACAGTGAGTTTTTTAAATCCGCAATACAGGGCGAGTTTTATTTTTCAGAGCCGTTTGTATCTCTTGTCAGCGACGAAATTGTTCTGACTGCGGCGGTTCCCGTCTATATCGACGGCAAGGTTGACGGGGTGCTCGCCGCCGAATACACCACCGATTATCTGCGGGTCTTTTTGTCCGAGGCGTTTGGTGGGCAGAGCTACACCGCTGTTGTTAACAACAACGGCATTGTTATGCTGGAGTCCTACGACCAGTACGGACCCGGCGCAAATCTTTATGAGATTTTCAACCTCGTGGCTATAGCGAACAATCGTTCCGCTGACGAGGTTCTTGCCGACGTGCACGAGGGACGGGACGGTACCATCGAATATACCTACAGTGACGAGACAAGGCTTGGTGACTATCGACCGCTCGATTTTAACGACTGGACCATCCTCACCCTAATACCGACAGCTGTTATTGAGGACGAGGTCGCCGGCATTTTCGAGAGCATGACTATAGTAACGATTGTATCTTTGTCCAGTCTTGCGTTCTTCCTACTGTATATTATGTTGCGCGAACGTCGAAATCTCAAAATGGTGGAAAAACTTGCCTACTACGACGAGCTCACCGGTCTGTATAATCTCACTAAATTGAAAATTGAGGCAAAAAGACTCCTTGCTGACCACCCTGATACCGAGTTTGTCATCATAAAGTTTGACTTTGTTAACTTTAAAGCGATAAACGAGCTTTTTTCATTTGAAGTCGGCAACGACGTTTTAAGCAAGGTAAAGATTGTGAGCGATACCATCACCGACCCCACCTATTACCACGCAAGAGTCGGCACCGACGAATTTATGTTTTTTGCAAAATCATCTGTTTTTAAAGATTTTAAAGAGGAGAGAATTAATTTTGAAAGAATGTTTATCGGGCTTCTAAGCGGTGTGGAGCGGCATCAATTCAAGTTCCGATACGGTCGATATATCATACCGAAAGGGTTTAATGATATCGATGAGATTGTCAACCGCGTAAATCTCGCCCACACCATCACAAAAGGGGAGGGCGCGGACGAGTTCTGTGACTACGATGACAGCTTTAAATCACAGCTCTTAAAGGTGACCGAGATCACCAACAAGATGGAAAACGCACTCAAAAACGGTGATTTTAAAGTCTATCTTCAACCCAAACACAAGATTTTAACGGACGAAATAATCGGTGCCGAGGCACTGGTGCGCTGGATTGAGGCGGACGGGAATATGATTTTTCCGAACGAGTTTATCCCCCTGTTTGAGTCCAACGGATTTATAACAGAGCTTGATAAATATATGCTGGAGAATGTCTGCAAACTTCAGCAGGAATGGCGCAATCAGGGTAGAAGTTATCTGCCGATATCGGTCAACTTCTCTCGATTGCATCTTGATAACCCCAACTTTGTTGAGGAAATAATTAGTATTGCGGACAGCTATGAGGTGCCGCACCGCTATATTGAAATTGAGCTGACCGAGACGGTGTTGACCGATAAAGAGAGTGAACTGGAGGGCGTGTTGGAGTCGCTTCACCAAAAGGGATTTGCGATATCCATCGACGATTTCGGCTCGGGGTATTCATCTCTCGGTATGCTTAAAAACTTTAAGGTGGATACGCTCAAGATCGACCGCAGCTTTTTTGTGAACAACCGCGATAGTGAGCGCGGCAAGGCGGTGGTGAAAAGTGTTATCGACCTCGCACATGAACTTAATATGTACACCGTCGCGGAGGGTGTCGAGCTTAAGGAACAAATCGACTTTTTAAAGGAGATTGACTGTAGCGCCGCTCAAGGATATTTTTACACTAAACCGATGCCGATAGAGGAGTTTTGTCGGTTGGAATGGTAAGATGGAAGCTCCTCGAAAAAAGGAAATATTATGGAAAAAATAAGATTAGGGAAAACCGAGTTGATGGTCAGCAAGACTTCTTTTGGTGCTTTGCCTATACAGCGTTTATCGGTAGAGGAGTCGACGCGGATTATACACGCTGCCGTTGAAAACGGAATAAATTATTTTGATACCGCAAACGGATACACCGACAGTGAGGAAAAACTCGGCATCGCATTAGAGGGTATGCGCCATAAAGTAATAATCTCCACAAAGTCCGGCGCCGATAATAAGGAGGGCGTGGCTAAACACATCGAGCTTAGCCTACGGCGTATGAAAACCGATTACATTGACCTTTTTCAGTTCCACAATCCGCCGAATATGCCGGATATCGAGGATGAAAACGGTGCCTTTGCCGCCGCACTTGATGCAAAGAAAAAAGGGTACATACGCCATATAGGCATTACAAATCACCGTCTGCCACTGGCGAAAAAGATAGTGGCAGACGGCAATTTTGAGACATTGCAATTCCCTTTTTGTTATCTTGCCACAGACGAGGAGATTGAGCTTGTGCGCGAGTGCGAGCGACAGGATATAGGTTTTATAGCGATGAAAGGGCTGTCAGGGGGGCTTTTAAGTAACGCTAAGGCGTGTTATGCCTTTATGCAAGACTATAAAAACGTCGTGCCTATCTGGGGTATTCAGCGCATGTCGGAACTTCAAGAGTGGTGCGAGCTTACGAAAAGCGACCCTCATGTGGACGACACACTGCGCGACGTGATTGAGGCGGACCGCGAGGAGCTAAGCGGCAACTTCTGCCGAGGGTGCGGATACTGCCTGCCCTGCGCCGCCGAAATTGAAATCCCCATGGCCGCGAGAATGAGTCTCTTGTTGCGACGCGCACCGGTTGAGAACTTCATATCGGAGGAGCGTGCGCAGATGATGGCGCGCATAGAGGACTGCACCGGCTGTAATGCCTGCAGTTCGCGATGTCCCTACAATCTCGACACACCGAATCTTTTGCGCAGTATGTATGCGGATTATAAGGAGTTTAGAGAGAATTATACTCGATGATCACTCCGGCTGTTCTATCTGTTTTTTGATCATCGGTGCTAGTACATGCTTGATATCAAGGCGCAGTTTTTTCATACCTCGTATCTGGCAAAAATCGCCTTTTATGCGCTCCGCAATGACATCACAATGCTCGGCGCTGAGGTCGGTCAACATTATAATGTACTGTGAGGAGCTGTAGCGCGCAAACACATCTTCGGAACGGAGTGAATGCATCAGTGTTTTATGCAGGTTTTCGTTGACTGTTTTACGTCTAAGCCCGGGTTGCGGCAGTGTCCCGTCCTCCTCCCACAGGGTGAGCAACATGAGGAACACCTCTTTCCCGGTGCGTTTCATACTTCTTGTCAGTCGCTCCTGTATGCTTGAAAATTCTTGCAGGGAGCATTCCAAGGCACCTTTTGTAGGGGCAACAGTCCCACTGAGACTTTCGATAACCTCGTTAATGTGCAATGCGATAGAGTTGCTGTTTTTAAACTGAGATGATATTAGTTTTTGCAATTGTTTTGGTGGGAAAGCTCCGACCTCGTCAAACAACATTTTACAGACGGACTCGTATGTCTGCAAAGCCTTGCTATCCTCACCGACCTTAAAGAGCAGTTCTATGTATCTCAGATAGATACTTTCCTCAAGAGGGTAGATGTTAAAAGCTTGTTTATACACCGAGAGTGCATCGGAGTATCGGCAGTTGCGCTGGAGCAAACGCCATAGGGTGCCGAGCACATCGAGGTAGATGTCCTTATATTTTTTTGACAGTTCTATCGCCCACTTGTCCTCTATAACGCCGGACAAAAAGTCCCCCTTGTACAGCTCTGTCACCTTGACACAAAGGCGCCAAATGTCGTCGTAGTCCGATATGTTTTTAATGCGTGCATAGAATTTAATAAAGCGCTCCACATCGGTCTCACATTCCAGCATAAGTTTATACCGGTTGTCGACAAATATGACCGAATCATCCTCATTGTTGCATATGTCCTCTGATTTTAACACCTTTCGCAGTCGGTACACGATGTTTTTATAGACTGCCTTGGGGTTGTCGCTCGCATCGTCTATAAGCTCGCTGGCAATTAAATCCTCACGCGTGACACTTCGTTCGGGTTGACAAAGCAGAAACACGAGTAACTGCAACGGCTTATTATTTTTTATCTTGATGTCCTGAAAGAAGTATTCATCATCACGATAAATCAAAAATTTGTTTAGTATTTCAACCTGTAAAATTTCATTGTTCAACGCTTTTTCTCTCTCTTTAATTTACTATTGTTATATTATACAACATACGACCGATTTTGTATATAGTGTGTTTAATTTTCTACATTTTAACAATAATTCACATGAAATGTTATGTTAGTGATGTTGAAAACCACATAGGTATGGTCTTGCGGTCACAATTTAAATACATAGCTCTTCACTGCTTTAAGGAGAAAATGTTAAGTTACGAACATCGAGACTACAGTTTTTATTTTAACCCCGATATAGACGGGCTTGCCACTGCCTCACACCTACACCGTGAGGTGGAAATGCTCTATCTTTTAGAGGGTAGCATGGAGGTCGCCCTAAACGCAACCACCTACCGGTTGGAAAAGGGTGACCTATTTATAGCGTTCCCTAACGTTGCACACGAATATCTTAATGCACAAAATTCACGCTGTATGCTTTGGATTTTTGACAGCGGTATCCTGGGTGATTTTGTCGGTGAGATAAAACGCAAAGCCCTCAACAACCCTGTAATTAAAGCGAGTGAAATCCACGCCGATATCAACTACGCCATCTATTCCTTTCGCCTGCTCGGCACACTGTATGAATCAAATCACCTCAGTAGAGCGTACCTCTCCCTTATCATGGCGCATGTAATCAACGACCATAACACCGTCGATATAAAGGATGATTATTCCGAGTGGCTTTCAAAACTTCTCTACTATATCAATGAACATTTTTGTGAACATATATCGCTCGATATGCTGTCGACACAGGTAGGGGTAAGTCGATATCACCTGTCCAGAACCTTTGCATCAAAGATGAACTGCAATGTGACCACCTATATCAACAATCTTCGGGTGCAAAAAGCGGTGGAACTTATCCGTTATTCCGACAAGGCGCTCACCGAAATTGCGTTTGAGTGCGGATTTGAGAGTATGCCGACATTTTTTCGTTCTTTTAAAAAATCCGGTATAGCCAGCCCAAAAACCTTGCGCTCCGGAATAAAATCGTAGAATTTTTACATCTTATATTGTTATAAAGAGATATTTTGAAAAGGGTCACAGCGAATGGCTACTATTTTAATAGCAGAGGACGAAAAACCTATAAATGAGCTTATAAAAAGAAATCTAACCCTTGTCGGTCACACAACCGTTCAGGTCTACGACGGCAGGGCGGCGCTTATGGCAGTCGAGGAGCGAGAGTTTGACCTCGTGCTCCTCGACGTAATGTTGCCGGAACTCTCCGGTTTTGAGGTTAAAGAGGAGCTCCCGTCGGAACTTCCGGTTATTTTTGTCACGGCAAAAACCGGACTCAATAGTCGGCTACAGGGTCTCGGGCTCGGTGCGGACGACTATCTTGAAAAACCTTTTGAGATTTTAGAACTTCTTGCACGGGTGGAAGCGGTGCTGCGCCGCACACACAAGTCACAGGACTCTTTTGAGATAGATGACTGTGTGGTCAAGTTAAATATGCGTAGGGTGTATCTCGCCGGCGAAGAGATTTTTCTGACACCACAGGAGTTTGAGCTGCTCTTTGTGCTGATAAAAAACCGAAATCTCGCACTGTCTCGGGACAAACTGCTCGACCTCGCATGGGGGTACGACTACGAGGGAGACACGCGCACCGTCGACGTTCACATACAAAAACTGCGAAAAAAACTGCAGATGGAGGAACGTTTGCAGACGGTCTATAAGATGGGATATCGATTGAGCACGCTGTGATTTTATATAATCTGACAAACTTGATGTCATTCTTTAGGGGGCGACGTCCTCGACGCCCCGACGGGCGACGTCCTCGACGCCCCGAAGGGCGAACGACATCGACGCCCCATTTTCGGTGTGTTTGTGCTACTTTTTCGGGTCGTCGGGGACGCCGCTCCCTACTATCTCGTGTCATTCAAAACTTGACTGTTGGTTGTAGGAATATGGCTTGCCATGTCCGCAACACAAAAAGTTCTCCTCCCTGAGGGAGGGTACGCGCAAGCACGGGGAGGCGTCCCCCGTTGCGCGACGTTAACGCTGAGTTCGCGCCCGTGTACTCCCTCAGTCCTACCGCTATAGCAGCACTCAAGCTCCCTTCTCAAAATGAGTCTCAGAACGGTCAAGATCGTTCCTTATACATCGAAAAAATGTCAATTTGGGACGACACAAAGTACTACATCCATCACAGTAAAATCGATATAATGAGCTTGTTGTGCATTGCGACTATGAGTTATCCGTGAAAGCGGAACTGTATCCGTCAGGATTGTCGGAAAACTCAGCTGTTCGGTAGGCTCTATTTATCGTCTGATAATTAAAGCCTACTGAATAACAAGTTATTCAGCACAAACGCTACGCGTTTGTTGTAAAACTGGCAAAACGTGCCAATTTTACGGCTTTAATTGATGCTATCTGCTAAATTTTCGCTTTAGGCGAAAATCAAAGTGCAAGGCTTTTGTCTGAATATTGGAAAAAACCTTGCACTTTGACAACTTAAAAATAGCTTTTTGTAGCTTGGTAAAGCTATTTTTAAGTTGTTCAGCAGGCATTAATTAAAAACCTACTGAATAACCTGTTATTAAGTACAAACGCTATGCGTTTGTTGTAAAATTGGCTGATTAAGGCAATTTTACAACTTTAATTGATGCTATCTGCTGAATTTTCGCCTTAGGCGTAAATCGAAGTGCAAGGATTTTATCTGAATATTGGGAAAACCCTTGCACTTCGACACTTAAAAATAGCTTTTTATAGCATGGTTAAGCTATTTTTAAGTTGTTCAGCAGGCATTAAATAACCTCCTTTTAAAAAGCCTTTTTCAAAAAGTTGCTTTTTGCCGTGGCAGGAGGGACCGCACCGGAATAGCCACTCTCACGTAGCATCTCGAACCTGTAGGACAAAAGCTCCTGCGGTATATTTAATATGCCGGCTATATCATAATAGCTGTATCCGTCTTCAATGAGCGGCATTAACTCCTCGTCCGTGATGAGCAGACCGGCGGCAAAAATATTCGCCTCCCTCTCAAGACCGGACGCCGGGTCAAAAAGCAGGAAGTCGGAAAGGGTATCGCCCTCGGCATATTTTTGATGCAACACCGCATGACCCAACTCGTGAGCAGTCACCACCCTTGCGACCTGCTCCGATAGACGATTATTTATCGTTATGCAGTTTTCACCGTAAAATACCGCAAAAAAACCTTTGCATCCGCTTTCCGCTGAACCCATCGGGCTATAGCAAAGCACAATGTCGAGAGCCTCACACAGCTCGACAACGTCACGTGTTCCGTGTGTTTTTACTAAACTTTTTACCTGATCGTCAATGTAGTTTATTATCCTCAAAAGGACCTCCTATCAGACCTTTGTGCGTTTTCGCTTTGCAACCTCCTTGCACCTTAAATAGGATGTCATAACAGCTTCAAAATATTCGTCCTTTGCCTCCTGGCTGAGCTCACCACCGGCGAAAAGGGCGTTGCTACGACGAAGCAAAAACTCAAGCTCCTTGCCGGCTTTTTCGCCCACAAGCTCGAAAATTTCGTTGTCGACACCATCGTCTAAGCCGTGACGCGGATCTGAAATTTCATCGCTCGCAAGATATTCCGGCGAGAGTTTGAGCACACTCGCAAGTCGCTCCATGACCGCCTTGCGTGGTCTTGTTCCCTCCACCTCATACTTTATAACGCTGCGTGCCGACACCCCGATAAGCTCCGCTAAGCGCTGTTGACTGAGTTTTAATGCGGTGCGAGCCTCCCGCAATTTGTCCGAAAATGTCTTCACTATAAACACCATCCTCTCAAACAAAACATGAACTTTATGAACTTAATATAACACTTTATTCACATTTTGTCAAGTGTTTTATCGACGTTCTTTTTTATTTTGTTTTTTGAATGTGTACATCCTTTGGTCGGCAAGGGTATAAATCTCTTTAAAGTTGGTCACCTTGTCGACACCCACATGCACTATTCCATAGCTGACCGACGTGTCATAGGGTTTGTTATATCGTGCTTTCAACTGGGTAATCTCCATGTTGCACTGCACCGATTTTTTCATATAATCATACTCGTTGCCGGCTGAGCCGACCACCAAAAACTCATCGCCGCCAACGCGTGCGACGGTATCTATATCGAAGATTACAGAGAGTGTTTTTGCCACATTGAGAATATAAAAGTCCCCCTCCTCGTGACCGTATTCATCGTTTGCCCTTTTAAGCCCGTCCATGTCGAAGAGCAGTACAAAGAAATGCCGACCTTGCTTTAAATATATGTTGATGACATCCTCTGCCGTTGAGCGAAGTTTTAACCCGGTGAATTTGTCGGTGGAGGCGGTCTCTTTAAGCTCGCGAACGGAACGTTCCTCCACTGCGACTATGTGGGAGAGCTGTTCGCATTTGATTGCGTTAAGCTGTAATGTGGCAAATATGTAGGTGTAGGAAAAAGATAGAATATGTGTGATTAACACACCAATTCCCACCCGCAGTATTATCAGTGCTACTACCGGATTGCCGATATCATGGGAGTAAACTACATTAATAACAGATAGATAAACGAAAAGCAAGGTCATTATTATGCTTGAGAACAACAAGTTTTTGCGGTCGGTTCTTATTACATCAAGCAGTTTTTTGTTGATGGATTTAGAGCTGAAATACACAAACGGTACACACATCAAGAATGATATACCGGTTATAACGACCTTTGCGTTAAAATTCACATGGGTGTCAAATCGGGACATGTCGGTTATCAACATGTATATTGCGGTGATAAGTATTCTGACGGAAAAGAGATTAAGCACTGTCGAAATTGCGGAAAAATATGCGCTGAAATTGTCGGAGTTATACAACGCCCTCATCTCGATAAAAATCAGCACGAGATATCCTATCATCGCGGCAAACTCATAGTAGGGGCTGTTGTTTAGTACAAATCCTATCATCACCGTGAAGTTTAAAATGGAGGTTAATATTAACTTTTTCATCGGGCAATTTTCGGCAAAAATACTTTTGGAATGATTTTGTTGGGAGAAATAGTTGTAGATTAAAAACAAGAAAAAAACAAATATTAATGAGGTAGTCATTTTATGTACCTGCTTTCTCTGCTCTCATAAAAAGCAACCTTGTTTTGACGCATGTCGGCGTCGGCAAGGGCGAGCAACTCCGAGAGGTTTTTGTTTTGCATCTCTTCGGTTATAATCACACTGCCTATGCTGGCTGATACGGGGAAATCCTCCAGCTCGTCGTGTGTCTCCAACTCTCTTATCAATCTTTTTTTGACCATATCCATCTGCTCCTCGGTTATGTCAGTTAAAATAGCCAAAAATTCATCACCCCCGATACGTGCACAGACGTCGTCATCGCGTAGGGTTCTGTTGAGTGCCTTTGCTATGCAGATTATCAACTTGTCACCATTGTTGTGACCAAAGTTATCGTTGACATACTTAAGACCGTTTACATCCACAAAGAGTATGCCGGCATTTAAATTGTCCTCCTCAAACATCTCCTCCAGAATTTCGCTGATAAACTTGCGGTTGAAAAGTCCTGTGAGGTCATCCCTATCAATTTTTTGAGAGATATCTTTTTTTTGCAACAGGATTTTATTATAGGTCTCGTCCAGTTGGTCGGCAAAACGTTTAAATTTGTGCAGATTTAACATGTTGATGGCGTAGAGGAAAACAAAATAGATCAACACCATCATAAGCACTAAGGAGGATGTCGAGTATATCATTTGGTACGGGAAGTCGGGATAGGCATACACAAGGTAGGCGTCCACCGATATAATAAAAATAAAGATGACGGACATGCCGGATATCGACTCGGAATACTGCGGTGCCAACGAAAGTCGTTGCACCATCTTGATATTGATTAGCTTTTGCACTATCAACAGCGCCGATATGAGCAGAACAAACACTATTAATAAAAGGCGGTTGTTAAAGGTTGCATTGTTTAAAATATCGGCTATCTCGATACCGGACACACCGGAGACAATCACGGTCGAGGTGTAGTGCAAAAGGGTGATATGCACAGCAAACATTGCAGCGCCACACAAAACCTGACGATGAGAAGTTTTGGAAAGTAGTTTAAACTCAATGTATAAGACTACAGTAATGATTATATAGGTTTGATAAATATAAAGCGGTGATAAAAACACAAGTGTTGTATTAACGGCCGCTAATAACAGATGGAGAAATAAATTCCTGCATCCGTTTTCAAGCACGCGCATAGAATAGTTAAAAAGCAACATCTGATATGCGAAGCACAACACTATTGCCGCAATGTTAAAAGCATCAAAAGGGAACATTTTACAATAAAAATCCTTTCAAATTATCGGACTGTGTTACCACCAATTAATAACCGATAGAGTTTTGCAACCCTCGGCAGTGCGTAGGGATAAAAATTTTTATAAGCCGAACAAAAATAGTTGTGACCGAGACCGTCCTCAAAATAATCCCTGTCCCGACGACACCCACCGTTGCAGACGTTAAAAAGGTTGCAGGCTTTGCACGTGGGGTCGGTGACGACACTGTCCTTTACAAAACCAAGCTCGGCGCGCTTTGCGTCCACCTCGGCGAGTGTGTTTTCGTTTAGGTTGCCAAGACGGAAATCATCCAGCATATAAAAGTCACAGGGAAAAACATCGCCGTTTGCCTCGAAAACATATTGCATGGAGCAAACTCCGCTCATTCCGCATGCCTCCGGCGCTCTGCCGTCCGCCATAATTAAAAGGTTGTCAAACATGCGGTGGTATCGCTTTTTGCCTTTTATGGCATCGTTATACCAACAGTCAAATGCGGTTCGCAGATATCGCTCATAATCCTCGGGGCGAAGTGACCAGTCATGTGCGCCACGCACCTCCTCAAGAGGGTCGAGACATGGGATGTACTGCTGATATTCAAGACCGTTTTTTATAAAAAAGTTGTAGGTTTTTTCCATACTGCGACAGCTGTCCCTTGTCAAGACCGCTAAAACATTGGTGTCCACCTTGTGGTTGAATAGAAGTTGTTTTGCACGCATTATTCGGCTGTATGTGCCCTTGCCGGCGGCATCGACACGGTAGCGGTCGTTCAAATCTTTAGGTCCGTCCAGTGAGAGACCGACCAAAAAATTATGCTGTTTGAAAAAGGAACACCACTCGTTGTCAATCAACATGCCGTTTGTCTGAATAGCATAGGATATCTCACATCGGTTGACGTTGTATTGTTCGGTATACTCTACCATTTTCCTAAAAAAGTCCAGCCCTGCAAGGGTGGGCTCACCCCCTTGAAAGGCGATGGTGCAACCACGCGTGACCTCACTAAGAGTGTTTTTTAATATATTTTGTATCGTCTCATCGCTCATGAAGCCGTAGTTCGGCACCTCTCGTTTTGAGGTCTCGTCCGCATAAAAGCAGTAGGAACAACGCATGTTGCACATTCCGCTCGCCGGTTTTATAAGTAGATGGATATACTGCACAGTTTTAAATTCCTTTCCTGTTGCCAACATTAGCTTTATGATGTATACTATATATGATAATGCCTAAAGGATATAACATACTATGATAATAACATTTTTTTCGTTAAATATCAACATTATTTTGCTTGGCATTTCTTTTGGGGTGCTTTTAGGTTCGATACTATTGAGTAAATTGTTCAAAAGGGTGATAAGTCCTTTCTTGTTGCGCCGTTTTGCAAAGACGCGTTTTCACTATGACGAGATAGTGGTTCGCGCCTTTACGAGACCCACCACCGCCATGATATTATTTTTCGGTTTGTACTTTTTTATTTTTTTAGCGTTGGAGAGTTTCGGCATTGTGCCGGGGGTTGAATTCATTGCTTTTCGCTCACGGCTGTTTCGTGTTGCGATTATAATATACATCACCGCCGGTATTTTCGGTGCATCCGATATATTCGCCGAAATACTGCGAAATATCGGCTCTAAGGTGGATATAGAAACTGGAAAGATGGTCTCACGATTTATCGGTTATATATTCAAATTTTTGGTTCTTGCCCTCTCGGTGGTTATTATTATAAGTGAGTTCGGCTATGACGTAAACGGTCTGCTCGCCGGTCTCGGTCTCGGTGGCTTGACCTTTGCGCTCGCTGCGCAGGAAAGTGCGGCAAATTTTTTCGGCGGACTTGTCATAATCCTCGAAAAACCATTTGATGTAGGCGATTGGGTAGTGCTGGAGAATGTTGAGGGCTCGGTGGAGGCGGTGACCTTTCGCTCGACACATATAAAGGATGTAAACGGCACCAAGATAGTGATACCCAACTCGGAAATAACTGCAAAGCCGATAGTAAGTTACAAAAATATTGAGATGCGATACACCTCGCACGCGATAAACTTTAAGCCGGACAACGACCTCACCGCACTGACCGACATGGTGGGCGAGCTGGAGAAAATTCTTGTCGCCGACGAGGAGATAGTGTCCGACACCGTTATAGTGAAAATTGCCGACATAACTCTCGCCGGCATTGTGGTGAAACTTGCATACGGCACAAAAACGACCGATTATATGCAATATCTCGACAAAAAACAGTCGGTGAATGTCGAGCTTATTAAACTTATTAATAAATATAAGCTAAGTTTAAATGTTGTTTTTAATCTTACCCCTTGATTATTTTTCAATTTTATAGTAAAATATATTACGGCATAAGAGTTTTATGCGATCGATATAATTTTTTATGAAAGGATGACAAGATGGCTCACAAAATTACCGATGCATGTATCAGCTGTGGCGCGTGCGAGGGCGAATGTCCCGTTAACGCAATCTCTCAGGGCACCGACCACTATGAGATTTCCGACGAGTGTATCGACTGTGGCGCATGTAAGGATGCATGTCCCACCGACGCTATCGAGGGCTAAACAAAACCTGCGGCACCTCCTTTGTCGAAATGCTCGGCAAAGAGAGGTGCCATATTGTTTTAAAAGGAATACCGGATGTCAAAATTTAAAAAATATCTAATAATCGGTTGTCTACTCTTTATTGCCGCTATCATATATATTCTTTTTGCTTTAAATCACCCCGAGATGTCCCTGCCTTGGAGCAATTTTATCAGCTATACGATATATATTGTGTATGGGGGTATAACGGGTATAATTTGGGGGTTGGCGTTCAAACACCGACCCAAACAGACACGGTGAAAGAGATACTTAAAAACGGGACGGTTGTCTACATCGACAATGTCCACCGCTTTGGCACCGACGCTATGTTGTTGTCGTACTTTTGCAATTTGCGGCGTGCCGAGCGTGCGTTGGACCTTTGCAGTGGGTGTGGGATTATTCCTCTTCGGTTCATTGACATGGGTGCAAAGGGGCGAATTACCGCCGTGGAGTTGCAAAAAGAGGCGGCAGAACTTATATTGAGGGCAAAGACACAGCAGAATATAGAGAACCTCGAAGTGCTCTGCCGGGATCTCGCCGGCTTTCGCACCGAGCGTCTTTATGACGTTGTGAGTGTCAATCCGCCTTATTTTACAAGTGGGGATACCGCAAAAACTTCGTCTCGTGCCCTCGCCCGACATGAGCCGGACGGGCTGTTGCGCGAGATTATAAAAACGGCGTCCTACGCTTTAAAGGACGGGGGCAGGCTTTGCCTTTGCCACAAGCCACAGCGTATGGTCGATATATTTTGCCTGATGAGGGAGTATAAAATCGAGCCGAAACGCCTGCGGTATGTCCGAGCAAAATCGGGTCGGGAGCCATATTTAATACTGGTCGATGGGCGAAAAAACGGCGGTGTAGGGCTACATTTAATGCCGACACTGACCATAGAAAATAAAAAAGGCGAACACACAAGAGAGGTCATGAAGATATATGGCGGATAGGATGCCCCTCGGGCTGTACATAGTGGCGACGCCGATAGGCAACCTCGGTGACATATCTCGGCGCGCCGCAAAGACATTGGAGAGTGTGGATTTTATCGCCGCCGAGGACACGAGGGTCACGGTGAAACTTCTATCCCACCTCGGCATAAAAAAACCGATGATACCCTACCATGCGCACAACCTGCGCTGTGGCGAGGAGATACTGGAGCGTATTGCGTCGGGTGAGTCCTGCGCGCTGTGCAGTGACGCCGGCACACCTGCCATATCCGACCCGGGCGAGTTGCTCGTCAGGAGTGCACACGAGCGCGACATTCCGGTGTTTGCGGTCCCGGGGTGCAGTGCGGTGGTGGCGGCACTGTCCATATCGGGCAAAAAGACCGGTCGATTTTGCTTTGAGGGGTTTTTATCCACAGCGAGCAAGGCGCGGCGAGAACACCTTGAGGAGCTGAAAAATGAACGGCGCACCATGGTGTTTTATGAGGCGCCGCACAAACTCCTGCGCACCCTTGTCGACATGCAAGATGCGTTCGGTGAACGGGAGATAAGCATCGTCCATGAACTGACAAAGATTTATGAGTATTGCATGAACACGACTCTCGGCGAGGCAATACGATATTTCACCGACAATAAACCCAAGGGGGAATTTGTGTTGATAATTGAGGGCGCAAGTGAGCAGGAGGCGGTGCCGTTCGAGCTCGCGATGGAAAAGGTTGTCGAGGCAGTCAATGGCGGTCGGTCGTTGTCCTCCTCGGCAAAGGAGATAGCGTCACTCACCGGTCATTCACGCTCGAAATTGTATAACGCGGCGTTGGCGTTTATAGGATAAAAAAATGAAATTTTTAATTGTGTCGGACATACACGGCAACAGCGATCTTTTTAATAAAATAGTTAAGGAAAATAGCGATGTCGATGGGCTGTTCTTTTTAGGGGATGGTATGCGTGAGTTTAACATTGTTATGCAAAGTTATCCCGAGATACAAGTTTTTGCGGTGAACGGCAACTGTGACATGCCCTTTTATCACAGCAATTCAGAACAAAAAACCGCGGTACAGGCGATAGAGGGCTATCGCATATTTTACACCCACGGCGACCTTTACAGCGTAAAAACCGGTTTTTCAAACATATGTATCGCCGCACACGATAAAAATGCCGATATCGTGCTGTTCGGTCACACCCATGTGCCTTGCAACGAGATAATCAGCAATCTTTATCTGTTCAACCCCGGAGCACTTGCGCGAACCTCGGAGGAGTACTCCTATGGGGTTATGAGCTTGAATGCGGACAAAAAACCTGAATTCAAACATTTTATCGTGTCGTTTGACCGTCTTTAAATACACTGACCTTTGCCTGTTGCCCGATATCGCCCTCGGCGGTATTTTGGGCTTTTTTGTTATCCTCCGACGTTTCGTTTAAAATATCCCTTATCACCTCGGTGAAACTGCGACCGTTCGGCTCGTAACTTCTGCCTGCCAAAACATACCCTCCTATCGTTTTAAATATGAATATATTTTGCGCAGATGTCAACACTTCTATTCAGAGAAAATAATATTGAGGTGTTTTTAATATGCTCAAAAGAAAGTTAAAGTATTTTTTTGTAACGCTTATAGTTTCGCTTTTAATAATATTGCCGGCGTTTATTCTTATCGGCGCATACAGCGTGTCCAACGTCATGTTTGTCGGGGAGTCGGCGGACGATACGGTGCAGATAAGACCGACGGCGGAGGATAACAAAAACATCCTCTTTATCCGCTCGGGTGAGGAGGCGAAGTTTACGCTAATGCGTTTTGATGCATTTGGCGCAAGGGTGGTCAGCCTGACCTTCCCAAACGAGCTTATTATAAACTCGCAGAACAATGCGCTCGAACTGTTAGAACTTGGCGGTCCTGCGATGGTCACCACCGAGCTGGAGACACTGCTTGAAGTGGACATAGACTACTATTGCATGATGGACGAGGACTCGCTCAAAATCATGACCGGTGCATTTCGGTCGGCAACCCCCTCGTTAAATATAATAGAACGAGTCCCTGTTTTGGAGGGGGAGGCGCTTGATATACCGCACGCGTTGCAACTCATCTCCGAAAATCCGAACGATGAGTTGCTGCGAACGGTGTGTTACAGTCTGCTTTTGGAGGCGAACATGGAGGTTATGGCGGCGGAGATACCTTTGTCTGTACAGAATTTAGAGGGGAATATTAATTCCAATATCGGCGCGGAGGGACTTTATCGCCTCACCAAAATTTTCAGCCTGTTGCCGTACGAAAATGTCAACTACTATGCCGCCACTTTAAGTGGGGAAGAAACCGAGAACGGTGTGCAGATAAACAGTTCCGACCTTGAAAAAGCGCGGGAACTATTATAGTCAATTAACTTGAAATCCACCACATCTTGGCGGCAGAAATTCCGTCTATCTGCGTTGTCGTCAATCGCAATACGAAAGTATTACTCGATCCTCCGCCTTGATAGGCGAAATTTCTGCTCGCCAATCTGTAGCATTTTTCAAATTAATTGACTATATAGTCAATCCAAATTAATACGTTTTGTCATAATGTTTTTACTGGCTACAAAAAACAGGCAGGAAATTGCGAGATAAATTATCGCCGTGCCCCACACGGTGGGGGTGAGTAGGACATCCAGCATATATTGCTCCGTGTTTATGACATCCATGTCGGCGGTCAACAGCACATATATGCCAAAGACCACAAATAGCATTATCATCGAAAATATCTGCATTATTGTATAGGTTATAAAGTAGGTGACTATAGCTACCGCAATTTTATTTTTCTGTGTCTGCCCAACACAGATGCAAAAATAATACCAGCTGATGGAGAAGATAAAGGAGATAAACACCAAAAGTATCATCGCGATATCGAGTGAAAGCGGAGTCGAGTCGGCAAGCGTCACGAAAGTCCCCCATATCACAAGCCGACCGTCGGTGAAAAGATAGGACAAAGTCCCTGTCGAAATAAATATTAAAGCGGTGACCGCAAACATGCCGAGTGCCGAGGCAATAAACTTGCTTATATATATCTCGGTCGGGGTTGCCGGCAAAGTGAGGGTGAGGTAGCCGTTTGCCGAGAAGTTGTGCTTATAAAATCGGTAGTTTGCAATGATAGCGGTGGCGAGATACGCGCCGACCATTACGATGATATACGAGACAAAGCACAGCATGCCTATCGATTGCACAGCAATAGGCGTATCGCCGTGAAAGACAATGCCGTCGGTCGGCGAAAAGGTGGAAAACAGGCTGAATATACCGAGCGTAACACTGACGTAGACCATTGCCGCCACTATGGGGATATAGATTTTCACGAGCCATCTGAACTCGTATTTCAACAATTTGGTAAGCATAAAACCTCCTATAGTTGTGTAAATATCTCGCGAAAAAGTCCGTCGATACCCTTGCCCTCGCGCTCACGTATTTCGTCTGCATTGTCGTTTAAGACTATCTGCCCCTCCTTTAAAAATATAACATCACTGAGTATTGTCTCGACATCGCTTATCAGATGGGTGCTGATGATTATCGCGGAATTTTCGTTGAAGTTTTGTATTATGGTACTTATTATATAGTCTCTTGCCGCCGGGTCGACCCCTGCGATGGGCTCGTCCAATAGATAAAGGTCGGCATCACGGCTCATGACGAGGATTAGCGCAACCTTTTCTTTGGTGCCTTTTGAAAGGGTTTTCAGCTTTGCACGGGGGTTTATACCGAGTGAGGATATCATCTCCTGCGCGCGCTCACGGCGAAAGTCGTCGTAAAAATCCTCATAATAATCGATAAGTGCGCTCACCGTCTCACCGGCAGGCAAAAAATCTTTGTCCGGAAGATAGGATACCACCTTTTTGGTCTCTACCCCCGGGTGGTTACCGTTTATGAGTATCTCACCGCCGTCCGGCGTCAAAAGACCGCACAGCAGTTTGATTAAGGTGGTCTTGCCACTGCCGTTGGGACCCAAAAGACCGACAACGGAGGAGCGCTTCACCTCAAAACTGATGTTGTCAAGAGCGCTTTTTGTGCCGTATATTTTGGTGAGTGCATCGCATATTAATATTTGTTCCATCAACATTTCCTTTCTGCAAGTCGAGATTTGACACGGTCAATCACCGTCTCATCATCAAAACCGAGCGCCCTGACATCCGTGATAAATTCGGCTATGGCATTGTCAAGACATATGCCCGACAGCTCACTCACCAGCTTTTTATCGTTGGTGATGTAGCTGCCGTCCCCACGTCGAGTGACGATAAGCCCCCTCGACTCTATATCGTTATAAGCTCGTTGCACCGTGTTTGGATTGACGCCGGCATCGAGTGCTAACTCTCGCACTGTCGGCATCTTTTCGCCCGACGCACGTTTGCCACTGACGATATCCCTTATCAGTATCTCCACCAGTTGCCTAAATATGGGTTTATCCGCCGAGAACTCCCAAGACAAAAATACCACCCCCTTTTTTTAATTGTATTATTGAACTAATACAATAATACACCAACACAACTGTTTTGTCAATAGGTTTTTTATTTTTTTGTAACCGTATTTCGTCGCAATGGACAATAATATCATAGTCTCGATCTGCCGGTGGGGATTGTGGGCGTGGTGCTCCGAATGATGTGGGGGGCGCGTGTTTGAAAGCCTTCAAACTCACCGAAAGGGATAAGAGCCCGAGGAGGGGCGCTGTTTTTTTAGCTGAGTTAAGGGGGCTCTTATCCCTTTCGGTGACTGCGAACAGGTTTGCAGACGCGCCCCCCGCCTACAGTCCGGCACCCTTTCGACCGGTGCTCAAGAATGAAAAGTAATACAACAACAACCATAAAATCAAAACAACAATTTTAGAAATATTTTCACAAAAGGTATTGACATTTAAATAAAATCGGCTATAATAGAATTAGCACTCGAACAATGAGAGTGCTAACAATTAGAAAAGAGAGGTGTTTTTCGTGTCGTTAGATGAGCGAAAAAAGCGCATATTGAGTGAGATAGTTTTGCTCTATGAGTCGATCGGTGAGCCGGTAGGGTCGGGGCTACTCGCAAAACATATCGAGATGACGGTGTCCACCGCGACCCTGCGCGCCGAGATGGCGGCACTTACGCGCCTCGGATTGCTCGCACAGCCTCACACCTCTGCCGGACGTGTGCCGTCCACCGAGGGGTACAGATATTACGTTGAAAATCTGATGGAGCGACACTCCGGTCTTAAAAAAAATATACGGGAGCACATCGACCGACAGCTCACCTCGCTCGACCGCCAGACCGACCGATTTATGCAGGGCGTTGCGTCCTCGCTATCCGATGTGATAGGGTTGCCGGCGTTTTCCACCCTCCCGAGGAGTGAGAATATGCAGATTGCACAGTTTCGGCTGTTGCAGGTGGGGCAGAATACGGTGCTTATAGTGGCGGTAGCATCGGAGGGGACACCTCACACCCGTGTGGTTCGTCTTTATGAACGTATGGACGAGCGATTTTTACGTCACTGCTCCGATATACTGAACTCGGGTCTGTGCTTTATCAGCAGACAGGACATTACAGTGTCGATGTTGAGGGATATTATTGCATTGCTCCCGTCCCCGACCGCCGCAGCGGAGATTGTCATGGGCGCGGTCGCATTGATGGAGAATATGAGCGGTGTGCGCGTCTATTATGAGGGGTTAGAGCATCTGGTGCACGTCTCGGAAAACGGTGTCGGTTTGAACGCACTTTTAAACCTTATCGGCGACCGCGATGCATTTTACAGACTGCTTAGTGTGGCAAGTGAAAATGCCGGTGTTCTGCTATGTGAGGGGATGGAGTGCGGTGCGAACGGACTGGTAGTTCTCTGTGAAACATATCAGGCAGGCGGAGGTTTGACAGGTCGAATAGGGGTGCTCGGGCCGGAGCGGTTGTCCTACCGCCGTGCCATACCCACCATAAGATACTACACCGATAGGATAAGCGGTATATTAACTGCATAAAATAAGAAAAACTGAAATGGAGAACTTAAACCTTGAAAAAAAATGAGAAAAAGGATAAGACTGTCGAGAATGTTGAGGCGCAGGAGGTTTTAAAGGATATGCAAGAGCCGGTGCAGGAGCCGGATACACAGCCGGAAGATGAGGCAGTGCAGGCAGACCAGCCGGACGAGCTAACCGAAATTAAAGGTCAACTTTTGCGCTCTCTTGCGGAGTATGACAACTATCGCAAACGCTCCACCAAGGAGAAAGAGGCGGCTTTCACAAATGGCATGAGCTACGCCGTCGAGAAGTTGATACCGGTTCTTGACACCCTCGCAATGGCGGAGGCGTCACCCTGTGCCGACGAGGAATTTAAAAAGGGGATAACCTTAACCCTGCAAAAGGCGCAGAATGCCTTTGAGGCGCTCGGTGTCACCGAGATTGCCGCCGAGGGGGAGCGATTTGACCCGGAGCTACATGCCGCCGTCATGCAGGAAAAAGGCGACGAACCGGGGATGGTCATGAGGGTTTTGCAAAAGGGATATTGCATCGGTGATAAGGTTATAAGACACAGCACCGTCAGCGTCAGCGAATAGCATTTTTTAAAGATTACTCAGAGTTGTGACGATACAATTCTTTGTATATATAGCTAAAATTACTTTTATTTTAATAGTAGAGAAAGGGAATATTTATTATGGCAAAGATTATAGGTATAGATTTAGGTACCACAAACTCCTGTGTTGCGGTTATCGAGGGCGGTGAGCCGGTCGTTATCGCCAACGCAGAAGGGGCGCGCACCACCCCGTCGGTCGTCGCGTTCTCCGCCACCGGCGAGCGTATGGTCGGTCAGGTTGCAAAGCGTCAGGCTATCACCAACCCGACACGCACCATCGCCTCCATCAAAAGGGAGATGGGCACCGACCATAAGGAGACCATCGACAATAAAGACTATACCCCACAAGAAATTAGCGCGATGATCCTCACCAAACTTAAAGCGGATGCAGAGGCATACCTCGGCGACAAGGTGACCGAGGCGGTCATCACCGTGCCGGCATACTTCAACGACAGCCAACGTCAGGCGACCAAAGATGCAGGCACCATTGCCGGTCTTGATGTCAAACGTATCATAAACGAGCCGACCGCGGCGGCACTCGCCTACGGCATCGACAAGGAAAACGACCAGAAAATCATGGTTTATGACCTCGGCGGCGGCACGTTTGACGTCTCCATCATTGAGATGGGCGACGGCGTGCAGGAGGTTCTTGCAACCGCCGGTAACAACCGTCTGGGCGGTGACGACTTTGACAAACGTGTCATCGACTACCTCGCGGAGGAGTTTAAAAAAGAGAACGGCATCGACCTGCGTGACGATAAGATGGCGGCTCAACGTCTTAAAGAGGCGGCAGAAAAGGCGAAAATAGAGCTGTCCGGCGTTGCCTCCACAGCTATCAATCTGCCGTTTATCACGGCGGATGCGAGCGGTCCTAAGCATCTCGACATGAACATGACCCGTGCAAAGTTCAATGAACTCACCGCCGATCTCGTCGAGGCGACCATGAAGCCACTGCGTCAGGCGCTGTCCGACTCCGGTCTGAAACAGGGCGACCTGCATAAGGTTCTCCTCGTCGGCGGTTCCACCCGTATACCTGCCGTGCAGGATGCAGTCAAGGACTTTATGGGTAAAGAGGCATTCAAGGGCATCAATCCGGACGAATGTGTCGCGATGGGTGCGGCAATTCAGGCCGGCGTCCTCGGCGGTGACGTCAAGGGAATGTTGCTGTTAGACGTAACCCCGCTCTCGCTCGGTATCGAGACGATGGGTGGCGTAACCACCAAAATTATCGAGAGAAATACCACCATCCCGACCAAAAAGAGCCAGGTATTCTCCACCGCCGCCGACAATCAACCATCGGTTGAGGTTAACGTTTTACAGGGCGAGCGTGAGATGGCAAGGGACAACAAGTCGCTCGGTATGTTCCACCTCGATGGTATACCGCCGGCACCACGTGGTGTGCCGCAGATTGAGGTCACCTTTGATATCGACGCCAACGGTATTGTCCATGTATCGGCAAAGGATCTCGGGACATCTAAGGAGCAGAGCATAACCATCACCAGCTCCACCAACATGAGCAAAGACGATATCGACAAAGCGGTCAAGGAGGCGGAGCAGTTTGCCGCCGAGGACAAGAAAAAGCGTGAGGCGGTGGACGCGCGCAATTCCGCCGACCAGATGGTTTTTGCTGCCGAAAAACTTATCAAGGACATGGGCGATAAGATAGACGACGCCGATAAGGCAAGCCTTGAAGAGAAGAAAAATGCCCTCAAGACAGCACTTGATGCCGACAACGCCGACGGCATGGCGGCGGCGAGCGAGGAGTTGCAAAAGGTTCTCCACGAGGTGTCACAAAAGGTCTACAGCGCGGCAGGTGCAGAGGCAGGAGCCGCCGGCGAACAACAAACCGAGCAGGCACCGCCGAGCGATGACGGTGTGGTAGACGCGGATTTTAAAGAGGTCTGATTAGACTAAAGACTTTATAGGCTAAAGGCTAAGGGTGAATGGCTTTATAGACTAAAGGCTAAGGGTGAAAGACTAATGGCTATAAAAGAAAAAGTTCGCCGCAACCTTTATAAATAAAAAAGGCGTAAGCCGTTACCATCACCATTCACCATTAGTCATTAGTCAAAAAGAGCCATTAGTCATTAATTCAAAGAGTTATTAGTCTGCAAACCTTATCGGCATAAAAACATCAACGATTGCACACAACCCAAACAATAAGTAGGAGAATATGGCAGATAAACGAGATTTTTATGAGGTGCTTGGCGTCTCGCGCTCGGCAGGCGAATCGGAGCTTAAATCCGCCTATCGCAAACTTGCCAAAAAATATCATCCGGACATGAATCCGGACAACAAGGAGGCGGAGCAGAAGTTTAAGGAGGCGAGCGAGGCGTATGAAATTCTGTCCGACAAGGACAAACGCGCAAAATATGACCAGTTCGGACATGCCGGTGTCGACCCGAATTTCGGTGCGGGCGGTGGCTTTGGCGGCGGTTTCGGCGGCGGCTTTGGCGGTGGTATAGACCTCGACGACATACTCGGCAGCTTTTTCGGCGGTGGTTTTGGAGGCGGCACTCGTCGCAACCCCAATGCGCCGGCAAGAGGTGCTGATCTGCGCGTTTCACTGAAACTTAGTTTTATGGAGGCGGCAAAGGGTTGCGAAAAAACCATCTCCATAAACAAACAGGAGAGTTGCGGTGAGTGCAAAGGCACCGGCGCGGCAAAGGGCACATCACCGGACACCTGCCCCGAGTGTGGCGGTCGAGGGGTTGTACTGCAACAACAACGCACACCGTTTGGTGTTATACAAAATCAGCGCCCCTGTAGCGCCTGCGGTGGTCGGGGTAAGACTATAAAGAACCCTTGTTCCAAGTGCAGAGGCAGTGGCAGGGTGAGCGTACCTAAGAGTCTCGAGGTGAACATACCGGAGGGTATCGACGACGATCAAAGCATTGCACTGCGCGGCATGGGTGACGCCGGAGTGAATGGCGGACCTGCCGGTGATGTCATAGTGGTGATGTCGGTCGCAAAGGACAAAATTTTTGAGCGAGACAACTATGATTTGTGGGTGAGTATCCCCATTACTTACGCGCAAGCGACCACCGGATGTGAGCTTGTGGTGCCGACCATAGAAGGTCAGGTGCAATACAATGTGCCGGAGGGCACCCAGAGTGGCACGGTTTTCCGACTGCGTGGCAAGGGAGTAAAATATCTCAACGGTCGCGGTCACGGTGACGAGTATGTCAAGGTGATAGTGGAGATACCTAAAAAGCTCACCAAGGAGCAACGAGCCGCCCTCTCGGCTTTTGAAGCGACACTAAAAGATGATAATTACGAACAGCGCAAAGGCTTTTTCAAAAATTTAAAGGACTTTTTTGGGTAGGGTTTTAGTCAATGTAAACAGGTGGCAACGGTAATTCGTTGCCACCTGCAGGCTGTCGAAAAAGTTCGACAGCCCCGGGAGGGGATGCATCCCCTCCCGGTACCCTCCCCCACAAATGGCTTTGCGAAGCCATTTGTCGAAGGTCAAATTCGCCGCGCATGTCACCGAATTTGACATTTTAAGGGATTTACAGGTTTTTTTGACACTCTGCAGGTGGCAACGGTAATTCGTTGCCACCTGTTAAAATTAGCTAAAGTTATTTTACTCGCCTTTTATCTTAAATTTTGAAACTAAGGTTTGCATATTATTCGCCTGAGAGGAAAGCTCTTCACTACTTGCCGCGGTTTCCTCGCTTGCCGATGAATTAGCATGTACAACACCTGAAATTTTATCGACATTAGTAGCGATTTCATGAACGAGGTCAAGTTCGCTTTCAACGGTGCTTGAAATCTCCGTGACATCAGAGACGATTTTACGCATCATACCCTTAATGTTGTCCATAAATCCAATAGTTTCTTCTGCGTTGACACTAACCTCGGAAATTGACGAGACAGTCTCCCCAATTAAGGCGGATGTTGTCTTTGCGGCATCTGCTGACTTTGAAGCAAGATTTCTAACCTCATCGGCAACCACCGCAAAGCCCTTGCCGGCAGCGCCTGCGCGAGCGGCTTCCACCGCCGCGTTGAGAGCCAAAATATTGGTTTGGAATGCGATGTCTTCAATCGTTTTAACAATTTTACTTACTTCAAATGATTTTGTATTAACTTCCCGTATTTCATCAATTAAAGTATTTAATTTAAATAAGGTGTTCTCCAGTTCTTGCTCTGTGTTGCTAATTTCCTGAGTAATTTCGACAACACTGTTGTTTGTGGCTTCAAATTGAGTTTGCATGGTGGTTGCGGAGTTGTTTAAATTTTCAATAGCAATTGTTTGGTTCATAGAGCCTTCGGCAAGCATTTGCGCACTTGTTGCAATCTGCTCCGAGCCGGACTTTACCTGTGTCGAGGCAATATTAATATTGACCATAACCGAGGAGAGCTCGCAAACCAAACTTTCAAGTGCCTTGGACAAAACATCTTTATCACCTCTTAACTTCACATCGATGTCAAGATTACCTGCGGCGATTTCTGACATTTTCTCAACACCACTTTGAATACCGTGGCTTGTTTCCTCGAAAGACTTTACAAGCTGTGCAATTTCCTCCTCTTGAATGTGAGCTGTGCCCAGAAAATCAGTTTTAACACCGGACGTGTCACCCACAGCAAGTTGTCTCGCCCACTGTGTAATTGCATCGATTGGTTTTACGATACTGCCGGCCATTTTTGAGGCGGTGAATATATTGACTCCGATAGTTGCAATTATGGCAACTATTATCAATGCGATTAGTATAAAGATAACTTGATATAATTCAAAAACCGGGGCAACAGTTGCAATTGAAAGGTTTGCGGTGCCGACGGGGCGATATGTGACGACGGACAATGTGCCGTCAACAGTTGTAATGGTGGTGCCCTCTTTACCGGAAGTCATCGCAACAATTACATCTTTAAATCCATCACTCATAGATGCGATATATTCAGCGGACACACTGTCGTCCGGTTCAGCCGACAGCCAGTTTTGCATAAGCACAATGTCATCGTTGGGGTGGCTGGACAATGTGCCGTCGGAGTTCAACATAAATGTATAACTGTTGTCGGTAATGCTTTGACTGTTGACCACTTCGGATAGGTATTCAAGTCGGACAAACCCAACCAATACGCCGTTTTTCATGCCCGATTCATCATATGTCGGGGCGCCGATCCCCATGATTCTCCTCCCTGTACTGTTAGAGAAAGTGGGGTCTGCAACATGGGTGATTTCGCTATTCCACGGAACGGTAAAATATGATTTGTCAGCAATAGAAACATGGCGACTGTCAGCACCTTCTGTGTGTGCAACATTGACCGCAGTTTCATCGGTTACAAGAAAGTGCGACCAGACACCTCCCTCAAGCGACATAAAATCGTTCATATGAGGTTCCATCCTGCTGTAATCGAGAGAATAGACCTCCGGGTTTTTAGCGCTTAATTCAACAGCAAGTGAATATTTATCAATCCGTTCAACTAAGTTTTCAACTATAATATCATTTCTGTCGTCAAGTTCTTTTTGCTTTTCGCCTGCAATAATTGTATATGTAAGATACATGATTATTAACATTGCAATGGCAATTGGAATTGCAAAAGACAATATTGTTTTTTGGGTAATAATTTTCTTGAGTGCGCGTGTGTTGTTATTGCTTGTTTTGATTTTCATAATCCCCTATACCATTTATTATGTTGCATTAAAACAATACGGCATTAGAACGTATTATCGGTTTTTGAATTATCAATGTAATTCTCGAGCCATGATATTATAACATTTTAATAACGCAAAGTCCATAGATATATCAAATTTTTATGTTCTCATTAAATTTATTCAATGAGTGTTGACAAACTTGTAAAGTTGCGCTAAGCTGAATAACAGTGTTATTCGAGGTGATTTTATGTTAGCTCCGAGGAGAATTTCATCGACAGGATAATAAAAATAGAGGTGGCCGACACCTTGGACTATATCAACAATTTGAGCGAGGAGCAAAAAGAGGGAATTAAGGTGTCTGATGAGGCTTTATATATCCTCGCCCGCCGCCCATTGCCGCTCACTTTTTGAGATATCTTATCTTGATATATCGCTGGATGAGGCGAAAAAGCAGGTGGCAAATATAATGGAATTTTTTATGTGTGGATGGAGTAAAATTTTTGGGTTTTAATGTCAAAAATTTTTCAATGCAGGTTAGTCAACGCTAACAATTAATTGTAGAAAGGAAATTATTATGAAGAAGTTAGAGGTAAAAGATTTTGTGTCAATCGGTATTTTCAGCGCACTGTTTGTCGTTTTCGTGGTGATAGTGTCCATATTGCAGGTTGTGCCCATATTATCGCTCGGGTATGCCGGCAATGGTGGCACTTTTCACGGGACCTGTGTACCTATTGTTCGTCGCAAGAACCGGCAAACCGCTTGCCGTATCTATCATGGGCTTGATAGTATCACTGATAATCGGGCTTTTATTTTTCGGTAGCATCTACATATTTTTTTTCAACTTCGCATTTTTTGTCGTTGCCGATATCATTGCCTCGTTTGGAAAATACAAGAGTTATACCACAAATTTAATCAGCTATATTGTGCTGTCACTCTGGGTTTTCGGTGAGAGCGGCGCATACTGGGTGGCACAGGACTGGATGCTGGAAAAAACGGTGCAGTCCGGCTATACTCCCGAGTCTGCAAACGCTGTTTTTGCCATGGCAACCACCACAAGTTTGATTATAACAATTATTATTACCGTTGTGTTCGCCATTATCAGCGGACTTGTTGCAAAGGTTATGTTCAAAAAGCACTTCAAACGTGCCGGTATTGTTTAATGCAAAAGGCGCTTTTTAAATTGGACCCACGCACAAAATTATTGCTTATAATAATGATAAACGCCCTTTATTATATGGGTGGTGATTATATCTATGTGTCGATAGCAAGTCTGTTTGCAATATTTCTTATCTTTTGCTCGGGGCATGTTAAAATAGGGATACACGCCTGCATATTGTTCGTGTTTGTGGAGCTTTTAAGCACGGCTCTGCCACTCCTCCCGATCGAGCTTGTCTCCACCATCGGCACCGCATTTACAAGCGTTTTGGTGTTTTATCCGACCATACTTTATGGCATATTTTTCATCGGGACGATAAATATCAGCGAGTCCATCGCCGCTTTTTCACGTTGGAAAATACCACAGGCGGTGCTTATACCTATTATCGTGGTGGTGCGGTTTATCCCAACACTTTATAGCGAGATGCAAAACATAAGGGCATCTATGACTTTGCGAGGGCGTTCCGTTGGGCAGCTCTCACGCAGGGTCGGCACCGTTTTCCAAAACCCAAAGTCGCAGTTTTTCCATCTGAATGTAGAGGACGAGTTGACCTTCGGTCCGTCAAACCAAGCATTGCCCATCGATAAGATTAAACGGCGTGAAAAAGACACGATAAAAGATTAAAGATAGTCATTGCGCATAAACTCTCCAGCATAAAACATGCCGATAATATCGTTGTGGTAGATGGCGGTGAAATCGGTGAGCAGGGCACACACGACGAGCTAATAAAATCAGGTGGTCTATATAAAGAACTTTGGGGAAAGCGCACCACCGCTGCGTCGTGGAAATTATAAATAATAAAAAAATGCTTGTCATTACGGCAAGCATTTTGGTATAATAAAAATAATTGGAGGTGTAATATGACAATGTTTGAAGTCGCCCTACTCGGTGTGGGGCTTGCGGTGGATGCGAGCTGTGTATGTACCACAAACGGGCTTGTGTACCGCCCAAATATAATCAAATCGCTTGAAATCGCTCTGCCGTTTGCGATTTTCCAAGGGATAATGCCGCTTATCGGCTATTTCGGTATAGGGCTTTTGCCGGACGAACTGTTTCAATACAACCACATAATTGCATTTTTGCTGTTGCTGTTTGTCGGTGCAAAGATGATTTTGGACGGACTGCGGACGACCCAGTTCGACGAACTATGTCCCGAGGGGAAGTCCAAGGTCAAAAACCTAACCTTTAAAATAATGATGGTGCAGGGCGTTTCCACCAGTATAGATGCCCTCAGTGTTGGGGTGACCCTCGGCAACGAGAGCCTTGATTTTGTGCTTGTCTCGGTGCTGATAGTCGCAATAATCACCTTTGCGCTGTGCTTTGGTGCGGTGCGGCTCGGCGAGAAAATCGGCACAAGGCTGAATAACAAGGCGGAGATTATCGGTGGTATTGTACTTGTGATAATTGGGGTGCGGTTGCTTGTGACGGGTTAATAATTGACTTGACTTCAGATTTGAAAAATGGTATTATATTAATGTTAGCGACAGCTAACTCGATTGTATTGGGAGAAGAAAATGTCCGATAAAATTTTTAGCGGTGTAGAAGATACACTATTTATCCCACTTATCGCAAGAATTGAGATATCCAAAAAATTCCCGGAATATTTTTATGATAAAAAGGCCTTAACCCTTGAAAGTAAGATATCTTTGCAATCTATATCCCACAAAAGCGGTGAGTATTCCTTCATGGCATCGAGCTCCCGTGCGGTGATGATGGACAGTGCTGTGAGTGAGTATATTGCAAAAAATAATAAATGCAATGTCGTATGCATAGGCTGTGGACTGGAGACGATGGCATGGCGGCTGGAAAAAAACTCCCAAAATGCACATTTTTATGAGGTGGACTTCCCCTCGGTGATAGAGAACAGGGAGAAAATATTGAACGTGCGTGAAAACGAGACGCTGATAGCCGGCAATGCGAACGAGCTAAACTTTGCCGAGCTTATCGACTGCAAACTGCCCACAATTTTTGTGGTTGCCGGCGTGTTTCAATATTTTAAAGAGCCGGAGGTTTTAGCACTTATTAAGAAACTCAAAGGTGAATTTACCAATGCGGTACTGCTTTTTGATGCCACCAACTCGGTCGGTTTGAAGTACGCCCAAAACTATGTGAAAAAGACCGGCAACGACAATGCCATGATGTATTTTTGCATAGACAACCCCGAAGAATTTGCGAAAAAATCATCTACCCGACTTGTTTCGGTGCGCGGCTTTTTTGATAAAACAAAACCGATAAAAAGCAAATTAAAACTGTTTACAAGGATTGCAATGCATGTCGCCGACAGCAAAAAACGCACCATGATTTTAAGCTATAAATTTTAAATATTTCTATCGTTTAACCTGTGTCTTTGTGTAAAAAATGCACGGAGTTAGTTTATACTAATTATATTTGAAAAGGAAGAACATGAAAGCATTTGAGCAGTATTGCAAAAATTATCCACTAAACACCGAAAATATTGACGGTGGTAAATTCAGTTGTAGATATTATCAAAACCAAAATTCAACCGAGACGGTGGTTTTGCTTGTCGGCGGCATTGGGATGTCGGATTTAATATATACCCATTTTGAAAAATTTGCCGAACATTTTTCGGTGATAACCTTTGATTATTGCATTGATTACGACACAAACGAAAAGCTCACGGCGGCGGTTGCAAAGCTGTTGACAAAACTTGATATAAAGGCATGGTTTGTCGGGCAGTCGCTCGGTGGCTTTGTGGCACAGCTCATGGCGCAAAAATATCCCGAAGTGACAAAGGGGTTGATACTATCAAACACCGGGTGTCTTTCCGCCGACATGAGCAAGGAGGCATATGCCTCATTGATGACTATGCTAAAAAGCACAAATAAAGCGAAAAAGATGCTAAAACTACTCCCATTATCCGCACTAAAAAAACAGATAAGCGGTGCGGTTTTCAAAAAATACGCCGCTGATTTTAGCGAGTCGGAAAGGCACCTTCTGCGTGAACTGTGCGACATAATGGAGGAAAAGCTCACAAAACCATATGAGTTGCACATGCTGAACTTACTTATCGACATGGAAAATCACAACGGCATGAAAAAAGCTGATTTTTTATATCTCGACGATATGGTTTTATTGATGCTATCAAAGGATGATGAAACATTCAGCGACGGAGTGAAACAGGCGCTAATCGACCTCATGCCAAGCCCGACAACAATAACGGATTTAAAAGGCGGTCACCTCGCACTGATGGTGAACTGTGAGCGATATGTGGAGATTATAGTAGCGTATATTGATAAAAGGTCATAAAAAATTACTCGGTTGACTTTACAGAGCAATAAAGTTATAATACAGCTATATATTTAATGTCGGCATAAATTAAATTTATAGCGAGGAAAAAATCGTGATAAAAAGGTCTGCACAAAAGAATATATTCGATGCCCTGCTCTTTGCTTTGTTAATTGCTATTGCACTGATGTTGGGTGGGATAGGACGATTTTTTTCAATCTATGGCGTGTATATAAACGACCTCGGGTTTATTCTTTCGACCTGTATTTTTATCGGTCTTTATTCATTCTGGATAATCAGTGTCTATCTTAGGATAATGCAAAGTCGTGTGCGTGACTTTTTGATGCTTATCGGCGCTGCCATAATTTTTTGGATATTAATTCGCACCATAAAATGGTCGGCGTTTGAATTTGTGATTTTTGAGGACAGATTTCTATGGTATATGTACTATATACCGATGGTGATGCTGTCCCTCTTTTTCTTTTTCATAGCACTTTATGTCGGCGAAGATGAGGAGTATCGCCACGATAAGAGATGGGGTTTGTTATACATACCGGCTGTACTAATCATTCTCGCGGTTCTGACAAACGATATACATGGGCTTGCCTTTGATATAAATATTGACGTGCACGCATACGGTCAGGATTATACACATGGCGTGGTTTATTATATTGCGCTTGCATTTATACTTCTAATGGTGCTTATATCCTCATTTATCATACTGCGAAAATTCAGCAGTTCGAGGTCGGTGAGGAAAAAAGCTCTACTGCCTGCAATAATAATTGCGATAACTATTATTTACAGTGTTTTATACATAGTCACACCGACCTATGGTTTAGGGTATTACCTTGACCTCACCATCTTTGGTTGTTCCATGGCGATAGCTCTTTTAGAGTCGTTCATAAGAACGGGGCTTATCCACTCCAACATAAGGCATAGCGAGTGTTTTTCCATGGCGAGCGTAGGTGCGCAAATATTGAACAACGAGGGGGAGGTTGTCTATATCTCGGAGAATGCCCTGCCGCTTGCAAAAAGCGATTTTAAAACACTGCTAAAGGATAAAACAATATCCCTTGCTCCCGCAATCCTCTCACATATCGCCCCTATTCAGGGAGGGTATGTTGTGTGGAACAGCGATGTTTCGCAGATTAAAGACATGATTGAAAATCTTAAGGCGCTGAACGACAAACTCTATAAAGAGGTGGACCTTTTAGCGCTGGAAAATGAGCAAAAAAGCGAGAGTGCAAGACTGCAAAAAATAAACGACCTGCATGGCATTATGCTAAACGATATTTTGCCACTCAGCGAGAGGATAAAGCGTGATATAGAGGACACCACGCCGGAAAAGGATATAAAGCGCCTTTTGTTCAAAACGAGTATGAGCTCAACATATATTAAAAGAAAGGTCAACCTCATCTTAACGGAGCAGACGGAGAAGTGCATATATATCGAGGATATGCGATACTGTTTTTTAGAGTCCTTTCAACTGTTGCGACTGTATGATAAAACCTGTGCGATAAATATAACCGACGATTGTGATATCGGTCTTGATGTTGCGATTATCTGCCTTGATATCTACCATAAAATTATCGACATCACCGATTATAGTTTTGATACTTTATATATTACACTTAGTTTTGATGAGTCAAACATAAGGTTTGCGGTGCAAATCTCGGGCGATGTCAAGTTGTGTCGCGAGGATATAGTTGCCGAAATGACCGATGGAATAAAAGGCGAATTAAGGGTTGTTGATGAGACGGACTCCTACCACATATCACTCACCATACCAAAACATGGCACCGCAAAAGGAGGGGGAGTATGACGTTTTTATCGCTTAACGATGTCGCAAAAGGTTATTTGCTTGCGCTTTGCATAATCGCTGTTGTCATCCAACTCATAACGCTGATAGCATATTTGTCAGACAGATACAAGAGTCGACGTGTGGTAATGCTGCTTTTTTTAAATGTATTCAGCATTTTAATGTGTTTGATAATCACTCAGTTGAACAAATTCGGCAGGGAAAAATATGACATCTTAATGACCCCGGTCTATGAATTTTTTAACGGCACACCCTATTTTGTTTACGTAATAATAAATATGTCTGTTATATTTTTTGCGGTATTTTCACTGTACGCCCTTTATAAAAAGAATAAAACACAGATAAATGTTTTTTCGGTAAAACAGGCGCTGGAAACCCTGCCCTGTGCAGTTGCCTTTATGACAGATGACGAGGAGCTTTTGCTGTCCAACCGCATTATGCATAATCTTTGCAAAGAATTAACCGGTGCTCCACTGCGAAACGCCGAGCATTTTTGGTCGCAAATAAATTCCATGCAGGGCGATAATCGGTGCGCGATAAAGGGGGCGGAACCGACGTTTATTTTAGCGGATGGCAAGGTGTGGCAGTTTTCCAAGAGTCGATGCATACATGACGGCGAGGAATATTGTGAGTATAGAGCGGATGACATAACCGAACTCTACAAACTCAGAGAAAATATCCACGGTGTCAACGAGCAGTTAAAACAGCAACAAAACAGGCTGAAAACCCTATCCGATATCATAGAGGACAATGCGAAAAATCAGGTCGCCGTCAACATGAGGATCAACTTCCACGACAATTTTGGCAACCTTTTGACGTTGACAAAAAAAACATTGAGGGAGAGTGAGGACGAACAGGAGGTTCGCACACTGATCAACTACTGGAAAAATTTGAACGGCGTTATAAAAGACCTCTCCGGCGACGACAGACAAACCATAACGTTGCGGCAGGTGATGCTTTTTGCCGACAAGCTCGGCAGTAAGATAAATATCGTCGGCGAGATACCTGCACAGGATTATGACAGGACGACAACTCTTTTGTGTATAAACGAGATGTTGAAAAACGCATACCGTCACGCCGGTGCACAGGAGCTATCGGTGAATATACTGTCGCAGAACAGCTCTACAATAATTACCATACACAACAAGACAAAGGACAGGATTTCACAAATTACAGAGGGTGGAGGGCTATCGGGGTTGAGGTCGAGGATAGAGCAATCAGGCGGTGAGATGGATATGTCCTGTGACGACGGCGTCACCATGACGATAAAATTATTAAGGGAAATAGGTTGATATGTATAATATAATGATTGTGGACGACCAGAGCAGTTCCCACGCACTCATGCAGTACGCTATAATGAGGAGTGAGGGGCGATACAACATTACCAAGGCTTTTTTTAATGCCGACAAGGTGTTTGATGAGTTACGGTATGAGACGGTCGACCTCATTTTGATGGATATTCACACGCAGGGAAAAGAAACCGGCATAGCGGTCGCCGCCAAGGTGAAAAAGCATTACCCTAAAATAAAGATAATCATATTGACCTTCGTTTTGCAAAAAAAATATATTGAGGAGGCAAAACAGGCAGGCTGTGAGGGCTTTTGGTATAAGGACCATGCCGATTTGGATCTTTTGCAGGTGATGGACTGTGTGATGGACGGCATGATATACTATCCAAAACAACAACCGACCATCAAGATAGGGGTGGCAAACATCTCCGATTTTACCCCGAAAGAGCTGGAGATACTTCAAGCAAAGGTTAACGGGCACTCTAATGAAGAGGTCTGCGACATGCTGAATATAAAGAGCAGGACGCTGGACACCCACCTTAGCAACATAAAAAACAAAACCGGCTACAACAACCTGTTGAAACTGGTGGCGGACGTCGCGACAAAAAAGTTTATAATTACGGGAGAGGAGGGCAATTTATAAAAAAATTCAAAATCAGCGGAAATACACGATGTACAATTAATTTTATCCTGTTATACTGTCGATAAGGGTTGTAAGATTGCGCCCATGTAAGAGGCAGTGAGATGAAAAAAATAGCGATTTATATTCAAAACAAATTATTATCGTCCGGCATTACACATGCAATAAAGGCAAGAACATCGCAAACTTCGGTCGAAATAATACCGAGTATCGAGAGTTGCCTCTCGGTCTGTAGAAGTAGCGGTGCCAACGTTTTTCTTGCAGAGCTTAGAGACTATTATCCGCTCGCTTTGGATGATTGGTTGATAAGGGTGGAGGAGATTAAAAATGCCGTCCCGAAATGTAAAATTGTTTTGATTGTGGATGAGGAGAATTTCCCGAAGTCCGCAAAGGTCGCAAATTCAGCCTTTAAAAACGATGAAATAGATATGTTTTTATACAGTTCTTCAGGGCTTAACTTCCTTGTGGATGTAATAACAAATATATAATTAATAACAGGAGGGCAGTATGTCAAGATGTAACAGATGTGGTTTTGAAATGCCACCGACGGCAAAGTTTTGTGACAATTGCGGTGCGACAGCGACACCACCGGCAGGAGGGCCACCGTCGGGTGGTCAGCAGTGGGGGCAACCGCCTGTAGGAGGACCACCTGTCGGTCAGCCGCCGTCAGGTGGGCAACAATGGGGGCAACCTCCGGCAGGAGGGTCGCCTGTAGGTGGGCAACAGTGGGGGCAACCGTCAGGGCAGCCTCCTGTAGGTCAACCACCGTCGGGTAGTCAGCAGTGGGGGCAACCGCCTGTAGGGGGTCCACCTGTCGGTCAGCCGCCGTCAGGTGGGCAGTGGGGTCAACCACCGGTAGGTCAGCCTCCGGTAGGTCAGCCTCCGGTAAACCAACAACAGTGGCAAAATCAACAGCCTAACAACCAACCGATAGGTCAACAGCAAAACGCCCAACCGATAGGTCAACAGCCAATTGGTCAACCATATGCGCGACAAGGTGGTGTTGCGGTTGCGAAAAAAAACAATAAAGCACCGATAATTATTACAGTAGCCCTTATTGGGGTTGCCATGATTGTCGGCGGTATACTGCTTGCTGTGAATCTATTCTTCGGCTCGTCGTCCGATGAGCCCAATATCGGCGTTTGGACGGCGGACGAGATCACCATGATGGGCATGACCATGAACCCCACCGATCTCTACCCCGACGGTATCACTTTGGAGCTTAAATCGGGTGGCAACTGCACCCTTTCGTTCGACGGTGACGATTATAACAGTGACTACGAGATTGAGGGCGGTGTATTCAAGCTGATCGATGGCGGTGACGAGTTCCCCGGCACGATAGAGGGGGATGTTATCACCATCGTGAACCTGCTTGACATGGGTATGGATATCCGATTTGTCAAGGAGGGCGGAGTCTCGGTAGGTGGTGCAACCGACGGTGAGGATGCCGCGGGCACTGCCGAAATAGACGAAAATGATCTGACCGGCAGATACATACTCTCCAGCATGACCACAGCCGGCGTAGTCATGAACTATGATGCTATACAACAATCAGAAATAGAGATGACGCTGGAAATTGACGGCGAGGAGGGTAATCTAGTCGCCTACGGCAGCTCTATGTCGGTCGAGCTTGACACCTCGGCAAAAACCATGCTCTTGCAGGGCGTTGTTATGGACTATGTGATAGATGGTGAGAATATCGTCGCAACGGGTGAAAACGAGGGGTATGAAATGACCTTTGTGTTCACAAACGAAAATAGTTCCATGTGGGACGATGCCTCGGGAGAAGATATAAACGCAACGGGATTTGTGGCACCCGGCTACGGCGCAGAACAGACAATGCCGGTGGAAACACTTTCGAACCCCTCTGTTTGGTACGGTATTGTCACCATAAGCGACTATGTCGGCAGTGATGACATATCGGGCGAGTATGAGGCATGGGGCTATATCGGCTCCGATGAGATAGGCGACTTTTTTGAGCTGTATCTAAACGCATATGTGGACAGTGAGGATCACATTGACTTTATGTCCTTTAATATTGAACTGCATGACTATTCTTTCTTCCCGATAGTGGATGAACACGCGTGGCTTTATGGCGGTGCAACCCTTAAAGAGGAGGATAACACGTGGTTTAACCCTAATGTAACAAACGGCACACTCACCGGAACCTACAACTATGACTACGATGGCGAGGCATTCACTATAGATTTCAATATAGCGATGGTGGTGGACGACACCGCAACGTCCGGCACAGAGGGTGACACCGGCAGTGATGCCCCGTCACCGGAGCCGGAGCCGGAAGCTGAGCCGGAGCCGGCACCGGCAGCACAGGCGAGCTTCACCATGGACGAGTTGAGGGATGTATATTTAGCATTTCAGGATTTGGGCATCGATGAAAAATTCGCCCTGACCGACGAGGAGGTTATCGACACATATTTCGGCGGTATTGCCGGCAACATAACAAACGATAACGAATATGTTATTGCATATCAGTGGCTTTCCATCGAGTCGGAGACCTCCCTTTTAAACATCACCTTTGATAAGAATGAGGACGGCACCCGCACCTATAAATCCATGTCAATCAACAACATCGACTACGAATAGTATAATTAAAAGGAGGTTTTTGCAATGGTAGTTAGCTACAACGCACTGCCGAGCTCGCTTGACGAGTTTAACAATCTGGTGATGGAGGGTTTGTCCGCGCCGGAAAAAACCTGTGCGCTGTTTATCTGCGCCGTAAATATGCTGGGTCAAGATTTAGAGGAGGGGTTAAAGGCAATAGACCTGCTCAAGGGTCCTGCGCCCCTTTCAAATTTTGAAAAATCTTGGTTTAAGGACAGGATAAGCGATAAAAAATATCTTGCAAATGCATATCTTGGCGGTGCCACACCGGAGAATAGCTACACCCCGACAATCCCCTACACCCTAACCTTTATGCCGGACCCTCGTCCGCAGGATTGCGAGCCGGGATATATGAGATTGCAGATAAAAACCCCCGCCTTTGACAGCCCACGGCATATAAAATTGCGCCAAAAGGGCGAGAATTGGTACATATGGGACGCGAACAGCATAATGCTCGGTGTTAAAACTCCGGCAAAAGATGATCCTTGGGCATGAAAATAAGCGTCAAAAAAATGATAATTATTATTGTATTGGCACTATTGGTCGGGCTGGCGGTGTTCGTCGTGGTGACCTACCGCCAGATCGACGAGATTATGAGTGAGGGGATGAGTGAGCCGGTGGACAGGGGTGATTATATCATAATGTCCTTTGAGCTTCGCGAGAGTAGCGGCAACGCCATGTCGAGTGAGCCGGGGCAGTCGGAAACACTGCGCTTTAGCTATGAGACAATCTATATTGACACCGCCGAGACAAACGGATACAATAAGATTGACCTTGATGAGGCGACGCGCAAAAATTTGGAGGCGGAACTTTTAGCGCTGATAGAAAAGCACAATCTGCACGAATGGGACGGCTATGACGAACATCTCGAGGTTATGGACGCGAGCCATAGCTTTTCCCTTCGTGTGGAATATGAAAACGAGGATAAGATTGTCGCGAGCGGCAGTTTTATGTTCCCCGACAACTACGGCGCGGTTTTTGTCGATGTAAAAGAGGTCTTTTTAAAATACGTTTAATGGTGATTTATGAAAAAAATATCGGTGATTTTGCTCTCGCTCATTTTGTTTCTTGTCGGCTGTAGCGACGATACGCCAGGTGACGATGTCAACTCCTCCCTTAACGAGCTGTTAGATGAAATATCGCAGTTTGAGCAGGGGGTCGAGGGCGATGAGAACGAGGGTGAGAACGAGAGTGAGGATGCCGCTTTCAGTTATGAAAATGCCCTTATCGAGGCGGTAGGCGAGAGGTATCTCGAGGGCAGGGCGTTCATGAGGGCACAGGATGAAGAGGTGTTCGGTGAGCTTTGCGCCGTCTTTCAGATAGGCACTGACACCGAGGATAAATTCACCACCGAGGAGTGGCTCGCTGTGTCGCAGAGTGGCGCAGTGTACAGCTACGATGTCGCGCTGGACGAGTGGGAGGTATTCGGTGTCGCGCCGGAGGTCGAGTCCACAGGCGTGTCGGTCATGGACTGCATCTACGCTTTGAATGAGGTCTACACCGACAGTTTTTCGGCGGAATATTATGACGCCGAGGACGAGGTCAAAAGGGGTGTGTATGAGAGGGAGGAGGATGCAAACGGCTACAACCCACCTGCATTGCTACTGGGCATGAACGAGGCGACGCCGGACGGCTACGTCGAGGACCCTGCCACAGTCTCCTACATGCCGGTCTATAACTTTAACAGCAAGGCGGATATCTATGAGCATTTCAGCCTTTATTTCACCGACCGATTTTTGGAGAGTATACAGCACAATGTCGACATGAACTTTTTGGAGTTTGACGGCGCGTTGTATCTCACAAGGGGTGGTATGGGCTACGGCATGTCAAGTTTAAACTTTGATAATATAGATGTGTCTGCCATGCAGGATAACACTCTCATAGTGGATGAACTTCTCTTTGGTGAGCCGAACGGGAAGATAGAGTTAACATTCATCGAGGAGGACGGCGGTCTAAAGATAGACGATCGAAACTATATATTGATGTTTGATCTGTACAACGTCAATAACGATTGGATGCTGATAGAAGTGCCGGATTTCAGCGCATATACAACAGGTAATGAAATGCCGACAGCCTCTAATCAGTTTGAAGAGGTCGAAACGCTCGGCGGATACAGCGTCACCTTTGACGGCGAGTATTTTGAGTATCTGCCGGGGTATATAGACCTGCTAAAGCGGTGTGGATTTGTGATTACTATGGACGGGCACGAGGGTTTTTACAGCGCGGAATATTATCTCGGCGATCAGACCATAACGGTGAATGCATATGGTCACAACGAGGACAACGGTGTCACGGTGGAGGTCAATGTCATCGGGGCGGTGGGCTAATATGATAAAGATTCTTACAATTTTGTTAGTCCTTTCGATACTAACTTCCTGTGCCGCTGATGAAAACGACCTCGGCGATGCGCTTGGTAGCGCACTGCAAAATATCGAACCGTCACAGACAGACAGCTTTGAGGACGCCTCGAACTCGATTGAGAACGAGTTCGAGCAGGTTCAGGACGCCTACGGCTTTGAAAATCCTAACAATATTGATTATGGGGCATATAACTCCGTTGTGCGCTCCTATCGCAAGGCACTTTCCTCGTCGTATGGTGAGCCGACCGACGAATATTTGGGCTACTTTTATGCCAACCTCGTGGATTTTAACGAGGATGATGTGTATGAGCTTGTTATAGCGCGCGTGCACGACAGTGATGTCGAGGGGGGCGACGACGCCCATTTTGACCCGTCAAGCAAGCATTTTATGGGTGAATTGTACGATGCCGTGCACATCTTTTATCTTGACGATGACGGCGCTGTCGGATATGCCGGTGACTTTTCTCTCTCCTACTACGGTGAGGAGGGGATGCAGTTTATGATAGAATATATCGAGGTGGACGGCGTTAATCACCTTGCCTACGGCGGTGACATGCTCGACCTTGGGATATCCTCCTTTGATTATGTGGACGCAAAGGTCATTCACTCTTTTAACGGCGAGTATTTTGAGGTGCAGCAGACCTTTGCGGCACTCTATGACTATCAAAACGCAGGGTACGATCCGGTGGAATATCGGCAGAACATGGAGACGATAACTGAGGAGGAGTATACCGCCGAGTACGGCGAAAAATGGTTTAAAAACCCGACCTCTCACATCATTGCGGCGATTGGGTATGCGTCGGACGGTGAGCAGGTGACCGAAAATACGATAGCCTATTTAGATGTCTTTGAAAAAAATAATACGAATGGTGATATTTTTTCATATCAAGACGGCAATTTCTTGCTCATTGAAGGAGCGTATGTAGGTGACAAAGAAATGTTGTTGACAGAGTTTTTAAAGACGGTGACAGCCGCCGACTATGAGACGATGGGCGAGTTTGCCGATGAGCAGGTGGTGGAGTATTACCGCAGTGTGAGAGAGGGCGGTCAATACTACCCCGGTTTGATTATTGAAGATATTACCATACTGCACTCAGGGGAGTACGCCACCGAGAATATAACGCTCATGCAGGCAATCCTTGAAAGCGAAAAGCTCGGCGAAATGTACCGCGAGGACAGTCTTGATAATACCTATATTATAAAGACGGATGCAAAAGAGATTATCGACATGGATGTTGTGCAGTACGCGGGTCAGTATGGGCTGAACGTCACGCAGTACTATATAGTAGAAACCGGCGACAACCCGAGGATTACGGCTGTGTACGACAGTAATAGCTTATGGGGCGAGAGCGAGGCTTTTGACGTTGCGTACATAACGGACTACGAACAAATTTTTGATGCCTACGGTTATGAATATCCTATCGACATAATGAGCAGATATTTCACCGAGGACGAGTTGTACAACATGGAGCACTACATCACCGACGACGCCAAAGAGGTGTATTTTATCCGCAACCTTTCGGGTGGCACAATCAAGGTTTACGAGAACTCTATCGACGACAGTGAGATGTACGTAAGGGGTGATTTGCTGTATGAGACGAGCGGAAATGTTCTCTATCTCGGGGTTCGCTCCGACATCGTCTCCTACGGAGTGACTCACAGCGATGTGCAGATAGTGGCAGAACCGTTCGAGGGGTATGAGACGGTGTACTATCCCTCGACACAGGCACTCTATCCGAGCAATAACCTCGCAGGTTATGCAAAAAAAATGATGCCGATTAGTTGAAAATTTAACAGATATAAAGGTGCTATATGAAAAGAATACTCGTTTTGTTGTTATCGCTTTGCATGTTGATATTGATATCCTGCTCGCAAGATGAGGAGGGTAACCTTGGTGATGCCCTGTCGCCACTGCTGGAACTTGAGACGATACAGGAGGAGAGCGTCCCCGAAAGCTCGCAGGAGATGCAGCAGGAGCCGACCGAGGATGTCGACAGTGAGGCACCACCGCAGGACAGCTCACAGGGTGTCGAACAGGCTGAATTTGATCCCGACAATGTTGACTATTCACCCTACTCCGCATTGATCAAAGCCTACAATCTGGATTACAATATAACTTCGTTGGGTGCAGATGAATATGAGATAACCGGCATGACGCTCACCCCCATCAACCCCGACACACCGGACGAGGGCTATGTCGATGCGAGCGGTTTTTGTTATGCAAATCTTGTCGACCTTGACAAGAATGGTGTTTTGGAGCTTGTTTTGGTCGCTTTCGACTCGCAGGAGTTAGGGTATGATGAAAACTATAATTACGGCGACAAGGTCTATGTCAGTGAGCTGGAATACGACAGAATTATAAAGGTCTATACCATAAATGCGCAGGGTTTGAGCTACATCGGTGGACTTCAGATGGCGAGCGTGATGATGCCGACCTCCTATAACTACAGCGTAGAATATATCGAGGCTGAGGACGCGACCTACCTGATGTATCGCAGGAGCGATGATGAGGTGTACTATTGCGGTTTTACCGACGGTTTTTTCTGGATGAACAACTACCCCGATGAGGGGGTAGCCGGCGATAGGGTGGTTCACCCTATCCAGTTTTTAGACGATGTATATCTGCAACAGCTCGAGGATATAAATGCCGCCACCTTTGATTTTTTAGAGGGTTATCCTGTTGAAGATTTCGACTCGCCAAGCGGAGCGTATAACGACGGTCAATTCTATTATGTTGAGTATGCGATGCAGGATTTTTATCCACCGAACTATGCGGTTATAGAATACTATCGGGCGCTGACCATGCGTGATTATGACACTCTGTCTCAATTAATGGTTGACACCGAGGCGGTGGAGGATATAAAGATGCGACATAGTTCCGACACGCACACCTATGTCCCGGGCTATATTATTTCAGACCTTATGCCGATGGGCAATTCAAGTGCAAAAAAAGCCGATATGCAGGCCGACATCGACGCTATTGTTGCAGGGCTTGATAGCGAGAATGTCGTAGAGCTGTACGTCACTGTCAACGAGGTGTTAGACCCCGAGGTAGCCCGACTCGGGTTGCAGGTTGCCGGTGGGCTCTATGACACCTATTTCATCCTCTCGACCGACGACCCCGATCGGTTGGAGTGGAAGATAGAGGGGATAGTTGAGGATAAGTTTTATTGGTAGAGACGGTCCTCTACCATCTCATGTCTGCGAAAACATCACCGCTGATTGTGGGTGTGGCGCCCCGAATGATGTGGGGGCGCGTGTTTGAAAGCCTTCAAACTCACCGAAAGGGATAAGAGCCCGGGGGGACGCCTTGGGTTTTTAGGTGAGGTGGGAGGGCTCCCTACAATGTTACCGCAATATGGATTTAACCGTAGTACCTTTTTGGTTTGTACATTGTTCCCAAAAAAGGGGGCTGTCGCACTAACCCCTTCACAAAAAACGAGCAGCCCCAAAAGGGTAGCTCGTTTTGTCGTATTCCACGGCTCTTTCCTGTTTTTCTTAGGTGGCACTATCGGCACTAAACCTTTTGTAACAGCCAAATCTCGGGTTTCCTGCCCATTAACAGCGGTAGCCCTGAATATTGCGAACATAGTGCTTTTATCGAGGCTCTCCCTTCCGGTGCATCGCGACAGTCTCCTCCTGAGAGGTGTATCTCAACGATGACCCTACTTAACGACGCCTTTTTTGACTTTGCAAGAGGGTCAATTAGATACGGAGCTTGAACGTCAGGCGGAAAATTGGGCGAGGTTTCACAATGAGGTGCAAAAGAAACTTTTCCGCAGACACAAACGTTCGACAAGGGGCTTGAATATCTCGATAAGACAGCCGTCACAGCGATTGGTTTTTGCATATTGAAAGTTTTGATCCTCATGAGCCGTTTGTTGCCCCACAGGAATTTCGAGACCTCTACGGTTTAACATATGAAAGCGACCAGGAGAATGATTGGCCGGATTACAGGTATATTGATGCCGAAAAATATCACGAGGTTATCGAAAGATACAGAAAAGAAAATATGGCTGTTTTAAGTTTTTGCAGTTATAATTTAAAACGCTTGTTAGATCGAATGACCGAGCTTGACATGTGGAAAGATACCATGCTAATAGTAAATACCGATCATGGATTTCTGCTGGGGGAGCACAATTTCACCGGTAAAGGGGCACCTTATTATAATGAGGTTGCGAACATTCCATTCTTTTTGCATGATCCGCGGTTAAATTCACAGCTGTTGACATCAAACGATCTTGTTCAAACTGTTGACATCCCCGCAACAATACTGGATTATTTTAATATTGAAATTCCATGCGAAATGACAGGTATGCCGATCATAAACGGTAAACGTAAAGAAAAGCGCGAAACGGCAGTGTTCGGAGTATTCGGCGGACACATAAATATTATTCACAAAGACTATGTATACATGAGAGCACCTCGCGATATTAAGCAATTATCCTGCTATACACTATCGGGTATTGATTTTGCACGTGATGCGATCATGGAGTACGACGAAAATCTCAACATTGAACTCGGGAATAAATTTGTCTTCACAAAAGGGTGCAAAACACTTAAGGTGAATGGGGCAAAACCACAGACAAATCAACACGAATTCCCTGATTTTTTGTTTAATATTAAGGTTGACCCGGCTCAAGAAAATCCTTTGAAAAATGCGAACATAGAGGGAATGCTTTGTGAAATAATGAGGAAAAAGATTGCCGCACTCGATGTTCCGCCCGAAATCTATGATATATACGAATTATAGTTCAAAAGAACAACGTCCGAACCATCGGACGTTGTTCTTCATTTTTTGGTGAGTGTTTGTAGTGGGTTGTCCAAGCAATGATTTATTGCCAGTGCTCCGGCACCATATAGTATGGGGTCTTGAATTAGTTTTTCGTCCTCTAACACTATTTTTATTTTATCGGAAATATATTTTGGAACACGGGATGATACCACATTTTTTATAAGAGGAAGAACAATATCACCGACCTTTGCAATTTCGTTGCTAATAACAATAATGTTCGGCATGTAAGCGTTAATAATATTGACAGCACCGTATCCGATATAGTTACTGATATGTTTCAACGCTTCCAGTGCCAGTGGGTCCCCCAATCTCGCATTATCAAATACATCTTGATGATTGATTGATGCTTTGTGAGAAAGTGTCGAATTTGGAAAATCTGTCGTTCGGGATTTTACGTATTTTATCAGTGCAAAGGTGGAACAGTATTGTTCTAAACAGCCTTTATTCCCACAAGCACACGGTTCACCGTTTATATCTATACTCACATGCCCAATTTCTATTGATAGTCCGAGACTGTTGGACTGGGCAACCGAATCGGTTATTACGCCCGCTCCGACACCGTCGCCTACCAAATAGTGAACAAGAGTGTTGTTTGTATCGGTGACATGTGTGCCGAGCCACCAATTAGCCATTGCACCGGCTATTGCATTGTGTGAAAATATTATGGGAATGTTAAAACTTGCCCCAAACTCGTCTCTTAAGTTGTCGATATTCCATTTTTCCTGGTTCATGTTGGACATCACGATAATTTTAGTCATCTTATGATCGAAAGGTCCCGGGACTGCTACTCCGATTGCTGCTATGTCCGGATCGGTCAGTAAAAAACTTCTTATGTGAGACTTAATTTTGTCAACTACATCTTTAAGACTCTCCCCTTCCATAAACTGCATAGAAATACTGTTTAAAATATTACCCGATAGATCTAAAACTCCGATGGCGTAGTTTTTTCTTGAAATTCGTACTCCGATTACTTTTTTAACATTGTCATTAAGGATCAGTCCAATGGAGCGGCGTTGCTTTTTCCCGGCGATAAAGCCAACTTCTTGTACAATGTCATGATCTAAGAGAAAATTAACGGTTTTAGATATCGAGGCAGGGGTGAGCTGAAAGGCTTTACTTATCTGTGCCCTTGTGCATACTCCGTGTTTGTGAAGGTAGCGGATGATAAACGTTTTATTAATATTCGAAATGTCCTCATTACTAAACCCAAGAGCACGTTCTTTATACATAAAAACCTCATTGTGTTCAATTTGTGTCATGTGTTAATATAATCATAATACTATATTGAGGTTTTGTCAATAGGTACACCTCGATACAGCATTTGTGACAAGATGATTCTTTGGAATTTGTGTAAACTCACAAAAAATTTGATCAATTGCAACTATTTCGATAAATATCTTGACACTATTGATTAACTATGTTATCATAAACACAGTTAATCAATGGTATTTTGTTTTGCATTTATTATAGAGCGGGGATAGAATGACTAAAAATGATGTTGCAATTAAGCAAAAAAAGAGCAACGGTCTTTTTCTTTCGATAAAGAAGAATTGGCAGTTATATCTTTTTATACTGCCGGCACTTATTTCTATTATAGTTTTTAAATACGCGCCCCTTTACGGCGTTCAACTCGCGTTTCGCGATTTTAGAGCGATCGATGGAATTATGGGGAGTGAATGGGTCGGATTAGAACACTTTATTGACTTCTTCAATTCGAGAGACTTTGAGCGAGTGCTCGGAAATACCATTATATTAAGCCTTTATGAAATCGCTCTCTCGTTTCCGATTCCCATAATACTCGCACTCTTTATGAACCAACTGCGCAGTAAACGATACAAAAATCTTCTCGAGAACATCTTTTATGTGCCGCACTTTATCTCGGTGGTCGTGCTTGTAGGGCTTATAAACACCTTTTTTTCCTACTCCTCCGGCTTTGTGAATAATATTTTCGAAGTTTTCGGTATCGAACGATACGACTATATAGGCGACCCCGATGCGTTTAGAAATCTATATGTATTCTCCGGTATCTGGAAAAACACCGGCTGGAATATGATTATCTATATAGCGGCACTTTCCGGCATCGACGCATCACTCTATGAGGCGTCCACCATCGACGGGGCAAGCAAATTTCAAAAGATAATCTATATTGACATTCCATCCATTCTCCCAACCATAATGATGCTGTTTGTACTTGCGTTGGGACGCACCATGAGTATCGGATTTGAAAAAGCGTTTTTAATGCAAAATCAATTAAATATCAGTACCTCGGAAATTATCGCGACATATGTTTATACCGTGGGTTTACAACGAGTTCAGTATGATTATGCGACAGCTATCGGACTTTTTAATAATGTGATAAATGCTGTCATGCTGATATTTGCAAATAAACTATCCAAAAAAGTAACAAACAGCGGTATCTGGTGATGATGAGACTAAGAGAGGGATTACCGATGAATAAAAAAATAAACGGTACAAGACAAGATAAAACATTTGATGTGATAAATGTCATTATAATGACCGTTCTGATGATTGTTATACTCTATCCACTGTATTTTGTATTAATCGCCTCTGTCAGTGACCCATATGCGGTGAACATCGGAAATGTGTGGTTAGTTCCACAGGACTTCACTTTGGAAGGTTATCAGCGAATATTTCGCGACATGGAACTTTGGCAAAGTTACGGCAACTCTTTTCTATATATGAGTGTAGGCACATTGATCAATGTTCTTTTCACCATTCCGGCAGGATATGCACTCTCGAAAGGGGATCTGAAAGGTCGCACCGCGATCCTGATGCTCATGGTTTTCACTCTCTTTTTTAACGGTGGTATCATACCGACATATATGACAATTCGCAACCTTAATTTACTCGATACCTTTTGGGTAATGGTCTTGCCAAACGCTGTGAACGTCACAAATCTTCTGATATGCCGCACCTTTTTCAGCATTAATATGCCACAGGAACTGCGCGAGGCGGCAGAGATTGACGGCTGCACCGATTTTAAATATTTTGTGCATATCGTTATTCCGCTCTCAAAGGCAATTATTATGGTCATGGTGCTGTACTACGCTGTCGCACACTGGAACACCTATTTTGATGCGCTGATTTATCTTCAGGACGCCGACCGATTTCCACTCCAAATTATACTGCGACAAATACTCTCGGCAAGTCAGGTGACCTCCAGCGATCTTGTGCAGGATACCGAGTCGATAGCACAACAACAGCGGATAGTGGAACTGATAAAATACTGTGTCATCGTGGTGAGCAATCTCCCGCTTATTATACTCTATCCATTCATACAGAGATACTTTAAAAAAGGCGTTATGATAGGCGCAGTTAAAGGTTAAAAGCACAGTGTTCTGTGATTTTAATACAACAAACAAACAGGAGGAAACTATGAAAAAAAGAAGTATGATTTCATTATTGCTGGCACTGATTATGTTGTTCGGACTGGTAGCATGTGCCGACGCACCGACCGATGGGTCGGTAGCCGACGAGAGCGAATCGAGTTCTGCACCCGCCGAATCGGAATCGGACGGGGAATCGGCAGAAGGTGGCGGGATGCCATTAGTTACAGAGCCGTTCACGCTCACCGTAGCGGTTAAAAAGACACCGCAATCCTCCGATTGGGAAGTTAATCCCTTTACCGAGTTTTATGAGGACACTACCGGTATCACAGTAGAGTGGTTGGAGATTCAGTCGGAATCATACGCCGAGAGTAAAAATCTTATGCTCGCGAGCGGTGATCTTCCGGACGTATTTTTTCGTGGGCTTGAGCCGAACGACGTTGCTCTATATGCACCACAGGGATATTTTTTACCACTTAATGAGTATTTGACCGCGGATATCGCACCAAATTTGACCGCTATCTTTGAACAACTTCCGGCGGCAAAGGGTATATCCACGCTTTCGGACGGTGTTATATATTCCACTCCCTGGATTGAGGAGTTGGCAATCACCCATATTGCAAAGATATTCTATGTTAATCAGGTGTGGCTGGACAACCTTGATCTCGAAGCACCCACGACTGTCGACGAATACTATGACGTTTTAATGGCATTCAAAGAACAAGATGCCAACGTTAACGGAGACCCGAACGATGAAATTCCGCTCAGTGGACGTTCCGTGTTGACCGACTCCACCAGTATAGAGCAACTCTTCTCCGCATTCGGTCGTCCCGATAACGTGGACCACTATGTAGTCGAAGATGGACAGGTGGTATTCACCGCCGACAAACAGGAGTACCGCGACGCTGTTGAGTTTGTAAACAAGCTGTACAACGACGGACTTCTCGACCCGGAATTTTTCACCCAGACTACGGCCCAACTCTCCGCAAAGGGACAGGGCGAGACGGTCACCATCGGTAGCATGTTTGCATGGCGCGATTTCCAGACCGTCGGTGCTGTAAATGCGGAACAATACACACCGGTAGCACCGCTCATGACCGATGACGGTGAGCAGATATATGGTCGCGCGAACGTCAGCGATATCGTCCCCCACGCATTTTTGATGTCGACCGACAACCCCGACCCGGAACTGACCATGCGCTGGATTGACCACCTCTATTCCCGGGACATGTCAATACAGGCGACAAATGGAATACTGAATGGCGATGTTCAATATGTTAATGAAGAAGATGGATTGATTTATCTGGATTTAGAAGATAAGAGTGGTGCCGGTATGACCGAGGCGGAGGTTCGCGAGCACAACAGCTGGGGCAATCAGGCTCCCACCGCTCTGCTTGCCGAGTATTATGGCACAGACGAACTCGATATAGCACAAGTTGGCGGCGGACATGACAGAAAGCGCATACTAAACGAATACTATGAGGAGTTTGTCTATCAGGAATCCTATCCGGTATTGACATTTGCCATAGATGACAGTGAATACATTGCCGAGACAAAGGCAGAGGTAAACGCATACGTGGACGAGATGTTTGCAAGATGGGTGACAACCGGAACTATTGATGAGGAGTGGGACGAATATGTAGCGGAATTAGAAGCAATGGGTGTCAATGAATATATAGGCGTTCTGCAGAGCTATTACGACAGCTTCAATTCTTAAAATTGTGATTTGATGAAATGGCAGACGGTACAAAGTCTGCCATTTCCGTTTAAAGACGCGGGAAAGGAACATATATGGAACATTTGACCAAAGACGGCTATTATCAACTGGCAAAAAATCAGTACGAAAAGGCGAAATTCGACCTGACGCGCCCGATATATCACCTTGTCGCGCCGGGAATGTGGATGTTCGACATTAACGGTGCAATCTATTCCGGCGGAAAATATCACATGTTCTATCTCCACGATCCTTTCTCGGCACGCGGTGATTCGGTGGCTACGCTTCCGGACGGGAGGGTTGTGCCGGGTTCGGCGCGCCCAAATCGCCTTTGGGCACATGCGGTGAGCGACGATCTCGTCAGCTGGACTCACCTGCCCTCGGAACTGATTTTAGATAGAAATAAGGGGAAATTAAAGGCTATTTCCGGCAGTGCGCTTGTGCTTGATGAACATCGCTCCGTGCTCATGTATACCGAGGTGTCAACCGAGGAAACACCCTCGGTGCAGTGTATTGCGATCGGTCCGCCATCGCTGGAAAATGTTGTACCCATCGAGCAAAACCCCGTAATCTCGCTTAGTGATATACCGATAGATATAGACGAGAGTTTTCGTGACCCGTTCCTGATAGAGCAGGACGGGGAAATTTATGCACTTATCTGCGCCATAACCGACATCAATGACGCCGCATACAGTTGTGTCCTGCTGTTCAAAGCGGACAATCGAGACCTCACCTCCTTTTCTTATAAAGGAATACTAATCAAAACACCGTTCACAAATGAGACGGACTACGAGTGCCCGAAATTATTCTCGGTCGGGGACAAATGGGTATTTTTTTTCGGTCCGCATGTCACCAACAAATACTATGTGGTGGATGTGTCGTTAGTCAATTGTAGAATGGAGGTATTGTATGAGGGATTGTTGGACTACAGCCCAAGTTCCTATATCTATATAAACATGAACGGCAACGACGGCAAGGCGTATAGCTTCGGCAGACTGGAGAGGTTCAACAATATCGCTCACTATGATTCCGAGCACTGGGCGGGGTGCCTTTCGGTGGCTCGTGAGCTGTCAGTCGACCGACACAATCGCCTTATGCAACGCCCGATTGCCGGACTTAATGATTTGAAGTTCGATACAAGACCTTTTATTTCTGCAAGTGATACAAAAACGAACGCTTTTTGCGTTGAGGGCAAACTCGACAACGCATTTAAAATTATCTTTAAAGACAGTCAAGGCGAGGAGGTTTTCGCCTTTGGCTACAATGGCAATCGGGACGCATGGGCAAAGGAATTTTCGGAATATGGTGAAAAAAGGACTTTGCCGGTCAGAAAGGGAACATCGTGGTCATTATATGTGGACAAAAAGGTGTTTGAACTATTCATGTATGACGGCATAACCTGTATGACAGGAGTGATCACTCGCGTTGAGCCGAGCTATACGGTGGAGATTGTCGGCGACGCCGATGCTGTCATCTCGAGCATGAAAGGTATGGATGAAAAATTTAACTAACGGGAGAGTCTTGTGTGTATAAATAAAATAAAAACTCAACTGGAAAATACGAAAGCAAGTATTGTCCTCGGAATTGACGGCATGATCGACGAGGTATGGGAGCTGATTGAGAACCGCGAGTCAAGTACCGATTTCAGTAAGATCACAAGAATGTCAGATTTTGGAAACTCCATTATAGAGCGCAAAACCGGAGGATTTGCCAAGGAGAGAATTTTAAAAAGGCGTGTCGGCGGCGGATTTGTTTGCAACACAGGTCGGACGGTGAATGCTCTCGGACTTAAAACGAGCATGGTCGGCATGTTCGGTCGGCAACAGCGCGACTCTGTATTCGACGAATTTGATTGCAAAGTCGAGCTTTTCTCGCTCGGTGAACCTGCAAAGATACATATACTTGAATTCGCCGACGGCAAGATTATGATGCCGAATTTGGAAAGTTTGATAAACTTGAGCTGGAACGATATAATTTCGAAGTATTCCATCGGTGAGCTCGGGACATTGTTTAACAAAGACATCGTCGGTCTCGGTTATTGGTCAAATATATATGACTATGAGAATATCTTTTCCAACATTGTGGGGATATGCCGAGAAAACGAAAAGACAAAAAGCATTTTCCATGACCTTGCCAACGTAGATAAACGCAGTCAAAAAGCACTTCTTCATCTTATGCAAATTTTGTACGAGCAGGATAAAATATTGCCCCAGTCTTTGAGTTTAAACGAGCATGAAGGTGGCATCCTCTGCAAGGCGCTTAACATAGATTACCCCTTTAATATTAACTCTCCAACCGCCATGAACTATGCCGTCACAGCGGTGGAAAAATTGCGAAACTGTGTCGACATTGAAGAAATAATAATTCACTCGTCATACTTTACGGTCGCCTCGTCGAGAATACATGGTACGGCATATGCGATGCAAAACTACTGCGACAATCCGGTCATAACCACCGGCGCGGGGGATGTTTTTAACAGCGGATATATGCTCGCCTCCATGACCGATGTGTCACTGGAGGATAGATTGAGGATTGCAAATGCCACTACACTCCACTATGTCTCGACCGGTCAGGTACCGAACAGACAGCAGGTCGTAGAACAGCTTGTTAATAATGAGCAGATGGCAATATAAATACAAGGGGTTATAATGAAAAGAATATATCTGAACCTAAAAAGATTTGACATCACTCCCGAAAAAGGTGGGGTGAATTCAATAGCACCCATTGAAAAGTGGGCTAATTACATCGTAAACGAAACAAAGGATAAACTAAAGGGCTTTGACGCTGAGTTCACCATATTTTTTCCGGAACTGCATATATTGAACGCTATAGCTGCGAACGATGGGACAATAAAGATAGGTTGTCAGAGCGTGAACGAGAACGACACCGCGGTAGGTGGCAACTTTGGCGCGTTCACATCACTTCGACCGGCGAATTCAATGACGCTTGCCGGAGTGAGTACCGCACTTATAGGTCACTGTGAGGAGCGCAACTACTACAAGGACATTTCCGGTGGAAATGATATTAACGGATTTTTCAATCGGAAGATAAAATCAGCAATCGCCGCCGGAATGGATGTTCTTTATTGTATCGGCGAGACCTCGGAGGAACAAACGGACTTTAAAAATGTGCTAAATACCCAGCTCGAGATGGGACTTGATGGTGTCGACCTCTCTAAAATCACTATAGCCTACGAACCGGTGTGGTCAATAGGTCCCGGCAAAACTCCTGCCGACAAACCGTATATCACCAAGATCGCGCAGTTCGCAAAATCAATTTATCCAACACTCGATGTTGTGTATGGTGGCGGATTGAAAGAAGAAAATGCCGAGATGCTCGCCTCTATTGATGAAATTGACGGCGGACTTATTGCCTTGACAAGGTTCAGCGGTCAAATTGGATTTTATCCCGACGAATATCTCAAAATTATTGATAAATATCTGGGGGACAAACAATGAATTTGCAATTTGAATACGGCAACGGAATGATGAACGCCGAACTGCCGGACAGTACCGATGTGTTTATCCCAGGTGAAACCGTCCCCGATCCGGAATGTCTGCCGCAGGATCGGGAAAGTCTTTATGCCGCAACACTTAAAAGTGTGCGCAATCCGATAGGAATGGATAGTTTGTCAACAATTGCGGATGAGAATAGTCAAGTGGTGTTCATTGTACCGGATATTGTAAAAGGCGGTGTCCAATCGACAAGTCATCGTAAAATTTCTATTGAGGTATGCCTCGACGAGCTTTATTTAAAAGGTGTCAAAAAAGAAAATGTACTTATACTTATTTCTAACGGATTACATTCCCGTGCAACAGTCGGGGAAATAAAGGCTATACTTGGCGATGAACTATTTGATAAGTTTTATCACACAGGTCAGGTGGACAGCCATGACAGTGAAAATTACGACGACCTTGTCGACCTCGGGCTCGCCCCGAACGGCGATCATGTGATAATGAACAGACGCGTCTTTGAGTCCGACATTGCGATACTCATCGGGCATACTATGGGCAATCCTTACGGCGGTTATTCCGGCGGATACAAGCACTGCTCGACAGGCATAACCCATTGGAAGAGCATATCATCCCACCATGTACCGAAGGTTATGCACAAGCCGGAGTTCGTGCCGGTCTCGACAAACAATGAAATGCGTAGCAAATTTGACACACAGGGCATGTATATGGAAGAGAAGATGGGTAAAAAGTTCTTCTGTTGTGATGCGGTTTTGGACACAAAAAGCCGTCAGATAGCGATTTACAGCGGTTGGGCAAAGAAAATGCAGCCGATATCATGGGCTGTGGCGGACAAACGAACCTATGTGCACTGGGCGAAAAAGAAGTATGACGTGGTGGTTTTCGGTATGCCGCAGGATTTTCACTATGGCGCCGGCATGGGCACAAACCCCATTCAGATGATGCAGGCACTGTCGGCGCAGGTTATTCGACACAAGCGAATTTTAAGTGATAACTGTGTGTTTATAGTTTCTTCATCCTGTGATGGCTGGTTTCATGACGAGCGCTGGCCCTATTCTAAAGAACTTTATGAAATGTTTCAAAAAGACTATATGAACACCCTGCCGGACATGAACCGTTATGGTGAATATTTCGCGACCAACGAGGAGTATATACGTCAATATAGATATTGCAACGCTTTCCACCCATTCCATGGTTTTTCCATGATGAGTTGTGGTCATCTCGCCGAGGAGCACACCAGTGCAATATATATTGTGGGCGCACGTGAGCCGGGAATTGCGCGTGGCATGGGGCTAAAAACAAGAGCATCGTTTGAAGATGCGCTCGCCGACGCAAAGAAAAAGTATGTCGGCGATTCACCGAACATACTTGCTCTCCCGCTCGCATTCAAGACCTCATCGGTGCACCTTTGCATGAAAAATCCGGAGCAAAACAGTCACACGAGAGATGGTGCAAAGGTTGGTTGTTGCGGATAACTCACAAAGACTTTTCAAGCTTGAAAATATCCAGCGTTTCAAACTCGATATCGCCGTCTATTGGCTCGATGTCGAGTTTATTCGTGCCGTTGTTCGGGTAGAGTGTCAGCGTGTGACATGCTGTGTAGTCGTTCGCGAACAGCTCGATGGAGTATCGATCGACAAAAACGTGCAGGTCGTTCGATTTTAGCGGCAATCTCACCGTCCCGCCACCATAACAGTCGCACTCACTCGCATCAATTACAAGTTCTTCCAACTCTAAATCCATAATAATTCTTGTGTAATAGTCGTCGTCAGTGGAAAGTGTGATAAGCAATTTTTTTGCGGTTGTTTTCTCTTTGTTCACAACCGCACGGATTTCACCGCACTCAAAAACAGGGTTTTTTTCAACAAGTCGAGACGATTGAAGCCCTTTTAAAACATCATGAGGATATATTTTCAATATCTCACCGTTTGTTTTTAAAACCCGTGGTATCGACATTAAACCGCGCCAGCCTAAGTCATATGTACCGTGTGGAATGTTATGTGTGGGGTTGCACCTCCACGGTGTCAACCAACCGAACATAACTCGCTCGTCACTCGACGACAGGAGAGTCTGCGGAGCATAAAAATTATAGCCATAGTCTAAAACACCGCATCCCGACGTTTTAAATTTCAGTGTGTCATAATCAAGTTTTCCGATACGATATACCGTCTTTTCACCCGGGACACCCATCGGGGAGTAGATGAGAATGTCGTGACCATCGACGGTGAAAAGATCGGGGCACTCCCACATAAATCCCTCCCCCGCCGTCGCACGGAGCATGGCACCGTTATAGTCAAAATTCACACCGTCTTTTGAGCTGAATATGAGAATGTTTCCGCGCTCTTCATGGTCGGAACAGCCGCATATCATGTAAAAAACGCCGTCCTTTTTCCAAACCTTGGGGTCGCGAAAATGCGCCGCATTAAAGCCGGACGGGGCGAAAATCAGAGGGTTATTTTCGTGTTTTTTAAAGACAATGCCATCGCTTGAGATTGCGAGACACTGACACTGTATGCGTTCATCGCCCCGATTGCGGGCGGCGGTGTAATACACATACATCTTCCCCTCGTGCTCGATAGCGGTGCCGGAAAAAACACCGCCGTTCTCACAAAGGTCGTACTCCTCGCTCGGTGCAAGCGCAATCGGCAGATGTTCCCAATTAAGCATATCATCGCTGATTGCATGACCCCAATGCATAGACGACCAGGTCGGCTCATACGGGTTGTTCTGATAAAAAAGGTGGTATTTCCCACCAAAAAATATAAGCCCATTGGGATCGTTTATCCACCCGTAAGGCGCGGTGAAGTGGTAGTGAGGGCGCGATGAAGTGTGGTTCTTTTCGATTTGTTTAATATAAATATCGGCTTTTTTCGTATAATCGTTATGGTTCATCTTTCCCCTTTTCAGTCATAAAACGGTATTATGTACGGATGTAACGCATCAAAAAATGTGAGCGGTTCAAAATGTTTACAAAATCCTTTTTCACGGCAACCTTGACCATTAATTCTATTGTTTTCGTCCCCTAAATCCTCTGCTATTTCACTGGCAGACAATATCATATCTGCTACTATTTTGGGGTGATCATTGCTTATATCAATATTCTCTGATATGTCGCTCTTAAGATTATAAAGCTCTTTAGAGGCGAGATGATATTTATATGCTCCTACACGCACTGCCGCAAGCTTGTTGCTCGCATAATATGCAATGTGCTCACGAGTTTGCTCCATTTGTTTGCCACATAGTAAATTATAAAAAGATATGCTGTCTCGTTTTATACCATCATCATTTATGTTGAGCATTTCGCAAAATGTGGCATATAAATCGGTGGCACAGACAATATCGCTTGAAACACGCCCTTGTTTTATTCCCTCGTGCCAGCTTATGACACAGCTAACTCGATGCCCTCCCTCAAAACAACTCCCTTTATAACCACGCAGTGGATGGTTGATTGAACGAAAATCACCGCCGTTGTCCGACATTAATATAATTATGGTGTTATCTAACTGCCCCGAGCGTTTAAGCTCGTGTTGTATGGCGGCGACGGTATTGTCTATCGACGCCATCACCGCCCCTAATACGCCGTTTTTACTCTCTTTCAAAAAGCGGTCGATGGCATAGAGTGGATGGTGAATATAATGATGAGCAAAATATAGAAAAAACGGTTTGTTTTTTTGATTGTGTATAAAATCTGTTGCCTCGACGGTAAATCGTTCCGCAAGAGCGGCGCAGTCCGGCTGTTGTTGCACTACCTGCTCATCGCGTATTACCGGCAGTGGGAACATGCCGAGATAGCCGTATTTTTCGGTAAGGCCATTTTCTTTGTGTACCCCCATATCATTACTGTAAGGAATACCGAAATACTCATCAAAGCCCAAACGTGTAGGGAGAAACTCCGGCTGGTCACCGAGATGCCATTTCCCGATCATCTTTGTGCTGTACCCTTTTTCTTTGAAAAGATGTGCAAGTGTTTTTTCTTTAGAATTCAATCCCTCAGGCTGACCCGGCATAAGCACGACAAAATCATCGGTTTTTTCCTTCGGATTACGATAATCGTACACCCCGAACTGCATGAAATCAATTCTTTTAGGATGACATCCGGTTAGTAGCCCGGCACGTGCCGGAGTGCATACCGAGGCGGCGGCATAAAAATCGGTTAGCAAAAGACCGTTTTTTGCCATATTATCTATGGTTGGAGTATTGTTAAGTTTGGAGCCGTAACATCCGAGATCGGCATAACCCATGTCGTCAATGTTTATAATGATAACGTTTGGCGTTCTTTTCATTTCGTTTATCCTTTTATACCACTTGATACAATACCCTGAACATAATATTTTTGTAAAAGCAGGAATATTATTAAAACCGGAAGACAGGTTATTATAGTGCCCGCCATCAAAAGATCCCACTGGATAATATTACTTCCTCGAAACATGGCGAGTGCTACCTGGACGGTCAATCCCTCATTTGAGTTGTTGACAACGAGTGGCCATGTGTACTGATTCCACCCGTCGGTAAATTTAAGTATTGCAAGCGTTGCGAGCATCGGCTTTGAAAGTGGAAGATATATCCGTATAAAGGTCATGAATGCCGAACAACCATCTATTCGCGCGGCATCATCTAATGCCGACGGGAATGTCGCAAAATACTGCCGTGCCATAAATAGCCCAAACGCTCCGGCAAGCAGTGGGGCTATGACACCCCATGGACTGTTTAAAAATCCAAATCCACCATTGCCGAAAATATCGTTCCCGCCCACAAGCGGTAAGTTTTTTATTTTTAAATATATCGGTATCATTATTGTCTGCATCGGCACCATCATACCGAGCAGTGCAATTTTAAAGAGTGTATCTCTTCCCTTGAAATCAAGTCTTGCAAACGCATATCCTGCCATGGAATTGGTGAAAAGTGAAACAACAGTCGACACAATCGCTATTACAGAGGAATTATAGATATATAACCCCCAGTCACTCGATTCAAAAAACAATACATAATTTTCCCATTTTATAGTCTGTGGTATTATGCCATAAGGGGAAACCCTTATTTCGTCGAGCCCTTTAAGTGATGTGGAAAACAATATAACAAAAGGAAACATTATTACAATACATATTAATACGAGCGCGACATACCCGATTAACCTTGACATGAAAACATTTTTTTTCATAAACTAAAGCTCCGTTGTAAAATGAAATGTTATCCGACGCTACTGTCGATAATTTTAGCACCAAAGCGATAGTTAAGAAGTGTAACTATCAAGATGATTGATACCAATATCACACTCTGTGCCGAGGCATATCCCATATCATAATAGGCGAGTCCACTAAGATATATCTGATGTACCATGGTTGTGGTGGCATTTGCAGGACCACCACCGGTGAGGACATTCACTTGTTCAAAAACATTAAAAGAGCCTATCAATCCGGTTATTAATAAAAAAAAGGTTGTTGGTGTCATCAAAGGTATTACTATATATCTAATGCGCTGTAGTGGGGTTGCTCCCTCAATATTTGCAACCTCATACAATTCCTCCGGAATATTTTGAAGTCCGGATAGATTAATCATCATGTTGTATCCAAGTGATTTCCACACCGACATTATGATAATGCTCATCATAGCTGTGGACGGATCTTGTAACCATTTTATTGGATCGAACCCAAGAAATTTTAATATAAAATTGGCATGACCGAAAGCCGGATCGTATATTAATAGCCATACCATTGACACTGCCACCATGGAAAGCACATGAGGTAAAAACAAGAAAGTTCTCGCAAAGCGAGTTTTTAGCAACTTGTTGTTTACGAGTAATGCTAACATAAACCCTATAAGCATTGTCGGTACCAATGAACCGATAGCATAAACAAAAGTATTGGTGAATGCAGCCCGGAATACAGGGTCGGTGATTATTTGAAGATAATTATTTATCCCGATAAAATTTTTCTCACCGAAAAGCTGATAATCGGTAAAGCTGTCAAAAAACATAGAGAAAATCGGTGTTAACCAAAAATAAATATATATTATGAAAAACGGAAGTATCATAACATATCCTACGTGATCTTTTTTTCGCATGAGTTTTCTCCATTTTTTATAAATTCAGTTTTTTAGTAACAGGTGACAGCTTGTTGCAATCACCTGTTATTAACATAGTTTTATATCTTGTTTTTACAATCGTCCTCAAGATCTTGCATTGCCTGTTCCGGTGTTTTGGTGCCGTACACTATTTCGTCATAAGCTACATGCATAGACTCCTCATAGATGTTTGTCCAGGAGAGCTTGGGATATGCCTGAGATTGTTTTAGATTTTCAAATTGTGCTTCATACAGCTCGCCACCCATAGCGATATAATCATCATTAAGTGAATTTATTGGAGGGACTATCCCCATCTCGTTCATACGCACAGCGGAACGTTCTTCGCTAAAAATAAATTCAATCCATGACCAGGCTGTGTCGGGAATTTTGCTCTGTGTGCTTATAGAATAAAGCCATGCCCCCGCATGTATTCCACCTGAAAGGTTGGTTAGTGAAGGCGCAAAACCAATTTTATCTTCAAGCGACGGGTCGGCTTCTATCATGGACTGTAATATCACCGGTGATATTGACAATGAAATGGCTGCATTACCAGCTTCAAATGCCGAACTTCCTGTTTGAGATAAAATGGCGTTTGGCGCCAAATCTGCCAAAAATGTTGCAGCCTCAATCATACCATCTTCGGTAAAGTTTGGACCGTCGGTGTAAGTTTGCTCAAAAACTTCGTTTTGCATGAAAAATTGTGTGAGAAAATGTGCTCCGCGCGTTGATACTAACTCCAATGCACCGCGAGTGACAATGTCGCCATCTTTTTCAACAAGAGCCTCTGCATATTCAACCATCTGTTCCCAATCTGCGGGAGGAGCATCAGGATCAAGATTCGCGCCCTCAAAATAATCTTTACGCCATGCCATGACAGGTGGTGCGGCATTATACGCAAGAGCGTAAATTTTGTCGTCATATAGGCCATAATCCACCATCGCACTGGCAAGATTATCCTTGTCTGCCCAGTTGTTGTAATAATCATCGAGCGGCAGAAGATGATCAAGCTCAACTCGACCAACAATATGCGACACACCGACATCCATAACATCCGGCGCAGTGCCACCGGCAAAGGCGGTGTTCCATTTTGTTACAACATCGGCATGGGGTATGTGTAGCAGTTCAACCTCGATATTCGGGTTTGCAACCATAAAAGCCTCAGCATCAGACTTGACGGCGACCCCGACTACGCTGTCCTCGGTGTCGCGGCTCCACACCACCAATTTTTGCATTTCATCAGATTCAGATGCTTGTTCCTGTTCACTCGCCTCAGACGGCGGGGTATCGGTGCTTCCCTGTTCGGTCGGCGCCTCGCTACATGCAGTTATCGCAAGGATTGACATGATGAGCAACAGTGCTGTTAAAGTTCGTTTCATTGTACTCCTCCATAATTAATTATTGTATCATACCGTTCAGTTTCAAAAAAAAGACAACGTTGGCATTTGTTTGAAAAAAATTTTCGCCTTGTTATTGTCTAATCTATTGACAACGTTGGCATGAACTTGTATAATCATGGTATCAGATAATTTGTGCTTTGTCAATAGAAATTTTGTTTTTATTATAATTAATTGTACGACTTGTTAAAATCAATGGGGTGAAATATGGTTACTAGTAAAGATGTAGCATTGAAAGCAGGCGTTTCTCACGCAACTGTGTCGCGGGTTTTTAGAAATGAGAATGTTGTTAGTGAAAAGACAAGGGAAAAAATACTTATGGTCGCGCAGGAGCTAGGATACGTCCCGAGCTTGTTTGCCAGTTCACTCAAAAAAGAAAAAAGCAAGGCAATAAGCTACTTGATCGAGAACGGTGAAAATCCGTTCCACCTCAACCTCGCCTGCAAGGTGGATAAATTGTTATTTCAAAAAGGTTATCGTCTTTCACTCTTTTTTGATGATGATCCCAACGATAACACTTTGCAGACACTTTATTCTGCCATATCTACCGGGGTACAAGGTGTTATATTCATACCGGACAATCGATATGCGCGGCAAAAAGACAATCTTGATCTGCTCTGTAAAACGAGAGACTTGAATTTTTTGCAACTGTTTGGTACAAATTTACATGGTTATAAATCTATATTATATGATGATGCTACTGCCACGTACAATGCCACAAAATTTCTGTTAGATAAAGGACACAAAAATATTCTGTATGTCGGAAATGAAGAACGCAGTGAAGGGGTCTATAAAGCGTTTGAAAAATATGGTTTTAGGCTGGAAATTGAGCCTGCATTTGTCGATATGCACGGCGATGGAGAGTATTTTTATCATCGAATTTACGAATCTGTAAGCACACAAAAGCCCACTGCAATTTTTTCGTTGACCGATCAGATCGGCGGTGCAACACTCCGGGTTTTAAAAGATTTAGGACTAAAATTCCCCGATGATATCAGTCTTTTAATATATGATGATACAAGCTGGGCAAAATGGATGGGGATTACAGTAGTTGCCCATCCGCTGGACGAAACAGCCGAACTCATCTCCGAAACGATAATATCATTATGCGAACATAATAATTTACCACATACAACAAATTTTCTTATGCCATATTTGATCGATAGAGGCTCGGTAATCAAAATATAGTTTTATTGTGATACGTAAAATTTAGATTACCCCTTGACAAACGCTCTGTGAAGAAAAAATCCTCGTGATGTCGGAGGCAAATTTTACACGCAGTTTGAATACCCCATCATCTAAATGTTTTGTATACTTGCCTTCAAGCTCATTTCCGATTTCCTCTAACAACTCAGTTTTCATAAGTATTTTTGCCTGCATCTTCGGGTTTTGTTCCTTGATAAAATCACGAACAGGCGAGCTATTGTCGGCCTTTATATAGCTGATAATTTTAAATTCATGAATAGGTTTGTTTTTTTTAAATGATATATTATAGTGTAATATATTCCACTTGTTAGGTGGTTTTATTATTTCTGTATTTATAGGATTATACAAACCCGTCACAGGTTATCCGTGACGGGTTTGCGTATAGTTGATTTTTATTTACTCGCCGGTAGCTAATTATTTCTTAAAGGCTCTAACGTTTTTCGGAATTTATCTATAGTGAAATACCTGAACTAGGCTATAGAGTGACACTGAAATGTTGAGGTCATTTTTATACGAGTCAGCTATGCTTTGTATCTCAAACGCTTGATTAAAATATGTTTTTATTGTAGAATGTAAAAAAGTATACAGACGGAGGTATTAAAACGAAGAAGTTATCTTTTCGAACAAAAAGCATTAAACAAACTGTCATGTTTGTTAATCTTGCAATTGTGTTACCGTTAGTCGCTTTGTTTTTTGTGCTTCTTTTCTCGGTTGTGGATAATGCGGCAGCGAGCAATAACCAGACCAACCTCCAAACGCTCAAAGACAGAGCGGAAAATGTTCTTTCTGCAAACACCGAGGTGATTAAGATGATGGCCTCATTCACTATCGACAGCGACATTCACAAAATTCTATCTAAATCGCAATATAGTGATTACGAGTTGGTTCGTGCTAAAACAGATATATCCAACAGCTGTGTTCAGCTCACGAGCATGTACACCACCGGTTGGTATCAAATACTGGTTTTCGGAGAGAATGGGGAAAACTTTTTTGAGAGTTCGGTGGCGGTCGAGGACAATGAAATAGCCCTTGACGATATTAAGGAGGAAAATTGGTATAAAAATTTGGAAACCAGCAACGGCAGGGTGACCTTTTTCCCCGCTTATCAGAGTGAGATATTGAGCCGACATCTACCGGACAAGGCGGTTTTTGCCACAACAATACTAAAAAACAGTAACAGCGCACGAGATATTGCGGTGGTAGTGGTAGCGATGTCGTGGGAAATGTTTGTGGATGACCTCCTGCAATTTGACACCGCTGTCAACAACAGTGTTATGACCGACCGAGATGGCACCATAATATTTGCCTCCGATCCACAAATCTACAATTTAAACATCGATTTTTTCAAAGATTACGGTCAGATTTTTCGTGAAGAAAGCGGCTATTTTACCGATGATTTTGCAGGAGTAAACTCCAACATTCTCTTTGCAACGGTCGAGGACACCGAGTGGAAGATAATCAGTTACGGCGAGGCGAGCTATGTTTGGACGGATTATATACTTTTTACAATTTTGCTCGGTCTTTTGCTACTGCTCGTAATAGTCGTTATGGTGCAATATAACAGCAACTATATCCACCGCAAAATTCTCGGAATAAATAAGAATATGCTCACTGTCACGAGCGGTGACCTCGGAGCACGTCTGCACGAGGATGACTATGAGAGTGAATTTCACGAACTCGGGCAGAATTTCAATGATATGCTTGATGCTATACAATCGTTGATAGAAAAATTACACGAGGAGGAGCAGAAAAAGTACGCTCTTGAGTTTGAGACGTTGCAGGCGCAGATAAATCCACATTTTCTTTACAACACCCTTGCCACAATCCGCTTTATGGTGCAGATGGAACAATATGACGACGCGGACCGTGCGATGGTAACCTTTTCAAAATTGTTGCGCCGTTCTTTTAAAGACAATCGCAGTATCATAACAATAGAAGAGGAACTCTCTCTCGTCGAAGATTACATAAATCTTATGCAGATACGACACCAAAACACATTTTCGTACGATATATATATCGACCCCGATATAAAGGATTGCGGCATACTGAAAAATACTATTCAACCGTTGGTAGAGAACAGCATCTCCCACGGATTTAACACAAAAAAAACTCGAGGACATATTTTAATTAAAGCGACAAGACAGGGAGAGTTTATACAGATAGAAATTACAGACGACGGTGAGGACGCCGACCTTAAAAAAATTATGGAAAGGCTTGAAATCAACATCATTGAAGGTCAAATTACTCGTTTTGACGGAATAGGTCTGGCAAACGTTCAACAGCGTTATAAATACAATTTTGGTAAAAGCTGCGGTTTATCGGTGGAAAAAAACAATGATGTCGGCATAACTTTTTTCATCAACTACCCCATAACAACTCTACCTTTCACAAACGACAAGGAGGTTATACGGTGAATATAATTATAGTTGACGATGAGCAGATAATCGTCACTTGGCTAAAAAAAAATATCGAGTCGATATCTCCCGATTATCGTGTTGTAAAAGTTTGCTCCAACGGGCAACAGGCTTTTGAATACTGTCTTGAAAATAATGTGGATGTCATTTTTACCGATATCAGAATGCCGATTATGGACGGAATCTCATTGATGAATTCGCTTAAATCTCACAATCGTTTATCGTACACAATACTGCTCACCGCCTATGATGACTTTGACTATGCAAGACAGGCATTACAGCTCGGCGCAAAAGAATTTTTACTCAAAACCGAGATTAGCGAGGATATTTTGCGAAAAAGCCTTGCCGATGCCGGAAAGATTATTTTGCACTCATCAAAACAGGACGACCCCTCCAGCAGGATATTTATCGACCTTGTTAAGGAAGGCAAATGCGGTGACATTAATATCTGGAACACTTTTTTTCAACAGGGATTGATGACAATGTTGCTTGAAATTCAGGATAAGACGGCACTTGTGCGTTGTACTGATATTTTAAACTATGTATATGTCGACGAGGCTATAACCCCGTACATGGTGTCCATCAACGATTTTTTAATAGCGATTTTTTCTGATCTTCCGACCGACGTTGATGAATTTTTGCAAAAATCAAAGATGACATTATCGTCTTTTGGTATCGATTGTTATATCATCACCTCCTCGTCCGACAACAAACCGTTTGATCCCTTATCAATTTATAAAGACGCAAAAGATAAGCTGCATTATCATAATTATTACCAAACACAGGAAAAACTTGAGCTTTCACAGACACATATCACCGAACTCGACGATATTGAGCAGAATATTTCAAATCTTATTCGTATAAAAAGCTATACTACAATGATTGAGGTGGTAGAAAAATGGTTGCGCCTTGTCGAATGCTACCGACCGGAACTCTTTCGGGTGCACAACGCTTGTATGAGGTTTTTATTGCAAATTTATTGGGAGAATATTCCCACAAAGGAACGTCAAAACCTTCCTGTCGACAGGATAGTCCGAATTATCGAAACGGAGCGTTTTACTTTGTTCAAACCACTTTTTTTACAGCGGATAGAGGATCTTCTCGCCCTGTTGCCGGATTATGAAAAGACAAGCTATAGTTCGGTTGTTTCTAAAGCAATTCTATATATGAAAACAAAATATACACAACCGTTGACGTTGAATGATATAGCCGAGGCGGTGCACCTTAATCGAAGTTACCTTTCAACGCTATTTAAAAAAGAGGTGGAGATAAACCTTTTCGAATATCTTCAACAATATCGTCTTGCCATGGCGAAGGATCTGCTTTTACAAAAAAAGATTTCAATAGGGCAGGTGTGCGAGCAGGTTGGTCTGCCGGACGCTGCATATTTCAGCAAACTTTTTAAAAAACAATATGGTTTGACACCACATGATTATCGCAAACAACACAGCAACCAAACAGATTGCAACTAAAACCAAACGAATTACAAACTGTGTTATTATTCTTGACGTATAGTGTTTAAAGTAATTCATTTGACAAAACTATAAGAATATATTTATAAAATCCATCAACCTATTACATTGTATTTCGTCTCATTATTTTTTATAATAAGCTCATTGCTTTTGCAATTATTACAACAAAATGGAGGAAACGAGATGAAAAACAAGTTGAAAGTTTTATTAAGCTTTTCTTTGGCGGTGAGCATGCTACTTATAACCGCTTGCTCCGCACCGGCAGAGCCGGCAAGTGAGGCAGCAAGCGATGCACCGGCGACAGAATCGCAAGCACCAGCTGAGGAGCCGTCCGGTGAGGCGGTAAGCATCAGTTTTATGCGCGCAGGTCTTGAGGAAAACAAAGGCGACGCTTTTATGCAGATGATTGAAAACTTTGAAGCTGCAAATCCCGGTTATACCGTAGAATATTCCGAGGTGGACTGGGGTGACATAGATACAAAATGGAACACATCCTTTGCGGCAGGAACATCCGCCGATGTAGTATTTGACGGAGTTGCCAAGGTCGTCGGACGTGTCACATTAGGTCAGTATGAGAGTCTCAACAGCTATTCCGAGGGTTGGGAAGGCTTGAACGATATTTATCCCGCAGTTCTTTCCGCCGGCACCCTTAGCGACAATCTTTACGGTATAGGATTTAACGCCGATGCACGTGTGTTTGCATATAACGTCGAGATGTTTGAAGCAGCAGGTCTTGACCCCGATGCACCCCCCACAAACTGGGAAGAACTACTTGCAGCTCACGAAGCTCTTGTAATTAAAGAAGGCGACACAGTCGTACAGTCCGGTTTTGCACTACCCACCACCGGCGCTAACGGACAACAGTTCCTACAGATTTTCGCCCTGCAAAACGGCGTGGGTGGCACCGGTTTTGTGGATGCCGATACACATGAAATCCTTTTCAACACCGAGGCAGGCATAGAAGCAATGAGCACCCTACAGGCTATGAACGAGATGGGTGTTATACCTTGGGACTTTGTTGCCGCAACCAGCCCATTTAGCAACGGAACCGCTGCAATGGCAATACTTGGCGAGACTGAATTTGTTACAGCTCAGGAAACTCTTGGCGATGCTATAAAAATTGCTCCAATGTTTGGCGAGGAAGAGCCTGCAACCTTCTGTGGTATCCACATGTATAGCATGAGTACTCAGACAAAGGATAAAGATGCAGCATGGATGTTGATTGAGTCACTATCGAGTTCAGATTCATCCACCATCTGGAGTGCTGCAACCGGTTCAGTAACACTTCGCACATCACTAGAGTCGGCATATGTTGAGTCTAAACCGGTTTACGGACAGCAGATTTTGGATGCTGTTGCAAACGGATATCCAGCCTCCGGCGTTACCTATAACTCTGCAATGGTTGCCATTTTAGATGCTGCAATGCAGGAGATATACTATGGCGTTGCAACTGTTGAAGATGCCCTCAACAACGCAGCCGCAGAGGTTCAAGCAGAGATAGATAACCAATAATCTAACAAAAAACTAAGGGTGAATGGTGAATGACTATGTTCACCGTTCACCTTAATTTTATATTTAGCCTAAGGAGTACCTACCATGCCAACCAAAAAGAAAAAGGGGTTAAACAGCAGCTGCGACAAAGCCGCATATGTGATGATATTCCCTGCATATGCGACATTTACACTATTTGTTTTATTGCCCATCGCCGCCGTAATCTTTTATAGTTTCACCGATTTCAACATGTTCACCTTTTCGGAATTTGTAGGGTTTGAAAATTATATTAATGCTTTTTCCGACCGCTATTTTATTGCCGCGGTGCAAAACACACTGATCTATTCCGTATTCACCCTCACGCTACAGCTCGGAATAGGGTTGTTTGTAGCGGTACTTCTTTATCGTACCTCCCGACTAATCCCCATCTTTCGCACCGCCTTTTATATCCCAAACGTCATATCAATGGTCTGTGCGGCGATGATATGGCTTTGGATTTACAGCCCGACCGTCGGTGCCCTTAACACAGTTTTAGAGGCTCTCGGACTTCCCATTCAGCAATGGCTACTCGATCCGGCACTTGCACTGCCCTGTCTTATCGCTATCGGCGTATGGAAGAGTTGCGGCTACTCCATGGTGGTCTTTTTGTCCGGACTCACCGCTATACCGGCATCGCTTTATGAGGCGGCGGATATAGACGGAGCAAATTCTATACGAAAGTTCACCGCAATAACATTCCCCATGTTACAACCCACCACCTTTTTCCTACTTGTGACCGGAATAGTAAACACTTTTGCCGTCTTTGAACAGGTGAACATCATGACCGACGGCGGTCCGGTTAATACGACCACAACGGTTGTTCACCAGATATTCCGTCGTGCGTTCGCAGAGTACAAGATGGGATACGCCGCATCCATGGCGGTTATGCTCCTTGTCTTTTCCATCATCGTGACCATTCTTGTCTTTAAATATGGGAACAAGGGTCAAGATACCGATGTGTCTTAAGGAAAGAGGGGTATTACAATGAACAAAAAAACAATTTTCCACATCGTATGGGCAATCGGTCTTTCACTGCTCTCTCTATTGATGTTTATACCGATACTATTAATGATCTCGACCTCGTTTAAAACGGAGGCGGAGATTATCGCCCAGCCGCTCGCACTAATCACCGAGGGATTTAGTTTTAACAACTATGTTGAGGCAATGACCACCGGCACATGGTCGGTATACTTTAAAAATTCGCTGATAATAACAATCACCACTGTCATATTTTCGTTGCTGTTTAACTCTATCGCCGGTTTTGCCTTTGCACGGCTTAACTTTCCTGGGAAAAAGGTGTTGTTTGCATTGCTTTTGGTCGGTCTTATGATGCCGCAACAGATAAGTATGCTCCCGACCTTTTTGATAATGGCAAAGTTCCCGCTTATGGGGGGCAACGATCTTTTCGGCATGGGTGGCTCCGGTCTGATGAATACCTATGCAGGATTGATTATACCGCTGGTCTCCGGCTCGTTTGGTGTATTCTTGTGCAAACAGTTCTATGAAAATTTCCCGAAGTCATTGGACGAGGCGGCAACCATCGACGGTGCGGGAAAATGGCGGTTGTATTTTAACATCTACCTACCAAACTCGAGGGTAATCCTTGCCACCTTGTCGCTATTAAAAGGCGTTTCGGTCTGGAATGACTATCTCTGGCCGCTCGTCATGACCGACAATGAGGCAATGAGGACGGTTCAACTCGCACTTAGTATGTTCTCGGACGAGCTGACAACCCGTTGGGGACCACAGATGGCGGCATCGGTCGTAGTTTGTGCCCCGATGGTATTATTATTTTTACTATGTCAAAAATACTTTGTACAGGGAGTTATATCAACAGGACTAAAATAAAACTACCGAGGGGTGTTGCAAAGCGACATCCCTTTTTGGTAAAATAGTTAAAAAGGAGAGTTTATTTATGAAGGTTATCATGGTTATGTTCGATACACTTAATCGCAGGTTTTTAGAGCCCTACGGCAGTATCGAAACACTCACACCTAATTTCACCCGTCTTGCGGAAAAAACAGTTAAGTTTAATAATAGTTATGTAGGAAGTTTGCCCTGCATCCCTGCCCGTAGAGAGATGCATACCGGTCGATACAACTTTCTGCACCGTTCATGGGGTCCTTTAGAACCGTTCGATGATTCCATGCCGCAAATTTTAAAGAAAAACGGCATATATACTCATCTTATCAGCGACCACGGTCACTATTGGGAGACAGGTGGCGCTACCTACCACGCACAATATTCAAGCTGGGAAAATATAAGAGGTCAGGAGGGGGATGCATGGCAGGCTGTAGTGGGCGGTGTTGCCGATTCCGACCCTAACTTTGTTAAATATTCCGAGGGAATGCGTAAATGTTTATACGATCAAAATCTTGCTAACCGAACGGCAATTACAGTCGAGCAGGATTTCCCGCTTGTTAAAACCTTTAATGGTGGTATCGACTTTATTAAAAACAATCTCAAAGAGGATTGGTTTTTACAGATAGAGTCCTTTTCGCCACACGAGCCGTTTATGGCAACCGAGGAGTATAAGTCGATGTATCCCTGCGATCTCTCGGTCGGCAAACGGTACGAATGGCCGGACTACAGCCCCGTTGATGGCATGACGAAAGAGGAGATTGATCAGGTGCGATATGCCCATTTTGCATCACTAACCATGTGTGATTATCAACTTGGGCGAATTCTCGACTTAATGGACGAGCAAAATTTATGGCAGGACACTATGTTGATAGTAAATACCGACCATGGCTTTATGCTCGCAGAGCATAATTATTGGGCTAAAAACTACATGCCGTGTTACAACGAGATTGCCAACACTCCGCTATTTATATGGGATCCTCGTGCCGATGTTAAAGGCGAGAGCCGTGATGCTCTTGTTCAGACAATCGACATACCTGTAACAATTCTTGATTTTTTTGATATTAACCCTACCCATGATATGCAGGGGAAAAGCCTGCTACCGGTCATTGAACAGGATACTTCGATTCGTAATGGGGCTTTGTTCGGAACATTTGGCGCACATATATGTGTAACCGATGGCAGATATGTGTATATGCGAGCACCAAGAGATTTAGAACAACCACTATATGAATACACCCTTATGCCGACACATATGATGGAAATGTTCTCGATAGAGGAACTACGCAGTATGCAACGTCACGAAGGCTTTGCTTTCACCAAGGGTGTTCCGGTTATGCGGATAGAGACGGGTTCTGAAATCCGTTGCTGTATTAAACACGACCTCTTATTTGACCTTAATAATGATCAAAAACAGGTGGATTTGCTAAATAATGAAGATGTTCAAACTGAAATGATAGTGATGATGAGGGAATTAATGAACAAAAACGATGCCCCTTTGGAGCTATATAAGCGCTTTGGGATTTAAGATTTAGTTGTGCGATGATGTTGGCATAACACTTCTAAGCTACACCCCCACCCCATCATGCAACCTATCTCAGCTCATCCGACTGGAAAACACTACCGTTCTCGGTGTATGAGTTTGCCGGACAGTATACCTCACGATACGCTGTTCAGTTTGAGGTAATTGTCCTCTTTGCAATGCTCTCACTCATTGTATACGCATTTTTAAACGAACTGATCACCAAGGACATCACCTTCGGTGCAGAAAAAGGATAAAAGGAGAAAATTATAATGATTAAAAACCCAATATTTCCGGGGTTCAACCCCGACCCCTCCATCTGTCGAAAAGGTGATGACTACTTTATTGCCGTTTCGACCTTTGAGTGGTTTCCCGGTATACCTATCTATCATTCAAAAGACCTGAAAAACTGGGAGCTTTACACGCATGTGCTAACAGATGATACTGTAGTAGATCTAAAAAAACTGCCGTCGGCAAAAGGAATATGGGCACCATGCCTCACCTATTGTGTGGCAGAGGATCTTTTTTATGTAGCATACGGCGTAATGAACTCAATGAATGCACGATATTTTGATGTCGATAACTTTTTAATAACCTCAAAAGATATTAAAGGAGGGTGGAGCAAACCTGTATATCTTCACTCGGCAGGATTTGATGCCTCGGTATTCCACGACGATGACGGGAAAAAATGGATAACCGTTCTTGACTGGGAAACCCGTGAGGGGTATGAAAAGCCCGGTGTTATCTCGCTGGTTAAATACTCCGTTAAAGAGCAAAAAATAGTGGGCTATCCAAAACGCATATGGAGCGGTGGAACAGACCGAGGCTGTATTGAAGCACCGCATATAACCAAACGTGGTGATTATTATTACATAATGTGTGCGGAGGGCGGTACCGGATACAACCACTGTGTCACCATGGGTCGCTCAAAATCTATAGAGGGTCCTTATGAGCGTGATCCCATGAACCCTATCGTCACGTCGGTTTTAAACGATAGCTACGAGCGCCATGATTACGACCATCTTAAACCCAAATATTATAATCCCGATTCGATTCTTCAAAAATCGGGGCACGCAAGCTATGTTGAGACTCCGCAGGGTGAAGTGTATCTGGTTCACCTTACCTCACGACCGTTTACACCCGAACTGCGTTGCACCTTAGGTCGAGAGACCGCCATGCAAAAGATGATGTGGACGAGGGACGGTTGGCTGCGCATGGCAGACGGTGGCACGCTGGCACAGATGTATTTTGAACCCAGTTCTTTAAAAGAGTATCCGATGGAAAAAATGCCGGATTTTGACGATTTTGACAGTGACGAGTTGCGTTTTTGTTACTATTCACCACGCATTATGCCCTCAACCTTTATCGATCTTATATCACGCAAGGGCTATCTGCGTATGCGCGGTCAGGAGGCACGAACCTCATTAAATAAGGTGAGTATACTCGCACGCAAATTAACCTCGGTATATGCTCGGGTTACTACCAAGATGGAATTTACTCCCGAGGTGTATCAACACAGTGCGGGACTTATACTCTATTATGACAACATGAACTATGTCAATCTAAGAAAATACTACAGTGAAACTTTATCTCAACCGGCATTTTCAATTGTGCAGATAGAAAATGGCGAAAAAACCGAATTTGTTGACACGAGAATTCCGGCAAAGGATGCCGCAGTCTTTTTGCGACTTGATATCGAGGGTCGAAAATCATATTTTAGCCTAAGTTATGACAACATAGAATATCAACGCATCGGCAAAGAATTTGATACCACAAAATACTCCGATGAATACTGTAAATACGGCGAGTTTACCGGGGCGATGGTGGGTATAACCTGTGCCGACCGATTGTTGCACAGCCACTATGCAGACTTTGATTTTTTGGAGTATATTGCTGACGAGGATTGTGAGGTTGAATAATAGTATTATTTTCCGTCACGTCTTGAAATTTGAAATAATCAGTCCGGTTAGCACGTGAATTATTACTTTATCCCATTCTATATTCCAAATTTTCGTAGATAACTTTACAACCTATCTCAATTTCCATAGGTAGGAAAAACAGCGCTACACAGTTCTCGCCCTTTTCACTCATTAATGTGGCGTAATCGCCTGCAATATCTTTCACCGTATATTCTATCTTTTCTAACATAATTCCTCTATAAAAAAACAACTTGATAATATTATACAAAAATTAAACAAATATATCAACACAATAAATCACATGTTTTTTATCAGACGGCAGTTTGCATCTGCTTTACAAATTGCGTCATATTTATCGTCGGTCAACGGGTCCCCGGTGGCAGCCTTTAGGTTTGAGATATATTCCGAGGGGTGAACGGAAAAAGGTATGGGGATATGCCCATTTTATAAAGTGATTCCATCTGACGCCACGTAGAGACAAATTTATCGACGCTAAACAGAACGGCGTTTGGATTTCATGCATCAATATCACATCCCGATGCATGATGATTTGGGAACGGCCAGTGGATAAAATAGCAATCAAGATTGTCGAGTTATAGGTCGTGCAGGGTCTTCATGCACTCGGCAAATACATCGTCGTGCATGTATTCACAGAGGAAGAACGGCTTTTTCGCGTCTTTGTCGAGGTATTGCCCACAATCGCTCGGGGTGGTGTACATCTGGCTCTCGACATCGCTGATCGCCTCAAATTCACGGCCCGTGCATGAGCCGATTATTAGCCGTAAAATTTGGGAAGATGTGCAAAAGACTTTGGGAAACACAAAGCGCAGAAAGCCAAAGCACGTTTCTAAACATATCCTTACGGGCTTCTTGAAATGTGCGGATTGCGGCGCAAACCTAAACTACAAGTACACGCACGACAACCCGGACAATCATTATTTTTCCTGCCGCAACAATCGGGCGAATAACGGCTTGTGTAAAAAAACACATCATATTTGTGTGGATGCCATTGAGAAAATTGTCATATATGATTTTTGCGTGATAGAGATTTGTTTGTTTTTAAGTGGAGCGACTATAACACACATTTCCGACGGCTCATTTGTGGCGAATGTTAATCGGTTATGGGAAAGGAGTTTTTTACATAATCACATCACAAAAAGGAGAATGAAATGAAAAGTGAATTTGAACAAAACGGTGGGACATATCAAAAGGTTGGCGATTATTATCTACCAAACCTAAAATTTCCGGATGAATCGGCTGCATTTCCGATCGGAAAATTTGGTCGTATGCGAAAGCGATATCTGGGAAATTACAAAAAGATGCTGTTTTCAAAATTGTTGACCACCTGCACCCTGGACGAACACCTGTCTGAAATCGAGAAATCCTGTTATGAACGTATGGAACAGCTGGTTTTACAGATGGCAAAGGCTGAAGATGTCACCGAAAACCTAAAGTCGGTCAACCGGATGGAGTGGGTTCGGCAAATGAACAACATCCGAAATCGTGCCGAAGAAATCATTATAAACGAAATTATCTATCAATAATTATACCCTACCTCTCGGACGTTGTAAAGCGTTCGAGGGGTAAATTTTATGTTATGGGATATAAAATCACCGGTTTTTTCCTGCGTTTTGCATACTCCAAAGTCTTTGCCGCACCGCCCCAGCTGTACCTTACACATGCGACGACAAGGTCTGCGTTGTCCACCATCCATTCGTTGCGCTTTAAAATCGCATATCGAAGAGGTGTTGATTCGATCGGTGGATAGAGTGAATCATCGCAAAAAGTCAGGTCATATTCACGATTCAGGTAGGGTGTAACAAGTGTTCTTGTGATGTGTGGGTAGATCACTTTGTGTTCGGTAAGTGTCATCGCCGCCAGATAATCAAAATCACCATAACCGCCGAGATAAAAATCTGTTGCCCCTGAAAGTATCAGCTTTTCTGTTTCAGCTTTAAGCCATGTTTTGATTTTTTCAACTCGCCATTATTTGATATAAATAATCTCGATGATTAGACCCGACACCATAATGTGCCGGGTCACTTTCATATATTAAGGCTATTCCTTATTCTTGCTCCGACTCTTATAAACATTAAACCGATTCTTACATTTAGGACTGCAAAACACCGCGTCGGTTCGGTTGGCGATAAATATCTCGCTACAATGCTTGCACATCCGTACCGGCTTTTTATCGTCGGTCAGCATAAACACGAACATCATCCGAATGCTTAAAATTAGGGAATGAAAATCCCAGATAAGTGTCGGCTTGTCGAGTAGGGCGAGGCGGTAGGTCGGGGCTACCTCGCTGAAAGCGTAGATACTTCGACGAAATGCCTCTTGTTGTGACGGCTCCATGTCGTCCTTGTCGGTGTAGTAAAGCGTGCTGGAAATGAAGGTGAAAAACAAACTTCGGAACTGCTTTTTGAGCCACAGATATCGCTCGGCATAACTTCGGTGCCAACACATGCTCACCGCCATCGGGTAGCCGCTTGTGCTCATCAGTAGTGCCACCATGTCGTTGTCGCCGCCGACGTTCCAGTTGACCTCGGTGCCACGTTGCCGAATTTCCAGCTTTTCAAACGGAAAAAAACAGGTCGAGATACTCTAAAACATCCATCGATTCCTGCTTTATAATATTATTTTGCGGCAGATAAACCGCAGTATAGTCCACAAAATTGGCGGTGGTCGGCAGAGCCGTCATGATCCCGAACAGCCCGAAATCGTGCGCAAATTGCAGGATTAACGGCTGTATTTCTTCGTCCGGATTTTTAAGCATACACAATTTGCCGATCGCCAAGGCGCGCAAAACTATCTCGTCGGAGCATTTAATCGGGTCATAATATTCCGGTTTTGCCTTTTTGGCAGGCATCAAATAAATCTCACCGGACTTATCGGCTCGCCATTCATATTTATCGTATTTTATCCAAGAGGCTTTGGATTGTAAAAACATTTCTTTTAGCATGCCGTAACCTGTATGTTGCTCTTATATATTACATAATACTATATATTTTCCGATCCGTCAATATATTTTTTCTCATAAATGGTCAATGGTTCTTTGTTCTGTTTCTTTTTATATAATTCAACCGAAAGTGCTTTGTGTATTATCTTCATAATGGTTGCACGAATTTTACGTATATTTCGATCCAATTGCCCACGTTCCTCGCCGAGTTCTTTGGTACTGTAAAGCCCTACTGCAAGTTTAAATAGCAGATTTTTATGCTTTTCGCTTAGATTCTTAAGAATTTTAGCCAGATACTCGGCTGTGACAAGCTCGTGTATTGTTTCCGGCTGATTAAATATGCTGTCGATATAATCGCCTTGTTGCAGTTGTCTTATTAACGCATTTGAACCGATGTCGTTCAAAAATCTATAGTTTTTCTTTGAGCGATAACCCTCCGGTAGTTCCTGATCGCCACGTTTAACCTCATGATACCGCTCGCGACGCTCACGATTTGCATCAAGACTGTCCCATTCCACAATTACAGCCGCAAACTCCTCCTCGGTTCGTGCCGTTTTTCCTCCAATATGTACAGGGGTAATCTATGTGTAAAAATATAGGTTACTTTTTTAATATATACACTGGAGGTGTATACAAACCACTTAAAAACACACAAATCTCTATTACACAAAAACCATATATGACAGTTTTTGTGTAATATTTCTTTGGTGTTTTTAGAAGTGGTTTGTATACCAAATGAATTACAACAACGAATTATCAAAAAGCAATAAGGCGAAAATCAAACGCTTGGTTCAGACATCGTGCGCGAACTATGATCTGGAGTATGGATGCTTGCCGCTCAGTGGAACTGTCAGGGCGATTTTTGATGGAACAAAGACAAAGAAATGCCCTGTTTGCA
>CAYJGF010000011.1:0-82584 GCA_964369965.1 uncultured Oscillospiraceae bacterium
ACCGGGAGGGGATGCATCCCCTCTCGGGGCTGTCGAACTTTTTCGACAGCCTGAACAAGCCATCACAGTATGTGATGGCTTGTTTCATGATCAATAATTTCGCGCAAAATCATGGTGTCATATGTTCTCATCAATACACCTACGTTGCACACGCACTCGGACAACCTCGAGGGTCGTCCCTACAGCATCACCTTTAAATCATCGTTTCATTCTAATGGCGTGGGGTTGTAGGGACAACCCTCTGCGGTTGTCCGTGGCACTGAGGTTTTTTGGTTATGACTGTTTATAATATTGCTTTGTGTTCATTGTTGTAAATTTAAATCTGCAAATAACACCGCCTAATACAAAACTTCCACCTTTTGAACATAACCGTTTCTCACAAACATATTACGGCTCATCTCCTTGTCCAGCTTCATGGACTGCTGTTCCTGTGTACCGTCTGTCGTGTGTAATATCACGCATTTTTTGTCGGAGCGTTTATAGCAGATATCAACACCATAGCAACTAAAAACAAGCTCACCACTCTCGTCAATCTCATTTTGGCTTAAAAACTCCGGTAAAAAGAACATTTGACCGTCTGCAACCCCTACGCCGAGCTCGCCTCGGCGCATTATTATGCTCTCTTTTACCTGACCGGTCATGCCGGGCTGTTCGCTTTTTCTGTTAAACGAGGTGTGTGAATAAGGCTCGGTCGGGAATGCGCCGCACTCTGCCGGAGTTTTGCGGTAGATAAAGCCGTCGAGAATTTCATGATACTTTCGGTATATCTCGGTTATATCGTCGCCGTTTGCATAGGCGCGCTGTGCAGTCTCCAGCACGCCGAGTGCGAATTTTGCATTTTGATGCCAGTATGCGCATCCTATGCCCTCAAATTTGTACATGACATCACTTCTGCCGTTAAATTTTTTATGCCCGAACAACCGCTCATATTCGTTGCACAGCTCTTGCGTTTTTTCTTTTGAGAGCTGCTTATTCGCACATCTTTCCAGCAAAACATGCTCGGTGGTGATGTCGGCGTTAAATCTCATATTGCCGGCAAAATCCCTCTCGACTATATCCTCAACCACCCCAAATTCTTTTGACAAATTATTTTTATTAAAAAACTTTGTCGTCGTTTTTAACGGATATAAGGTGTGATAGCCACCCGGTTCGAAATAAAGTTCTTCTTTTATGGAGTCTATCAGGTCGCACACCTCACCCGTGGTTAGTGCACCGCTTGCAATGATGGCAGATTGCCCCTCGAACATAGTTTTCATCGGCACAAAACTGAAATCCTCTTTGAGGAGATTATAGCTGACATAGACATCCCCGCTATTTTTGTCTATGGTATAGTCGACAAGCGCATCGGCGCAATCAATAAACCGCAAAATGTCTTCGGTTTGCACATCACTTTTGCCGCTAAAACCACCGCTGTAAACCTTTTTGCGATAATGTGAGAACGCCTCGCCCATCTCGTTCAGCACATCTTTGGAACAGCAATCAAACCTGTCGGCATACGTAGAGAGTGTATCGACAATTTTTTGCATCCATTCAACCACCTCGTTTGAAATATTAAACGAGGATATGCTGTTTTGATATAATTCTTTTATAAATTTAAGGTATGCTTTCAGATGATATACCGTAATCACCGATAGTCCTATGCCAACTATTGCGTTGTTGGCATCGTTCCACTCCGGTCGTTGTGTGTTCATCCAGATGCCGCCGCCCGGCAAGAGATTGCTCACCTTGCAAAGTGTCGTCACCAACAGTTTTTCCGTTAGGTTCACGGTATAGACGCTGTCATCTTTTAATATTAGCCTTGCGTCGGTGCCGAGGACCGCGACCATATCTTCGATCTGCCTGTCCAAAGCGGCATCAAACAGGATGGTATTTTTGCTGTCTTTTAATATTTCACTGTATTCTTTGATTTTATATGGGACATTTGCATAGCTGAAAATATCCTGTGAAAACATATCTTGCAGTTTGTCGGGATAATGATTTGACAGCCCCTGCAAAAGCCGCAAGAGATAGATTATCTGATGGTCACCCCAGTATCCGAGACCACTGAAAGGATTTTCCGGCTCCGGTCGCTCCCAGTCAATGCCCTCGTGGCTTATGCGATAGGGGTTAAATCCATCGATGGTGGAGGCATTCACAAACTTTGCAACCATGTTTTCATAATACTCGGGGTAGGAGAGACCGAGCGCCTCCCAATTTTGGAAGATATCGCGCCAGTTTCCCTCATAACCTACCGCACGCTCGCCGTTTTCATCCTTTAATACAATATTAAATTTATTCCACGGTCGAGTGGGGTCACCGTGCCGCCTTGAAAAGGACAGCTCCATATATTCAAGCGACAGTCGATGCATGTCAATATCCGATTTTGCCGTCTCTTTTAGCTCGAATATTGTTTTGCAGTTTTTAATTTTGTTCAGCAGTTCGGTGTTTTTTGCCACGGTTTTATTGCGTTTATTTATAAAATCGAGGAAAAATTTATAGTTGAAATCATAACCGTTTTCAAACGTGCCACCGCGCATTAAATTATATAATGTGCTGATAAAATGGGTGGCGCAGGCGGTTGTGTCGGCAGTTGTCTGAACACCGTCCGACTTTGACACGAGATTTAATATGCTTTGTGTGCCGCTTGCAATATCGGCGAAAAGCTCGCTGAAATCGTCGCCGTTTGCATAGTCGTTGATTTCTGCAATCATGGAGTGGTCATATCCGCAGTCCACAATAAAGGAGCACTCCTTTTCTTCGCCGGAGGCAAGATCTGCCTTTATTAATGCAAAATACGCACCTTTTTTGCCGTAACATTCCTCTTGATGAGTCAATTTATCATTGTTTTTAAATCTTGAAATAACGTCGTGATTGATAAATATCTCGGCGTTTTTGGCGGTGCAGTAGGCGACATTTGCGCGCAACATCTCAATCGGGTGCGGTGTGTCGTTGACGGTGGTGGTCATGGAATATACCCCGAGGCGCTCGCAGATAAGCTCCGTCGCTTTATACGCATCGACCAGAGTGGAGGAGGATTGTTGCAGAGCTATCGGCACGCCATATGGCATAATGTTCAAAAACCCGTCCAGTAAATCTATCGCAACGTTTTTATCCGAGAGGTTGCGCAGTTTCGCCGTCTTGACTATACCGTATTTTTCCGAGGTATGCAATTTATAGGAATAGCAAAGTTTAAAGTCGTGATTAATCTCCTCAAAAATTAGGCTGTTGCCGTAACACGACTTGTAGATATTTCTTGTGATATCATATTTTTGCACCCCATTTGTCTCGAAAGGTTGCCAAAAATCCTCCCCCACCTTGACTATGGTCTTACTGCCGCTCTCGTAGGCGCAGCTGAGTTTATCCTCCGTCTCGTACGGGAAGATATTCCCCTCGGCATTTTTGCGACCGGCGGTGATGCCACCGTCCCCGATAGAGGACAAAAATATCCAGATATCGCACGCGGAGGCAATTTTAATAAAAAACGGTGCCATGGTCTCGCTATTAGAAATTTTGTAGTGGGGAATATTATCTATAGTTACAAAAGAGCCTGTCGCTTTCATATGTAGTGTGCCTTTCTAATCAATCTTTTTTATGTCAAATCTTTTTATCTTCATGCCGGTCTCGCTAAAAAACAGCTCTATATATGCACTTTTTGTCGCGAACATGTCAAATTCGCCACTAAAAGTGTCCTCGCTGCCACCTTTGAGTGTGAACATGTCGAACAACATGCCGTTTACCTTTAAAGTCATGGATAGCTGTGCGAGCTGTGGTGCGTCGGCAAACATTGTTGTATCAAAACGATATGTGCCGTTGTCACCAAAACGCAGAGTTAGTTTTGTGGTAATCCCTTTTGTGGTATTTATCCTTTCGAATGGGAACAATTCGTCCCCTTTAACATAAAATTCGCCGAGTTCATTTGCTATCTCAAACTCATTTTCAAGCGGAGATATCACCTTTATGTCAAGGTCGTCGTTGCCGTTATACCACACCGCAGAGTTAATTATATTAACTGCATTTCGTACGAGATGGTCCCTTTTAAGGTTGCCTTTTTCAAGTTCTCGTTCGCTGTTATCGTCGTTTGAGTTGCTCTCGCTGTCGGAGCAAACCATATATACATCGTTTTGCGCAGGTATCATGTCGGCGGTGTTCTTCTTGGACGCTTCACCGCCCTCTTTATTCATGGTTGCCCACCAGTCGGTCATCACTATACCGTCATATCCCCAGTCCTCTCGCAAAACGGTGGTGAGAAGGTCGTGGTTTGATGCCGCCTGTATGCCGTTTATCGGATTATATGCCGACATAAGACTTTTTGCACCGCCCTCGCGCACCGCAATTTCAAAACCACGAAGATATATCTCCCTCGCCGCTCTTGCACTTAGCACCGAGTCGGCGGTGTTGCGACCACTCTCCTGATTGTTTGCCATAAAATGTTTTATCGTGCCTGTAACTTGGTGGCGATGCATTGCTTTGAGCTGTGCCGATGCCATTTTCCCTGTCAACAGCGGATCTTCGGAATAATACTCAAAATTCCGACCGCAGAGTGGGTGACGGTGGATATTCATTCCGGGGCCGAGCAGTGTATCAATCTTGTGATACAGCATCTCAATCGACAAAAAGGAGAAAAGCTCGTCAATAAGCTCGGTATTAAAGGTGGAGGCAAGCGCCGTGCCGTTGGGCAAACTCAAAGCAAGTGTACCGCAATCCATTCTTATGCCGGACGGACCGTCAGAACAACAAACAATCGGAATACCACGCTCTTTTAATGGTCTGCTTACACCACCGTAGCAGCCGGCTGTCCCCGGTGTAACCTTTGGAGAGCACATCCCCTCACCACGCGAGAGCTGAATTAGTTCCGTATCGCTCATATCCTCGGCAAGCTGCAAAGAGGTAATCTCCCCTTTTAACAGCTGTTCAAAATTATAGCCGTAATTGGTTTTTTGTGACGTTTTATTTGTCTCAATCTCGGTTTTATTATTTTGTCGCGTCGGTGTGTCGGCATAATCCATTTTATACTCACCGTTTTGTACGCTCGCGGTGAGCCTTTTGAAAGAAACACTCGGCAACAGAGCGCTGTTGCATCGCTCCACAATAATTTCGTTTGCTATTACAATGCCGCCGACCTTTACATTGTCCCGAGTGTTGTGACCGACAAAGAATGTATAATCCCCTCTTTCCAAAATAAAGGCAGATTGCCCCTCGTCAAACGAGGTAAAATCACGATAGGAGGTCGATATCGTCAACTCCTGTGACTCGTTTGGCGCAAGCAGTTTTGTCTTTGCAAATCCGCAAAGTGTCATTCTCGGTTTGCCAAGTTTATTAATCGGTGAATTTACATACAGTTGAACTGCTTTTTTGCCGTGTATTTCCCCGGTGTTTTTTATCGTTAAGGTAACTTTGACATTGCTGTTATTATGCTTTAATCCGATATTTTCAAAGCAAAACTCGGTATAGGAGAGACCAAAACCAAAAGGATATAAAACTCTATCGCGAGCAAATGTTTCAAAATAGCGGTAGCCGACGTAGATATCCTCGTCATATATCACCTTTGATAGGTCACCGAAATTCCTCGGATAGTCATCAAGGCTTTTTGCTATTGTATCGGGCATACAACCACAAGCACAAACCTCACCGCATAAAACATCCGCATAGCCATTTCCGCTTTCTACACCTCCATGCCATGCATAGACTATCGCACCGGGGGCACAATTCTCGATGAAATCCATGTCCATAATCCCACCGACATTCAGTAGCACTACCACACGTTTAAAATTATTGCATATAAGTGTGAGATTGCTTTTTTCGGTGTCACTCAGATAATAGCTGCCGCCCTCGGGTATTACATCTTTATCTTCGCCGGCACTCCTTGCGAGCACAAATACCGCAAGATCGCATCGCTTTGCGCTTTGATTTACTATATCCTGTGACAGCAACAGCTCTTTTTGCGAAAAAGGTTCCTGCGCCCAGCCCTTACCCTTGTCAAAAGGGTTTTCAGAAATAAAATCCTGATATAATTTATACAGTTCCTCGTCAATATCACGCTGATTTTTTAACCCCTCGGCGATAGTCACAAGATATGGGATGTTCACCATACCGCCACTGCCTGTTCCGCAATAGTAGGTGTCTATCTGTCCTCGACCGAAAAGGGCGATTTTTTCGCCCTTTTTTATCGGGAGGGTTTTGTTCTCGTTTTTGAGCACAACAACACTCTCTGCCACCGTCTCACGGATTTTTTTTGCGTAATTATTAAAATTTAAACTGTACATTCTTATCCTTACTGCGGGTTGTGACATCTTATAAACTGATTTTCACCGACCTTTGTCTCACTCGGCATTTCGGTCTTGCATTTTTCGGTTGTATAGAGACAACGATTTTTGAATGGGCAACCGGTACTATCCGGTGTCCACATGGAAATTTCCGTCTCCTCGGCGGATTTTACGGGGAGGCTTACCTCGCCCTCGCGCTCCGGGTCCGGTGCCGCCGCTACAAGCAACTGCGTGTATGGGTGTTTTGGGTTGATGATGACCTCGTTCACGTCGCCGTATTCCACAATATGACCTGCATACAGCACTATAATTCTATCGGCAAAATACCGCGCCGTCGCTATGTCGTGCGTTATGTAAATAAATGATTTGTTGTGTTTTACTTTTAACTCGTTCATAAGGTTGAGCACGCCGAGGCGTATCGACACGTCCAACATGGAGGTCGGCTCGTCTGCAAAAATCACCTCTGCCCCTGCCGCCAAAACCCTTGCGATATACGCACGCTGTTTTTGACCGCCGGAAAGTTGATGTGGGAACTTTTTGCCCTGCTCTTCCGGTGGGGTGAGTCCGACCAGCTCAAGTGCTGAATCCATACGGGCTTTCATCACCTCCGGAGTACCTTTGTGATAGAGTTTCACCGGTCGCTGTAAATGATAATATATGCTGTGTAGCGGATTGAGCGCCGAGAACGGGTCTTGGAATATCATCTGTGCTTTTTGACGATAGTTTTTCAGTTTGGAACCACTTAAGGTATGGACATCGTCACCGTCATAATACATTTTACCGGATGAGGGTTTGTGAAAACGCATTGCAATGCGACAGACTGTGGATTTCCCACAACCGGACTCACCCACGACGGCGAGCGACTCCCCTTGATACAGTTCAAAGTTCACATCGTTCAAGGCGCGTAGGGTCTGAGACTTTGAAAAAAGATTTTTGCCGCTGACATTAAAATCCATGGTCAGGTTTTCAACCTTGAAAATGACTTTTTTATCCATTTGCCTTCCTTTCGGTTGCGAGTGGTTTGTGGCAGTAAAAGAAGTTGTCGTCCTGTTGTGTGCGTGTCGGTTCTTTGGTGGCACATTCATCACAGCGGTTAAAGCATCTTGCCTCAAAACGACAGCCGTCGGGGATGTTTTTCAGATCGAGCGGCGAGCCGGCTATACCCTCCATATACTCTATTTCGCCCTTTAACGACGGGAAAGAGTTTTTAAGTCCGAAGGTGTAGGGGTGGCTCGGATTGTATAGGATTTTTGACGTGTTTGCTTTTTCCACAATTTTGCCGGCGTACATGATGGCGACACTCTCGCAAAACTCCATCATAAGGCTGATGTCATGCGTGATAAAAAGTATAGAAAAGCCAAATTTTGCTTTGAGCTCGTAAATTCGTTTTAATATGTCGCGCTGTACAACGGTGTCGAGGGCGGTGGTCGGCTCGTCCAATATGAGCAGTTTGGGGTTTAGTGCTAACGCCATGGCGATAACCGCACGTTGCCTCATACCGCCGGAAAATTGGTGAGGATAGTCCTTAAGCCGCTCCGCCGGTATGCCGACCAGTGACAGCAGTTCCGTTGACCTCTTGCGCGCCTCCGCTTTATTATTTGTTATGCCGTGATATTTATATATCTCGAAAAACTGCTTTTCCATGGTCGCGACGGGGTTGAGGCAGTTCATTGCCGATTGGAACACCATCGCGGTGTCGCTCCAGCGGAAAGCCTGCAACTTTTTGTCGTTATACTTTAATATATCGTTGCCCATGAAATTAATCTCTCCGCCCGAAATGATTGCCGGTGGGCGGTGCAATCTCATAAGAGAATATGCGATGGTGGACTTGCCGCAACCGGACTCACCTGCGAGCCCGAGGCTCTGCCCCTCACCTATCTCAAAACTCACGTTGTCCACCGCGCGAACATAGGAGCCGTCACCGGTGACATAATCAACGCAGAGGTTTTTTACCTCGATTATGTTTTTCATCTCGCATCCCCCACGTTTTCTATTCTTTTCATTTCGGCTTTTCTTGCTTTATAGTAGCTTTTCATGATGCGCTGTGCCTTTAGTTTGGGGTTGGATATCTCATCTATCGCAAAGTTTATCAGTGTCAGCCCCATGCCTATCATAACAAGACCGCCGATAGCGCCGGTGACCTCAAAGAAGTATCCGCTACGAAAAGCACCGGAATTTTGTGCATTATAAAGAATTGTGCCCCATGTGACGCTCAATGGGTCGCCAAATCCGATGAACTCCAACGTCGCATGTGCCATGATAGAATAGATGAGCGTCCCGACAAATGCCGACGAAATGATGGAGAGCATGTTCGGCATAATTTCAAAAAACAGTATGCGGAATTTATTCTCACCGAGTGTCTCGGCACTGCGTACAAAGTCGCGGTTTCGAATACTCATTGTCTGTGCACGTAGCACCCTCGAATTCCACGGCCATGAGGTGAAGCCGATTATTAGACTGATAAGCAGTGGCGACACCCCGTCCATCATGGAGGCAATTATCAAAAGTAGGACGATGGTCGGTATAACCATCATGATGTTGGTAACAGTGCTGACGACGCTGTCATAGATACCGCCGATATAACCGGCGCTGATGCCGACTATCATGCCGAGCAGTGTCGTGATGGTGGCAGCGAGCAGACCCACAATAATGGACTGTCGACCGCCGTAAAGACTCTGTGCAAATACGTCGCGTCCGAGGTTGGTGGTGCCGAGAATATGCTCCGACGAGGGCGGTGTGTGGTACATGCCCTCATAACGAAACAGAGGGTCATGCGAAGTGAAGATTGGTGCGAGCATAGTGAGCGTCAACACTATACCGAGTAAAATTATCCCGGCAGTGAATTTCGGACTGCTCTTTAAAAATTTAAGTATCTTTGACATATTGATGTTCCTTTCCGCTATATTAGCTTTTAGACTGTCGTCTGGTGCGTGGGTCGAAAAAGAGTATTGCAATATCTGCGAGCAGATTTGCGGACAACATCAATATTGTAGTCATAAGCAGAATGCCCTGCATGAGCGGATAGTCACGGTTGGATATGGCGGCGACCATAATGCTGCCAAGCCCGGGATAGTTAAATATCTGCTCGATAATGAGCGAGCCGCCGAGCAGAAATCCGACCTGCATTGCGAGGGAGGTGATGACCGGGAGAAGTGAATTTCTCGCGGCGTAGGAGAACATGATCTTATTGTCCGGCAGACCTTTTGCGATGCCCATCACAATATAGTCGTCGCCAAGCTGATTTATCATATTCGCCCTCATGCCCATAATACCGCCGAGCCCCGAGATGACGACACAGGTGACCGGAACAAAGGCATGGTGTAGAACGTCCATTACATACTCAAAGGTGTTATCCGGTATAAACAGCGGTGTGACGGCATAACCGAGCGGAAAAAGTCCGGTATAGCACAGTGCAAACAGCAAAACGATGGCGGTGACCACCGACGGGATGTTCGCCAAAAATTGACCGCCCACCGTCAACGCGGTGTCAAACTTGCTCCCTCTGCGCCATGCGACTAAAATGCCGAGCGCGTTGTTTATCACAAAGCCGACAATGAGTGCAAGCCCCATCAAGAACACCGTCCAGCCGAGCGCCCTCGAGATTGCATCGGTCACCGTTTGCGGATAATAGAAAAAGGAGGTGCCCCAATCGCCTGTAAGGATATTGCCAAGGTATTTAAAATAGGTGATTATCAGCGGCTCATCGGAGTTAAAACCGAACATCTCCTCCACCGAGGCAATGACCGCCGGGTCAATCTTCGACCCACTGCGGGCAAGCTCGGAAAGAAACATCTGCACCGGATTGCCCGGCATAAGTCGTGGCAGGAAAAAGTTCAGTGTCACGGCACCGAAAAATGCCACAATATAAAACCCGAGTCTTTTTAGTATGTATTTCATAATCGAAACATTCCTCTCTTACGGGGTGAATTAAGTGAAAAAGGAATAGTGAATAGTGAATGTTTAAACAATATAATCGATGATTTTCGCAGAAAATTGTCCTTAACTTTTCACTATTCACTATTCACTATTTACTATTCACTAAAATAAGTTATGCCACCGGCTCTAATTCTAAAAGCCTCAATATTTTGGAGTCATGCATGGTGAGTGCGGGGTAGCCTGTCTCGTTAGAGGTGGACCAGCCGGTAAATCTTGCATCACTGTATACAAACCAGTTGCCGTTATAGAAGAGCGGAATGTTCACAACGTTCTCCGCAAAATGTTGCTCAACCTGACTTGTGATAGCTAAAACTTCCTCGTCGGTTGCGGCGGTGGGGAGTTGGTTGATAAGGTCGGTCATTTCGTCGCTGACATAGTTTGTCTGGCAGATGGACCACCATGTATCGGTTTTTACTCTCGATTGGTCACCGATGGTGTCAAAGTAGAAGCGATAGATGTCGCCTGCCTGACCGTTTGCGGTGTAGAGCATATCAAAGTCGCCGTTTGCCCAGTGCTGTGTGATGAGGGAGAGGTCTTTTGCCTGTGCAGTTGCATTGACGCCGATTGCCTGCATACCCTCCGCCGCGATTGCCGCGCCATCGTTCCAGTCGGTCCAGCCTGCAGGAGAGAGGATTTCAAACGCTATTTCCTGACCGGTCGGGGTCTCTACAAAGCCGTCGCCGTTGGTGTCTTCAAAGCCTGCCTCTTCAAGAAGAGCCTTTGCGGCATCAATGTCATACATGGTGTACTCTGCCGTGGTTGCCTGAGCGTCGGCATCGGCATACTGCATGAGTTGTGGGGGTAGTCCTGTGTTGGGGGGGATGGTATCCTCAAGATATCCAAATGCGGCGGAGGCACTGATGCCGGCGCGGTCGACAGCCATGGATATAGCCTTTTTAAAGTCGACGTTGTTGAATGCCTCAAGGTTGCCGGCGTTCGGTGTCATGTAGTTCATGGAAAGTCGCACGCCGTCGTTGGTGCCGTACCAATATTTTTTGTTGGCATCGCCTTGAACATAGGTCTCCTCAATGTTCGGGATCATGATGTGTGCCCAGTCCACCGAGCCGGTCTGTAAAAGAGTCAGTGCGGCGTCGTTGGAATTAAACTGCGGTGCGCGTAGCTCGTCCACTGCGAGATCATCGCCCATCCAGTAGTTAGGGTTGCGCTCAAAAACTATCATCTCCGGCGCAAAGGATTTGACGGTGCTGAATGCGCCGGTGACAACCGGTGCGTCCACGTCATAGATAAAGTTCGCAGGATCGTCAATCTCGCTCCAGATATGCTCCGGTATCATCCATTTGATAGCGAAAACTGTTCTTCTGTGGAAACGGTTCTCTTCCTTCATAACGATATCTACGGTGTAGTCGTCCACTATGGTCACGCTCTCGATTTTGCCGTTTTCGCCCCAGTCACCGTTGCGATCAATTTCCGGTTTATCCTGTGAGTATGTGAAAGAGAATGCGACGTCCTCGGCGTTGAAATCCTCGCCGTCACTCCATTTGATGCCCTCGCGTACCTTGACGGTGAGCGTTTTATTGTCCTCGTGTGAGATGATGTCCTCGGCGAGCCACATTGTCTCCTCGGTGCTCTTATAGTTGTCAAAAATTACGAGCGGTTCATACATAAAGCCCTGTACAAACTGGTATGCACCCTGTGTGAGTGGGCTGAAGTTTTTTGTCCATCCCTCATTCTGGTCGAAAAGAACCGTGAGTGCCTTGGGTTCACTGGAGGCCTCGCCCCCTTGTGTGTCGGTAGATGTACTCGCATCACCCTGTGATGCTGCGTTGTCCGCCGGTGAACACGCCGCCAGCATGGACATCAGCAGGAATGCACTGAAGAGCAGTGCCGCTGATCTTTTCCAAAAAGATGTTTTCATTGATTTTTCCTCCATATTTGTTATTATTAGTTAATTAACTCCGAAAAACGCTACAGATTGGCGAACAGAAATTTTGTATATCAAGGCGAAGGATTGAGGACAACGCAGATAGACGGGATTTATGTCGCTAAGATGTGGTGGGTTTCGGTGTTGATTAACTATATAAACCGACCTTTATTACACCTGTACCAAAGGCACGGTTTTTTACAAAATATTATATATTTATCTACTCGTTGAGATTTCTAACGCTTTTACCTTTTAACAGTTCACCTCGGACCTCTACGGTGCGCGGAATGTATATCTTTGGTTTTTCCACCGCTTCGATTAAAAGCCGCACCGCCTCTTTGCCCATCTGCACCGTGTTCTGCTTCCATGTCATCAAGCGCGGTTTCATCACCTGTGAGAGATTCATGCCGTCGTATCCCGCAACGCTGATGTCCTTTGCGATGGTTATATCGCGGTTTTCAAAGGCGTGCATTCCGCCGATAAATGCAAAATCATCCTGATAGAATATAAAGGTCGGCGGGTCTTTCATGTCAAGAAGTTCATATGTGATGCTCTCGGCAGATTTTGGGTCGTGGTATAGCCCCTCTTTGACATAATTTTCGTTGACATCAATGCCGAGATATCCACAACTTCGATAGAAACTTGCCACACGAATTTTTGTCACCAAGCTGGTTTCACCGTGGATAAAAGCTATCTTTCGGTGCCCCATTTCGTATGCGTACTTTACCATCTCATGCATCGCATACTCGTTGTCGGAATTTACACTGCTGCATTCATTGTAGCTGTAGTCAATCATTACAATAGGAATTTTGCTGGAAATAATGTCGATTAACTTATCCTCTTCAAACTGATGAACCAGAATTATCAACCCGTCACACCCGAGCATCCTAATATAGTCGACATAACTCATGGTGGTTTTACCGAAACGATCGCCGATAAATGTCGCGGTATAACCAAACTCCCGCGCCTCGTTTATAAAGCTGTTGAGTATAGAGGCAAAAAACTCATGGGTAAGTCCGGAGTGCAATCCGTCCTCCAACAGAATACCAAAATTGTAGGAGCGATTTGTTTTCAATCGGACAGCGGCAGGGTTTTTCACATAGCCGAGCTCCATCGCGGTTTTTTTGACAAGTTCTATTGTTGGTTTTGATATATCCTTTTCATCTCGAAGTGCCTTGCTGACAGCAGTAGCGGAAATTCCACACGCCGAAGCAATCTCCTTGATTGTTACCATAACTCCTCCACACTTTACCGTTAAAGATTAAATAATTTTTAATACTTAATAATAACACAGCTTATATAGTGAAGTCAATGTTGCAATATTTTTTTTGATTTACTTTAACGTTGTAGTAAAATAATATCACATCGCGCTGTTTCTGTCAATAGATTATTTTAAAATTTACTATATTCATAAAAATTTTAAAAAAATATGTGCAATATGACTAAATATATCGCCAGGTATTTATTTTAACGTTAAAGTAAAAAGAACTACTGCGTATTACTGTTTTATAACCGTTTGACATGTTCCGATTTATAGTGATTTATCAAAAATAAGACTGAATTTATAAATATTTGCGATCAAAAATGATAATAGTATTGTTTGGTGCAACGAGAAAAAGGGCAACATAGTTTTAGATTTAGCTTTAAAAACGCTATCGCCGACCATAAGATTGCCGCCGAGTTTATTATAGACAGTGAACTCAATTATTTGATATTGCTATCTACAAAAAAATAATTGTGAAATAAATGTGTTGACAAATTACCACAAATTTTGGTATCATAATAGAGTATAGATTTATTGGAGCATTCCGTTCAATATATACAAAACTGAATATGATCCATAGACTAATTTAAAGAAAGGAAAACAAAACTATGCCACCTATCGAAATAGTGGTGATAGTCGTGCTTGCTTTGATTGCCATTGTAGTGGCTTTCCTTGTCGGCTCTAACTATCGCAGCAAAAGTGATGAAAACATTTTGGGAAGTGCAAAGGAACAGGCGACAAAACTGCTTAACGACGCTATAAAACAGGCGGAACATCGCCGCAAAGAGGCAAGTGTCGAGGCAAAGGACGAGATTTTTAAACTGCGCAGTGAGGCGGATAAGGAGATAAAGGACCGCCGAAGTGAAATTCAACGCGGTGAACGCCGCCTTGACCAAAAGGAGGAGGCACTGGACAAGCGCATCACCACCCAGGAGAAAAAGGAGGAGGACCTCAAAAACCGCACCGAGCTTTTAAATGCGCGTCTCGCCGAGATTGAGCAGATAAAGGAGCGCCAGCTCACCAAACTGGAACAGCTCGCCGGCATGTCCACCGAATCCGCTAAAACATTGCTCATGCAACAGCTGGATGAGACTTTATCGCACGAAAAGGCGGTGAAGATATCGGCATATGACGTGCAGTGCAAGGAGGATTGTGACCGCCTTGCCCGTGAGCACATCTCGGCGGCGATATCGCGCTGTGCTGCCGACCATGCGAGCGAGGTGACCGTTTCGGTTATCCCCATCGCAAACGATGACCTCAAAGGTCGCATTATCGGACGTGAGGGTCGCAACATCCGTGCGCTGGAGACCGCGACAGGGGTGGAGCTGATAATCGACGACACGCCGGAGGCTATCACCATTTCCAGCTTTGATCCGGTGCGCCGTGAGGTTGCGCGCCAAACTATCGAGAAGCTTATATTAGACGGTCGCATCCACCCTGCTCGTATCGAGGAGATGGCGGAGAAGTGCCGCAAAGAGGTCAATCAGGTTATCAAACGTGAGGGTGAAAAAGCGGTCATGGACGCCTGTGTCAACGGACTGCACCCCGATCTTGTTCGACTTATCGGTCGTTTAAAATACCGCACAAGTTATGGTCAAAACGTGCTTAAACATTCCCTTGAAGTGTCCTATTTATCGGGACTTTTAGCGGCGGAGCTTGGCATAAACGTGCCGCAGGCAAAGCGTGCAGGACTACTCCACGATATCGGCAAGGCGCTGGATCACGAGGTGGAGGGCACCCACATCTCGATAGGTGTCGAGCTTGCAAAAAAACATAAAGAAAATCAGGCGATTATCCACGCTATAGAGGCTCACCATGGTGACGTGCCGGCGACTACACCGCTCGCATTCATCGTCATGGCGGCGGACGCTATTAGCGCAGCGCGCCCCGGTGCACGGCGTGAAAATCTCGAAAGTTATATCAAGCGTCTCGAAAGTTTGGAGGAGATAGGCAAGAGCTTTGAGGGCGTCGAGACCTGCTTTGCACTGCAAGCCGGTCGTGAGGTGCGCATAATGGTCAAGCCGGAGAATATAACCGACGACCAGATTGTCATCATGGCACGCGATATCGCCAAAAAGGTGGAGGATGAGCTGACCTATCCGGGTCAAATTAAGGTCAACGTCATTCGTGAGAACCGTGCGACGGTGTATGCTAAATAAAGGAGAATAAAATTATGAGCGTTATGGTAGAAACCTCAGCTCGCCACATCCATGTGAGCCAATCCGATCTTGAAATTTTGTTTGGTGCGGGATATGAGCTGACCAATAAAAAAGAGCTGTCCCAACCCGGACAATATGTATGTCATGAGCGTTTGACCGTGACCGGTCCCAAAAGAGAGATTGCCGGCGTGTCCATCCTCGGACCTGTCCGTCCGGCGACACAGGTGGAGATATCACTCACCGATGCGCGCAGTATCGGTGTTGCCGCCCCAATTCGTGAGTCCGGCAACGTTGCCGGCTCGCCCGGCTGTGTGCTCAAAGGTCCGGCAGGTGAAATAACGCTCACCGAGGGTGTTATCGTCGCAAAACGTCACCTGCACTGCACCCCCGACGATGCAGAGAAGTTCGGTATCGCTGACAAAGAGATAATCAGCATAAAGTGTGGCGCGAACGAGCGTTCCACCGTTTTGGGCGACGTCGTTGTCCGCGTTGCCGCCTCCTTTGCGACCGCCGTACATATCGACACCGATGAGTCCAACGCGGCAGGCGGTCCGTCGAATGGTGAGATAATTAAAGGTTAAATTATGATAAATATTGCAATTCTCGGCTTTGGTATTGTAGGTAGCGGCGTGTACGACCTGTTGTCGGAAAACGGCGAACATATTAATACCGATGTCGGCGAAAAAATTAATATTAAGAGGGTTTTAGATCTGCGCGATTTCTCCTCCCATCCTTGTAAGGCGAGTTTTTCCTGCGATATCAACGACGTTATAAACGATGACGAGATATCGGTGGTGGTGGAGACGATGGGAGGTGTTAAACCTGCCTATGAGTATGTCAAAGCCTGCCTTAACGCGAAAAAAAGCGTCGTCACCTCCAACAAACATCTGGTGGCGGAGCATGGCACCGAGCTTATCGCGATAGCCAAAGACAAGGGTGTTTGCTTTTTATTCGAGGCGAGTGTCGGCGGTGGCACACCGATAATATCGCCGCTGCATCGCATGATCGCGACCACCAACAAGATAGGCGCGGTATACGGCATTATGAACGGCACCACCAACTATATCCTCGGTCGCATGGAGCTGTCCGGGCTTAGCTATGACGAGGCACTGCGTGAGGCACAGTCAAGAGGTTTTGCCGAGGCGGACCCGAGTGCCGACATAGACGGCATCGATGCACAGCGCAAAATTTCGATACTCGCGTCCATCGCGTTTAAAAAATATCTGCCGCCATCTTGCGTGCCGACCTGCGGAATACGCGATATAACCGGCGACGACATTAAAACCGCACAAAAAAGAGACATGTCGGTCAAGTTGATTGCATATGCAAGGCTGGATGGGCATAAACTTTATTGTGGTGTGTCGCCGCTCCTTGTGCCGAAACAGCATGTGCTGTCGTCGGTGCACGGGGTGTACAACGGCGTCGTTGCCTCCTGCAATATGCTCGGTGATGTCATGTTTTACGGTCAGGGTGCCGGCAGTGTCGCCACCGCGAGCGCGGTTGTGTCCGACATTCTCGAATGTATGAAAATTGGCACATCGGTTCACGATACACTCTACTGGGGTGAGGATAAATATGACGAAATTGCACCGCAGGTGACACCGCTGTCCTCCCTATCCGATGTGGCAGAGCTATGATGTATTCCGTTGAGGTCAGCGCAACCTCCGCAAATATCGGCAGTGGGTTTGACAGCCTCGGTCTTGCGGTGAGTATCCATAACCGCATCATGGCGGAGGAGTATGACCGCATAGAGATTACCGCCGCGCCCGGTGCTTCAACCGGTGAGGACAACCTAATATATTCCACCATAAAAAACATGTTTGACGAGTGCGCAAAACCCCTTGGCGGTCTGCGTCTTATCGAACAGCCGTCGATACCGTCGACACGGGGGCTCGGCTCCTCCTCGGCGTGTATAGTCTCGGCACTGTTGCTCGCAAACGAGATGTTAGGTCACCCCATGACCGACGATGACCTGCTTAACAAGGCGACCGAGATCGAGGGTCACCCCGACAACGTCGCGCCGGCACTGCTCGGCGGTTTTGTGACCGGTGTTTATGACGAGGGCAAACTCCACTATCACCGCAAACCGATAAGTGAGCACCTGTGCTTTGTGGCGTTTGTGCCACCCTTTAAATTATCCACTAAAAAGGCGAGGGCGGTCCTCCCGTCGTCGCTCCCCTTTGCCGATGCGGTCTATAACATAGGCAGGAGTGCACTTGCAACCGCGGCATTTTGCGAAGAGCGATACGACCTTTTGGAGATTGCGACGCGCGACCGTGTCCAGCAACAGTATCGACTGCCGCTCATACGCGGTGGTGAGTTGATGTTCCGCCTCTGCCCGAGTTGGGGCGCGAGAACGGTGTATATAAGCGGAGCAGGGCCGACAATCATGGCGGTGGTGACCAAAGACCACCTGAAAGAGTTTTTGCAACACGCCGAAAAAGGCATTGCAGAACACAAGGATATCAGCGACTATAGCATAATGCGGCTCTCGCCGTGTAACGATAAACCAAAGGTACGGAGAATAGATTAGATGGCAATTATTGTACAAAAATTTGGCGGAAGTTCCGTCGCCGACCGCGACAAGGTATTTCGCGTCGCAAAGATTGTGGCTGCGACCTACAGCGCCGGCAACAGTGTGGCGGTGGTGGTGTCGGCACAGGGGGATACCACCGACGACCTACTGGAAAAGTTTGACGAGGTGACAAGCAAACCGGCACTGCGAGAGAGAGATGCACTGCTCGCGGCAGGGGAGCAGATGTCGGCGGCACTGCTCGCGGCGGCGCTTATCGAGATGGGCTACTCCGCAATATCGCTGACCGGTCGTCAGGCAGGTTTTCATACCGACCGACACCATCAAAGGGCGAGGATAAAACGCCTTGACCCGGAGCGAATTGAAAACGAGTTTGCGAAAAATCACATCGTGGTCATCGCGGGATTTCAGGGCACGAACAGCTCCGACGATATAACGACGCTCGGTCGCGGTGGCTCCGACACCAGTGCGGTGGCGGTCGCGGTGGCTCTCAAGGCGGACAGATGTCAGATCTTCACCGATGTTGAGGGTGTTTTCACCTGCGACCCAAGGATAGCTAAAAACGCACAAAAACTCGACGAGATAACCTTTGATGAGATGCTGGAGCTCGCCTCACTCGGCGCGCAGGTGCTCAACAACCGCTCGGTTGAGTTGGCGAAAAAGTACGATGTGGAGCTGGAGGTTCTATCCAGCATCACAAACAACCCCGGTACAGTAGTTAAGGAGGTAACGAACGAAGTGGAAGGTATGTTAATTAAAGGTGTCGCTAAGGACACAAACGTGGCGGTTTTCTCGATAGTGGGCGTGTCGGACACACCCGGTACCTCGTTTAAGCTCTTCTCTAATCTCGCACAGCACAAGATAAATGTGGATATCATTCTACAGAGTGTCGGTCGTGAGAACACAAAGGACATCACATTCACCGTCCCCGGGACCGAGATTGAGCTGGTCAAAGGGTTGATGGAGGATTTTTGTTCGAAACATGGCGCAAAGGGCGTTGTGGTATCGGACGATGTCGCCAAGGTCTCGATAGTGGGCGCAGGTATGCAGAGCCACAGCGGAGTCGCCTCCAAAATGTTTGAAGCGTTGTATGAGGCTGGCATAAATATCAAGATGATCTCCACCAGTGAGATCAAAATTTCGGTGCTTATCAACAAGTCCGAGGTGGACAAGGCGGTCGTGGCGGTACACAACGCGTTTGTGGACTAACTTATTGCAGTTAACATCGGTGTTGCACCATTCATGTAGGGCACGCATTGTATTCGTGCCGCCCTACAAAGGCGTGTGACAACCGACCGCGTTGTTTTATCAAAACAGCCCTAATCCCCTACCATTAGTCATCAGCCTCGTTCGCAAACTCATCCACCACCCCACTGCCCAATATGAAATAGCTGTAGCGGTATTCGCTCGGTATCATGGTGTCGGTGTCAGGGTAGGTAATCACAGCAATAAAATCGGTACAGCCACCGGCGTCTCGGATAATTTTCTCCATGTACGCCTGGTCGCCGTGCCGATTTATTATGTAATTTTGCGGTGTTATATTATATGCGTTTGCGACACCGCCGAGCGAGTCCGCAATCACATGCCCTTGGTCGAGGTGGTCAAGTTCTGTGCCGGGAACCGCCGCCTCGTCGTTATAATATCGACCGGAGGAGTTAACCTCTTCACTCTGTTCGTCCTGCAACACAACCTCGTGCGCTAAGACATAGACGAGTTGAGCGTGCTCATTGGTCAGGGCATAATAAATACGCTCGCCGTAGCCGACGTCCACCGCGACACCTCCCACACGCTCGCCACTGCGCTCACCGCCATCCACCTCGATTATGTTATAGTCGGTGTCAAGATAGGTCAATACATCACCGTCGATGGTATACTCAACCGTTTTCACATCCGGCGGAATTTGGGTGTAAAGCAAACCGGACAGCTCGGTGTCGGTCGCTATAAGCGAGAGTGTCGCAAGGACGGCAAAGAGGATTATGGATAAAACAAATTTATTTTTTTTGGTCATTTGGTCACCGTTTAAAATTAAAACAGAACTCCACCTATCATAAAGAGAGGTGGAGTTTGTACAGAAATTAGGTGGGGTGACTTTTCCCACATTTCCTACATCGTTGCCGACGGGTGGCGGATGCCCGTTCCGCCCTCTAATTTTTGTAACAATAGTGTTTACAGCCCTATCACACTCTCCACCTTTTTAAGTTCCTCAATAATAGCTATGTGCTGTGGACATACGTCCTCACATTGGCCACACTCGACACAGTCGGAGGGTTTGCCGCCGTTTGCGGTGACCCAATTGTATGTGCCCTGCGCACCCTCAAAGTTTTTGTACACAAGGGCGGTGTTGACGGCGCGGAATAGCTGAGGGATTTCTATCGACACGGGACATCCTTTGATGCAGTAGTTACAGATGGTGCAGGGGATGTTGTCGCTGTTGTTGATATTCTCGATGGTGGCGTCTATCGCCGATAGCTCCGCAGCGGAAAGTGGGGCGAGGTTGTCAAACGTATTTATATTGTCCGCAATCTGCTCCATGTTGGACATACCGCTAAGCACCATGAAAACACCGTCCAGCGATGCAACCCAGCGCATAGCCCAGGAGGCAAGGCTCACACCCTTTGTGCAGTCCAGTAATGGTTTTGCTATGTCGTCCGGCATAGAGGCGAGCGAGCCACCCTTGACCGGCTCCATGACGATGATGGGTTTATTGTGCTTTCTTGCAACCTCATAGCATTTGCGGGATTGCACCGCCTCACTCTCCCAGTCGATATAGTTCAGTTGTAGCTGTACAAAATCGACCTCGGGATGCTCACTCAACACCTCGTCCAACATCTCGGCAGAGTCGTGGAAGGAAAAACCGACATTTTTTGCAAGCCCCTCTTGCTTAATTTTCTGTATAAACTCCCATCCTCCAAGGGTGTCAAACTTCGACTTGTTTTGAGCGTTGATGCTGTGAAGCAGATAATAATCAAAATAGCCTGCACCGGAGCGTCGGAGCGAGGTGTCAAACAACTTTTGCACATCCTCTTTAGTGTCGGCAAGCCCTATCGGCAGTTTGGTGGCGAGCTGAAAACTCTCACGTGGATATCGCTCTATTAGTGTTGTTTTTGCCACACCCTCCGACATCTGATTGTGATAGACGTATGCGGTGTCAAAATAGGTGAAGCCCTTTGACATAAACTCGTCCACCATCTCCTTTGTGCGCTCGATATTAACATCCTCACCGCTCATCGGCAGGCGCATCAGACCAAATCCTAACTTTTTCATATCCAAAATAAAACTCCTATATGTTCTTAATGTTCATTTTATCATATTATTTTTGAATTGTCATGTTATTTTAATAAAAAAAAGTGACAAGATTTCCTGCGTTTTCCCCTATTTTTTTATTCGGTGCTATTGCTATAAGTAATTATTTATGCTAAAATCAAAGATAGGGATTATTCCCTAATAAAATATGGGGGTAAGTTTTTTTGAAAAAAAGACTTCATCAAATACTGCTGATAGTCGGCGCGATTTTAGCGCTGTTTGTAATCACTGTTGGGGTGATTAGGTTCAACTATGACCTCAACTATGAGCTGGAGCACCTTTTGGAACAACAATTGACCGACACCGCCATTCAACAGCAGGTCGCTTTCAACAACGAGCTTGCAACCGGCAGGGCTATGTTGGATCACATAGCAAAAGCCTTGCCTTTTTTTGGCTATGATGAGGCGGCGATACTGGAGTTTTTAGGCACTCTTGACGACGACTTTAAGTTTGAGAATATATTGCTTATCGAAATGCACGGCAGGGGTATGCTCGGCGACGGCACCCACGCCGATATATCCGACACCGAGCATTTTGAGCGCGCCATAAATGGGGAGACGCTCACGACGACGCCCTATGTTTCCGAGTTTACCGGCAACAACGTCTTAGCCATCGCCGCACCGCTCATGTTCGAGGGGGAGGTCGCCGGCGTTATCGCGGCGGAGTATTCACTCGACTATCTGACCGAGAGCCTCAGCCTGACCATGTCGGGCGACAAGGGCTATGCCATGGTGGTCGACACAAACGGCAACGTGCTCCTGTCCACCGACGAGCGACATGACAGTTTTGAAAACCTGACCACCGCCGAGTATGTCAGCAAACCGACCGACGAGATTGCGAGTGACCTTGCAAACGGGCGACTCGGGCGGATTAGATTTACCATAGATTCGGTAGAAAAAATGGCGGAGTATCGTCCGCTCGACATCAACGGTTGGTCGCTTGTATTTGTCGCCACCGCCGAAGAAATTTCGGCAGGTGCCACCACCATATTGAACAACATGGTGATACTCAGCATTGCGATAACCTGCTTTATGGCACTTATTGCATTGTATATTTTAAGGGTGCGGCGCGATAATCAAAAGAGGATAGAACAGCTTGCATACTATGACGAGTTGACCGGCATACCAAACCTTGTCAAGTTTAAGATTGACACGAAAGACATTATCACGAAAAACCCCGAAAAACAGGGCATCATGATCATGATGGACGTGGTCAATTTCAAGGGGATAAACGAGATGTTCGGCTTTGAGCTCGGTGACAAGGTGCTTAAAACCATCGCCGAAAACGGCAACACCGTCACGGACGAGACTTTTTGCCACGCAAGGGTCGGTATCGACGAGTTTATGTTCTTTTCCGCAAACGGACTTTTTGAGGAAATGCAAACCACCACATCGTTTTATGAAAGGCAGTTTAAACGCATGTTGCCGGAGCTGTCAAAACACCAGTTTTCTTTCCGATACGGGCGGTATATCGTTGAGCCGAATAACACCGATATAAACGATATTGTCAACAAGACGGTCATCGCCCACAGCTTTGCAAAGGTGGAGGGCGGCAGTGCCCACTGGGACTATGACGATCGGTTTAAACAAAAGGTCTTGCGCACCACCGAGATATCCAACAAAATGGAAGATGCGCTGTTAAACGGCGAGTTCAAACTCTTTTTGCAACCGAAATACCGTATAAACGATTCGCAAATTGTCGGCGCGGAGGCGTTGGTGCGTTGGGTGGAGCCGAGCGGCACGATGGTCTATCCCAATGAGTTTATACCGCTGTTTGAGACCAACGGTTTTATTGTAAACTTAGACATATCAATGCTGGAAAACGTCTGTTTAACCCTAAATAGGTGGAGAAACGAGGGTAAAACTTGCGTCCCCGTCTCGGTGAACTTTTCACGTGTGCATCTGCGCAATCCGAATTTTGTCGACGATATCAAGGCGATAACCGAAAAACATAAAATCCCAAGGGAGCTTATCGAGGTGGAGCTGACCGAGACAACGGTCACCGAGAACGAACAGGACCTCAAAAACCTGCTCGAAAGCCTGCATCATGCCGGATTTTCCATCGCTATCGATGATTTCGGCGCCGGATATTCCTCGCTCGGTATGCTTAAAAACTTTAAGGTGGATACCCTTAAACTGGACAAGAGCTTTTTCGACAGGCACGCCGACGAGCGCGGTGACATCGTCATCGACGGTATAACCAAACTGGCGCAAAGCCTGTACATGCACACCGTTGCAGAGGGGATTGAGGAGCCGGAGCAGGTGGAACTGCTTAAAAAGGTTAATTGTGAGACGGCACAGGGTTATTTTTATGCAAAACCCATGTCCATTGAGGAGTTTGAACAGCTCTGTTTTTCTGCCGAGTAGCCGACGGAGTGAACTTGAATAATATTTTATCAAAAACCATAGCACTTAGATGGTACGACATAGCTTTCCCCATCCTGTTGATACCGGTATTTTTCTCGTTGCCCCTTCTGTTCCAACCGGACACTGTGGTATACCTTGAAAATGCCGAGTTTTTCGCCGGTGACGGCGGTGTATATAACGCACAACGCGGACCTGTCCTCCCATTTTTGATTATGCTTATGGGGAAGTTGTTCAGCTACACCGTGGGTGGCTTAAAGGTTGGTTTTTTCTTTATATATATAATTTTTGCGGCATCGGTCATGACGGTGCTGATACTGCTCGACATAGATAAAAAGGTCGGGCGCGTTGGAGTGTGGCTACTTTCTGCCGCAGTGCTCTTTTTTAACACGCTGGTGCTGACCTATTCTCACACCGTGCTGACCGAATTCATTGCAATAACACTCATCGCCTGTTATCTCGCCTTTATGCTCGGCATGAGGCGGGTCAAGGACGGTGTTTTAAAGCATCTGCTCACCGCGCTGATAACCGCCGTCTTTTTGGTGTTATCCTACGGGATAAAGCAGATGTTCTTCCCTATAATCTTGCTGTGCTGGGCAGGGTTTATTTTGATTAATTTGGTGCAACGTTTTTCTTTTAAAAGGTTGGCGGTGCAAGGGGCGGTGCTTTTTTTGCTCGGCGCAATGATACTGTCCTACATCTCGGTATATGCCACACTCAACGACGGTGGCAATATGGAGGGGGGATCGGTGGATAGTTACGCCGGCAGTTTTTTGGTAGACGGTCTGCGATACTTTGAGCCGGTCGGCAGTATAAACTACGACGGGCAACCCACCACCGTCAATATAAACGACCGCTTTATCGAGCCGATAACAACCTTTGACTATGTTTTTGAGCCGGGGCTTTTTGGCTCACTGAAGTACCTTTTCACCTGCTTTATTAACGCACCGGATAGATTTATTGCGAGCTATGTCGCGAACTACAGGATTGTCTCGGGTGTGATCACCTGTGAGGTGGTAGGCGATACCAGAAAGCACACCTACGCCACCGAGACCATTGTCTTTAACTCCCTTTATGAGAGCGGACTTTGGATAGACTTTTTTAAAGGCAACACCTCGGACCTGCTCGGTGCGTACCCCGACGGCACCGGCACCGCACTCTCACAGGCGAGTTTTTCGCATCAGGTGGTGCAGTTCGGGCTTGCCACCAACCTGCTGTTTAACACCCGTTATGCGGATATCTCTGTCATGCTCCATACCGTTTTTAACTTTTTTGCTCCTTTAGTGCTGTTATTGTCCGTTGCACTGCTAATAGCATCCAAAAAGTTTGCTTTCGTCGACAAAAAGCTCTGTGTAATCAATATATTTATATCCTCCACCGTCTTTTTGTACATCCTCTTTTTGGCGGTCACTGCACAAAATATCGAGCGGTACGGCATACCCATGATACTTTTTAACGGACTGTTTTGGATAATAAATTTTGCCTATCTTATATCTTTTTTAACGCCCTATGCAAAAAAGCAGTACGCAAAAATTAGGAAACAAAGCTCAATATGATTTTATATATAAAAAACAAGCCCTATATACTTGGCTTTTCCCTGCTCGCCATCGTCCTCCTTTTATACTGTGCCGCGACAATGCTCGCCGGGGGGAGTGCTGTCGGGTTTGTGGTCTATGTCCTGCTGAGCGCTCTGCTGATATTCTGCCCCGGTCTTGCACTCTGTGACCTTTTGCTCCCAAAAATGTCTGTCGCCGGTCGGTTTTCGGTATCCTATACCCTCGGCGTCGCGGTTTTGTGGGTCGGGTTTGTCCTCTTTGGCTCGCTTGTTGAGCTTGCACCATGGGTTATCTATCTTATGTATCTGCCGTCCTTTTCCCTCGCCGGATACAAAATATGGCATACCGTTATAGCAAAAAAGCCGACTGTAAAGCCGGAAAATAATTTTGTATTTAACGCGCTGATGCTGTGCATTGCCGCCGGTATATTCGTGTATATCTTCACCGGCGTTTTCCCCCTCGCGCACGCCGATGTTGCCGGTAATATGCAGTACCATCAGGACATGATGTGGAGCGTCGGCAACGGCGTGGCGGTGCGTTTTGGCTCCCCACTGGTCGACATGCGCTCGATAGATGGGTTTTTATACTACCATTATCTGTCCGATACGGTGGTTGGGTTTATTTCACTCGTCGGCAACCTTTCGGTCTATAATGCCGCGTGTTATTACAACTATCCGATTTTAGTCGCGGTGCTGTCGGTCGGCCTGTACGCCGTCGGAAGTAGATTTAATGTAGATAAAAAAATAGCGGTTCTATTACCTTTCGGGCTGTTGTTCTTGCACGGGTTTGGCGGACTAATGAGCGCGAACTACACCCGCAACTACAACGGGGTCATGGCGGCGAGCGCGTTATCCTCGGCGGTGCTCTATCTTTTAGCTCTGTCGCTCGATAATAAATTTAATTTTAAATCCGGTATAAAATTCTGCCTCGGATTCGTCCTTGCAATCAGCGCACTTTTGATGAGCAAAAACCTTTACGGCATACTTATCCTTTGCGCTGTGGCGGCGACGGTTATTTTTTCGCTGATAGTCAGCAGGCGACTTTATCGTTTTCAGCTATTGCTCGCGGCACTCGGCGGTTTGGTGTTCCTCCTCCTTTGGCAGACGATATTTCGTTTCGCACTTAACAACCTTGTCATGGAGATATGGAAAGAGCTACCCGACCTTTTGTATGAGGCATTCATCTGGGCACCTTTTTGTGCTATACTCTATGTAATAAGTCTTGTGTCCAGCCTGAAAAACATAAAAAAACTTTCGTTTATGCGCCTGTTGGTCAATGCGGCGGCGGTCGGTGGGATGCTCGCCTACTTTTTGTTTTTCCACTACTCCTCGTCACAGACCTACTTTCTGCTCGCGGCGATATACTTTATGTGGTTTTGCGGTGTCGAGTTGTTGCCGAGCATACTAAAGAATAGGCGGCTTATAGCGGTGAGCGCGATTGTGGCTGTTGTGACGCTGTTTGGCACCGCCACCATGGTTTTGCCGGAGATGAGGACGGGGGTTCAGGTGGCACTGCGTTGCCTTGAACTGCGTCCGCAATACCCATACTACGGCAACACCGTCACCGCCGGGGATGAACAGGCGGCACTCTGGCTGAAAGAGAATACCGACCGCGACGAAATATTTGCCACCAACCGCAACGCACAGGACATGGAGATTGGGGAGGGCACCTGGCACTATTACACCGCCGTGTCGGAGCGCAGAAGCTTTGCGGAGAGTTGGCGATATGCGATGGACTACGGCACCGACTATTTTGTGATGCGCCACAACTTAGAGGAGGTCAGCGACGTTCTGTTTCGTCTTGATACGACCGATGAGGCTTTCGCCCTCGCACGGGAATACGATATTGACTACCTGCTCATGAGCACCGCCGTGAGGGAGCACCCCTTTGATGGGGCGGATCCGGTGTACGAGAATGAGAGTGTGAGGATTTATAGGGTTGAATAATATAGTCAATTAACTTGAAATTCGGCTTAGCAAACGGCGTCGGCAAAATTTGTGACCGCTTTAGACCTCGTTAAAGTTCCAGGAATACCTGTCCACCATCCTTGCCGACAAGATATAGAGCATGAACCCCATGACCGTCGCGTAGAAAATCGGTATTAGTGCAAACAGTGCGCCCTGTGACATCAGCGCCGTTGCCTCGAACAGGGGGAGGACACTGAACCATGCAAGGGGGCTAAGCCCGATATAGGCGAAAATCAACGGCAATAGAAATATAGATAAAGACATCATCATGACGGTGATATAGTTGTCGTAAAGTTGAGATATATAAAGGGTTAGCGCCCCCACAAACGCCACCGCCACAAATCGCAACAAGAACGAAAAAATTATTACCGAGAGTATACTCACAAAGGGCGGGAGCCAACCGTACTGCGGAATACTCTTTATATTGACCGAAAGTCCATCCATGCCGTACACTCTCGCTGTGGTGATGATGGGTGGGAGGGTGTTTATCAATGAGACGATAAAGCATAGCGCGCCCGATATAATGAGTTTTGCGTATACCGTCCTCTCGCGGCCGAGCGGTGTGGAGTAGAGTATGCGACGTACACCACTGATGCGCTCTATCGAAAAAAAGCCGCACAGCATGACCACCGTCATAACCACCGAGATGACCGCGAGGGGAAAACTCTCGCCAAAGTCGTCCTGCTCTGTCTCAAACAATATTTTATAGCCGGTGTCATACAAAAATTGCGCGCCGAGATTTGCTTTGATATAGTCGGCACTCGACATGGCGGTCTTGAAAGCCTCATACTCCATCGCAAGCGAATAGTTGACGCTCAGCGTGTAGTCGTATTGATGCTGTGTAATCTCACCGAATTGCAGTTGCTCCTCCAACTCGATAAACTCGGCGAACCGCTCACGTTCCGACAGCAAAAACTCATGTTTTTCCTCGGTATAGGTGCCGACAAGCTCATCTATATACATTTTGTATACTTGATCGGACGGTGTCAGATACTGCCGGTCGGTCGCTATGTCATACCCGTGATACAGCGCGGCAATCAGCAGGACGACAAGCCCACCGCCGAGGAATAAAACCTTGCGCAGCTCGGTTGTGAATATACTTGTTAAACGAAATTTGCGCAGACGCGGTACAAAATGAACACCTACCTGATTTTCGGAAAAACGACCCAGTGTAAATGCAAAGAGGTAGACGCCCAGCAACAGCACGGTGTAGATAATCGCCGATACAATCTGCGCCGACACCGCGCTGACTACACCGCCAAAAAGGTGCAGGTTGCGGTAGGTGGCGAGGATCTCCTCCACCCGAAGGTAGCCGATAATGTTGGCATAGCGAAAGAGGTTAAATACGCTCGTCGCAGGGATAAGCAGACGCAACGCAAAAAATGCACCGGGCAGGGCAAGACTCAATATCACCGAGCCGATAACACTTTTAGCGAACAGCATCGCGAGCATTATCCCGAGTGCGCATATTATCGCCGCCACCCACTTTGTGATCATAAATGCGGCAAGATATTGAAGCAGATTGAAAGGCAGGGTACTGCGCATCAGCTCCGGCACCGACTGGACGGTGCGTGTGAGATCGCCGAGACCGAACACAGCGCCGCAAAAGATGAGGTTTGTGCCGTACAGCAACAGCACCGTCACCAGCAGACCGAGCGCGAGGGCGCAAAGTTTTGCGAGTGCGGTGAAAAGGCGCCCTTTTTTTGTGCTCCTTATAAGGCGCAACAGCCCCGATTGTTTTTCCTGTTGCAACAGCGCAAAGGCTATAAGAATCATGGAGAAGATTAATATAGCGTCGGTCGCCTCGAAAGTGGTGGCAGTGATAAACCCCATCTCGGGTGAGTAGTCAATCTTGACCCCCTGCATGTTTTGGTATGCCTTTTGAGTGGAGACTATATTTTTGTAGTCATACCCCTCCTCATCGGCGAAGATGGAGATTGCGGCAAGACCGTTTGCCGCGTCGTTTATCTCGTATAAAAATTGCTCATAGTTCGACACTTGATTATACTCTCGGTATATACTGTTGACAAAGGCATACTCCGCCGAGACACTGTCGGTGTAGCGCAGGTCCGCGCCGGAGGCATACTCCTCGGCATAACGCTCAATAATATCGGCGTTGTCACGTTTTTCATCCTCATAATATTGGTCGCCCGGCTGGGAGTGTTGCTCTAAAAGATAAAAGTTTTCGAGGATATACATCGCCTCGGCATAGTCAAAACGCTCCTGCAGAAAATCGCCCTTTTGCTCCATGTTCATGCCCTGCATGTCCTGCTCGATGGTTTTATATGCGGACTGCGGTGGGTTGTTAGTGTTAGGTCTTGTAAAAAACCACAACAAAAAGAGGTTGAGGCAAAGCATCAGCAGAATGTAGAGGACAAAACCACGACCGGATATTAACTTTTTAATCTCATGGAGTAACAGCATTTTCTATTCCTCAAATATCCTTAAATAGACATCTTCCAGTCCCTGCCCCTCGTCGGGGGCATGTCGTTCGACCAACTCTTGCGGTGCGCCCATGTCCACCATTTCACCCTGTTTTAACAACAGTATTTTATCGGCGACACTCTCCACGTCGGACACGACATGGGTCGCTATCAGCACGATGCTTGTTTTGCTAAGTTCTTTTAACAGCTCGCGCAGGCGCACGCGCTCCTTTGGGTCAAGCCCTGCCGTCGGCTCGTCCAGCACCAGCAATTCCGGCTCACCGAGCAGTGCATTTGCCGCGAGCAGGCGCTGTTTCATGCCTCCGGAGTACGCCGACAGCCGTTTATTTAGCTCGGTCGAGAGGTTGACGAGCGATGCGCACCGCTCCACCTCGCTCGCCGCCATGGCGCGCGGTATCTCTTTGAGCGAGCACATGTAGGCGAGGAACTCCCGCCCGGTGAAACTCTCGTACAGCGTCTGTTGTTGTGGCATATAGCCGAGTATGCGCCGAAAGTCGGCACCGAGCTTTCGGGTGGTTTTGTTGTTATAGCGCACCGCACCGCCCGATTGATTTATACCGCCTGTAATAATGTTGATAAGCGTCGATTTGCCGGCACCGTTGGGTCCGAGCAGACCGTACAACCCCGGTGTCAACACAAAGCTGACCCCCTTGAGAGCCTCGACCACGCGTCCTTTCTTGAACAATCCGGTGTGATAACGTTTGGTCAGTGCGCTAACCTCTAAGGTGTTGACATCGTTGTAGATCATATTATGTCCTTTGTGTTTATTTTGGCGTGGTTGTTGCCGCGGTGGTGTGTAGGGGAACGTCCCATACGGTGGGTGTGGTTGAACGTTATGACGGCAAGATCAGAGCCCTTGCCCTACTGCATCAACTCCACCGCCTCGACAACTGCCGAGTTGTCGAATATCTCATAGTTTGCCACCCCTGCAAAATAGTCCTGCTCCGATATCAGTGCGTAGGTGCTCACAGGGTGGTTGATGAGACCGTCGGGGGAGCTGAACTGCATCGGTGTTTCCCCCATCCTGACCAACAGTTTTTCGCCGAGATCTTTCACCACGCGAACCTCAATATCAAAGGCGGAGCCCATCGCGGTGGAGCTGTAGCTTAAAAACACATCGGTCATTTCGCCCGTTTCGATGTTCATATGCCGTGCGTAACGCGCCGTCTCTTCCTCATTAATGAGCGTGGTGCTCAGATAGCCGTCTATTATCGGGGTTATATCGCGCATACTTTTGCCGTTTGGATCAATTGTACCGAGAGTTGATTTTTCGCCGGTCTCTAAATCCACTCGTTGCACCGTACCGTCTAAGTGATTTTCGCTGTAGAGGTCACTGCCATAATAAACAGGGTCTAAGACATCGTCCTCGCCGAGCATCTCGGTATAAAGGTTCATCGTCTCGCCGCTCACCGCGTCAAAGCGGTCGACGATAAGCTCCCGCTCGCTCGGAGTCACCATGTTGGTCGGGTCAAACTCCTCGTCCGATTTATAGTATACTATATAAATGTACTGCCCATCGGGGTAGTATTTGACTTGGTTCATCGGATTTGGATTTTCAATACTAAATAATACCGTCTGCTCACCGTTTTTAAGGTCGATCGCGATTAGCCCCTGCATTCCATGATCGCTATATGCATGTATTTCACCCACGCCGATCAGCTCGGCGAAACCGTACTCTTCCTCAAACTCAACAAGCACCTCCCGAGCGGAGCCGGACAGCTCGGCGGTGTAGAGGTAGTTTTCGACACTTTGACCGTCCGATGTGCCTAACTCCATCAGCAACCGTTCCTCATTATAGTCCGGTGTGACGCGTCCTATCTGGTCGGTCATGTTGTGAAATCGTGCGGTGCAACTCTCGTCATCGTGCGTGCAGTTGGGCGCGGAGCAGAGGAACACCTGCCTCATGGTGGCATAGTCGCCGTAAATTAGATAGGTATATTCGCCAAAATACAACTTGTTGTAAAATCCATCTTGCATATAACCATTTGTATATTCGCCGTATGTGTGCATCGGCTTTATATCATCATCGTACATGACGTTATCGCTGTCATCGCTGTTGCTTAGGACGGTGTCGGCACCCTCATTGTCGGTCGGAGTGTCGTCTGTGTCGGGTGTCTCGACACGCTCGGTACATGCGGTGAGCAGGGTTAGCGATAACGACAGTGCGATAATATAAAGTATATATTTCATCATTTTTTCCTTTTAATTGTTGTAATAATCGGTGCGTATGGTTGTAGGGGGTGCCTGACTGTAGGCAGGGGGGCGCGTCTGCGAACCTGTTCGCAGTCACCGAAAGGGATAAGAGCCGAGGAGGGATGCCTTGGTTTTTAGGTGAGGTGGGGGGCTCTTATCCCTTTCGGTGAGTTTGAAAGCTTTCAAACTCGCGCCCCCCACATCATTCGGAGCACGATTCCCACAATCAGCGAATATCGTCGTCATTGTGTACAGCAAGCCATGCACCTACACCCGATTAAACTGCGCTAAAATCTCCGACTGGTCCACCGTCTGATAGTTCGCGTTGCTCGCCTTTGCGTCCTCTTTTGATATAAAGGCGAGTTTTTCAAAACTGTGCTTATACAAGGTGTCGGTCGTCTCGTCCACGGCGATCCTCCGGCTGACCTGTTCTACATCATTTTGCACTAAATATCCATTTGGCGTGCTGCAAAGAATGGTTACGACGGCGTCAAAGTTTGAAATCCCAAACACCGTTTTATACTCATAGTATAAGTTGTAGTCGCTTACCTCGTCGGTATTAACATCATATAGATAATATTGTGGGTCGTTCACACTGCCGACCTCATAACCACCGCCGTCGTAGTAGGTGAAAAAGAGAGTTTCCTCGTCTATAACGCTGACCCAATCCACCCTCATATCCGTTGGGTCAAACGTCATGACCGTCGTCATTACGCCGTCCGAGAGGCTCACCCTTGCGAGATGCTGCGGCGCGCCCTCCTCGTTGTACATCATATAAAAACTCCCACCGGCAAACTCTATGCCCTGATAAAACGGTATCGCTAAGTTTGTTTCGGTCACCGTGCGCTCCTCGCCGGTGTTCACATTCACGGCATATATCGCCAAACTGCGGTCGGTTTGCTGCTGTACCGGCAGATAATTAAAGATAAATATTTCGTCGCCGTAGGCATAGTTCACAAACCCTAATTTTTCCGAGTAGTCCTTTATAGTCTCGATACCGCCGTCATAATCCATCTTTAAGAGGGTGAGTGAGTTGTCCTGCGTTGAATCGGCATAAAAATAGACATAGCTGTCATCGATGCCGATAATCTGTGAAAAAATGCCCTGTTCAGCGGTATAAAATAGTGACATCTCGCCGTTTTTCCGATCTATGCGCACAATGCTTGTCCGGTCGTCCCAACTGCGTATGGTGATAAACAGGTATTCGCCGTTCGGTGATGCGATTAGGTTTTCGACATAGGATTGTCCGTTTTCATCGTCAAGAATACCGTTTAAATATCCGTCTTGATCGCCGTGCGTGCTCTCGTTTTGATCATCAAGAGGAACCGCACTCTGAACGCCGGTCGTATAGTCTATAAAGGAAAGTTGTTGCCCCTGTGGCATGTTGGCCACACGGTATACACCGTCGTCGGTAGGTGCAAGTCGACCAACATTGCGAATTGGTGTGATGCCGGACGATGTACCCTCGGCGCTCACGGTTGGGGTCAAAAGTGATGTTATGATAAAAGATATTACAAACAGTATAATTTGCGGTCTTTTCATCTCAAATACTCCTCTATTTTGTGGATTGTATCGCGGTGATTATACTCGCATTGTCAAACGGTCGATAGTTCGGCGTGTTGGAAAGGTAGTCCACCTCGGTGATTATCGCGTATTCCGTAATGGATTGACCCTCCACCGCTATGCCGTTTTGAGATTCGAACTCGTATAAAAATTCCTGCTCCCCTATGCCGACCACCAACTCATCACCGAGGTCGAAGATTATCGGCAGTGCCTGCTGTCCCTGCCCTGTAAGTTCCGAACCGGAGAGGAACGAAAGGGTGGAGTGCACCACCTCGCCACTCTCAATATTGACATGATAATGTTCACTGTTGCCGTCTCCGTCGACCGACATTAGGCTGAAATACCCCTCGATCATTTCGTTAGCTATGGGGAATATATAACCTGTGCCGTCATGCGGGACGCTGTACTCCTGCACTTCACCGTTTTCAAGGTGCACGCTTTTGTATACTCCATCAGACGGGCTGAAGATAAAATGCTCACCGACATAAAATCCGTTCATCGCCATGGCATCGATAAGCTCCATATAGATAAGCTCCGGCAGACCGGTTGACACGTTCATTTTAAAGAGGGATAGAAGATTTTCACTCGGCAACTCCTCATAGCTCACCACCTCGGATGAGAACTCGTCCGGATTGGGTTGCAACGAGCTTAAAAAGATATAATCACCCAAGGCATAGCTAACCTTTGCCGCAAACTGCAATGATAAATTCGCGCCGGGGCGGTAGTAGTTGTCCTCCAGAATGTAGAGGCGGTGACCGGTGGCGATGTCAATCGAGAAGTAATCTTCGGAATAGTTGTCGGTCTCGACACAGTAGATATGTCCCTCGCTGATACCGATTATCGACAGTGCCGGCACGATGGCGCCCTCTTCCTCGTTATTGTTGTTATACACCTCACGAATAAAACGACCGGTCGTATCATACAATTCAAGGGTGTTGTATCCTGCGGTCTCGGTATAAACCGTCTGCATCATGAGCAGTTCACCGGTGGAAAGCTGTGCAATCGGCGCGAGGCTTTTTTGTCCGAGGAAGGAGGGGCAACTCTCATCACTGTGAGTGCAATTCGGAGTGGAGCAGAGGTATATCTGCTGCATGGTAGCGTAGTCGGTGTACATCAGGTTGGAATTGCCGTGGTGATACATAACATAATAGTAACCGTCCTCGGTGCCGATGGTGCCGGATTTATTATTTGCCTCTATAGGGACGATAACCTCCGGCGTACGTGCCTCCTCAACAGTATCGGGACTGTCGGGCGGGACCTCGTCCGGCGCGGTGATCTCCGGCAAAACCTCTCTCAAACCACAGCCGGAGAAGAAAAGGATTATTATCAGTAGAGCAATTATAGTTTTCATCTTGTGACCCTCTAAATGATTACATTACATAGTATACCAAAAAAATCGGTGCCGAGCAATATCTCGTCACCGATAACGGGTTCGATGTAATGAAAGGCTTTTAACAACTCTCAATATCCTCCACCTCAACATGGTCGGCGCGGATTTGTGACTGCTCTGCCGTCTGTTCTATCGCGCCCTCGTGGCCTGTCAAGGCGGCAAAGGCGGCGAACTGTGCCGCGCGGTCCGCTATCGGCATCGGTAGGTGCCTTTTTGAGATCGGTCGGCTCTGCATTATTATATCGTCAAACTTCACGCCTTGTGCCCTCCTATCGTGCTGTTGCGCTCCATGGCGGTCGCACCCTCTTCAAGGTTTGTGCCTTTTAAAATTGCATTTTTCCCGTATTTGTTTTGAATTTTGAGTATAGCGAGTTGGCGAGAGCGCTCCTTTTCTAGGCTTTCATCATCCTGCTTTGGCTCTTTTTGTGGCGTGCTTGCAAAGAGGTCGAGTTGTTCAAACTCCTCCTGCGCCACCTCATTTTCCGGCAGGACACGCCCTGCGACCACCGTCAACCTGCGTATCGAAAGTTCCGGGTTTACAATACGGTCATATAAATCCATCATTTCGCCCACTATCACCGTCGTTGAGGAGGTGTGTGAATTTAAGTTTTGAGTGCCGTGGGAGTGTTTTGGTATCTTTCGACCGTAGCTGTCAATTTTCACCTCACCTATATAGTCGTCGGTTACTCCGGTGGTGTCATAACCTATGGTCAATACTAGCTGGTCGGTGACCATACGTTTTTCTACAAGATCCAACACCAACAGTTCCGTCATCTCACGGGTGACAAGCCGCGCTTTATCGCATGGGTACGGCTCCTGCAACACCTGCCCCGAGCTAATGCTGTTCGTCTGTGGCTTGTACGCCTTGATGTCGGCGATGGTGCAAGGCTCATACCCCCATGCGTGGTCAATCAACAGCTCCGCATTGACTCCGAACAGACGATACAGCAGTTCTTCATTATAATAGTCGCGCTCCCCTCCGAGCGAGCAGCGCGCGATGTCCCCCATGGTGTAAAGCCGTTGATCTTCAAGGCGCTTTTTATACCCTTTACCCACCCGCCAAAAGTCGGTTATGGGGCGGTGCTCCCAAAGTTGTTTTTTGTAAAGCATCTCATCAAGATAGGCAACACGAAAGCCGTTTTCATCCGCCACCGTGCGCTTTGCCATGATGTCCATCGCCACTTTGCAAAGGTATAGATTTGTCCCGACACCGGCAACCGAGGTAATGCCGGTTGTTTCATAAACGTCTGCAATAATCGTTTTTGCAAGCCCTATGGCATCGGTCTTATATGTGAAAAGATAGTTTGTCGCATCGATAAACACCTCGTCGATGGAATAGACGTGCATATCCTCCGGCGCGATGTATTTGAGATAGACCTCATATATTTGGGTGCTTATTTCGATGTATTTTGCCATCTGAGGTCGCGCGATAATGTAGTCAATCAACAGATTGGGGTCATTTTTAAGCTCGTTGTCGTCCACCGAACTCCCGATAAGGGTGTTTTTTCCGGCACGCATTCGTTTATTGTTTGCCTCCTTTATGCGTTGCACCACCTCAAAAAGGCGCGAGCGACCGGATAGTCCATATGCTTTGAGTGTCGGTGTGACGGCGAGACAGATGGTTTTCTCCGTCCGAGAGGAGTCCGCGACCACAAGATTTGTCGTCATAGGGTCAAGCTGACGCTCCATGCACTCCACCGAGGCATAGAACGACTTTAAATCTATAGCAATATAAATTTTATCCATACCTATATTATACCTCAAAAATGAGGAAATTCAATCGGTTTGTGATTTTTTTGTTGTCGTAGTTAAATTTATGGGCTTGTGCTCCGGGTGATGTGGGGGGCGCGTGTTTGAAAGCCTTCAAACTCACCGAATGGGATAAGAGCCACCCACCTCACCTAATAATATTAAGGACGCTCCACGGCTCTTATCCCATTCGGTGACTGCGAACGAGTTCGCAGACGCGCCCCCCCGCCTACAGTCAGGCAGTCCCGACCGGTGTGCTCGACGACCCGAAAACCACAGCATACAACCTAAAAACAAAAAACCCTTTGTCCTTTATAATGAAGGGCAAAGGGTTTGTAATTACAATAAAATCTAGGACAGAATATTGATCAAAATACCTGCGGCGACCGCCGAACCTATAACACCGGCAACGTTGGGACCCATGGCGTGCATGAGCAGGTAGTTTTGCGGATTTTCCTCCTGCCCGACCTTTTGCGACACGCGTGCCGCCATCGGAACGGCGGAAACACCGGCAGAACCGATAAGAGGATTGACCTTGCCGCCGGTCAGTTTGCACATGAGCTTACCAAAAAGTGTGCCGGATGCTGTACCAACCGCAAAAGCGACCAGTCCAAGACCGATAATCATAAGTGTTTGTGGGCTAAGGAATGTCGATGCTTTGGTGGTGGAACCAACCGAAATACCGAGCAGAATGGTGACGATGTTCATCAGCTCGTTGCCGGCAGTCTTGTTGAGACGATCTACAACGCCGGACTCACGCAGTAGGTTGCCGAGCATCAGCATACCAACGAGCGGTGCGGCGGACGGCAATAACAGCGAGATAACAATGGTGCAGAGTATCGGGAAGATAATCTTCTCCTTTTTAGAGACCTCACGCAGCTGTGTCATCTTGATGGCGCGTTCTTTTTTGGTGGTGAGCGCCTTCATGATGGGGGGCTGAATGATGGGCACGAGAGCCATATAGGAGTATGCGGCAACGGCGATAGGGCCGAGCAAATCCGGTGCAAGAATACCGGTGGTATAGATAGCGGTCGGACCGTCAGCACCGCCGATAATAGCGATGGAGCCCGCCTCATTCGGAAGAAAGCCGAGTGCGATAGCGCCCCAGTAGGTGCCGAAAATACCGATCTGAGCGGCGGCGCCGAGCAACATGCTCTTGGGGTTAGCGATAAGCGGACCGAAGTCGGTCATGGTGCCGACCCCGAGGAAGATAAGCGGCGGATAGATGCCGAGCTTAATTCCCTGATAGAAATAGTAGAGAAGACCGCCCTCATCAGTGCTGGAAAGACCGGAGAGGGGCAGGTTTGCGAGCAACATACCAAATGCGATGGGTAGCAGCAGCAGTGGCTCAAACTTTTTCGCGATTGCAAGCCACATCAAGAGACATGCTATTGCAATCATTACAAGTGAAAGCGGTTCCTCTGCAAAGGCAGCAAAGCCGGAGTTGACCGCGATAGATACTATGGTATCGAAAAATTCTGTCATAAAGACGACCGTTCCTTTCTGCACGTCCTGTGCGGTGCACTGTATTACAGCACACAAAACTTAATTTGTATTATAGTATATGACTTAAACTTGTTGCAGATAGGACAGGACGGTGGATTGCTTCCACGCGTTTACGGCGGCGCCTCTTGTGGCGTGTGCCGGCTGTGCCTTTTGAACCGATACTACGGTACCGCCACCCATGGCGGCAACAGCTGCGGCGATGACCGCGATAATCTCGGTGTCGTCCGATTTTGCAACTATCGGTGCCGCTTTTGGGGCAACCGGTGCGGGTGCCGGAACTGCCGGAGCGGACTTAACCTCGGTCGGCTTTTTTGCAAAGGCTTTCATCACCCCACCGAAGATGGTGATGAGGACAGTTAAAAGAACTAAGACCAAAAATACCAGTAAAATACCTGTCAGAACAACCGTTAGTACGGCGGGTGAACCCATAAGACCTCCAAAAAATTAGTTGATAAACGTATTGAAATGGGATTTTCATCTGTCGAAAACCCTACCTTATATATTATACAACATAAAAAAAGAATTTTCAACTATAAATTTTAATTTGTAGTCGATTAATTTGAAAAACGCTACAGATTGGCAAGCAGAAATTTCGCCTATCAAGGCGGAGGACCCCGGAATGCTTTGTGCATTCCGATTGACGACAACGCAGATAGACGGAATTTCTGCCGCCAAGATGTGGTGGGTTTTAAGTTAATCGACTATATCTAACGGTGTTCATTTTTTTGTCACCTTTGAACGCCTCGCAACCACTCTCATCAGTATCCCTGCTATGGCTCCACCCACCAGTGGTGCGAGTACAAAAACCCAAACCTGAGATAACGCGCTTGTGCCATAGAATATAGCCGTCGCAAGGCTTTTAGCAGGGTTAAGACCGCCACCGTCGATGGGGATTAAAAACAGATAGAGTATAAAAAAGGTAAGCCCCTCTATCGCCGCAGATAGAAGCTGTGAGTCCTTTCTTTTTTGTGAGTTGAGCATTAAAAAGACAAAAAACGCACTGAGCACGACCTCGACAACAATTACCTCAATCATCGGCACACTTATCGACGAGCGCAGACCGTAGCCGTTTTCTGCAAGACCGGTGAACTCCACTCCGCCGAGCGAGGTGCCGTTAACCAGTATCATCACCGAGAAAACCGCCGCTATCGAGCCAATTATTTGCCCTAAAACAGCCCTCCCGAAATCGTTAACGCTCATATGCCCCGATATAAGTTGACCGAGAGATATGGCAGGATTAGAGGAGACGAGATAGGATGTGCCGATAAAAATTTTTGAGACAAACAGTGCGACACCAAATCCGAGTGCCGTGCCGAGCATACCGATAGACGAGCCGGAAAAAGCAGACACGCCAACCGCTAAAAATAGGAACAAAAATGTGGAGGAGAATTCTTTTAAAATCAGTTTCATACCTGCCCTTTCTTAATGTTTCGGATTGGCTTTGACGGTGACTATCGCCTTGATTATTGCCGCCGACACGTTGCCGTGCACCTGCTTTGATACCTGTGGCATCGGCTCGTCCTTGCCGAGCACAAGATAGTTTGACGGCAGGAGATTGAGGGCAATCGCGGTTATTTCCTTGCGACATCTATCGCAGTTGCAACAGGAAAATTTTGTTATAGCAACATCCAACTTCTCCATTATCAGCAGCTCGTTGAAGTTGACTAAACGCACCTCGTCGGTGTTTGTCGGTGTGGGGGTGATGGTAGGTATCGAGACATTAGAGACAGGTATGTCATCGTCATAATAAAAGTTGCCACCCTCCTGCGACTCCAACGCCTGAGTGGGCATGAGTTTGCGGTACATATTCTCTTTATATACCTCTTTTTTGCTTGCCAAGACCTTTTTCTCCTTTTGACTATATCATCTCAAATCCCTGCAACAGTTCATTGACAAAAGCTCTGTAATCCTGTGCCGCGTGACACTTTGGCGCGTATTTAAGTATGTTTTTTTGCAAGGCTTGCGCCTCCCTCATTGCTACACTGTCCCTAATTCTTGAATCAAACAGTTTTAGATCGAGATCTTTGGTTATAAGTTCCGCTGTGCCGAGAATTTCCCTTGTGAAAATGCTACGCAGGTTAAATCTCGTCAACAGAATACCCTCAATTTTTATTTTTGAGTTGGTGTATTTTTTGACCTTTTCCACACTTTCATAAATTTGCGCCAAACCCTGTAGACTGAATATATCCGCCATCATAGGGACGATAATCGCGTTGGACGCGGTGAAAGCATTGACCGTCAACAGCGACAGCGCCGGCGGGGTGTCGATAAGGATGAAGTCGTATTTGACGGGCAGGGATTTTATAGCCTCCCTCAAAAGATATTCCCGCCCGGCACTGACATACTCCAGCTCTATTCCGGAAAGTGCAATAGAACTGGATATGACATCAACCGTGTTGGTGCGCTGTATGGAGTGACGCATACGCACATCACCCTTTAAAACCTCATATATAGTAGCGCAATTTTCGTTGCCCGCCCCGAGACAAAACGCAAGGTTCCCCTGCGGATCCATGTCGATTGCGAGGACACTGTAGCCTAACTTTTTTAGGATAATACCGACCGTTGCCGTGGTGGTTGTCTTTGCAACTCCTCCCTTTTGATTTGAAAATGTCAATATTCTACCCAAAACTAATCTCCCCAACATCAACTCAATCTAATTATATCACATTTATCGACTTTATTCAACCACATACGATTATTTTTTGCCTAATTTCTCGGCGGGGGATTTAAACCACAATATATAGTATTATATGCAGGAATTTGTCGAGCGAAAATTATGGAAATTTTTACCAAATTAAGGTATAATTGCATTAAAGATACAGTAGTGTATATCGCGATAATTTTAACACGAAAGAGGTAAAAGCGATGCCGTTATTTGGTTTAAGAGCAGAAAAAAGCCAGGACAGTTTGCCAAAATTTAATAGTGAAATATTAAAAATACAAATCTCAAAGATACGTCCTTGCACCTTTCAAGCGAGGCGACATTTTGACGAGGAGGGGCTGCGTGAGCTTGCAAACAGTATCGAGCAAAACGGGTTGTTGCAACCTGTCAGTGTCATAAAAAGCGGCATGGACTATATGTTGATTGCAGGGGAGCGCCGTCTGCGCGCCTGCAAGATGCTCGGTATGAAGAGGATCCCGGCAATTTTATACACGGTGACCAAGGAGGAGGTGGCAACGCTGTCCTACCTTGAAAACAGCGAGCGCAATGAACTCTCACCCTTTGAACAGGCGATCGCAATCAAGCGATACATAGACACGTTTAATCTAACCCAAAATGAGGCGGCACAACGACTTAATATGACCCAAGGTGCGCTCGCGAACAAACTGCGTTTGCTGTCTTTAACACCGAATCAGATGGAAATTTGCATTTTAAATCAGCTTAGTGAGCGACATGCACGCGCAATGTTGCGACTGAACGGCGAGGTCACCCGAACCTCCTTTCTTGAAACGGTGGTCGCAAAAAAGCTCAATGTGAAAGAGGCGGAGCGTTTGGTGGAACGATACCTCTCCACCCCTGTTTTACAAAAGAAAAAATCGGTGCCGGTGGTGCGCGATGTGCGACTTTTTTTAAACACCATAAACAGGGCGATAGACATTATGAAAAGCAGTGGCATAGACGCCGAAACCATCAAGACACAGGACGATAGATATATACAATATATAGTAAAGATACCGATTGCAAAAACGGAGGAATAAAAGGCTATAGCGCCCCGTACCTTTTCGCTATATCGATAACACTCTCCCCCTGCGCAAGGCGGTCGAGCTGGTCGAGTGCCGGATTTGACAGATTTTGAGCTCGATCGTACAGCGGCGCAAGATACTGCTCCTCCTTAAATCCCCGTTGTCGCAACCCCTCCTTTGCCGTGTCCAAAAGTTCGGTCAAAAAGGAGCACAGTCTGTCTTTGGGTATCATTTCACTCAACCGACCGGTTATCGCAAGATGGCGCAATTCTCTGTTGCCGTATTCGGCGAGGTCGTTCACGGTGAGGAAGTTCCAAAGGACCTGCCATGCACGCGCCGAGTTGTAGCATACGCCTATATTCAGTGCGGCAGGTGCAAAACAGTCGGTCAGCGGCTGTATACAATCCCCCCTCATCTCCAAAACATTATATAGATTTATAGTCACGCGCTCGACGTTGAAAAATGCGTCGAGGTCCTCTATGCCGTGTTCACCCTGTTGATAATAATCGGCAATAGCGATGGGTTCAAAGCAGGAGAAATCAAGCCCGTCCCTTTTAAAACAAAGTTTTTTATCGGTGAAATAGTCTATCAGTTGCTCTAAATCGGCGAGCGGCTTATCACAAAGTCCGGTATTGGGAAATCCGCTACCCTCCCAGTTGAAATCCCGTGCAAGGAGTGTCCCCGGCTCATATTCGACACCGGAGGGGAGGTTGCCCATATCGGGCAAAGAGTTTGCAAGCAACAGCCCTTTTGCAAAGTCGGCAAGGCACATCACATTGAAAGCCTGTGTAAGATTAATGCCGGGGATTTCGACATGCGTCTGCATGGACTGCATGTTGCAAAGATAATATCGAGGATCTTTTTGCACACAATACTCGCCGATAAATTGGCGCAGTGTGTCGGTATAGTTACTGCGTGTATACTCGATAACCTCCGGCATCATTGGGTTTGTGCCCATGCCGGATATAATACAGCCCCGTTTGTCATAAAACTTGACAGCGAGGTCAAAATAGCCATAAAAATTTCCTGCAATCTCGTTGAGAGAGTGTTTTTTTGCCATGGAAAACTCGATGGTCGCATAGCTGTAGTCATATGATATGCTGTCACCCGAACTATTAACAACGCGCATTATCTCGGGTGAGCAGGTCGCCGTCTCCTCAAAAAACTCACCGCTGTCGATAAGTTCCGTTAAAAATTCTATGCCAAGTGTTTTGGAGTTCAACGTCTTATCCTGAAACAGGATAGGGAATTCCAGTTCGACACCGATATATTGCGCTTTTTTACGAAAAAAGGGCGCAATTAATCTTTCTTCCACAAAATCGCGTGCGGTGAGTGTATTAAACATCAAAAATTCAACCTTTCCTCATGTTGTTTTAGGTGTTTTGCGGTGCTTATCAATATTAATGATAGGGCAAATAGGACTATATTCAGCACAAACGGAAGTCGGGTATTAAAATCATAAAGCCAACCGAAAATCACGCCGAACGGCGCCGAAAGTGCAATCATGGCGGAGGTGTAGACCGCATATATGCGTGAGCTGTTCTGCTCGTCCACATACAGCACCATCATCTCGTCCTTGCGCGGTGCTATAAAGGAGAACGCGCTTGCCTCTAAAAGAGTGTAGATAATGAGCGGTGCGAGAGCACCCTCGGTGCTGAAAATCAACACAAGGTGGCTTATTATGTATAGCGAAAAGCCTATCAGCGCCCCCTGCCACATGGTGAGCTTGTGCATAACATTTTGAAGTTGCAAGACAAAAATCAGCATCAACAGGGTTCGCAGTATCGGGAACAGCCCGACCAACTCCTCCGCGATAGAGAGCGTCTCGGTTACATAGAGTGAAAAAAATGTGGTGGTGGGGATAACACTGATGTTAAAAAGGCTGATAAAGATAACAACGAAAATCATCTGCGGTGAGGTAAAAACCTTTTTCAAAACGTCTTTATATCCCCATAAGAGGGTGAGCAGGCTGACGTTTTTCGTCTCCTCCAATCGGCGCATACCGACCTTGGTCTCGTTGCCGAAACGGTACAGCAAAAAGAATTTCGTGAACATTGATACTGTGGAAAAAAGGTACATACCGCGCACGACCGGCACAACACCGAAGTTCGCGACCAACGCGATGGATATGGGCGAGATAAAGACGGACAACATGCCGCATATCTGGATTATTAAAAAGGCACTGCGCACATATTTCGGCTGACAATCCTCCGCGAAAAGACATGTCCAGGACACATGCGTGACCGCCACAATGGAGTTGACGGCGGCGCCTATCACAAACCACCAAAAGTTTTGGGCAAACGCCCAGATAAGACATGGCAAACACCAGGATATAAGGTCGGTGAAAAAGGTTGTCTTTCGACGACCGAACTTGTCGGTAATAATACCCCCGAGGAAAGACAGGAAAACCTGCAAAAACATGGATATGCCCAGAACAAATCCAATCTGCTGTGTCGATAAACCGAGCTGGCGCATATAGATGGACTGAAACGGCATAAAAATGGAATAGGGTATAAACCACAGCGGTTCGGTCAATATCGAGACCCTGCAGTTTGCATTCAAATTTCTCATGGTCTGAACTAAGACATGATTTTTTATAAAGTTGATAACCCCTCCGACACCGTGTTAAATTTTCTTACATATTAATATAACATATATAGGAAGGGTTTTCAAGAGTTAAAGATATTTTAATAAATCATCTATGATTTCCCCTGTTTTTTGCGTTTGGGCGGGTCCATTTTGTCCGCCTCGGCATATAGAAAATCAAGGGCATCGGACACAGTTCCTATGCTGTCTATAATCCCCTCGGCTACTGCCTCGGCACCGCCCAGCACCGTGCCGACGTCCATGACCAGCTCCTCGGTGTTGGACATAAGTTCATTAAACCGCTTTTGTGATATGCCGGAGTGGCGAGCGACAAAGCCGGTTATCCTATCCTGAATTTCCTTTAAATATTGCATACTCTGTGGCACGGCGAGCATGGTGCCGGAGTGGCGCACCGGATGCACCGTCATGGTAGCGGTCGGGACAATAAAGCTCCTTTTGCCCGATACAGCGAGCGGTATCCCGATGGAGTGACCGCCGCCGAGGACAAGCGTCGCGGACGGCTTTCGCACCCCTGCTATAAGCTCGGCAAGTGCAAGCCCTGCTTCCACATCGCCCCCCACCGTATTGATTATGACCAGCAGACCGTCAATCTCCGGGTCCTCCTCAATGCTCACAATCTGCGGTATGACATGTTCGTATCCGGTGGTCTTTTGTTGTTGGGGTGCAAGGATATGCCCCTCTATCTGCCCGATTACGCTTAGGCAGTGTATTGCCCTGCGCCCCTTTGTCTTGAGCACCGAACCGTTCTTGATATCTTCATTAAAATCCTCACAATCATTTTTATTCATAACATAAATTCCTCACATTGTTTTAGTAATATTATGGTGTATAAAGACAATTTTATACACCATACATATTTGACTAACTGTTTTATATGTGATAAAATTTATAGAATCGTTAATAACTTAGGAAAGGTAAAGATGGACTTCAAAGACATGAAACCCACCGACGGCACCAAATTTATAAAAGGGGTTGCCGGCAAGCTCGGTATTGTGATAGCCATAATCGTTGTGGTGATTATCGGGCTGAACTCGTTTTACATAATTAACGAGCAGGAGAACGCGGTTGTCGTAACGCTCGGCACGCCGGAGGCGGTCACCACCAGCGGACTGCATTTTAAAATCCCGTTTGTACAGCAGGTGCACATCGTCGACATGACCATCAACAGCTTTGCTATCGGGTATGACCTCGTGACAGGGGAGTCGTTGCCGGAGGAGAGCTTGATGATAACCTCCGACTTCAACTTCGTCAACGTCGACTTCTTCGCGGAGTACCGCGTCACCGACCCGGTGCAGTATATCTATGCCAGCGAGCAACCGGAGTTTATACTTAAAAATATGGTGCAGAGCTTTATCCGTGACACCATCGGATTGTATCCGGTGGACGATGTGATTACCACCGGTAAAAATCAGATACAGTCGGAAATAAAGGACAAGATTATAGCGCGTTTAGAGCAGGATAACATTGGTCTGCAACTGGTCAACATCACCATTCAGGATGCAGAGCCACCCACCGCCGAGGTTATAGACGCATTTAAAGCGGTCGAGACGGCTAAACAGGAGGCGGACACCATCGTCAACACCGCAAACAAATACCGCTCGGAGCAAATCCCTGCCGCCGAGGCGGAGGCAGACCGCGTTTTACAGAGTGCACAGGGTCAGATGGAGGCGAGAATTAACGAGGCGAACGGTCAGCTCGCACGATATGAGTCGCTGTATGCGGAGTATGCGCGTTTCCCACTCATTACAAAGGAGCGTATGTACTATGAGGCGATGGAGAGCATCCTGCCCGGTCTGCGCGTGATTATTCAGGACGGCTCCGGCAACACACTCAACATCTTCGATCAGGGCGGCATCGATGCAACACAGTATGCCGAGGATGAGGACGAGTATGAACCAACCCCGACACTCCCGACCCCCGAGCCGGAGGAGTATGTTGCACAGGGGTTTGAAGAAGAACAACGCTAAATATGAGGGAATGAAAAATGGCTAAACATAAAACAAAGATAACGGTTATCGCCGTTTTGGTGGTAGCGATATTGGTTATATTAAACTGCCTTGTCATCACCAACGAGGGTGAATATACCGTCGTGCGCCAGTTTGGTGAGGTGGTCGAGATATATGAAAATCCGGGGGTCGGCTTTAAAATCCCGATAATCCAGACAACCAGCACACTGCCGAACAAAATCATGCTCTACGACCTGCCCATATCCGACGTCATCACCGAGGATAAAAAGACGATGGTCGCCGACAGCTTTGTCATGTGGCAGATTGTGGATCCACGCGCATTTATTCAGACGCTCAACGGCTCGGTATCAAACGCCGAGAGTCGTATTTCCAGCAGCGTCTACAACAGCCTTAAAAACACCATCAGCTCCATGCCGCAAAACGATGTTATCAGCGGACGGGACGGCGAACTTGCAGCGGAGATACTGCTCGGCGTCGGTGACAGCATGGGGGAATACGGTATCGAGATAACCGCAGTGGAGACAAAACGTCTTGACCTGCCGGACGACAATAAGGCCGCCGTCTATCAGCGTATGATTTCGGAGCGCAACAACATCGCCGCCGGCTATACAGCCGAGGGCGAGAGTGAGGCGCAGATGATCCGCTCCAATACCGACCGCGAGGTGCAGATTATGATAAGCAGTGCCGAGGCCGAGGCACAGGCAATCATCGCCGAGGGTGAGGCGGAGTATATGAACATAATGTCCAACCTCTATAACGACCCTGCCATGGCGGAGTTTTATACCTTCCTGCGCTCACTCGACGCGGCAAAGGCGAGCCTTGCAGGTCGTGACGATAACGTGCTGTTCTTAGGCCCTGAGTCGCCACTCACCGAGATTTTTTATACACAGGAATAGTGGTCGCCCGACCGGTTTGCACGGATAATCGCAAAAACGGGAGGGCGTGGAAACCCTCCCCCTACATTATTGCCGCAATTCGGCGCGCCTTATCAACAGCCATGCGGCGGTGCTGTTAATCAGCGTGATAACTAAAAAGGTCAATATCGGGTTTAATAGGTTTACACCATTGTCGATAAATCCCATCAGACCTATTAAAAACTCACCGATTTCCACCAGTGTCTCACCCTGCAAATTCCGTGCCATCACGGTGACGAAGGCGATAATCCCTACAATACACAGCGCGAGGATAATGCCCACCTTGCGCTTATCAAAACGATAAAACAGAATGGTCATCGCATAGAAAAAGGTCGCGATGCATAGCGATGTTACTATCATTAGCACCATTTCGGTGAAAAGGTTGAGACTGCCCCCATACATGTAGTGAAAGGTGCTGGTAAACCCGAGTATGCCCTGCTCTGACAGGCTTAAAAGTAACAGGTTGACCGCCGACATGGTCACCGAGACGGTTATAAAGAAAAGCAGCTGTGAGGTGAATATCTCCCGTCGGGTGAAACAGTTCTGCATTAAAAACTTGAAATCCTCCAAAAACCCGAGCGAGCCGGTGATACCTAAGAATATTAGGGTGGAAAAGATTATCTCAAACCCCATCACTGCCTCACTCTGTCGCTCGCCGTCATAGACCGCAATGGTAAAGCCGGTGTCCACCAGTGTCGTAATGGCTATCATAACCAAATAAAATATACCTATGGCAAATCCTATGGTGGTCATCTCATATCTTGCTATCTTTATATATTTATTCATTGTCGTTGCCTCCCGTGAGTTTTACGAATATTTTTTGTAGGTTGAGGGTGGAAAAGGTGAGGTTTTGCGGGGCGTCGCTCGGCAGGCTCTCACCCATGATATAGGCTATCTTCATGCCGCTTATACTCTCACAGTCGATGACGTTTTTCCCTGCGATAAACTCGTCGACCGCCTTTGGTGTGCCGGCGACACTGTAGCCGTTTTGAGTTATATTCTCCACACTGTCAAAGAGCAGGACTTTGCCCTTGTCCACTATTACAACTTCCTCCACTATCGACTGCACCTCCTCGATAAGGTGGGTGGCGAGGATTATCGTCCGCTCCCCCTCGCCGTAGCACTCCATCAACAGGCGGTAGAACAGGTCGCGATGGTATGCGTCCAGCCCGACCACCGGCTCGTCGAAAATCAGGTAGGGCAGGTCTTGGCAGAGCGTTATTATCAACTTTAATATATTTTTATAGCCGGTGGATAGTGCCGAGAACTTTTTGCCGCTGTCTATGCCGAAATCATCGCAGTATTTTAACGCCTTTTGCATGTCAAAGTCGGGATAAAAATCGGCGGTGGTGCGAAGTATCTTTTTCACCTTAAGGTTGCCGTAGAAATGCTCCTCCGTCATAAAAAACAGATAATCACGCAGACGCGGATTTTCGGCGGTTGGCTCACCGTTTATTTTCACCATGCCGTTATCGGCAAATGCCCGATTGGTGATAACCTTTAAAAGGGTGCTCTTACCGGCACCGTTGCGACCGAGCAGACCGTAAATTTTGCCGTGTTTAAAGGTGATATCAACATTATCCAGCGCCGTGGTTTTGCCGTAAACTTTGCTCACGCCATCAACTCTGATGTTATTTTGTGTGTTCATCGCCGTACTCCCTTTCAATCATAATTTTCAGCTCGTCTTTATCTATCCCGAGGGATTTTGCCTCGTTCACCACCCGAGCTATAAAGTCCTCACAAAAGCGGTCTAAGCGCTTTGCACGTATATTGCCCAAGGCTCCCTCGCATACATACATGCCAAGCCCCCGTTTTTTGTAGATAATCCTCTCACCCACCAGTATTGTCATACCTTTGAGCACCGTTTGTGGGTTTATACCGAGCAGTGCCGACAGCTCGTTGGTGGACGGTATGCGATCACCCTCCCGATAAATCCCCACAAATATTGCCTCCTCTATCTGCTTTGCAATCTGCAAAAAAATAGGTTCGGCGGAACTTGTGTCTATGTTCAATATTATACCCCATCTGATTGTTATACGGTTAGTTAGTTGACCAACTAACCATCTTACAGCTATATAATATCACACAAAATTATTTTTGTCAAGTGTTTTTTTGCTATACCGCCGTTATCTGACAAATAAACTCCTTGCAAAATATACCTTATTGCTGTATAATATACTATATAATCAAATGAGGACATTATGATATACATATCCCCATCTATTCTCGCCGCGGACTTTACAAAACTCGGTGTAGAATGTGAACATATGATAAAATCCGGCGCCGATATGCTCCATATTGATGTTATGGACGGGGTTTTTGTCCCGAATATTTCGGTTGGAGTGCCTGTTTTAGCCTCACTTTCAAAAAACATTGACACGGTATATGACGTGCACCTCATGCTGATAAAGCCACACGAGTATATTGCCGCCTTTGCCGCCGCCGGTGCCGACATGATTACCTTTCACCTTGAGTCCGAGAGTGATCCGGTCGAGACCATCGAGCTGATACACTCGCTCGGCATGAAAGCAGGCATGTCGGTGCGCCCCTCCACCCCGATAGAACTTGTTTTCCCCTATATTGCCCAGCTGGAGTTGGTGCTGATTATGTCGGTCGAGCCGGGGTACGGCGGACAGACTTTTTTGCCGGACTCCCCCTCTCGCATAACCACCTTGCACGACTATGCACGGGAGCATAAGCCGGGCCTGTTTATCTCGGTGGACGGCGGTATCAACGGTGAAACGTACAGCACATGTCTTGACGCCGGTGCCGATATCCTTGTCGCAGGGAGTTATTTGTTTGGCGAACCGGACTCGGCAGGGCAAAAAATAATAAAGATGAAAGGTTGAAACTCGTTTTTTAGATGGAAAATTACATACCCAACGAGAGAATAAAGAAAAAGATAAGCGACTATTTTCATGGTGATGTGGAGCGATTTATCTGCCTTGCGGTTTTGATTGCAACCGCTTTTTTTCTGTACGGTGTTCGTGTGCTTACACTTGCGGCGACGGCTATCGTCTGCGCCCTCATAAGTGACTTTTTGGTGCGCATCTTTCGCAGTAACGCATATGTCGAGCGTGACATAAGCAGCTATATAATCGCTTTGACCCTTATCCTTATGTTCCCTGCTTCGGTCGGGTACAACGTGGTCATAACCTCGACATTTGCCGCGATACTGATAGGCAAATATGCGTTTGGCGGTCTACATCACTATCCATTCAACCCTGCCGCGGTGGGGTTTACCATTGCGGTGGCAAACTGGCCGGGGCAGATGTTTTACTATCCTATGCCGTTTCGAGATTTGCCAGTCCTGCCGGACGGGACACTCACCCTTGTGTCCGCTAATTCCGCTACTCTTAAAAACGGCGGTCTGCCTGCCACCTCGATTTTAGACACACTCACAGGCAACTTTGCAGGTCCGATGGGTGCGACGTTTATAATAATCATCATCGCGAGTGGGATTTTACTCGGATTTCGCCGTCGCATCTCTATTTCTATCGTTTTGACCTTTCTTTTCACCTTTTCGGCACTCAACCTTTTATTCCCGCGTGTGAGTGATGTCAACCTGTTGCAACTGTTGCGATACGAGCTGACCTCCGGCATGTTGCTCTTTGCCTGCGTTTTCATCATATCCGACCTGGTGGTCGCGCCGAAACGCCTGCCTGCAAGGTTGATTTTTGGTGTGGTGCTCGCCGTGGTGGTAGTGCTTTTCAACAACTTCGGTGCTTTTGAGATAGGCATATGTTTCTCGGTGATAATAACCGGTGCACTTTCCGGATTTTTTGACAAGATATCGAACATAAGACTGGTGCGGCGATGGTTCAAACGCAGAAAGGAGCTGACCGATGGCGAGTAACTTTTTTGTGCGCACCTACAACAACCGCCAAGACATAATTAATAACGAGCGCATTTTTATCAACAATCCGGTCATATTCAAAGGGCTCGGTCTTGCCCCTGTAATTGTTGCCGGTCGCACCTTTGACGATGCGGTTGTGATTGCGCTCGCGGTTTTTATTTTATTGGTGCTCACGAGGGTGAGTGCGGCGGTGTTGAATGTCGTTATAAAGACGAAATTTCGCGCCTTGCTTTATGTATTGAGTGCCGGTGTGAGCTATATTTTTATGTTTTTCGTGTTGACACGTCTTTTCGGTATTGCGGAGTTGTTGCATTTTCACCTCTATATCCCTGTCCTGGTCATGGACCCGATCATAATAAAAAGATATGAGCGAAAAACGCGCGAACCTATACCCAAATCCATTACAAAAGGCATAAAAACGGCACTCGGTTTTGCCCTCACTATAATAGTTATCGGCACTATTCGTGAATTCTTGGCTTTTGGAACGGTGAACGAGGTTGTCCTTATTTCGACACCGATATTCCCTCTTGCACGACTGGTTAGCGGTGGATTTATCGTGACAGGAATTGTCGCGGCACTGTGGAAATATATCGTTGTCCTTTTCTGGAAAATAATTATAAGGGGGACAAAACACAGCGTATGATAGAATATATAGCCGGCTCTTTTGCCACATTTTTTAACTTTGCCATGATAGCAATTATAATTGAGAACGTCGTGTTTGCGCGCTCGCTCGGCATATCTCGGCTTTTAAAACTTGTGGACGACAACGGTGTTGACACCATCATCTTTTGCATACTTTTAACAATGATGCAACTTTTGACCGCCCCCGTTGCATATTTTGCGCAGGATTATCTATTCCTGCTCGGTGATCTGCGCTATTATATAAGACCACTGTTCTATATTGTGGTCAGTTGTGCTGTATTTGCGCTTATTATGGTAGCTGTGCACTTTTTAATTAAGGGCAAAACTCAAAAGTTAATAAAGGATATACTGCCGATGTCGGCGTTTAACTGTAGTGTATTCGGCACCATGTACCTCTGTGGGACGTCGTTCGAGACAATTGTGCAGGCGATGGGCTATGCTGTCGGTGCCTCGGCAGGCTATCTACTCGCAACCTTGATAGTGACCGAGGGGCAACACCTTATCTTTAAAAAAGAGGTGCCGAACATACTGCGAGGTCTACCTATAATGTTGATATACCTCGGTATATTGGCACTGGCGATATATGGATTTTCGGGGCATAGCATTATATAGTTAATCGACTTTGTCACCCACTTTTAATCGTCGCCCGACCGCGAATGACACCGCGTCCATCAGGTTTTTGCCCTGTGGTTTGAGCTTTTGTATCACGATGGCATCTTTTTTGCAGGCGATGGTCAACGGTTTTAGGCAAAGCACCGTGCCGGGCGCACCGCCTGCCTTTGAGACGAGCGTTTCTTGAATGCCACATACCGCATCACACAATATTAAGGTTGTCATCATAAAAGGCGCCACCCCACGCGTAAGGTTGTGTATCTGCTCTGCCTCCATCTCAAAGTTGCAGGCAAGCTCGGATTTTTCTATCGGCAGTGCAGGGCTTGACAACTCGTGTTGTTGTGGCGTATAGACTGCATTGCCGTTTTTTATCTCGTTTATCGTTTTAATCAACAGCGGCACTCCGAATTCCTCGGTTTTGTCAAAAATATCGCCTGCGGTGTCATTTTCATCTATAGAAAAACGCACCTCGGCAATCACATCACCGGTGTCAACCCCCTCGTCGATACGCATTATGCTCGCACCACTCTCGCGCTCCCCTGCCATGATTGCGCGTTGAATAGGCGCCGCGCCGCGATATTTTGGCAGTAGCGACACATGTAGATTGATAGCACCATGCTTTGGCATGTCAAAGACCTCACGGGTCAATATTTTACCATATGCCACCACCACAATCATCTCGGGGGATAGGGCTTTCAGTCGCTCTATCTCCTTTTCATCGCGCAGTGTTGTCGGCTCAAAACAGGGCAGACCCAACTCGTCGGCAATGTTTGCAACCGGCGTTTTGGTGATTATCTGCTTTCTTCCGACCGGCTTTCGCGGTTTTGTATAGACCGCCGCCACCTCATGCCCTGCCTCTACAATCGCCTTTAACGCCACCGCCGCGAGGGGCGGTGTGCCCATAAATACCACTCTCACCTACTATTCGTCCCCTTTATCCTGCTCGTTTAGTTCGTGTTCTTTTTCTTCGATTTGTTTTTCGGTATAGAGTTTTTCGGCGCGTTGAGATATTGTCACACCGTCTAAGTGATCAATCTCGTGACAGGCGGCACGCGCTAAGATATCATGTGCATCAAGGGTGAACGTGTTGCCGAGACGATCCTGCGCCTCCACAGTCACCGTCTGCGGTCGCATTATCTTGCCGTGCAGTCCGGGGAAGGATAAGCACCCCTCCAGTGACTCCAGCTCGCCGTCCTGCTCTATTATCCTCGGGTTGACCATTTCTATTATCTCGTAGTCAACCTCGTCGCTGTCCTCCACCGCAAACTCATCCAGTATCACCGCCACACGGCGAAGTACCCCCACCTGCGGTGCGGCAAGCCCGAGGCCGCCTGCCTCCATCATGGTGTCGCCGAGGTCATCCAGCAGGTCGTGCAGACGTTTGTTAAAATCGGTCACCTCTCGCGACTTTTTGGTTAAGATCGGATCTCCGTCGTGTAAGATGTTTCTAAGTCCCATTTTTTTCTTTTCCTTTTTTTATGAAAGTGTATGTCGGTTATTCCTCTCGTGCGTTAAAGTCGATAAAGACGCTCACACCGTTATCCTTTTTATCCCTCGTCAGCTCGGCGAGAACACCGCGCAAAAAGTCGCGAAATCGCTTAGAGTTGCGACATTTGAGGGTCAATTTCACCCGTGTTTTGCCGGCGACGGTCGCTATATTATAGCTCGCAGGACCTAAAATTTTGAGCGGTATATCCCGATTTTCTCCACGTTTGTGCGCCCTGTTTAGCATCGATTTAAAGGCATGGGCAGATTTTTGCGCCTGCTCCTCCTTGGTCGACACAAAACTGATGAGCATCAAGGTGCAAAAAGGGGGGTACAGACCGAGTTCACGTATCTCTAATTCACGACGAAAAAACTCCTTATAGTCCTGTTTTGCCGCGAGTTGCAACACCCAGTGGTCGGGATTAAACGTCTCGATGACCGCGCGGCCGTCACCGCCTGCCCTGCCACTGCGCCCCACCACCTGCGTTATCAGCGAGAAAACGCTCTCAAACGCACGGTAGGAGTCGGCATAGAGCGACGAGTCCACCGACAGCACCCCGACCAGTGTAACCTTTTCAAAATCCAGTCCCTTTGCCACCATCTGGGTGCCAATCATGATGTCCGCCTTGTGTTCGCGGAACTGCGCGAGCATCTCCTCGTGTGAGTTTTTCCTGCCTACCGAGTCGGTGTCCATGCGAAGTATGCCGGCATGGGGGAAGCGGTCGGCAAGCTCCAACTCAATGTGCTCGGTGCCGACACCCGAAAAGACAAGCTCCCCTCCGCAGATGTTGCACCGAGCAAGTGACGGGCTCTCACTCGCGCCGCAGTAGTGGCACAGGAGTTTATCGCTCCTTTTATGCAGTACCATCGGCACCGTGCAGGAGCCACAGGTTTTGGCGGCGCGGCACTCTTTGCACAGCCCGACGGTGCGATATCCTCGTCGGTTTAACAGTAGTATTGTCTGTTCGCCCGATTTTATATTTCGCTCTATCTCGCCGGCGAGGAAGCTCCCAATCGACGCAGTCTCCCCTGCCTCTTTGAGTACTCGCAGGTCGCAGAGCTCGGCGCTCGGCAACGGCGCGTCGTTGTATCTCGTCAGCAGTTCGTAATAATGAAAAAAGCCTTTTTGAGCATAATAATACGCCGATATAGACGGGGTCGCCGACGCTAAAAGCAGGAATGCCCCACACTCGCGCGCGCGGTATGTAGCGACACTCACGGTGGAAAAACGCGGTGTCTGGTCGCTTTTATAGCTACCCTCCTGCTCCTCATCGATGATGATTAATCCGAGATTTTTCATTGGGGAAAAGACGGCGGTGCGCGTGCCTATCACTATTTTATAGTCCCCGTTTTCGATCCCTTTATAGTAGGTGGCGCGCTCACCGTCCGACAGGGCAGAGTGAACCAGCGCGACCGACTCACCGAACATCTCACCGAGACGTTTTGCCATCTGGGTCGCGAGTGAAATCTCGGGTAATAACAGCATTGCGGATCTGCCGGCGCCGGTCAACCGCTCGATAAGTTTAATAAAAACTGCGGTCTTGCCGCTCGCCGTGACGCCGTAGAGCAGTGCCGGCTTGCCGTCCGGCGCGTCTGCCATCGGGCACATTTCATCGTATACACGCTGTTGGTCGGGCGAGAGGGTGAGCGGAGTTTTAAGCTTTGGAGGTGGTATTTCGCGAAGTTTCGGCTCCTGCTTTTTGCGCCGCACGAGGGAGTATTCATCGTCTTTCGCGACGATTTTATACAAAAACGGCATGGGGATGACCACCCTCACCGCGTCGAACAGCCCACAAAAATACTGCTCCTTAATAAATTCACAGAGCGCTATCTGCTCCTCACTCAGCGCGTGCTCGGGGGGGGATACGGCGATGATGGACTTTATTGCCTCCGATTTTAATCCCTCGGCGGCAGGGTTTTGCTCCACAAAGCCGAGCACCAGCCCGAGGCGCGGACGGTTACCCTGCCCGAACGGCACCATGCAAAACCGCCCTCGCAGGTCGCCCTCATCTAAAAATGGGTCGTAGCGGTAGCTGTAGGGCTTGTCAAAACGGTGGTGTGCACCCTCGACCGCCACGACGCAAAATCGCTCAAACATTCAATCGATTGATAGTCTTATCTATGTAGTCCAGAAGTTCCTCGGCGCAACTCTCGATGGTCTCGTTGACGACGCTGTGGTCGTAATCGCGCGAGAACTGCATCTCCTCCAGCGCACGTTTCAGTCGAGATTCGATAGCTTCACGGGAGTCGGTGCCTCTGTTTTCAAGTCGGGAGCGCAGTTCCTCCATGGAGGGTGCGTGGATGAAGAGCAGTAATGAATCCTCACGCATCATGCGTTTTATCTGCATACCGCCGTCCACCTCGATGACTAAGAGGACGACCTCACCGTTTTCAAGACGTTGTTCCACCTCTTTTTTCGGCGTGCCGTAATAGTTACCGACGTAGTTTGTATACTCCAACATCTCGCCGTTATCAATGCGAGACTTAAATTCCTCTTTATCCAAAAAGTAGTAGTCGACGCCGTCCTGTTCATTCTCTCGTGGTGCACGAGTCGTGGCGGAAACAGAGCGTTTCATCCCGGGGGATTTTTTCAGCATATAATCTACAATGCTGTCCTTTCCACTGCCGGACGGACCGGAAATTACTACCAAAAGACCTTTTTTTCTCACATTCAACCTCCTTTAATTATTCGTTTAATGATGTTATACGTGCCGATAATGTATCAATTGCGAGCCCGGACAGTATGACATGTCCGGAGTCGACAACAATAACCGCCTTTGTCTTTCTACCGAAAGTCGCGTCCACCAGTCGCCCGTCCTCCCTCGCGTCGGAAATCATCCGTTTTATCGGGGCGGAGTCGGGGGCGGTGAGCGACACTATTCGCTGTGGGACTATATAATTGCTGAAGCCAATGTTTAACAGTTGCATAATATCATCCCAAAAACTACTCCGTATTTTGTATCTGCTCCCTTATCTTTTCCAACTGGGACTTCATCTCTATCACCGTCATGGTGACCTCACTGTCGGAAATTTTTGAGCCTATCGTGTTGACTTCACGACCGAGCTCCTGCACCAGAAAGTCCAGCTTTCGCCCTGCCACTTCGTCACCGTCCATAATGGACAAAAACTGCTTGATGTGGGAGTCGATGCGCACCGTCTCCTCGGTGACGCTTATTTTATCCGCAAAGATTGCCGCCTCGGTCACAAGGCGTGATTGCTCGATATTATGGTCGTCAAGCAGGGTGCAAAGCCGTGCATAGAGCCTGTCATAGTACTCTTTTTTGCGTGCATCACCGCCCTTTTCAATCCCATTTGCGCCTTTTTGCAGGAGTGAAAGGCGGTTTTTAATGTCTTCGGCGAGCTTTTCCCCCTCGATGCATCTCATGTCGCACAGCTCACGCAGTGCCGGTGATAAAACCTGCATAACGTCGGCGAACATCTCATCCTCGTCACATTCCACACGCTGTGTCACGAATATGTCGGGTATGCGTGTAAAAGTGGTGGCACTCACATCATTATTAATACCGAGCTCATCACACAGCGCACCAAACGCCGCAAGATAGCTCTTTGCAAGTCGTGTATCCGCCTTGACCTCGACGTCGGGCGCCTCAACCGATTGTATGTATAGGTTTAAATCCACCTTGCCGCGGCGAATTTTTTTTGCAACCTCCTTTTTAAGGCGGTCGTCGAGGAAGTTGTACGCCCTCGGCATACGCGCGGAATATTCAAGGTATCGGTGGTTAACCGATCTTATCTCGACGGTGATAACCCGTCCGTTAACGGTCGCGCTATGACGACCAAATCCGGTCATGGAGGTGAGCATGTTTTTCCTTTTTTGGGTGGGTAAGGATTTTTGGTTATGTAAATGTAGGGGCGACACCGGCGGGCGACCACACAGGGTCGCCCCTACACATCGAATGTCATGTCAATTATATAAACGTCAGCACCCTATCCGTCATCTCGCGACTGCCTACCGTCTCTTCGCCCTGTTTTGCTATGTCGGCGGTGCGCAGACCTGCTGCGAGGGTGGCGGTGACTGCATCATTAACCGCCTTTGCCTCTGCCTCGAGACCGAACGAATATTTGAGCATCATTCCGACCGAGAGTATGGTCGCGAGCGGATTTGCAACACCCTTGCCGGCGATATCGGGCGCCGAACCGTGGATAGGCTCATACAATCCTTTTTTGGTCACACCGAGCGAGGAAGAGGGCAACATACCGATAGAGCCGGTCACCATCGAGGCCTCGTCCGAAAGGATATCGCCGAACATATTTTCCGTTACTATTACATCAAACTGGCGTGGATTGCGCACCAGTTGCATTGCACAGTTGTCGACCAGCATGTCGGAGTATTCCACCTCGGGATATTCCTTCGCGACACTGTGGGCGACCTCACGCCAAAGTCGACTGGACTCCAACACGTTTGCCTTGTCGACCGAGCAGAGCTTTTTGTCACGCACCATCGCCATCTCAAAGCCGACGCGCATGATGCGCTCCACCTCTTTTTCGCTGTATATCATGGTATCGTATGCCGCCTCGCCCATCTCACCGCTGTCACGACGACCACGCTCACCAAAGTACGCTCCACCGATAAGCTCACGCACCACCACAAAGTCAAGTCCACCCTCGGTCAACTCCGGTTTGAGTGGACAGGCATCACGCAGGACATCAAAGAGCACCGCAGGGCGGATGTTGGCAAAAAGTCCCATCGCACTGCGCAGACCAAGCAGAGCGCGCTCGGGGCGCATGTTGCCGGGCAGGGTGTCCCATTTAGGTCCTCCCACCGCCCCGAGTAGGACGCTGTCGGCGGCAAGGCAGGTGTCAATGCTCGCCTGTGGTAGCGGCTCGCCATGTTTATCTATCGCCATACCTCCGGCGTCCGCCTCGGTATAGCTGAAGGTGTGCCCATATTTCTCCCCAATCTTGTCAAGGACGCGCACCGCCTCCCCCACAATCTCGGGACCGATACCGTCACCCTTGATTAGGGCAATGTTGTAGTTCATTGTTTTGTGTCCTTTCTTGATGGTATGTTTGATTTGAACGTGTTGTTGTGTTAATACTGGTTAAACTAATGACTAATGGTGAATGGTTAATGGCTAATGGAAACGGCTTTCACCTTTCATCATTAGTCATTAGTCCCGCCTTTGCCATTGGTCATTAGTTTGAAAAAGCTATCCGCTATTTCACCGACAACAACAAACCGCCCTTATCCTTAATATTCCTCACAAACTCCGGCAGGGGGTTGGTTTTGTATTCCTTGCCTTTGGTGGCATTCTTTATTATGCCGTTAATTACATCGACGCTCACCTCATCCCCTGCGTCTATGTCGGCGACCGCCTCGGGGCACTCCACTATATTCAGCCCGATGTTGATGGCGTTGCGGTAGAATATGCGCGCAAAGGTGTTTGCAATCACGCAATCGATGCCGCAGGTCTTGATGACCAGTGGTGCGTGCTCACGCGAGGAGCCGCAGCCGAAGTTGTCGGTGGCGACGATGATATCGCCCTTTTCTACCTTTTTGACAAACTCGAGGTCGATGTCCTCCATCGCGTGCTGTGCAAGCTCGTTCGCATCACTGGAGTTGAGATATCGCGCCGGTATTATTACATCGGTGTCAACATTTGCACCGTATTTAAAAACTTTTCCCATTATTATGACCGTTCCTTTCTCTTATTCCGGTTGTGAAATGTATCCGTCTATCGCCGACTGTGCCGCCACTGCCGGGGAGGCGAGGTAGACCTCACTCTCGGGGTGACCCATCCTGCCTACAAAGTTGCGGTTGGTGGTGGCGACGGCGCGCTCCCCCTTGGCGAGTATGCCCATGTGACCGCCGAGACAGGGACCGCAGGTCGGCGCGGAGATGGCGCAACCGGCATCGAGGAAGATGTCAAAATATCCGGCCTTCATCGCATCACGGTAGATTTTTTGTGTCGCTGGTATTACGATACAGCGCACATTTTTAGAGACGGTCTTGCCTTTGAAAACCTCGGCTGCAACCGCAAGGTCGGATAGGCGACCGTTGGTGCAGGAGCCGATGACCACCTGATCTATTTCAACGCGTCCTGCCACGTCCACCGTCTTGGTATTCTCCGGCAGATGAGGGAACGCTACGGTCGGTTTTAATGCCGACAGGTCGATGGTATAGGTCTCATCATAGACAGCATCGTCGTCCGCTTTGTATTCGGTATATGCACGGTCGGTGGTGGTTTTTAGGTATTCACGAGTTATCTCGTCCACCTCGAAGATGCCGTTCTTTGCGCCTGCCTCGATTGCCATGTTGGTGATACAAAGGCGGTCATCGATGGATAGATTAGCTACACCCTCGCCGACAAATTCCATCGACTTATAGAGTGCGCCGTCCACCCCTATCATTCCGATGATGTGCAGTATAACATCTTTGCCGCCGACCCATTTGGACGGTTTGCCGACCAGCTCGAACTTTATCGCGGAGGGAACTTTAAACCACGCCATGCCCTCGTACATGCCTGCCGCCATGTCGGTGGAGCCGACACCGGTCGAGAATGCGCCGAGTGCGCCGTAGGTACAGGTATGGGAATCGGCGCCGATGATGACATCGCCCGGTATGACAAGTCCTTTTTCCGGCAGAAGTGCGTGCTCGACGCCCACCTCACCGGTATCATAGTAGTTGGTAATATCAAATCGCTTTGCAAAGTCGCGGCATTGTTTGCACTGCTCTGCCGCCTTTATGTCCTTGTTCGGGGTGAAGTGATCCATGACAAGGCAAATTTTCTCCTTGTCGAACACACTGTTAAGCTCCGCTTTGTTAAACTCGTTGATGGCGACCGGCGATGTAATATCATTGCCGAGTACAAGGTCGAGTTTTGCCTTGATAAGCTCCCCTGCGCTCACGCTCTCCTTGCCACAGTGGGCGGCGAGGATTTTTTGTGTCATTGTCATTCCCATAGATAAATTCCTTTCGTTATTCTTTCAATAGACTGTAGCTGAAACTCTCTACCAGTGCATTAAAACTTGCGTTGATTATGTCGGAGGAGACCGCGACCGTTGTCCACTCACTCTCCCCGTCGGAGCTGGTTATAAAGACACGGACTTTCGAGCCGGTGCCCTTGCTCCCCTCGATGACGCGAACCTTGTAGTCGATAAGCTCGACATTTTTAAGCTGTTCATATGTGGGTTTTAGTGCGGAGCGCAGTGCGCTGTTGAGGGCGTCGACCGGTCCGTCACCCTCGGCGGCGGTCACGTTGCTCTTTTTATTTGCCGTTATCTTGACGACGGCGGTGGAGGGGTTGTATCGCTCCCGATTGGAGGAGAGGCGCTCCCCCTGCACCTTGAAATAATCCACCTTAAAAAAGGGTTTGTAGTCCCCCACCACCGAGCGGACTAACAGCTCAAAACTCGCGCTTGCCCCCTCGTATTGATAACCGTTGTGTTCCTGATCCTTGACCTTAGCGAGGATATCCTTTGCAAGTGGGCTCTCCTTATCAAGGCCGGGGTAGAACTGGTCAATCTCGGCGAGTATCGCGCGTCGACCGGCGACCTCACTTATAAGCAGTCGACGGGAGTTGCCGACCAGCTCGGGCGAGATGTGCTCAAAACTCTTGGTCAGCTTGCCGATGCCGTCGATGTGCATTCCGCCTTTATGCGCAAATGCGGACGCGCCGACAAACGGTGAGGTGGAGGCAAGGTTGAGGTTGGTGATCGCCGCCATCTTCTCCGCCGCCTCGGTCATCTGCCTCATGCTGTCGTCGCTAAGACATTCATAGCCTGCCTTGAGCTGTAATAGCGGTATCAAGGTCGATAGATTAGCGTTGCCGGTGCGCTCACCTATGCCGAGGAAAGTCCCCTGAATATGTGTCGCTCCTGCCTCGACCGACTGGAGTGAGTTTGCAACGGCAAGACCGCAGTCATTGTGACAGTGTATGCCGATCTTGCTGTGTGGCAGTGCCTTTTTCACCTCGTTCGTGATATCCGTTATCTCGTTTGGTAGACATCCGCCGTTGGTGTCGCATAGTACCAGCACCGATGCGCCCGCTATCGCCGCGGCATTAAGGGTGGAGATTGCATAATCGGCATTTTCTTTATAGCCATCAAAAAAGTGCTCGGCATCATAGATCACCGTCTTGCCGTTGTCACGGAAAAATTTAATGGTGTCGGTGATCATGGTGAGGTTTTCCGCCTCGCTCGCGTTTATCACCTTGGTGACGTGTAAAACCGAGCTCTTGCCGAATATTGCAACCGTGTCGGTGTTCGCCTTTAACAGCGACTTGACGTTGTCGTCCTCCTCCGGCTTTATCCCCTTGCGCCGTGTCGATCCAAACGCTACAATTTTTGAGTTTTTAAGTTTGAGTTTTGCTACCTTTTCAAAAAAAGCCAAATCTTTGGGGTTGGAGCCGGGGTTGCCTGCCTCAATATATTGAAAGCCGAGCTCGTCCAGCAGTGAGACTATCTTGAGCTTATCCGCCACGGTAAAAGCTATCCCCTCCCCTTGCGCACCGTCGCGCAGGGTGGAGTCGAAAAGCTCTATCTTAACACTCATCTTGTTCCCTTTCACGATTATTTGTTCTCGTATATCTTATTTATGCCGTTGATGTATGCAAGTATACTTGCCTCGATAACATCTAAGGAGACACCTCGCCCGTGGAATATCCTGCCCCCATGGGACAGCTTGACCGAGACTTCGCCCTGCGCGTCCTCGCCCTCCGACACGGAATTAACGTGATAGTCCTCTAAAATTGGCTCAAAGCCGGTAATCTGGTCGATGGTGTTGTATGCCGCCTCCACCTGACCTCTCCCGAGTGCGGTTTTGATAATGATGTCACCGCCGTCCTTTTTGAGCTTAATGGTAGCGGTCGCGTCGATATGTGTGCCGGCGTTTACCACAAAACTCTCGAGGGCAAGCCGCTCCTCGGCTGTGTCGGCGTGGTTGTCCACAATCGCCTCTAAATCCTTGTCGGTGATGGTCTTTTTCTTGTCGCACAGTAGTTTGAACTTCGCAAATGCGTCGTCCTGCTCCTCCTTTGAAAGGGAAAAGCCGAGTTGATCCAGACGGTCACAGAAAGCGTGGCGACCGGAGTGTTTGCCGAGCACCATCTTGTTGGAGGAATAGCCGACACTCTCCGGTGTCATTATCTCGTAGGTCTCGCGGTTGGCGAGCACACCGTGTTGATGTATGCCGGACTCGTGTGCAAAGGCGTTGGCACCGACTATCGCCTTGTTCGGCACGACAGCTACGCCGATTATGTGGGACAGTAGGCGGCTGGTGCGATATATCTGGGTGGTGTCGAGGTTGGTAAATGCATTAAAATAGCCCTGACGGGTCGCGAGTGCCATGGCCACCTCTTCAAGTGCGGCGTTGCCGGCACGCTCACCGATGCCGTTGACGGTGCACTCTATTTGTGTGGCACCACCGCGCACCGCCGCGAGCGAGTTGGCGACACCGAGCCCGAGGTCGTTGTGGTTGTGGGTGGAGAGTGCGACATTTTCAATGCCCTTGACACGCTCCGAGAGAGTTTTAAAGATTTCATACATCTCGTCAGGGGTGGAGTAGCCGACCGTGTCCGGCACGTTGAGCACCGTTGCGCCGGCGGCTATGGCACGGCCGAACACCTCACAGAGGAAGTCAATATCACTGCGCGAGGCATCCTCGGCGGAAAACTCGACGTTGTCGCAAAGGCTTTTGGCGAGGGCTACCATCTCGGTGACGGTATCCAGCACCTGATCTCTCGACCTTTTGAGTTTATATTTGAGGTGCAGATCACTGGTGGCAATAAAGGTATGTATCAGCGGATTAACCGCGCCTTTGAGCGCATCGGCAGAGCGACGGATATCCCCCTCCACCGCGCGTGAAAGGCTCGCGACCTGTGTCTTTTTCATGGTCTCGGCGATGGCGCGCACCGACTCAAAATCGCCGGGTGAAGAGATTGCAAAACCGGCCTCAATAACATCGACACCGAGACGCTCCAACTGACGAGCCATCTCGATTTTTTCCAGCAGGTTCATGGAACAGCCGGGCGACTGCTCCCCATCACGCAGGGTGGTGTCGAAAATTTTTATATTTTTCATGGTTAGTGGGTTCCTTTCTAAAGTTGCCGTAATATTGTGGTCAGGTTGTAGAATTTATTTGGTCTATTTGGTCGGGAGGGGTGACCCCTCCCCTACGACTTACCTAAACCAGCACTGCCCCTTGCGCCGCACTGGATACTAATTTTGCATATCGAGCGAGGACACCTTTTTGTATCTTGGGGGGTGGTAGGGTGGTGGAGGCTTTGCGGGCTTGCAGTTCCTCATCGCTCACCTGTAAAGTTATTTCCCCTGCCGGGATGTCGATACATATAATGTCGCCGTCCTTGACGTAGGCGATAGGTCCGCCTGCCGCCGCCTCGGGCGAGATGTGACCGAGTGCCGCGCCGCGTGTCGCGCCGGAAAAACGTCCATCGGTGATAAGCGTCACCGAGCTGTCCAGCCCCATGCCGGCGAGGGTGGCTGTTGGGGAGAGCATCTCCCTCATGCCGGGGCCGCCCTTGGGACCCTCATATCGTATGACGACGCAGTTGCCGGCGACAATTTTGCCTGCCGAGATTGCCTCGATTGCCTGCTCTTCACTGTCAAAAACACGGGCAGTACACTCGGTGACGAGCATGTTTTGTGCCACCGCACTGCGCTTGACCACACAGCCGTCCGGTGCAAGGTTGCCCTTCAAAACCGCTATACCACCTGTTTTACTATAGGGATTTTCTACTGTGCGTATAATTTCTTCATCGTTTATGTCGTCGAAAACTATGTCGGCAAGTTTTTTACCGCTGACCGTTATGCAGTCACCGTCCAAAAGCCCTGCCTTAATAAGTCGGGACATCACCGCAGGTATACCGCCTGCCGCGTGTAAATCCTCAATAAAGTGATAGCCGGCAGGGGATAATCGGCAGAGGTTCGGGGTTTTAGCGCTTATCTCGTTCGCGAGTGCCAAATCCAGTTTAAATCCTGCCTCATGCGCGATAGCCGGCAGGTGCAACATGGAGTTGGTGGAGCATCCGAGAGCCATATCCATGGTCAGCGCGTTGCGAAATGCCTGCTCGGTTAAAATGTCGCTCGGGCGCAAATTTTCCGCGACCAGTGCGACGGCGCGACGACCGGTTGCCCGTGCGAGGATCAAACGCTCGGAGTAGACCGCCGGTATAGTACCGTTGAACGGCAGGGCAAGTCCGAGAGCCTCGGAAAGGCAGTTCATGGAGTTGGCGGTGAACATGCCACTACAGGAGCCGACGCTCGGACATGCAGAGCACTCAATCTCGTTCAGGCGCTCACCGTCAATCTTGCCGGATAGTTCTTTGCCGACCGCCTCAAACACGTCGGTGAGGGAGAGACGCTGCTTTTTATCCCGTGTAGTGCCGGCAAGCATTGCACCGCCCGACACGAGAATGGAGGGGATATCAAGCCGTGTCGCCGCCATCATCATGCCGGGGACGACCTTGTCACAGTTGGGTATAAGGACGAGACCGTCAAAACGGTGAGCTTCGGCGAGAGCCTCGACGCTGTCGGCGATAAGCTCGCGTGAGACGAGGGAATAGTGCATACCCTTGTGACCCATCGCAATGCCGTCACAGACCGCTATCGCAGGGACTTCAATGGGCAGACCGCCCGCCTCCAAAATGCCCTCACGCACCGCCTTTGCGATGCTGTCAAGGTGTAGATGTCCCGGCACGACCTCACTTTGAGCGTTGACTACTCCGATTATAGGGCGTTTAAGCTCGTCGGCATTGTAGCCGAGGGCTTTAAAAAGACTTCGTTGTGGTGCACGCGCCGCGCCGATTTTGACAGAATCACTCCTCATTTTTATTATGTTCCTTTGTTTGTTTGTTATTGTTGTTTGTGGGGGGTAGGAATTAGTGAAGAGTGAAGAGTGAAGAGTTAAGGAAACGGCTTCGCCTTTTTATTAATAATTTCATTAACTTATCGAGAGATTGCGGTAGGGTCGAAACCTCATTCTACAGACAAACCCTATAAATTCATCGCCGAAGGCGATACCACAACTCTTCACTATTCACTCTTCACTATTCACTAAAAAACTACCCTCTCGGCAATGCCGACACGCCGCTCCGCACCACCTGTAGTATCTCGAACGGCTTCATTAATTCTATAAAAGCGTCCACCTTGCCACTGTCGCCGGTCAGCTCGAACATTAAGGTATTCTCCGACACGTCGATAACGCCGGCGCGGAAGATGGAGCCGGTGGATATCACCTCATGCCGATGGCTTATGTCGCATTTGACCTTGACGAGGACATATTCACGGCAGACCGCATTAGAGCCGTCTAAAAACACAACGCCTTTGACATCCTCCTGCTTTGCGAGCTGTTTTTCTATCTGCTCAATGGTTGCCGGCTCGCCGGTTACGGTGATGGTCATGCGTGACAGGTCGCTGTGCTCGGTAGCGGCGACGGTCAACGAGTCTATGTTATAGTCGCGACGGGTGAAAAGCCCCGATATTCGGGACAGCACGCCGGGGTGGTTATCTACGAGTGCGGAGAGCACATAGCTTTTTTCCATAACAATGCGTCCTTTCTCAGTTGTCAATCTGCGTTATCGGGTCGTCATAGCTCCTGCCGGGAGGGACCATCGGCAGGACGTTGACGTCCATATCCACCGTAACCTCCACAAACACCGTGCCATCCTCCTTAAACGCGGAGCAGAGCGTCGGCATGACGCTGTCGTGATTATCTATCCTAAATGCCTTGGCACCGAACGCCTCGGCGAGCTTTACAAAATCGGTCTTTCGCTCAAGGGTGGTCGCGCTGTATCTCTTGTGGAAAAGTGCCTTTTGCCACTGACGCACCATGCCGAGAACACCGTTGTTAAGCAGTATAATGACAATATTATGACCACTCTTGACGGCGGTGCACAGCTCGTTGAGATTCATGCCGAAACTGCCATCGCCGGTGAACAGAACCACCTGCTTATCCGGTGCGGCATAGGCACATCCGATCGCCGCGCCGAGACCAAAGCCCATGGTGCCGAGACCGCCGCTCGAGAGAAAGTGCCTCGGGAGTGTCACAGGGTAGTTTTGCGCCGTCCACATCTGGTGCTGGCCGACGTCGGTCACGACATAGTCGTCCTCGTTGAGCAGTTTACTGACACATTCTATCACATATTGCGGTGAACATAGGGTGTCCTCATACTCCGCCTTGTTGTTCTTCTTTTTCCACAGGGCAATCTGCTCCAGCCAACCGTCACGAGATTTAAAGGGCACTAATTCACAGAGTTTTTTGAGCGCTATCTTAACATCTGCCTCGACCGGTGCATAGGAGGTCACGTTTTTGTTGATCTCACTGCGGTCGATGTCGATATGAATTATCTTGGTGTCCTTTGCAAAGGTTTTGGGGTTGCAGATAACTCGGTCGGAGAAACGTGCACCGACAGCGACTATAAGGTCACTCTCCAAAACAGCCATGGAGGAGGTGCGCGAGCCGTGCATACCGAGCATACCGGTATATTCCGGCTCGGTGGCAGGGAATGCGCCGATGCCCATCAGTGATAGGGCAATAGGGCAGGACATACGCTTAACAAGGTCAAACAGCTCACCTGATGCCTCGGCGGAGATAACACCGCCACCGGCAAAGATGACCGGCTTTTCCGACGCTTTTATAAGCTCGGCGGCGGTCGTTATCTGATTATCGAAGTCGGCGCCGAGAAACCGTTTTTCCTCCTGCAATTCGGTTGCAGGGCTAAACTCGGTTTTCGCGGCAAAGACGTCTTTAAGCACGTCGATTAGCACCGGACCTTTCCTGCCGGTGTTCGCTATCTTAAAGGCGCGGCGAACAACATCGGCAAGCTCGGAAATGTCCTTGACGATAAAGTTGTGTTTGGTTATCGGCATGGTCACGCCAAAAATGTCAATCTCCTGAAAGGTGTCACGACCGAGTTGGGGGCGTGTGACGTTGCCGGTGATGGCGACCATCGGTATCGAGTCCATAAACGCGGTCGCAATACCGGTGACAAGGTTGGTCGCGCCGGGGCCGGAGGTGGCGATACACACACCGGTCTTTGCGCTCGCACGGGCGTAGCCGTCGGCGGCGTGCGCCGCACCCTGCTCATGGGCGGTCAAAACGTGTTCTATTTTATCGCTATAGTCATATAATGCATCATATAATGTAATAACATTACCGCCGGGATACCCGAAAACGGTATTCACCGAGTTTTCTAAAAGACATTCACACACAATCTGTGCGCCGGTTAATTGTGCCATAACTGCGCTACCTCATTTGTTGTTATAATTATAGATATAGTAACACAATTAGCGCAAAGGTTCAAGTGTTTTGTAGTATTTTCGTGGATTATTTGTAGTAAAGTAAATTCCCAAAGTAAGTTCCACAGTGGAATTTGAGGTGGAATTTAGTGTGGTAAGAAAAAAGTGGTAGAATTTAGTCTGGGAAATTAGATAGGAGAAAGCTATATGCCGGACTTAAAAAACAAGCACTTAACCCTATCGGTGGGTAATCACAAAAAACACAGCATGTCCCGAACGAATGTGAGGGATAAGGAAAAAGTCTTTTTTTCACGGCCTTTTTCAGTGCTGTCATATGTCATTTGCTGAAAATAAATATTAAAATAAATTTAAATATTGACAAAAATACAGTTTTGTAATATCATTATATCGAAACACGATAACGAATATCGATACATACAGGAGTTCATCATGGAAGACAGGGTGTTGCGCAAATTATTTTTGGGGTTTATTCAAATTCATATCTTACATCACGCAAAAAAAGAGCCTGTCTTTGGCTCGTTTATGATTGAGGAGCTAAAATCCCACGGATATGATATCAGCCCGGGGACCCTTTATCCTGTCTTTCACAGTTTAGAAAGGTCGGGGCATTTAACGGTCGAGAGCAAAAACCATGATGGGAAAATGCGAAAGTACTACTCCATCACAAAAAAAGGCGAACAAACCCTGCTCGAAGCGAAGAAAAAAATTAAAGAGTTGACGGGGGAGCTATGAATAACGACGCACGCAATGGCATATTAAAGGATTTTCAGATAAAGAAATTCTGTGCATACGGATTTCTTAAAAATCTAAAATTTTTTGAACCATATCTTTTAATATACTTGATGAGCAACGACATAAACCTCTTTCAAATTGGCATGTTAATCGCTGTTCGAGAGGTTATCATAAACGCATTTGAAATCCCCTCGGGGCTGATTGCCGACCATTTCGGCAGGAAAAAAGAGATGTATTTTTGCTTCGGTTTTTACATCGTCTCATTCATCCTATTCTTTTTCGCCGACACTTTTATCCTTGCCGCCTTTGCAATGGTCTTTTTTGGTTTTGGTGAGGCTTTTAGGTCGGGCACTCATAAGGCTATGATTTACACCTACTTAGATGCAAAAAAGTGGCAGGGTGAAAAAACTTTTGTGTTTGGTCGAACGCGCTCTTTTTCGCTGATCGGCAGTGCGATAAGCAGTATAGTTGGGATTGTTTTGATACTCATAGTGCCGTCTGATGGGTACATCTTTTTGTTTTCGGTAGTGCCGTATATATTAGATTTGTTGCTGATTATGAGCTACCCGAAATTCCTCGACACCTCCGATAAAAAGCACGGTACTTCATTTAAAGAGATGGCAAAAGGGATGGTCGATAGTTTTAGGATAAACAAAAAGCTCCGCAACATCTTAATAGAGGAGGGCGTTGCCGAGGCAGGTTTTTCCTATGTAAAAGATTTAATCCAACCCATTTTAGAGATCATTATTATAGGTAGCGGAATTTCGGTCATCGCCGTGCTGTCCGCCGACGATAATTTGAAGGTGATGTTAGGTCTGATTTACACCGTGTTAAATCTCTTAGGCTCCTATTTTTCAAGAAAGGCGTATATACTAAAGGGAAAAAGAACGAGTTTAGTCTGCCTTTCGCTATTTCATTTAGCATATGCGGCATTGTTTGGTCTGCTTGCGATTTTTTCGGGGCAATATTTGGTGGTGTGCGTTATATATGTTTTGGTTTATGTTTTGCACAGCGCTCGCAAGCCGATGTTTGTCGACGAAATTGACAACAATATAGACAAATCGAACCGAGCCACCGTCATAAGTGCCTCGGCACAGCTGAAGTCGTTGTTTTTGATAGTATGCGCACCGATTTTCGGTTTTATTGCCGATAATGTCGGAATATGGCTCGTGATGGTTATCCTGTGTTTGGCGTTTGCCTTGACCTTGCCGTTATTAAGGTCAAAGATTGACAAACCTCCCATCCACAAAAATGCCACGTTTTGATTTTTGTGAAAGGGAGGTCTGTGTTATTTTGGCGTTTAATCGGTCGACTTTATGCCCACCACATTCCCTTAGCTTTCTCTTTAATAATCATGTCTTTCAGGAATAATACCGCCTTGCCGAGACCCTCTTCAATGGTCATCAAGCTGTCCTCGTGTTCGATGGACAGTGCGCCGTCATAGCCGACCTTAGCCAGCATGGAAATCATATCTTTCCACAAAACCTCGTCGGTGCCGTATCCACAGGAGCGGAAGATCCAGGAGCGGTTGATCTCATCGCCGTAATGCTTTGTATCAAGTACACCGTTTAGTCCGGTGTTAAGCCCGTCAATTTTAGTGTCCTTTGCGTGGAAATGGTAGATAGCACCTGCTTGACCGAGAGCCTTAATGCTCGCTACCGGATTCATACCCTGCCAGATAAGATGGGACGGATCGAAGTTCACGCCGATATTATCACCGCACTCGTTGCGCAGTCGCAGAGCAGTCTCGGTGTTGTAGACGCAAAATCCGGGGTGCATCTCCATGGCGAGCTTAACGTCGCCGTGCTCTTTTGCGAACTTGTTCATTTCTTTCCAATAGGGGATAAGTTTCTCATTCCACTGGTACTCTAAGATGGTGCCAAAGTCGTCCGGCCATGGGCATGTGACCCAGTTCGGGTACTGCGAAGTCTCACTGTCGCCCGGGCATCCGGAAAAGGTGTTAATAACGCCGACACCCATCTTTTCGGCGAGCAGGATTGTCTTTTTGATCGCCTCATCATGCTCCTTTGCAATATCCTTGTTCGGGTGAACAGGGTTAGCGTGGCAGGAGAGTGCCGACACCATGACGTCATATTTTTTAATAGTCGCCATGAATTCGTTAAACTTTGCCTCGTCATTCAAAAGCACGTCGGCATTTGCATGGGCATTGCCGGGATATCCGCCACAGGCTATCTCGACAGCCTCGACACCCTGCTCGGTCAGATACTTTAAGGTATCCTCCAGTGAGCGGTCGGACATTAAACAGGTAAACACGCCAAGTTTCATAATAGTTGCCCCTTTCTAAATCTTTTTTAACATCGACTCTCTTGCGCCGTTGTTTTTTACAGTAGATTACAAAGTGCCGCGAAATCCTCCGCGACGGCGGTTAGTTGTTGCTCCGGCACCTCGGTTGCCTCCGATTCCGCGACGGCACAGGGTATGCAGAGCTCCTTTGCTTTATTTATAACGCCGACCATATCCACACCGCCGGTGCCTATAGTGAGACCTTTGTCCTTATCGCCGTCCTTGGCATGAAAACGTATCAGACGGTCGCGGAACTTTTCCATTTCGGAAAGTGGGTCGTAGCCGCCACAGAATACCCAGTATACATCAAGCTCAAATTTAATTTTATTCGGGTCGGTCAGCTCGGCGAGCAAATCCATATAGGTTTTGCCGTCCTCAACCTTGTACTCGTTGACATGATTGTGATACGCCACCTGCATACCTGCCGCATTGTATAGCGGTGCAACGCTGTTAAGTTTATCGGCAAGCGCCTCGACATCGGCACGGCACTCGGTTTCCCAAAAGGGGCAGATTATTATATCGCATCCTATGATTTTATGATATTCGATAACCTCCTGTGGTTTTTCAAACATCATGTCCGATTTGACATGGGAGCCGGTAGGAACAAGATTAAATTCCGTTAACCAGCTCTTTACATCCTGTGCGCTGTTGTCATAAAAACCGGCAAATTCGACGCCCTCATAGCCTATTTCCGACACCTTTTGCAGGGCGAGTTTTAAATTATCTTTGCTCACACTTCGCACCGAATAAAGTTGTATGCTTTTAATCATTACGGTTATCCTTTCATCATTAAGATAGATTAATCAAGAAAAACGGGTGCGCCGGTTCGGTCGGACTCATATATAGCCTCTAAAATCCTGGTGACGACTGCCGCCTGCTCCGGTGTAACACGCGGTGTTGTGCCTTTGAGAATTGCATCATAAAAATCACGGTTTTCGATATCCTCCGGACGTTCGGTCACACCGTCGAAAAATGCGACACCGCCTGCTCCGAGTGACGGCTCCGAAATGGAGAGCGCACCGTGTTTTGCACAGTTAAAGCGCAGTTTTTTGCCTGCCTCCGACATGTCTATACCGCCCTTTGTTCCGCAAAGAGTGCACTGTGCCTCCTTTGCGTCCAAAATGTTGAGCGCCCATGATGCCTCCAGTGTGATGGTCGCACCGTTTTCCATCTTAATGAAGCCGAATGCCGAGTCCTCGACGGTGAACTTAGTGGAGTCCCAATCGCCCCACGCGTTGCCGGTCTCGGTCTGATTGCCTAACTTTTTAAACACGGAACCTACCACCATCTTCGGTTTATAGTTATCCATGCAATAGAGTGTCAGGTCAAGTGCATGTGTGCCGATATCTATCAGCGGACCGCCGCCTTGTGCCTCCTCATCTAAAAACACACCCCATGTCGGGACTGCACGACGGCGCAGTGCGTGTGCCTTTGCATAATAGATTTCGCCGAGCTCGCCGGCCGCGCACATCTTTTTGGCATATAGTGACGCCGGATTGCAACGGTTCTGATAGCCTATGTAAAGGATTTTGCCGGTCGCTTTTGCCGCGGCTATCATGTCCTGCGCTTCGGCATAGGTTTTTGCCATCGGTTTTTCGCACATGACGTGTTTGCCGGCATTAAGCGAATCAATGGCAATAAAGCTATGTTCACGATTTGGGGTCAAAACATGCACAGCATCGATACTTTTATCCTGCAAAAGTTCTTTATAATCGGTATAAACTTTATAACCCTCGGCGCCGTACTTTTCACCGAGTTTTTCGGCACGTTCTTTAATTATATCGCAAAATGCAACCACCTCAACATCCGAATTTTTTTCGAGTGCCGGCAGATGCTTGGAGGTGATTCCTCCGCAACCTATGATCCCTACCTTTAACTTCGTGCTCATTGATTTTTGTCCTTTCCGCACAATATGTGCCCACTTTACGGATACCGAAGATTTTATATTACTTCCGGTATCAAATATATGTTAACCCCATATTACTATATAAAAAACAAAAAGTAAACATATTTTAAATAATTTTTTTACATAAATACAAGAAAAATCTTGCACAGCTTTGTCCGCTATTGTATAATTAAAAAACAGAGTATGACTTATCATGGAAAGGATAGGGTTTTATCATGACTATAAACGATATAGCAAACATATTGGAGGCAAGCGTAATCAGCTGTGAGGATCACCTTGAAACCGAGGTGCACACCGCATGTTCCAGCGACCTTATGAGCGACGTTTTGGCATTCGTAAAGGATCAAGCGGTGTTGCTAACCGGTCTTGTCAACACCCAGACGGTACGCACCGCGGAGCTTATGGACATGGTATGCGTCGTGTTGGTGCGTGGCAAAAAACCGGGGCAAGAGATTGTGGAGCTTGCCGAAAAACGCGGCATTGCCCTGCTTTGCACACAGTACACAATGTTTGAGGCGGCAGGCAGGCTGTATGAAAAAGGTCTGCGCGGCGGCACCGGAAGTATTGTGGAGTAGTTAAAGGGGGAGGTCAACATGAAAGACGATATAAACTTCAGCTTTACCGTGCCGGGCGATGATTTCACACGTGCCGGTGAGGTGAGCAGTATTATAAAACGCAACCTTAAAAGCCTCGGTCTGGAACCGCAGGTTATACGCCGTGTCGCCATCTCACTCTATGAGGGTGAGATTAACATGGCTATCCACGCTAACGGTGGCGACATAACAGTCAACATAACGGACGACGGTATCGAAATGTTATTGTCCGATACAGGTCCCGGTATTGCCGACATTGAAAAAGCTATGCAGGAGGGATTTTCCACCGCCAGTGCTGAGGTGCGCAACCTCGGGTTCGGTGCCGGCATGGGTCTGCCCAACATGAAAAAGAATGTCGATGAAATGAAGATAGACTCCACCCTCGGTAGGGGCACCGACATACGTATGTTTATTAAATTGGACGAGTAATATGGATAACATCTTCCACTCGGTCATGTTGGACCGAGACAAGTGCAAAGGTTGCACCAACTGCGTCAAGCGATGTCCAACCGAGGCAATAAGGGTGCGCGCCGGCAAGGCAAAGATAATTAAAGAGCGTTGTATCGACTGCGGTGAGTGTATAAGGATTTGTGCCTCCCACGCAAAATTGCCGGTCGTCGACCATTTTGATGACATGAAAAATTACAGGTACCGCGTGGCACTGCCCGCACCGGTGCTTTTTGGGCAATTTAACAACCTCGGCAGTGTTTCAACGGTGCTATACGGTCTATTAAAAATTGGTTTTGATGACGTTTTTGAGGTAGCCAAAGCGGCGGAAATTGTCAGTGAGCGCACCCGTGATGAGGCGGTGTTTGGCAGCCTGCCAAAACCGGTCATAAGCTCGGCATGTCCTGCCGTGGTTCGGCTTGTTCGGGTTCGATACCCCGAGCTTATCGAAAACCTTCTGCCCTTTAACTCCCCGATGGAGGTGGCGGCAAGAATTGCAAAAAGTGAGGCGATGAAAAAGACAGGGTACGCCGCCGAAGAAATAGCGGTGGTATTTATCTCCCCTTGCGCCGCGAAGATGACGGCGGTCAAAAATCCGCTCGGCACCGACCACTCGGCGGTGGATTTGGTCATAGCGATACGAGATGTCTACCCTCTTTTAGTGCAGGCGATGGAGAAACGCGACGACCATGAGATACTCTCTCGCGCAGGGCGCATAGGTCTGTCGTGGGGCACCTCCGGCGGTGAGGCGGCGGCGGTTCTACGCAACAACTATCTTGCGGCAGACGGCATTGAAAATGTTATAGAGGTGCTGGACAACCTCGAGGATGAGAAGTTTGCGAACCTCGACTTTGTGGAGCTTAACGCCTGTAGCGGTGGTTGCACCGGCGGCGTTTTGACGGTGGCTAACCCCTATATGTGCCGCACAAATATAAAACAGCTCGCAAGCTATATGCCGATAAGCGGTCCAGCAGAGCGATTTGACAACATGTCCGAAATCTTACCCTTTGATCGGGAGATAGAGCACCTGTCGGTGTTAAAACTTCATCCCAACCGCCACCGCGCCCTTGAAATGATGGCGGAGTTGCAGGAGATTGAGGGGCGGCTTTTCGGCATGGACTGCGGTTCCTGCGGCGCACCGTCATGTCATGCCATGGCAGAGGATATTGTGCGTGGTTTTGCGGTGGAGGACATGTGCATATATAAACTTAAAGAGGAAATACAAAACGTTGCGAACAACCTTTGCTCCACCTCCGACATTGTAGAGGCGGCGCAAAAATTACGCCACATATCGGATCAATTTTCCAAGGTGGACACCCCCGAGGAGGGTTGACTTTTTGGACTAATGACTAAAGGTGAAATGATGGATATAAAAGAATTTATAGAAAAAACAGGGTTTAAAATCCTCGCCGGTGAACAGGTCGAAAATAAAGAGGTCAAAAAACAAATCTACTGTTGTGACCTGTTGAGCTACTGCATGACCAAGGCGCCGACCGACGGGGTCTGGGTCACCGTCATGGGCAATATTAACGTCGTCGCCGTCGCCGCGTTGACCGACACCGCCGTGGTGATTATCGCTGACGGCACCACGCCGGATGAGCAGGCGATAGAAAAAGCAAACTCGCAGGAGGTCGTTATGCTCAAAAGCGACCTGCCGGTATATGAGACTGCGGTGCTCGCCGATAGGATACTTTCCTGATGGGTGTTTATTACGACCTGCATATTCACACGGCGCTATCCCCCTGCGGCGACAATGATATGACACCGAACAACATCGTCAACATGGCAATGATATCGGGGCTGGATGTCATTGCCATCACCGACCATAACACCACCGGCAACTGTCTCGCGGTGCAACAGGCGGCGAAAGGCACCCCCCTCACCGTGCTGTGTGGCATGGAACTTTGCACCTCGGAGGAGGTTCACACCGTGTGTCTTTTACCCGATGCCGACAGCGCGTGGTACTTTGAGCGATTAATCGCCTCCAAAAGCCCCACCATTAAAAACCGCACCGACATCTTCGGGGCGCAGCTGCTGATGGACGAGCTGGACAATATTGTCGGTGAAGAACAGCGCATGTTATTGGCCGCGGCGGATATTTCAATCACCGACCTGCACCACATAGTCAACCATTATGGCGGTGTTGTACTGCCGGCGCACATCGACCGCTCCGGATTTGGTATACTGTCGGTGCTCGGCGCGGTGCCGGACGACTGTTTTTTCGGCTCGGTGGAGGTGAAAAACCCGAGCGAGTTTGTGACGCGTGAGGTTTATAATCATATTAAAGAGCGATATCACATATTAAATAACAGCGATGCCCACTCACTCGAGAACATTAAAGAGGGGGGCGAACAGCTACCGAGTGATGCCGCTTTTAAATCGATTGCGGGTTATATTACCGAGAGGGAATGAAGATATTATTATGCCAAACAGTGAAATTATAACCAGTCGAAAAAACCCGGGTATACTGCATGTTGCCACCCTTTTGCGTGACACCTCACTGCGCCGACGTGAAAAAAAGACGGTGGCGGAAGGGGTTAAACTCTGCCGTGAGGCAAACGCTGCCGGTCTGCTCCATGAATTATACATCACGCCGGATTGTCTGCAAAAAAATCCCGAATTCATATCGGACAATCTCACATTGGTCATGCCACACGTTTATGAGCGCATGACACTGCTAAAATCGCCGGAGGGAGTATGTGCTGTCTGCCGCTTTGATGATAAAGAATTTATCCCGAAACCGAAAGGGCGGTATTTAGTGCTATGCGATATACAAAATCCGGACAATGCCGGCGCGATGATACGCACCGCCGCAGCATTCGGATTTGACGGCGTTATCGCGTGCGATGGGGTGGACATGACCTCACCGAAGTTATTGCGAGCCTCGGCAGGCGCGGCGTTTCACATACCTAAATATGAGCTTGCAAAAGAAAAAACTTTCGAAATGTTTTTCGATACCGATATAAAAAAAGTCGCTACCTCACCGAGCGCACCTATCAAACTCGATGACTGCTGTGCACCAAACGGTGTTGCGATATTTATCGGAAACGAGGGGAACGGGCTTGATAAACAGGTCGTAGAGCAGTGTGACGAGGCGGTGAGGATAGACCTTGTCGGGCTGGAATCACTCAACGCGGCTGTGTCGGCAGGGATAATAATGCACCATTTTACTGTGAAAGGATAAATTATTGATGACAAGCAATCTACTATCACTCGGCATATCAATTTTAATCGGATATTTCATCGGCTCCGTCATGTTTGCCGTTGTAATATCAAAACACAAGTTCGGCAAAGATATAAGGACACTCGGCAGCGGCAACGCCGGCATGAGCAATATGATGCGCAATTTTGGCAAAAAAGCCGGTATTGCCACCTTTGTCGGGGACGTCATCAAAGGGATGGTGTCGGTCATTTTGTCCGGAATTATCGCGCAGTATCTTTTTGGTGTGGATGAATTTTACACCATGCTCGCCGGCTACTTCGGTGCTTTTGGTGCTGTGCTGGGTCACCTCTTCCCCGTATACTATAAATTTAAGGGTGGCAAAGGGGTTGCGACCGGACTTGGCTGTATGCTCGGCATATTTGTCCCGCTTGCGCCGGTATTGTTGGTGGTGTTCTTTATTGCATTTAAGAGCAGTCGTATGTTTTCGGTCGGCAGTATCGCCGCCTCAGCGTTCGCACCGATAGCGTTGCTTGTGTTGAAACTTGCCGGCATAGTGGACTTTCACATGCTTGATGTGATACTCACCGCCTGCCTCGCCATTATAATTATCGGTATGCACCATGAGAATATCGGTCGTATAATAAACGGCACCGAAACTAAGTACGCGAAAAAATGAGCCATCTGTACTTTTTTGAAGATAAGATCAACGACCTTGTGATGCTATCCGGCGAGGACGAGCGTCACCTTTTGCGTGTCCTGCGCACAAGGGTAGGCGAACAGATAACGGTGTCAAACGGGCGAGGGGATGCCTTCCTTTGCCGTGTAGAGGGGGTTAATCCGCTGCAAATTACGGCAACAATGCCCCTTTCATCGAAAAATCCACGCCGCAACATCTCGGTTTATCTGTCACTTGCAAAGGGGGATAAGCTGTCGTTCATGATACAAAAGTGCACCGAACTCGGTGCCGCCTCGGTATTTTTGTTGCCGACCCAAAACAGTGACGTAAAGGCACATAACATCGAGGGCAAGCTGGAGCGTTTTCACCGCATAGCACTCGAGGCGGCGAAACAGTGCGCAAGATACACCCACATGCAGGTGGAGTATCTCAAAGACCTCGACGATGCCCTCGGACGATGCACCGAACACGGTGAAAAGATTTTGGTCTGCCACGAGAGCGCGACAGTTCGTCTTGCAAAAACCCCTTTATCCGACAATCTTGCACTTTTTATCGGTCCGGAGGGCGGTTTTGAGGATACCGAGATAGAAAAAATCACCGCAAAGGGCGGCTGTGCGGTGTCAATTTCGGGCAATATTTTGCGCTGTGAGACAGCGGCGGTGGCGGCGCTCGCGCTGGCGATGGAGATGGATACCTAATCAATTATATATAAAACAAAGGAGGAAATTGAGTATGAAAGCGGCAGTCTATTATAACCCTCGCGACATGAAGGTGGTGGAACGTCCCACTCCTACACCCGGCGACAACGATGTCATAATTAATGTCAAAGCCTGTGGTGTGTGCGGCACAGATGTTCATATGTTTGAGGGGCAGGAGGGCTCCGGTGAGGTCAAAGGGGAGATGGTTTTCGGTCATGAGCTCGCCGGCGTTGTTACCTCAACAGGCAAGGACGTAACCCGTTTTGCGGTGGGCGACAGGGTGTGCGTCGACCCGAATTTGCTTTGTGGCAACTGTTATTATTGTCTGAATTCGCTTGGTCACTTTTGTGAGAACATGCAAAGTGTAGGTGTCAGCATGGACGGCGGATTTGCCGAGTATTGCAAAGCGCCGGAGCGCGCAGTCTACGCCCTGCCAAATCATATGAGTTATGAGGAGGGTGCGATGGTCGAGCCGGTCGCATGCTGTTTGCACGGTATCGACATGTGCAATATAAAACCCGGATCACATGTGATAGTCATAGGCGCCGGAATGATAGGACTTATCATGGTTGCGTTAGCGAAAAAAGCAGGCGCGTGCAGTGTTGCTGTAGTGGAAACTATTGATATGCGACGGGAGGCGGCGTTAAAGCTCGGCGCAGATGTAGCCATCGATCCCATAAATGAAGATGTTGCCGCCATTTTAAAATCCAACGGCATACGCGGTGATGTTGTTATAGAATGTGTCGGCAAACCGGTGACCGCCACCCTCGCGGTGGAGCTTGCCGGCAAAAAATCGACGGTTATGCTGTTTGGGCTGACCGATGCAGAGGATACCATCGAAATAAAACCGTTCTCACTGTTTAAAAAGGAGTGTGAGATTAAGGCGTCTTTTATCAACCCGTATACCCAACAACGAGCGCTGGATCTCATAGCCACCGGCGCGATAGATGTCAAATCCATGATTGCAGGTCGCATACCGCTCGAGGATCTGCCGGAGTTGTTATCCGATGCAAAAAAACGCGCCGCAGGGAAGTATGTAGTTATACTATAACTACCGCTATGGCGAGACCCCCCTCGTGTGTTATCGATACTTTTGTTTTTTTCTTCCGGCAGAGTTTTATCGCTTTGCCGGATAGTTTTATGTAGGGACGACCGCTTTTTTTGTGCAGTAGCTGGACCTCTTTTAACGAGAATTTTGTCATAATACCGCACCCCATCGCCTTGCCGAAAGCCTCTTTCACCGCAAAACAAGCGGCGGCGGATTTTGGGGCATAACCGCGTGCTTGCAACTCACACCGCTCCTCTTCACCAAAAACTCGCTCGATAAAGCGTTGGTTTGCAAGTGATTTTTCCATCCTCGAAATCAATACGGCATCAATTCCCACCCTCATGATATTACGCATCCTTTCCTGTCTTTTCCTTTTATAGTCAATTAATTTGAAAAACGCTACAGATTGGCGAGCAGAAATTTCGCCTATCAAGGCGGAGGATTGAGTAATACTTTCGTATTCTGATTGACGACAACACAGATAGACGGAATTTCTGTCGCCAAGATGTGGTGGGTTTCGAGTTAATTGACTATATATAAAATTATATATTATTCGGTATAAAAAGTAAATAGAGGGCAAAAATATCATCATAGAACAAAAATTTAGAGGATATGAAAATGGAGATAAAAAGAGGGGAAGTTTTTTATGCCGACCTAAGTCCGGTTGTCGGTTCCGAGCAGGGCGGTGTACGACCGGTACTTATTGTTCAAAATAATATCGGCAACCGTCACAGCCCAACCGTCATAGCCGCGGCAATAACCAGCAAGACAGGGAAGAGTCCATTACCTACGCACATACCGATAAGCAGTGCCGACTGTGGGCTTACCCGTGACAGCGTTGTGCTTTTAGAGCAACTTCGCACCATCGACAAAACAAGATTGCGTGAAAAAACGGGTGCCATACCGAGTTCTCGACTAAATCAGGTGAACAGTGCGCTTGGGATAAGCCTTGGATTGCAGGGGGTGAATTGAGGATATGATGGAGGTTATAAAAGCGTTTGTTGTGGGCGGGGCAATATGTGGTGTCTGTCAACTGTTGATGGACTCGTTTGCGCTCACTCCGGCTAAAATATTGGTCGGGCTTTTTATACTCGGTGCGAGCCTGTCGGCATTTGAACTTTATCAGCCTATTGTGGATTTTGCCGGCGCCGGCGCAACGGTACCGCTACCGGGTTTTGGACATCTTATGATGCAGGGTGTCATGGACGCGGTGAAGACCGATGGATTGATAGGTGCTTTAACCGGTGGGTTTTCCGCCGCCGCCGCAGGACTTTGCTCCTCAATATTTTTCTCCTGTATCGCGGCGATATTCGCACACAGTCATCAACCGGAGTAGATTAATTTCTTAAGATATTACAACTAAATAATAGTTTATTACATTTCAGATGTGACAAAAGTGTGATATAATATCGGTATAGGAGAACCTATGCCGATATTATTTTGGAGATTTTATGAAAAGGATAGTTGCATTAATAATCGTTGCTACCGTGTTTTTAACAGGTTGTGGCATGGAGGATTTATTAACGTTGATAGACTCGTCCGCACAACAGTCGGACGGGGGATATGCTCACAATGTCCCAACGGGGCTTTACACCTGTGAGACCGACGCAAACGGTGTTTTTTATGATACACAGGAGATGACCGCGTTTGAGTTGCTTGATGACTATACATATAACATGAACCTTGACCTTGGTGAGGGTTTAACGCGCATTTCGGGGGATTATTCCGAGCTGGGTGAGAATGGAGTTTACACAATTATTTTAAAGGGTAGCGACATCAACTACGAGTTTGAGTATGTAGAAAATAACTCTGAACTTAAAGCGTTGAACGACATCGGCGCGGTGCCGCAGGGTTCACTCTTCCTACTCTGGCAGGAGGAGGGCGGTGGAACATCGAACGATCCGCAGGGGGACACACAGGAACAACCGCAGGAGGATACACCGCAGGAAGAGCCGACACAGGAGGATACGCCACAGGAGGGACAGCCACAGGAGGAGTATGACGGTCCGGAGGGGCTTAACCCACCGTTAAGACCGAAAAACGGTAGTCTATATGACGAAATAGATGGCATGATCGACGATCCGGAATATATTTGGGAACGAATATATAGCGATCCGGCGCCGGAAATTGGCGATGCCGATATGGTGGCGGAGCTTTTGCAAGGGATACATGATGGTGACCTTGAGGTGGACTATATGACCGCGAATAATAATGGTACATACACCGTTGTGGGTGGTTACTGGAACACGCCGGACGAACTGTATGCCTTTATTGAATCCAGGGCAGGTGCCAATATCACCCATACCGACGAATCGCGTGAGGCGGCGTATGACTTTTTTGTGAACAACGGCATTAAGGGGCTGAGCGGCACAAGTGGATTTATTGCAAACTTCGGTTTTGCGGGTATTGTTCGAATGAAATCCAACCCGATATACTACTATGAAAACAATACAATTCGTTTGGGATATGAGGTTATCGCCGGTTCGCAAACCCCTGATCTGGTGAAAAACTTTGGGTTGTCACCGAGTGAAAATGCGCTGAAACTCGCAGAGTATATAAACACCACCGACAAGCCGTTGAGCTATATTGAGCCGAATTCGCACATGATCATACTGTACGGTGAGTACACACCGGAGAATGGGAGTCCCTTCAAGGAATTGACCATTCTTAAAGCGACCACCACCGCCAACTCTTACATAGAGGGTCAGTCGGAACCTATACCGATGTCCTTCTACGGGTCCACAATTCAACTGGATCAATCCGGCTTTTCCACCGTGATTAAAAGCTCTTTTGATACTATGTTAATTAAAGGATTTTAATTGATGCTATCACCTCTCGGGGATATAGTCATCCGACTGTCTTTATCCTTAGTCGTTAGTTTAAGTTAAACAATTATGAGGAGAATCAATGCATCGCTGTATGTCCTGCATGGTCGAGGTTGACCAAAATGTCTGCCCACATT
>CAYJGF010000012.1:0-75417 GCA_964369965.1 uncultured Oscillospiraceae bacterium
ACGCTAGCCTGTCACGCTAGAGGTCGAGGGTTCGAGTCCCTTCCGGGTCGCCAAATACTCGTGTTTTTACGGGTAGACCTACTTGAAACAGTAGGATGTGCGGATTTAGCTCATCTGGTAGAGCGCAACCTTGCCAAGGTTGAGGTAGCGAGTTCGAGCCTCGTAATCCGCTCCATACATGCCTCTGTAGCTCAGTCGGTAGAGCAGAGGACTGAAAATCCTCGTGTCGATGGTTCGATTCCGTCCGGAGGCACCACCTTGATTATGCCGGTTTCAGTAAGGTTTTTGACTGTAAGCCGGTATTTAATCGTCTAAAGGGGGAAGGGCATGTTCGGTGCTGTCGCCAAGTGGTAAGGCAAAGGTCTGCAACACCTTTATTCGGCGGTTCAAATCCGCCCAGCACCTCCAAAAATTCGAGCACGCAAGTGCTCGAATTTTTTATTTCTTCACTCACGCTTGCATAAATTTTACAAAAATAAAACTAAATACAGGTAAATATTAATAGTAAATATTCGTTTTTCACAATCATACTTATGACAATAATAGATTATAGCGATATTGCGTAATCAATCCTTGAAAAAAAATAAGATAGGCGGTATAATTAATTATAACAATATTTTGACACGGTGCGACATCCTACAAACATCAAGGACACAAAACATGCAGACAATCGACCTATATACCGACCATAATCTCGGTGTGGCAAACACAAACAAATTTCATATCGACATGAAAGAATTAAAGTTTAATAAGCTCTGTATGACCGAGGTGGTCAACGCCGACATCTCCATCGCCGCCTACGGGGAGGAGACATATTATGCCGGCTGTAGGGACGTTTTGCAGACGGTGCAAAATGCGCTCAACGCCTTTAATTTGCAGGATAAAATTTTCCTTTATACATACAACTACAGCAACTTTGTCATGGCGGCAGGTGATAACATCGACAAAAAGGAATTTCACGATGTCATAAAGCAGTTTTATCTGCAGTTTGAGTCCTCCTCCTCGGCGCAGGTGGAGATTAGCGCTGTGTCGCGCTTTGCGGTGGTGCTGCAGGAGGATAAACTTATCGAGCGCGCCCTACATGCGCTGTTAAACGCAAGGGATACGCAGGACAATTTTATCTTGTCGCCCGATGTTTTCGACATTGACAGCATAATAAAAAATGACGCAAAGATACTCGATCTTGTAAACTTCGCGATGGAGGCGGAAAAGGTGGTGCCCTACTATCAGGGTATTCGCAACAATGAGACAAAAAGGATAGAAAAATACGAAGCTCTCATGAGAATTGTGGACAACAAGGGCAGAGTGTATAATCCGGGTGAGTTCTTAGACATAGCAAAAAAATATAAGATATACAATCGTTTAAGTCAGGTCATGATAAAGCGCGCTTTGAAAGAGTTTGCCGACCGAGAAGAACAACTATCCATTAACATTTCGGCATACGACATACAAAGTGAGTCCTTTCGACTTTGGTTCTATCGACAGCTTAAAAAATATATAAACTCTCACAACATTGTAATTGAGTTTGTCGAGACGGAGAACTATCAGGATGAAATGCTTTTTGATTTTATCAAAAATGTGCGAAGTTACGGCTGCCGTGTGTCGGTGGACGACTTTGGTTCCGGATATGCTACATACACCACCATCATCTCACTGTCGCCGGCGTTTATCAAGATAGACGGGACGATAATAAAAGACATCGCGACAAACGAGAAAAACGTCATTATTCTTCGCTCCATCTGTTTTATGGCAGATCTGATAGGTGCGAAAACCATCGCGGAGTTTGTGGACAGCGAAGCAATACAAGAGATACTCGATAAATACGGCGTGAACTATTCTCAAGGGTTTCATTACAGCCGCCCCGAGCCGATAACAAAACTTTAATATTTCACCGGCAAGAATATATGGGGGGATTATGGGAAATAAAACTGAATTTTTTTTGCAAGAGATGATAGAAAAGCTCAGTATTTTAAACGAGGATGAGCTGTCTCGACATGTTTTTTTAGAGGACATATGTCGGTATTTTGACATATCTCATGCATTTATCTATGAATATAATGCGGATAAAATTTTTGAGAAAAAGGAGTATTTCGAGATCACCGATTTCAACTCCTTTGCGGATAAGATTGACCTTAAAAAACTGCTTGGCACAAAATTATTGAGTGAGCTTTGCGGCGAAAAGGTTGTAATCCACTCCGACGACAGCGCGACAGATGAATTGAGCGAGCGACTTTGTGAGATATTAAATGTAAATACACTCGTGTTCATACCCATATTAAACCAGCATTATGAACTCGCCGGTTTTGTCGGTCTTGCCGACCGAAGAAAAAAGGCGAGGCATGCACAGGCGAAGATAAATAATGCCTGCGCCCTTTTAAATCTGCTTGCCAACACACTCAAACTGGAGATGTTTCAAAAGGGCATTGCGACAACACAGGCTGTGCTCAGCAACGTGCTCGACCATACCGGCATCGACATATATGTTAACGATTATTATACCCACAACGTTTTATATGCCAACAAATCGATGGCGGCACCATATGGCGGTGTGGATAACATGATTGGCAAAAAATGCTGGGCAACCATCTTCCCCGACAAGGACGGTCCTTGCGATTTTTGCCCCCAACCGAAACTCATGGACGAGGACGGTAATCTCAACAAAACCTACCAGTGGGATTATCAGCGCCCCTTTGATAAGTCGTGGTTCAGGGTGCTAAGCTCCTCCTTCACCTGGCTGGACGGCAGGGTCGCGCACCTTGTGGCGAGCGTAGACATTACCGAGAGCAAACGCAACCAATTGCTTATCGAAAAACTTGCGCTTTTTGATCATCTGACCGGCCTGTATAATCGCCGTAGCCTACACGATGATATCCAACGTTTTATTGAGGATAAAAATGCCTTTGGTGAGAGTTGGTATCTAATGTTTTGCGACCTTGACGGCTTTAAGACGGTGAACGACACACTCGGGCATGATGCCGGCGATGTGCTTTTAAAAGGGATTTCACAGGATCTGATTAACCTGTGCGCCGACAATATTCGGGCATATCGTCAGGGCGGCGACGAGTTTGTGGTTATAATGAAAGATAACGACGACCCACAGCAGCTGCGTGGGGTTATAGACAAATTGTTTAAGCTGTTTCGCAAGCGGTATGACTACAACGGTCACGATGCCGGTTGTGATTGTAGTATCGGTGTTGCGCACTATCCGAGCGATGCCTACACCGCGAAAGATCTCTTCCATCTCGCCGACACCGCGATGTACCGTGTGAAAAAAGAGGGGCGAGGCACCGTGAGATTTTATTATAAAGGGGAGTATCTCACCATGGAGGACTATTTTAAATTAGTAAAATAGTCGACAAAAACGGGCGTTCGCGCTCGTTTTTTGACGTGCTGAAATAAAATTGTAACCAAATTTTTTGGAAATAATTCGCTGTAGCCCTTTTATTTTTCTGAAAATGTGTTATAATAATGGAATAAAAATAATTTTCGACTTTTATAATAAAGGTGTTTAGAATATTGGAAAAATATATAGTTAACGGCAAAAAGCCGTTGTTTGGCGAGGTTTCGATAAGTGGGGCAAAAAACGCGGCGGTGGCTATACTGCCGGCGACCATCCTTTGCAACGGTGTTTGCATCATTGAAAACCTGCCTAATATCAGCGATGTCGCCATAGCGGTGCACATTCTGCACGACCTCGGGGCGAAGGTGCGTCCTCTGGATGAGTCTACTCTTGAGATTGACACCTCCTCCATCTATAAATATACCGTCAACGACGAGATGGGTCGTCAGATGCGCGCCTCCTATTATTTTCTGGGAGCACTGCTCGGGCGATTTGGCGAGGCGAGCGTCTCCATGCCGGGCGGTTGTGACCTCGGCGCACGTCCTATTGACCAGCATTTAAAGTCCTTTCAGGCTTTTGGTGCCGACATTTCGGTGGAGCACGGCATGATAAACGTCGGGTGTGAGCGTTTAGTCGGTCAACAGGTGTTTTTCGACACCGTGTCGGTCGGTGCGACCATCAACTCCATGCTCGTCTCGGTGCTGTCGGACGGCGTGACGGTGCTGGAAAACGTCGCGAAAGAGCCACACATCGTCGATGTTGCGAACTTTTTGAACCTTATGGGTGCCGATGTGCGCGGTGCCGGCACCGATGTCATAAAAATCCACGGCGTGCGCGAGTTGCACGGCTGTGACTATGCACTGATACCGGATCAGATTGAGGCAGGGACGTTTATGGTCGCCGCGGCGGTGACCGGTGGGAACGTGCTTATCAAAGACGTTATTCCAAAGCATTTAGAGCCGATAATCAGCAAATTAGAGATGGCAGGCGTTCAGGTGGAGCAGTATGACGACTCGGTGCGCGTCATCCGAACTGCCGACATATCTCCTGTGAATATAAAGACACAACCTCACCCCGGTTTCCCCACCGATATGCAACCGCTGATGGCGGTGCTTATGTCGAGAGCAAAGGGCATCTCCATCATAACCGAGGCTATATGGGACAATCGTTTCCGATACATTGATGAGCTGTTGCGCATGGGTGCAAACGTTCAGGTGGACGGCAGGGTAGCCGTCGTTGAGGGTGTTGAGGAGCTCAGCTGTGCGCCGGTCAAGGCGACCGATCTTCGCGCCGGCGCGGCACTGGTCATCGCGGCACTATGTGCCGAGGGATGCAGTGAGATAGACGACATAGAGCATATCGAGCGCGGATACGAGAATTTTGTGGAGAAATTGCGCAGTCTCGGCGCCGACATCCACCGCAAGGAGATAGAGACGAAAACATTGCCACAGGCGCTGTGATTCGTTTATACAAAACAAGATGGGCGACCGATGGGGTCGCCCGTTTATATATATAGTCATTCAACTTGAAAATCCACACCCAATTACAACGAATTTAAAGGAAACCTACCCCGTAATCAACTCAATGGAGAAAACATATGGCGAAATTCGCTACATTATACAGCTCCTCCTCCGGCAACAGTGCTTACATAGAGGAGGGGGGCGGTGTTCTGCTTATCGACTGCGGCAAGAACTGCAAGACCACGGTGAACGCGCTCTATTCCCACGGCATAGCGGCAAAGGATGTCAAGGGGATACTGCTCACCCATGAGCACACCGATCATATCGCAGGGCTTGCGGTGTTGCTCAAACACTATAACATACCGGTTTTCGGTCATAAGGAGACGCTCGGCTATCTCCTGCGTGAAAACCTTGTGCCGAGCAGAGCGGTTTTAAATCCGGTCTTTGTCGGCGGTTCTTTTTTTATCGCTGATTTTGAGATAACGCCGTTTGAGACCAGCCATGACAGCCTCGGCGCGCACGGCTATCGCATAAAAACAGAGCAGGGTCGGACGATGTGCTATGCGACCGACACCGGCACCGTCTCAAAGGAATTGCTAAGCAGTCTTTGTGGCTGTGACCTTGTCGCACTGGAGTCCAACTATGACGCGCAGATGCTCAAATACGGTCGATATCCGCAGTTTTTAAAACGGCGTATCGACGGCGTGCGCGGACATCTCTCCAACCACGACTGTGCACAGGTGGCGGTGGAGGTAGCGAAGAGCGGTGTCAAAAGATTTGTGTTTTGCCATTTGAGTAAAGAAAATAACCGCCCCGAGCGCGTGAGTGAGGCAATTTTAACCGCATTTGTCGCGAACGGAATAAACCCCGAGGAGGGTGGCTATGTCGGCATTGCGCCGAGCGATGAACCACTCGTGCCGGTGGAGTTTTAAGATATGCAGAGTATAAATATAATCTCGGTCGGCAGGATGTCAAAGCCTTATTTTAAAGCCGCCGCCGACGAGTATGAAAAACGTCTCAAAGCCTACTGCAAACTGACCACGACGGAGTTAAAGGAGCGCGGTGAGGACGAGCGCGCACTCCGACGCGAGGAGCAGGATTTTCTCGATGCATTGCCGAAAAAGGCGACCACCGTCGCGCTGTGTGTCGAGGGCAGGGCGATAACCTCCCCCGAACTCGCCGAGATTATAAGCGATGCGGCGATGCAGGGGCGTGAGCTGTGTTTTTTAATAGGCTCGTCACAGGGCATGACCGAACAGCTGAAAAACAGGTGCGATAAAAGAATATCGCTGTCAAAGCTCACCCTCCCACACCAGATGGCAAGGGTGCTATTGGCGGAGCAGATTTATCGCGCGTTTAATATTTTGAGTGGTGGGAAGTACCATAAATAGGGTGCGCATTGTATGTGTGCCGATGGTTTGTTGCAACACCATTGCGGTTGTCCGATTTTTATGTTGAAACGGCTCATCGGGGTGTTTCACCTGACTGTAGGTGGGGGGCGCGTCTGCGAACTCGTTCGCAGTCACCCACCCCCACCTTTTTTCAAAAACATATTTACATACAGCAAAAAGTCTGGTATAATAATTTAGAATATACAAACAGGGGATAATTATGATAGCGATTTTAAAGCGGTTTTCGGTGACGACGGCGGTGTCGGCGCTGTTTTTTGTTCTGCTCGGGACGGGGGCTTTTGCGAACACAGCTGTTAACGATGGCTTTACGGTAACAGGGGATACAGCCAATTATACATACGTTGGCGACATTCTAACCATCATAGGCAACGGCGACTTCATCATCGCCAACACCGATCCCACCACCCCCACCACCGATACAATCATCGTGAATTCCGGCGTGACCGCCAACATCACCTTGAAAGATGTCAACATCGATGTATCCGGCACTGATAACGCCTGCGCCTTTCAAATACAAAACACCGCCACCGCAAACATCACCCTGCTCGGCACCAACACCCTGCATAGCGGCAAATACAAAGCCGGATTGCAGGTTGAACTCCACTATATTACAAACAAAAACATCACCTATGGCACCTTAATAATAACAGCGGCTTCCACCGGCTCCCTCACCGCCACCGGCGGTTATAACGGCGCCGGCATCGGTGACGATTTTTATTCCGGCAACAAGGCCCACGACGGCTCCGGACATATCTTCATCCACGGCGGCACCGTGACGGCAACAGGGACCGGCGGCGGTGCCGGCATCGGCGGCGGCGGCGGTATAACCTCAACCAATGCCACCTTGAAGGATGGCTCCGGCTCCGGCACCAACGCCAGCGTAATCTCCATCACCGGCGGCACCTTGGTTGCCACCGGCGGTATTCGTGCCGCCGGCATCGGCGCAGGTGCCGGCGACGGCATTAACATATTTGGTGTAAGCAACCGTATCACCATCTCGGGCGGCGACGTTACCGCAAATGGCGGTGCGGACGCTGCCAATAATGGCGGTGCCGGCATCGGCGACAGTTACGGTAACACGATTGATACTTACTCCAACTTTGATACAACCACCACCGGCACCGCGCTTATTCGTGCAACCGCAGGTGACAACTTCGGTGCTCACATTAATGGTTTAACGTTTTTTGATCAGCTGAGCGGTATAATCTTCCGTGCTAAGGATGGCACTGTTCACGGCACACAAACCCTGTTATCAGATATAACAAATCCGTCTGATTCTACTTTCGTTATAGAAAATAACAGTTCCCTAACCCTTGCAGAGGGTGTCACCTTTACAAACTATCTTTCGTTTGTTATGTCGGATAATTCCAAACTCATTATAAATAACGGTGCCACATTTATAAATCGTGAAGACCCAGACCCCCATAATAACCAAACTGCCCAATTACTTCAGCCCAATGAAGGTTCTATAATTGAAGTGCACGGCATGTTAGATATCCGGGATGCTGTTTTCACTATTGATCTATCTAACACACTCAATGTACACAGCGGCGGCTCGGTAATATTGGGGAGTGCAACCAAGCTCCATAACTCCGGTGCTATCAAAGTCTTTTCCGGTGGAATGTTAAGAGTTGATTACAACTTTAGTTCGTACGGAAATATTTATGGGACAGGGACAATAGATTATGCCGACCCGGTTTTATACATATCGGATACCGTTCTTCGCTTTCATGAAGTTGCCGGGAAAAAGCAGTTTGACTTTCTTAGCAATGGCGCTACCATTCCAATTAATTACACCGGTGATGTCACACTCCGGTCCGAGACCGAGGCCGAATATAATGTATTAATTTCAAGTGGTGTGCACAACATAACCTTAGATGGGGTTAAAATCAATTCTACGCGCAGCAATGGTATTCAGATTGGTGATTCAAGCCTTAGCCCTGTTACTGCGAATATAACCTTAAAAGGTGATAACACCTTGCAGAGTGTGTCAGACGCGATGCTTGTGTTCCCCGGCTCCACCCTTAATATCACGGCGGCATCGACCGGCACGCTCACCGCCACCGGCGCAATAAACAGCACAGGCATCGGCGCAGGCGGCACTGTCAACATCGCCGGTGGCACAGTGAATGCCCTCGGCGGTGAAAATGCTGCCGGTATCGGCAGTGGGTATGAGCCCGATGTCGGTGCCTGGCCTATCGGCAACATCAACATCTTGGGCGGCACAATCTTCGCCGAGGGTGGTTATGGTGCCGCAGGCATCGGCGGCGCAAACGGCGGCGACGGCGGCAACATCACCATCTCGGGTGGCAATGTGACGGCAAGGGGCACCGCAGGCGGAGTTGGCATCGGCGCAGGCAATGGCGGCAATGCCGGCACACTGATCATTAGCGGCGGTGTGACCACTGCCATCGGCGGTGAGCCGTTAAGCGGCACAACAATGTTGAGCGCATTCTCGGCAAAACCCACCCTATCCCCCCTACCGAACTTCCTAACGATTGTTTCGGCAGGCGGTGATAATAACCACTTGAGCGTGGTAGACGCCGGCACAAACTACCACACAAACAACACGGTGCGAATCGCATTCGAGTTTGTACCACCACCGGTGGTAGAAAGTGCGGCGATAGCACCGCTGACCGGTGTTTATCTGAAAAAGTAATAGAGAATAATTTTTAGCGGATGCAGTTTGTGTGCATCCGCTAAGGTTTTGTTTGGCATTGTTTTCGGTGTAGGCGGTGGTGTGGGGGGCTTGACTGAGGGTGGGGGCACCAAACCCAAAATCAGCGCTCGCAACACCTATACACTTACCTATTATACCCTGCCTTATGCTCCACCCTGCGATACCTAAGTGCCTCGCCTATGTGCTCCGGTCTTATCTGCTCGCTTGCGGCGAGGTCGGCGATGGTTCTCGCCACCTTTAAAATTCGATCGTGCGCTCTTGCCGATAATGACATGCTGTCGAATGCCTTTTTGAAAAGCTCGGCGGCATCGGGCGTCATCACACACATATCGGCAAGACTGCCGGCAGGGAGTAACGCGTTGCAGATAACCCCACGGCTTTTTTGCCGCTCACGCGCGAGAACGACCCTTTTTATTATATTACTCGAGCATTCCGCCGGCTTTTTGCCTGTTAGTGAGGCATAGTCGACACTCGGCACATCGATATGTATGTCAATTCGGTCGAGAAGTGGTCCGGATATGCGGTTGTGATAGCGTTCTATATTAAATGGTGAGCAGGTGCACTGCTGTTTCGGGTGACCGCTGTATCCGCAAGGGCAGGGGTTCATCGCGGCGACGATAATCGCGTTGCAGGGGTAGGTATAACTGCCGCTCACGCGTGAGACGGTCACCTTTTTATCCTCTATAGGTTGGCGTAATATCTCTATTGCACCGCGGTTGAACTCCGGCAGTTCGTCCAAGAACAACACACCGTGGTGCGCAAGTGAAATCTCGCCCGGTCGAGGTGTCGAGCCACCGCCGGAAAGCCCCGCGGGGGAGACGGTGTGGTGCGGTGAGCGAAAGGGTGGCTGGGTCACAAGCGCGCCCCCTCGAGGCAATAATCCGGCAACGGAGTATATTTTTGTCACCTCTATCGACTGCTCAAAGGTCAGCGGCGGCAGTATCGAGGGCAGTCGCTTTGCGAGCATACTCTTGCCGGTGCCGGGCGGACCGCACATCAATATATTGTGACCACCGGCGGCGGCGACCTCTATCGCCCTGCGTGCCTCACGTTGACCTTTCACATCGGCAAAGTCCGGCAGGAGGCTTTTCTCCACCGAATCTTGCTGTTCGTGACGGTGTGGCGGTATTCGCGTCCCCTTGAAATGTCGGAGTATTTCGGTGACACTACCAGCGGCGTGCACCTCAATATTTTGTATTACCGATGCCTCGTTTGCGTTGTCGGTGGGGACAAAAAGGTGTTTTATGCCGCCCTCCCTCGCCGCGATTGCCATGGATATGACACCCTTGACCGCGCGCAGTTCCCCCGAAAGGCTAAGCTCCCCCAAAAACGCGCAGTCCGTTATGTCCGCCTGCAACTGCTCACTCGCAATCAACACCGATATCAATATCGGCAGGTCATAGAGCGGCCCTGCCTTGCGCACATCGCCCGGCGCAAGATTGACCGTTATGTGATGGGACGGCACATCAAAACCTAAATTTTTTATTGCCGAACGAACTCTGTCCCTCGACTCCTTGACAGCGTTGTCCGGCAAACCCACAATGTCAAATTGAGGCAGACCGTTTGAAATATCGGTCTCCACCGTCACGGAATATCCGTCAAGTGCGGTGACCCCAAGGCTGTTTACGCGAGAGTACATAGCATATTTACCCCATTTTTATTTAATAATACTACATTTTTTTACACTTTTCAACATCTTTAAATATATTTTTACAACAATTGAGATACAAATAAAAATTTTTTGCAATCTCCTTTTATTTTTCACAAAAAGATGATATAATGTAATTAAATATCGTTAGGAGTTGCGCTATGTCGTTTAATGAAATCCCCACAATTAAAAAAATCATGTTCGTATTTGTTGCGCTGGCATTTATTGTTGCGAGCATATTGATGATTCGCGTGTACACCCTCGACAGTGCACCGGTGGAGGTTGCACCGTCCTCATCCGAACCGTCCGAGGTTGAAAGCGAGTCCGCGCCCGAGAGTGAGAGCCTGCCACCGGAACCGGAGGAGGAGGAGATTGACCTCGCGCAGTTAAAGGAGCAAAACTCCGATACCATCGGCTATTTAGAGGTGCCGAATACCGTCATCAGCTATCCTGTCATGCGCGGAGTCGACAATGTGAAATACCTTACCACCAACTTTGAGGGGGAGTATGATGCACACGGCGCTGTCTTTGCCGACATGTTCAACGGCGACTCGCTCACAGGTCCGCTGACCATACTCTATGCCCACTATACACCGGACGACACGTTTTTCACCCAACTTCACCGCTATGACGACGTCGATTATTTAATGGATAATCCCGACATGACACTCCTCACCGACAGTGGTGAGCTGGAGTATGAGATTGTCGCCGCCTTTACCAACGACAACTACAATCTGCTATACGAAAAGGATTATTCCGACCCGACGGTCATGCAAGGTTTTATAGACCATGTAGTGCAGATTGACCCCAACGCCATAGTCAAATCGGACTCCATGGGCGTCGACGATAACTACCTGCTGTTATCCACCTGCATGAACTCCTACGAGAGCGTTGATAACAGGTTTATAGTTGTGGGGAAATTGAAATAGCTGTGAATTAGACATAATTTTGCAGATGTTTTATTATAATATTATAAAAACAAAAGGAAAAACGAAGATATGAACAACGAAATTATGCTACAATATGCGCGTTGGATAGGTCGCGAGTTGATGGACGACGACCTCATGCCGGAGCTTATATCGATACAGGGCGACGAGGCGGAAATTGCGGAGCGTTTTGCCAAAAACCTCGAGTTTGGCACCGGCGGTCTACGCGGAATTATCGGTGCCGGCACCAACCGTATGAACATATACACCGTTGCCAAGGCTACGCAGGGTCTTTGTGCATATATTCTGAAAAACAACCTTGCAAAGGCGGTTGCGATAGGTTATGACAGTAGAATAAAGAGCGTGGATTTTGCTAAGGTGGCGGCAGGTGTGCTTGCTGCAAACGGTATAAAAGCTCACCTTTATCGTGAGCTCTGCCCTACCCCGATGGTCTCCTACGCGGTGCGTGAGCTTGGTTGCGGTGCCGGCATCATGGTCACCGCCAGCCACAACCCGGCGAAGTATAACGGCTATAAGGCGTACGGCGCGGACGGTTGCCAGATGACCGACAAGAGTGCCGGCGAGGTACTTTGTGAGGTGAACCGCCTCGACATATTTGACGATGTTCATGTTGCTGATTTTGATGCCGCTCTTGCAGGCGGCGATATCTGCTATATCACGGATGAGCTTTGCAAAAGGTATTTTGACAGCGTTGCCTCTCAAAGCCTGCGCGATGTGTTATCCTCCTCACAACTTAAAATAGTCTATACACCACTCAACGGTGCAGGCAATAAACCGGTGCGACATATCCTTGATATGATGGGCGCGAAAAATATCTCAATAGTGCCACAGCAGGAGATGCCGGACGGTCATTTCCCCACCTGCCCCTACCCTAATCCGGAATCTCGTGAGGCACTCACCCTCGGTATCGAGCGTTGCAAAGAGCTTGGCGCGGATCTTTTGATTGCCACCGACCCGGACTGTGACCGCGTGGGCATTGCTATCCGTGACGGCGAGGATTTTTTCCTCCCGAGCGGCAACGAGATCGCCCTCTTGTTACTGGATTATATCATAAAATCGCGGCTTGAAAAAGGCACAATGCCACAAAATCCGGTGTTTGTCAAGTCGGTGGTCACCACCGACCTCGCCGAGGATATCGCCTCCGGTGCAGGAGTGGAAACTCGCAACGTGTTGACCGGGTTTAAATATATCGGCGAGCAGATTCTCTTTTTGGAACAAAAGGGGGAGGAAAATCGCTTTATCTTCGGTTGTGAGGAGAGTTACGGTTATTTAATCGGCACATCGGTGCGCGATAAGGACGCGGTAGTCGCCTCCATGCTGGTTGCCGAGATGGCGGCGCATTATGCCGCGAACGGATTGTCGGTTAAAAAGGCGCTCACCGACATATATGAGCGGTACGGCTATGAGATAAACTCTATTGAGAGCTTTGAGTTCGAGGGGCTGTCCGGTATCGAGACCATGTCGAAGATTATGAGTGATATGCGCGAAAATCCACCGAGCGAAATTGCAAACAGACCGGTTAAGGTGTTTAGCGACTACCTCATAGGCAAAAGGTTTAAGGGCGGTGAGAGCTATGATATAGGGCTGCCGCTGTCTAACATACTCGGCTTTAAGATGCAGGGGTGCAACGCGATTATCCGCCCCTCCGGAACCGAACCGAAGATTAAAATTTACTACAGCGCAACGGCGAAGTCAAAGGCAGAGGCCGAGGGTGTTATAGCGGAGCTTAAGGTCGAGATGTCGAAACTTTTGAATAATTGCTAAATTTTATTGATTTTTTCCCTAAAACACTTGCATTTTCTTTCAAAATATGATATGATATCAAGGCACCGTTTGCTAAAGAGCAAAATTATATCGGCAGTCCTCTGAATGAAATATTTCATGAATGTCGCAACAGTCTTACGGGGAGGATGCGGGGTGCGCTTTGTTGTTGCAAGCATTTTGCAGGCGCGACGCTAACCCTCCGTTGCAGACCGCACGGAATGTGCAGAAAGGTAAAATCATGACAATGGACGCAATTAAACTTATCACACAGGACAGCAAAAAAGCGGAGCTGCCATCTTTCAGCGTCGGCGACACCGTGCGTGTCAATGTGCGCATCAAGGAGGGCGAGCGCGAGCGTGTTCAGGCATTCGAAGGCACCGTCATAGCCAGAAAACACGGCGATATTAATGAGACTTTCACCGTGCGCCGCACATCATACGGTGTGGGCGTCGAGCGTGTGTTCCCTATCCATTCCCCATTTGTGGAGAGTGTGACCGTAGTGCGTTTCGGTAAAGTTCGCAGGGCAAAACTTTTCTATCTGCGCGAGCGTACCGGCAAATCTGCCAAGGTCAAGGAGCAGATCAGGCACAGAGCGAGCAAATAGACTTTTTGCTTTTTTTAAGCCCATCATACCATTTCGCCGGATATTATAGGTGATGAGGTGTGATGGGATTTATCTATTTTAGGGTTTTTTAATGCAGGATACATCAAAATTTAACCGAGATTTTTTCGAGTGGATCGATGCGCTCATATTCTGTGCGGTCGCTATCATACTTATCTTCATATTTTTTTTCAGGTTGGTGGTGGTGCAAGGCGCCTCCATGGAGCCGAACTTTATTGAGGGTGACCGCCTGATCATTCGCAGTATCGGCTACACCCCCGAGCGCGGCGACGTGGTAGTATTGGACAGCTATTCCGGCACCGGCAAACCACTTGTCAAACGCGTCATAGCACTCGGTGGCGACGTTGTGGACATCGACCCTGTGACCTTTGCCGTCACCATCAACGGGGAGGTTATCGACGAGCCGTACATAGCCGCGCCTACCAACCGAGTGGACGACATCGGCTACCCTTTCACCGTCAGTGAGGGGCACATCTTCGTGATGGGTGACAATCGACAAAACTCCAAAGACAGCCGCAGTTTCGACATAGGCGAGGTGGACGAGCGCAGTGTAATGGGCAAGGCAGTAGCAAGAATTTGGCCGTTTTATAGGGTGGGGGTGTTGTGAGATGAACATTCAATGGTTCCCCGGTCATATGACCAAGACCTTTCGCGCGGTGGAAAAGATTTTGCCGAGCATTGATGCCGTTATCGTTCTTTTGGACGCGCGAATACCCTCCTCCAGCCAAAATCCGAAGCTCTCGGAGCTTATCGCCGACAAACCAAAGCTCTATGTCCTTAACAAGGCGGATCTCGCCGATAAGTCATCGAACGACCGCTGGCTCTCCCACCTCTCAAAAGAAGAGACGGCAATCGCTGTCTCTTCCAAATCGCCTGCCTCATCAAAGGCGGTGCTCGGCGCACTCCAAAAGGTCACCGAAAGGATTAGCGAACGGCGACGCGCTAAAGGTATCGTGGGCATGAGCATGTCCATACTGGTATGCGGCATACCGAATGTCGGCAAATCAACCCTTATCAACCTGCTCTCGGGCAGTGCTAAGGCAAGAGCCGCCGACAAACCGGGTGTGACACGCGGATTACAGCGCATTAACCTCAAAGGTCTTGACCTTGTCGACGTGCCGGGGCTGCTTTGGCCTAAGTTTGAGGACAATAAAACCGCCTCCAACCTCGCATTTATCGGCTCGATAAACGACGACATCATCGGCAAGGAGGAGCTTGCGGCGAACCTGCTCTTTGAGCTTGCCTCGATGGAAAACAATCGGTTGTGTGAGCGGTTTAAACTTCCGAGCGAGGTGCTGACACTGCCGATGTACGAGCTTTTAGAGGAGATAGGTCGCCGTCGTGGTATGCTTATCCGCGGTGGTGAGGTGGATCTCGAGCGGACCGCGATAATGGTCATCGACGAATTTCGCGCCGCAAAGTTTGGGAGGATAACGCTTGAACAACCCACTTTATGATTTTGATAGAGCAAACGGTGCGCCCACTCTCACCCTGTGTGGTGTGGATGAGGCAGGGCGCGGTCCGCTGTGCGGTCCCGTCTGTTGTGCGGCGGTAATCCTCGACTACTCACATGAACTCAACGTCGACGACAGCAAAAAACTCAGTGAAAAAAAACGCGAGTTGCTCTATGACGAGATTATAAACAGCGCGCTCGCATATAAAATCACGCTGATAGACAACGGAATTATCGACGAGATAAATATACTCAACGCCACCCTGCTCGGCATGAAACAGGCGGTTGAACAGTTGAATATACCGCCCGACTTTGTTTTGGTGGATGGCAACAAACTGCCAGCGCTCCACTGCGATGCCAGAGCGGTTATCAAGGGGGATGGGGTCAGCGCCGCCATCGCCGCCGCCTCAATTCTCGCAAAGGTGACACGCGACCGATATATGGTAGAACTCGACAAACAATATCCTCAATATCAACTCGCAAGGCACAAAGGATACGGCACAAAACTGCATTACGAGATGATAAAACAACACGGTGTCGAGCATTTTTACCGTCGCAGTTTCCTCAAAAGGATTTTGTCCGATGACTAAAAAAGAGGTAGGCGACCTCGCCGAAAATTTTATCCGCACTCAATATATCAGGGACGGGTTCGCAATTATTTCTCAAAATTACCACACAAGACAGGGTGAAGTGGACATAATCGCCCGAAAAGGTGATTTGATTGCAATTATAGAGGTTAAGGCGAGAAAGGATAACAGCCTTGTTCCGATTGAATACTCCGTCACAAAACAAAAACAGCGCCGTGTGCGACTTGCCGCGACGGCATTTTTGCAAAAAAACAATCTTCTCGATAAAAAAATTCGCTTTGACGTTGCTTTTGTCAGCTTTAACGAACAGATGGAGTATACGCACAACATTATAACAGCCGCTTTTTGAAAGGACAACAACATGAAATTTCATTCTACACGAAACGACGATAGACATTTTTGCTCTGCCGAGGCTATTATTGCCGGTCTTTGCGAGGACGGCGGTCTTTTTGTGCCGAGCGAATTTCCAACGCTGGACGTTAAAAAGCTTTGCAACATGTCGTACGACCGCATTGCCTATAATATTTTGCGACTTTTTTTAACCGATTTTGACGATGATTTTCTCGCAAAAACGACACATGAAGTGTATATGGACGAACGATTTAACTCCCGTGCCGGTCATGTCACAAGGGTTAGCGACCGTCTTTCTTTTTTAGAGCTGTGGCATGGTCCTACCTATGCATTTAAGGACTATGCGCTACAAATTTTGCCAAAATTGCTCGTGCAGGCAAAGCGTATGACCGACTACAACAAAACAAATCTCGTGCTGGTCGCGACCTCCGGTGATACCGGTTCCGCCGCACTTTACGGCTTTGCGGACCTGCCGGACATAAAGGTCTTAGCGATGTATCCCGAGGGTGGTGTCAGTATGGTGCAGCGCCGCCAGATGGGTGAGGCAAAGGGCAATAATCTTGCCGTTTTTGGTGTCGATGGGAATTTTGACGATATCCAAACAGCGGTTAAAAATATTTTTAGCGACAAGGATATCGCCAAGAGTTTATCGGAGCAAAATGTCGAGCTGTGCAGTGCCAACTCCATCAATTTCGGGCGGTTAGTGCCTCAGATATGTTACTATTTCAGCTGCTATGCCGAGATGCTCGCCGAGGGGGGGATAGCTGAGGGGGAGACAGTCGATTTTGTTGTGCCGACCGGTAATTTTGGCGATATTCTTGCCGGATATTATGCCAAAAAAATGGGGCTCCCGATAGGAAAGCTAATCTGCGCCTCCAACAAAAACCGTATCTTGACCGACTTTTTTAAGACAGGCATCTATGATACAAGGCGCGAATTTTATAAGACCGCCTCACCTTCGATGGATATTCTCATCTCCTCCAACCTGGAGCGACTGCTATATCATATAAGCGGCGACTGTAATTATATATCCTCACTTATGGACGACCTGAAAAAGACAGGCGTATTCAAAATATCGGATGAAATGCGCGCCGAAATGCAAGAGACATTTTTTGCTGATTTTGCAGACGATGACCTTGCACGGAGCACAATTCGCACGATTCATGAGCGATATGACTATCTGTGCGACCCGCATACCGCCGTCGCTGCGGCAGTTGCCAAAAAATGGAATGAGACAAAACATTCATCACGACAACTGGTAATTCTTTCCACCGCAAACCCCTACAAATTCCCCCGTGAGATTATAAGCGCCTTTCATGATGGTCTCATCGTCGATGATAAGACGGCATTATCCATGTTAAACGGTGCGTTCCCATTATCTCCGATACCCCGTTTAATTGCCGATATGATGCATAATGAGGAGGTTCAAACCCCATGCATATCGATTGGTAAAACTGCGGATACTGTCAAAGAGTTTGCGTGTTTAAGGTAGAATTAATTTATGTCAATATTTACCATCGCGGATCTTCACCTCTCGCTTGACACAAACAAATCAATGGAAGTTTTTTCCGGTTGGGACAACTATATCCAAAAACTGGAAACTAACTGGAAAAAAATAGTAACCCCCGAGGATACCGTAGTTATCCCCGGGGATATTTCCTGGGCTATGAAGTTGGAGGATACGCTTGCGGACTTCCAATTTTTGGAAAGTCTGCCGGGGCAAAAAGTTCTTTTAAAAGGAAATCACGATTATTGGTGGACAAGCATAAAAAAGATGTCGACCTTTATTGAGGAGCATCACCTTTTTAGCCTCAACTTCCTGCATAACGACTGTTATCCGGCACAGGGTGTCGCAATATGCGGTACCAGAAGTTGGCTTTTTGAACAGGGCGAGGAGTTCGACCAAAAATTGGTCAATCGAGAGGTAGGCAGATTGGAGATGTCGCTCGACGCGGCAAAGGATATGGAAAAAATTGTTTTTTTGCACTATCCGCCCATTTATCGCGACCAATGTAGTGAAAAAATATTAGCCGTTTTGGAAAAACATGGTATCAAACGTTGCTTTTATGGTCATCTTCACGCACATACAATCAAACACGCCTTTAACGACATGCAAAACGGTATAGAATATAAACTCATATCAGCGGACGCACTAAATTTCATACCATATAAGGTTTTATAACCATTCTTTTCCCTCTTTATCGAGAATTGCGGTTCGCACCACCGTTATTTCACCACTCTTAATTCCGTACTGTTCCAAAAAGTCTATCAAGAGTGATGGGCTTATGGTCAGGTTGCCGGCAGGTAACTCAATCGTCGTGCCCCCATTTATTGGCAACAATTTGGGGACGTACTCTTTTAAATTGATTTGAATTTCTTTCCTTTTGGTCTTTTTTGTAACCATTGCCGTCTCAACGTCGTTGTACTGCGAGGCGGCATTTTTAAACCTTTCATCATCGTCCGCAAAAAGTTCGTATCTTGCGTAGGATATTTCGGACGGTTTAGAGGTTGCGATATATATCGAGAATGCCTTAATTCCAAAAGGCAGGCAGGCGTTTATTGCGGACAGCCACTCCTTTTTAGGCGGTTGTTCACTCTTAAAGTCCACCGCATCGCAAACCGAGTTATGGGACAGTGAGAGGGGGAGCGCAAAGGTCATGTATATATGCGGATTGAAGCCGGCGGAAAACCAGACCGGCAGTTTACTCTGTCGCAACGCCCTTGACATGACACGTTGTAGGTCGAGATGGGAAATATATGCACACTCGTCGGTCTTTGCAAACCTAAGCCTTATTACAAACACAGTTTACCCCCTCAACTTTTTTCTTCAACCCACAACCGGCGCAGGAATTGTTGCATGGCTGTGTCGTCCTTTCCTCTAACGCGTTTTGGAATTCTCTCTTTAAAAACTCCCTGCTCACGCCATAGTCAAGGTGCTCCCATGGCAACACCTCATTATCCTCACGGACTCTCGCGGCGTAAAAACTCGGGGCTAAATCATTTTGGGAGAATGCTTGTTGCCACAGTTCATTATTAAAATGCTCCTGCCAGCCGTCCATACGACAGCCGAGCCGATAGGCGCTCTCTATGACCGGGGCGAGCCTCCTATCCCCTCGCGCAAGTGCCGCCTCCAGCATGGACACATCGGCGTCGTGATAGCTGACCGATATTTTTCTGGTTTTAACTTCCGATAATAGCAACTTTTGTTTTCGTCGGAGTTCGTCATACCCATCCTGCGCCACCCTCTCGAACGGGGTGTTCGGCTTTGGCACAAAACATGCGACGCTGACCGACACGGTGACGCCCTTGCCTTTCGGGCGGTTCTGCGCCTTGTAAAAATAGTCTATGACGCGGTGTGCGAGCTTTGCAATGCCCACAATATCCTCGTCAGTCTCGGTTGGCAGACCCATCATAAAATAGAGTTTAACCGAACTGTAACCGCTCTCAAACGCGGTGGTGACGGTGGTCAATAATTCATGCTCCGTCACATTTTTATTGATGACATCTCGCAGTCTTTGGGTCCCTGCCTCCGGTGCAAAGGTCAATCCGCTCTTCCTCACACGGCTTATCTTTTCCGCAAGTCCTGCGCTGAAATTATCGACGCGCAGTGAAGGTAGTGACAAATTTATCTTTTCACTCTGTGTCCAGTTTAACAGCCCGTCCAGTAGCGGCTCAAGTTCGGTGTAATCACTGCTGGATAGTGACGTCAATGATATTTCGTCATAACCGGTTTTCTCACAAATCTGCCTCGCGGTAGAACATAGATCGTCCACCGAACGCTCACGAAAAGGTCGATAGATATAGCCTGCCTGACAAAATCGACATCCGCGCACACATCCGCGAAGTATCTCTATCTGGGCGCGGTCATGCACCGCACCTATCATCGGCACTGTGAACTCGCTCGGCGCAGGAAAGGAAGAAAAGTCTTTCAGCCACGCCTTTTTTATTGGTAACGGCGCATTGTCACATGGTATAACCGCACCCACCGTTCCGTCGGAGTTGTAATCTACAAGGTACAGAGACGGGACGTATACCCCCTCTATTTCGGACAACTTTTTGAGTGTTTCGTTTCGAGATAGCCCCTCTATTTTTGCCTTATTTAATTCCTGACAAATTTTGGTGTTGACCCTCTCCCCCTCACCGAGGATAAAAAGGTCAAAAAAGTCGGCAAGCGGCTCCGGATTGCAGGCGCAAGGACCACCGGCAACAAGAATGGGGTGATTTTCGTCTCGCTCCTTGGAATAAAAAGGTATTCCGGACATATCCAGCATTGCGAGAATATTGGTATAGGTCAGCTCCGATTGAAGTGTAAATCCAACTATATCAAAAAGATCGAGTGATTGTTTGCCCTCTAACGAAAATAGCTTTATCCCATTTGCTTTCATCTGCTCACACATGTCGTCGAGTGGCATAAATACGCGTTGACACCATATATTTTGCTCGGCATTTAGTATTTCATAGAGGACTTTCAGCCCGAGGTGGGACATCCCTATCTCATAGGTATCGGGGAAACAGAAGGCGAAGTTTATATCCATCTCGTCAAACTCTTTGACCACCGAAAGACGCTCCCCACCTATATATCGCGCGGGTTTTTGCACCGTTGGCAAAATTTGCTTTAATTTATTTTTTATCATACATCCTATCTCATCATTTTTAGTATTATTGTAATTATAACTAAAATGAGCGAAATTTGCAAGGGTATCAGGTCGGAAAAAAGTATAAGTATTAAAAGTCCGGCGCATACTACCGCAGTAAAAACCGCAAAAACTTGCTCTACCGCATTCAAATGTCGTGCATCTACCACCGTCAACAGCAGTCTTCCACCGTCTGAAAATGGGAGTGGAATCAGATTAAAAATCGCGACACCGAGATTTGCAACCATAAAAAAATAGCTCTCATAGTCCGGCTTAATTGCATTAAAAACTAATGTAACCCCTACCGCAAACAAATTTGCGAGGACGCCGGACGAGAGCAATAAAGCAGAGCGAGCACGGGAAAGGCAGGGCATCTCGATGGAAAACCCTGCCACCCCCATGATTATCCTCGGAGGTCTTCTCATCAGCAAAAGATAGATTAAAAAATGCCCCAATTCATGAATTAATATTGCATAAACGCCGTATCGAACCGACATTCCACCAATCAAAAGCCCGAGATACATGACCGCTAAAAATGCTACGGCGCTATTCAAATGTCCCCTCCGGATAGGCATGGGTCGGATTGACCTTTGAGCCGTTTAGCAGGAATGTAAGGTGTAGATGCACGCCGGTGGATAGCCCGGTATCGCCGATAATGCCGAGCGTCTCCCCTGCCGAAATCTCCTCGCCAAGCTCTGCCAGACGGCTATCAAGATGATAATATCCGCTTTCAAATCCATCGCCATGGTCGATTATCACGTAGTTGCCACCGATTCTATCCTGACCGGACATCGTCACAATACCGTTTGCCACCGCCACTACCTCACTGCCATCCGGTGCGGCAAGGTCAAGACCGCTGTGAAACTCCTCTTCACCGGTTATCGGGCTTTCACGTATGCCGAAACCGCTGGTAAATGTAGCGTTTTCTATCGGCAACAGCGGCTCAAAATCAAGCGTGTATGCTACATCACTTGCCGAAAACTCCTCATTTATACTATCCGGCGCCCCCTGTGCGAGGGCGGTTTGGTCCTGCGCCGGCAGGGTTGTATTATCCGATATTTGAGGGACTGTCCCCTCAATATTTTGTGGTTCGTCCCCCAATATTGCAAGAGCGTCCTCGGTAAGTTCCAACGCCACCTGTTGCTCCCCTTGTGAGAGGGTGTAGGACATCAAATCAGCGTACTGCAACTTAATCTCATCATAAAACTCCGGTGACAGTGCACCTATTAAAAGCACAAAAAGCAGTACAATACAGGAAATTATTGTCTGCAATGCTAAAAGACCGAATTTGAATTTTATTCTTTTGCCGGATTTTTTTTCTACTGCTAACGGTTGCGGTTTTTCATCTTCATAGATCATTCCGCTTTTTATCGCTCGGTTGGTAGGACGTGCAAATAGCACATCTGCCGGTCGGTCATACTCCTGCCTTTGCCACATAATAACAATCCGTTCCTTTCCGCAAATTACGTTACAGTAATTGTATGAAAAGGAACGGGATATTATAACTCTTTAACCGCACTTAATAAATAATCCACCGGCACAATCTCTATCATCTCGGAGATAGATTTTGATAGTTTTTTTGCGTTTTGTTTTGGTATGACCACCTTTTTGAAGCCAAGACGAGCCGCCTCACTTATCCGCTGTTCTATATGGGACACCGCGCGAATTTCACCCCCGAGGCCGGTCTCACCGATAAACAGGGTGGTTTCACTGACCGGCTTGTCCGACAGACCGGATAGCACCGCCATGACCACAGCGAGATCCCCTGCCGCCTCATCAAGGCGTATGCCGCCTATTACATTGATATAAACATCCAGTGCGCCGAGCGGATAGCCGCCGCGTTTTTCTAAAATAGCGAGCAGTAGATTAGCGCGGTTATAATCAAATCCGGAGGTAGTCCTGCGTGGTGTGGCATAACTGCTCTTGACCACGAGTGCCTGCACCTCGGCAAAAATAGGACGTGAGCCCTCCATGGTGCAGACGACACAACTGCCGCCGATGCCCACCGGACGACCCTCCAACAGTGCAAGGGAGGGGTTTTTCACCTCCTGTAGACCGTCGGAGGTCATGTCGAAAAGACCTATCTCATTTGTTGAGCCATAGCGATTTTTTGCGGCACGCAGTATGCGGTAGGGCAGGGTTCTGTCCCCCTCAAAATACAGCACTGTGTCGACGGTATGCTCCATCACCTTGGGACCCGCTATAGCGCCGTCCTTGTTGACGTGACCAACCACAAAAATCGGGATTTCATTGCTCTTCGCCGAGTATAAAAGTTGAGATGTACACTCCTTTACCTGTGTCACACTGCCTGTCGACGAGCTTAGCGCCGTGCTTTGCATGGTCTGTATCGAATCAATGACCGCCATGACCGGCTTTGTACTCTCTATAAGTGCGCAAATTTCTTCAATCGAAGTCTCGGTCGCGAGCAGGATTTCGTCCCCCTCAATCCCAAGGCGCTTTGCACGCAGTTTTATCTGTCGTATCGACTCCTCACCCGAGACGTACAGCACCGTGCCGCCCTTTGACACATGGTCGCAGATTTGCAGCAACAGGGTGGATTTGCCTGCCCCCGGTTCGCCGGACAAAAGCATCAGCGCACCCACAACGATACCACCGCCGAGCACACGATCAAGCTCGGAAATGCCGGTGGTCATTCGCGCGTGAGAACCTTTGTTCTCATCAATGTCTTTGAGCAGGAAAGTTCTTGCCGATGACGGTCTTTTTTCTCTATCACTGCTTTTTTTTTCACGCACAACATCCTCGACCATCGTGTTCCATTCACCGCAGGATACACAGCGCCCGACCCACCTCGGTGATGATTCACCGCAAGCAGTGCAAACATATATTGTTTTAAGTTTATCCTTCAAAATTAAGTCCTATCACAGAGAAATTCCGGCAGGCACGACAAAATTTACCGCTTTATGCAGTATCTCGATGTTGATTTTATCGACACTCATACATTCGCCGTCAAGGTTGAGCACGAAAGGCTTGGGGGAAGATATGTTGATATTTTTAACACTTCGCGCCTCAATAATGTCGCGCAGGTGTGGAGCAATGGTTTTGCCCTTGAAATGTTCGCCACGTTTATACTGCCCTATAACCTTTATAAATCTCGCGAGCGATACCTCCCTCACCATGCAAACTTCTAAGATACCATCGTTAAAAACGGCATTCGGCGCGGCACAAAATCCACCGCCATAGTAGCAACTGTTTGCAACGGTGGCGAGCAAAAACCGCCCCTCGAACCTCTCCTCACCTGTTTCGATAACAAACTCCTGCGCGAGCGGTCGTGTGAGACGTTCTAAAATGGAGACGTTGTATGCCATTTTACCGCCAAATAACTTCATTCTTCGATATTTGGGAATGTTGCTTGCAATTTCCGCGTCGATGCCGACGGAACATATCGCTATGCCTACGCGCTCACCGGTCTCCCCATTTGCACTGTATTTCATGCTGATGAGGTCGACCGGTATCGATACCCCATCGATAATATTTCGAGCCAGATTAAAAAAATCTTGCTCGGCACCGATTGACTTAACAAAATCATTTCCGGAGCCGCAGGGCAGTTGGCAGACCTCGACCTGCTCGTGGTGCTTTGCGGCGTCCACCACCTCATTAAGGGTGCCGTCACCGCCGCAGCTGATAATGCGCAGTGGGGATTGATCCTGCATATATCGTCGGGCGATGATTTTTGCATCCTGTGGGGCGGTGGTCAGTTCAACTTTGCCGTCTATATCCCGTTCCTTGATGAAATGCAACAGTTTTGGCACCAACACCAATCCCGAATCTTTTTTGCCCGCTATTGGGTTGACTATAAAAAGATGGCGTTTTTTCATCACATGCCAACCTTTATCTCACCATCCTCATCGAGTGAAATAGCGCATTTGCCGTATGATTCACCTATCATACGCGATGTCATACTGCCAAAATACACCTTGACCGGCGGATACAGTGAGTCGGAAATTTCCACCCGACAAAAATTGACATTATTTGCGCTTTGCTCCTTTTGTTCGAGGGTGTTTTTTAACTTGCGAAGCATCATTTTCATGGTCGGCTTTTTAGTGCGGAGTTTTAATAACAACTCTTTTCGATCGGGGGTAATCTGACCGCTTTTGTCAAGTATTTCCAAATATTGGATATTTTTACCAATGAGCTCCTCTTCATCTTCCAATTCCTGGATATTATTTTGTAGGTCTTTAATGTGTTGGGTCAGACGATGTGTCATGCCGAGACGCAATGTCGTCGGAATATTAATCTCGGCGCCTATAATCTTTGCCTCAATGCGTTTTACCGCTATGACCTCCCCTCCCGTTATAACACCTTTGCCGGAGGTGACCATAATCTCCTGCTCAGAGGAGACGTGGCTGTTGACTATGACCTGTGCTGTGATTGTCCCCTCGGCATACATTTCGCAGTTTTCTATAAACATCGCACTGATGTTACCTTTTGCGGAAACTATGCCTTTTTGCTGACCGTTGATGCCGTATCCAACCGTGATATCTCCCTCGGAAAAAAGGTTTGCCCCCTCAACCGAGCCGGATATTTTTATACTCTTTTTCGAGGTGATGGTATATCCGAAATACACATCACCGTTTATTATTACATCGCCGGAGAACTCGATGTTGCCGATAGCGCTGTCGACATTCCCGTTGATGGTGACGCTTTGTTCGATATGAAATTTGCCGTCTTTGAACACAAGATTCCCGCAAGTATTTGCGATAAGATGCCTGCCGTCGGCGGTTATGGCTGTGTTTGTCCCCTGTGGCACACTCGCCTTTTTGCCCGGGACACCCTTCAACTCCTCACCCGAAACACCGGTGCCGGACACCGGCTCGACCGGAGCAAAAATGTCAGCGATTATTGTGCCTTTTTCGATGTCAAGAATAAGTCCGAGCTCTTTATAATCCGCGTCACCATTCTCTAAAACCTGCGGTTTATACTCCCTCTCACGTTCGAAATGTTCCACAATATATCCATCGATGCCGTCGACCGCGGCACTTCCCTCGGCTACCACAAAGGGTTGATTAAAATTCCTGTTTTTCAACATGTCAAGGAGCTTTGTCTCATCAATGCCGACGCTGATACCACGGGCGTTGATGGTATCAACATAGCGCGATATCGGAGTGTCATACAATAGCTGAGTGACCTCATCGTGGTCGCCCTCACCGTAATCATTCAACAGTCCGTCAAGGTCAATATTGAGCGAGGCGGTCATTGCACCGTGTTTTTCAACAATACAATACTTTGTCATCTGTTCATCGGAAATAATCACAGCCGAGCCACTCGAATTTTGTATCGAATTGTCCATTGCATCGCCATCCTTTCAATTATATCGCTCCACCAACTAAACATTAGATTATAACACCCACTCACCCTTGTTTGCAGATTTTATCTTCATTAGACCTGTTTGAGGATCAAAACTCTGGGTGCGACCGAAATTCTCGCCGGTGTCGGCTACCAAAATCGGAATTCCGAGCGAGGCGAGTGTCTTTTTGACCGCCGCCACGTTGCGCTCACCGATGTTTGCAATGTCGCTGTTCCCTGTGGTGGCGAACATCTTGGCACCACCGGCAATTTTCGCCTTAATACCTCCACGCAATGCACCCTCTGCCACCATTCGTTTTATAAGTGCCGGTATCGCACTGTCGGCGTATTTGTGTGGTTGGTTCGGGTTGTTTGCCAGCTTTGAATCCGGCAACATTATATGTGACAACCCTGCAACCTTTTTGACAGAGTCGTATAAACAAATTCCAACGCAGGAACCGAGTGCATATGTAATAATTATATCATCACCCTTTGCCACGTTCAAATCCGCAATACCTACGACTATTGTTTTTCCCATAAAAATTAATCCTATCCGCACATAATAGTGCTTTTTACATTCCGAGTGCTTTTATTATCTTGTCGAGGGAGTCAACCTCCGGTATTAGCAGTATGTTGTTGTCGGTGGAGCGACCGTCCACCTCAAACGAGTTTTCAATGAAAATTATGCTGTCGCTGATATTCGCAAAGTGGATAGCCGGCACGCTCAATATCGAGCCGACCATGTCCTCGGTCAGTGCAGGCGGCGATATATCTATGACAAGATTGGTAAACATCGCAATGGCGTTTATATAAGAGGCGGACATGATATTGCCTATTTCTTTCAACATGGATTGCCCCATCTCGTCCAGCTCGGAATAATCGCTAATATCCTGCCCGAGCAGAATATTGACGGTAATATGGGCAAATTCGCGCTCCAGCAGGAAGAGAATCATGCCTTTCACGTCCTCGTCCAGCGTGACCATCATGCCTATCATGTCCCTCTCGGGACCGCCTAATTTTTCTGTCACATCGTTATAATCCAAAATCTGAATGGTGGGAACGTTAATATCGATGGGTTTTGCAAGCATGTTGGAAAGGGCGGTGGCGGCGTTGCCACTGCCTATATTCCCTATCTCACGCATTGCGTCGAGTTGCATTTGATTAAGATCGCTATAGCTGTTTAATGACATGTATTCATCCTTTCATATGTATAAAGCGAAGATTAACGCAGGGTGTTTATAATTTCCTGCATTTGGTCGGCGGTTTGAACTATTTTAGAACTTAAGGTGAAACCCTTTTGTGTCAACATCATATTGACCATCTCGTCCGACATATCGACGTTGGAGAATTCGAGGGCACTCTCAATTATCTCGTTTTGACCTATGCCGCCCGACTCAAGGGAGCTTGTCTCTGCCTCACCGGAATTGTCGCTGACGACATAGGCGTTGTTGCCCACCGGAGTGAGACCGAACGGGTTTGAAAAGGTGGAGATTCCTATGCGCTCTTTCGCCTCGGACAGGTCAACCTCGTTGGTGTCGGGCTTAAATTCCAGCTCAATTCGCTCGCCTGAGCCGTCCAGAATATACCGTCCGCTGTTGTCGGTGAGGTAGGGTGTTTCCCCTTCGACGCTGATGGTGAAACTGCCGTCTCGAGTATAGGCAACCGTGCCGTCCGGCTGTTCGAGGGAGAAAAACCCCTCCCCCACGATGGCAAAATCGGTGGGGTTGCCGGTGAAGTTGAGTGTTCCTTGGGTAAAAAGCAGGTCGTTATAATCCGTCTTGACACCGTGACCGACGAGGTGATCCCCCTCGACGTTGGTGTCGATTTTTGAGTATAACAGGTCAACAAACTGATTGGTTGTCTTTTTGTAACCGGTGGTGCTGATGTTCGCCATGTTGTTGGAGATGGAGTTGAGATTGTTTTGGTAGGCGATCATGCCGGAGACGCCGGTGTAAAATGCAATGTTCATAAGATATTCCTTTCCGATTGTCGATTTTTTAGAGCGAACCTATCTGGGAGACGGTTTTTTGATTGATGGTATCTATCATTTGGAGCGCGGCGCTACAGGACTGGAAGTTGCGCTGTGCCTCCATCAAAAGGGTGTATTCACGGTTCATGTCAATATTAGAGCGCTCATAATGACCCTGATAAACCACAAAGGGTGCGCCGTTGATGTTGTCCACCTCACCCTCCGGGTTGTTGTTGAGATAAAGTCCGTTTGTCATCTGCTGGAAGTCGTCAAAATCCGCCGGCACGCGTATGCGCAGTTTGTCAATTTCGGTGCCGAGCGAGTCGTATATCGTGCCATCGTCCAACACGGTAAAGTCACTGGTGCCGAGATATATCTCGCCATTTTCACCGAGCACACGACCGATACCGCGAAGTTCTAAATACCCTTCCTCGTCGATGTCAAAGTTGCCGTTACGAGTGTAGCCGACCTGATCACCCTGCGCTATCGAGAAAAACCCCTCGCCGGAGATTGCGAAATCAAACGGGCGACCGGTCTCCTCCAAAAAGCCGGCGTCAAACTCGGTGTAGACGGTGTCCACAATGCGTATCGGTGCCTCACCGAGGCCGATAACCTCGGAGCCGTTTGAGTCGAGGCGCTTTGTCATCTCCTGCTCGAAGGTCGTGCTGACCAACCTTGCGCTGCGCGCACCCGGTGTGCTCGCGTTGGTAATGTTGTTGGATATGGTGTTGAGCGACCTTTGTTGCATAAATATGCCGGAGGCGGCGGTGTAAAAACCTTTTAACATGGTGTCCTTTTCCTCTTAAATATTGTTTTCTTCCAGTTTGGCGCGCAGTTTATGAAGTGCGCGGACGTGGAGTTGACTTATCCTCGACTCCGATACGGTGAGCACCTTTGCAATCTCGGTGAGCTTTAACCGTTCGAAGTAGTAGAGCGAAATTATGGTGCGCTCCCTATCATTTAATGTCTCGATTGCCGCGATAAGCTCGGCACGCTGTTCCTCCCGAAAAAGTCCCGAATCCAGCTGACCGGAGCTGTCGTCCGGAATGTCATGCATATCCTCCTTGTCCTTGTGATAGAGTTCATCGAGGGATATGAGTGATGCCTTGGAAATCTCGGCATATATTTTTGTGAGTTGAGAGTCGGTTATCTTCATGTGCTCGGCAACCTCGGTGATGGTCGGCTCGCGCATCAACCTATTGCCAAGCTCATTTTCCGCCTCACGAACCTCCTTTGCGCTCTGTCGCAGTCGCCTTGGCAAAAAATCCTGCTGTCGCAGATAGTCGATAATGGAGTGTTTGACACGCATAAAAGCGTATGCCTCAAACTTGACATTTTTGCTCTCGTCGAAACGGTCGACACATTCAATGAGGGTTATAATCCCCTGATTTACAATGTCCTCCATCTGTGCATAGCTGGAGGCGACCCCTCTCATCTGGCCGGCAACCGCCTTGGCGATGTAGCTGTAGGACATGACAATCTCGTTGCGAAGCGTCACATCTTTATTGATGCGATACTGCGCAAATAACTCCTGCATGACCTCGGCGGTCGGTTTTTCGAACTTTGCCATCCGGCTATTTTCCTTTCCGCATTATCTGCCTTACATAGAAATGTTGGCGAGTGCCTGTATCTGCATTGTCTGGTCGATCTCATTGAAGGACAGCACCGTCACCCCGGGGTAGAACTGATCGATAAGTTTTTTATAGTATACCCGAACAACGGGGGAGGTGATGACGATGGGTTGCTGAACAATGTCCTTGACCTTATTGAGCTCCTTGACCGATGCGTTGATGATATTTTGAATGATATCCGGCTCGAGGGTGAGATAACTCTGTTGATCCACCTTTTTGACCGCCGCCATGATGGTCTGTTCGATAGTGTTGTCGATGCTGATAACCTTGAGCTGACCTGCGTCGGCAAAACGATGGGATATCGTCCTTTTGAGCGCCTGCCGGACATATTCAGTGAGCATGTCCGGGTCTTTAACTGTCGTGACATAGTCGGAGAGCGTTTCGAGGATAGTCTCGACATCCCTTATCGGCACGCCCTCTTTAAGCAGATTGCCGAGCACTTTTTGTAGGTCGTTGACCGACACCACCGCCGGCACCAACTCGTTCACGAGGTTTTCGTTCGTTTTTTTGAGGTTGTGCAGGATGTTGCCTATCTCCTGACGGGTCAACAGCTCGTGTGCGTGGCGCTTGACCACCTCCGACAGGTGGGTGACCATTACGCTGGTCGGGTCGATTAGGGTGTATCCCGAGACCTCCGCCTTGACCTTTTTGTCGTTGCTGACCCATTTTGCCGGCAGACCGAACGCAGGGTCAACCGTGTCAATGCCTTCTATCTTCGCCCCACCCTCCGGCGGTGCAAGTGCCAAAAAGTGATCGATGAGCACATCGCCCTCGGCGACTTTTTCTCCTTTTAGCCGTATGACATACTGGTTGGGATTAATCTGGCCGCTGTCCTTGAGGTAGACCGACGGCACGACAATGCCCATTTCGGTCGCAAACTGCTTGCGGAACATGACAACGCGGTCGACAAACGTCCCGCCCATACTTTCCACCACAAGCGGTATCAGGCTGTAGCCAAACTCCATCTCGATAGGTTCCACCGCCAAAAGACCGTAGACATTCTCGATGTTTTTATAGTACTGTGCCTCACTCGCGACCTCCTGTATCGGCTCGTCCGGTGAGCGCACACCGTCGGCGACGGCGCTAACTCTGCCACGATTGCGCAACAGTAGACCGAGTATTATTAAAAACGCCGACATGGCAATTATCTGCACCTTCGGAAAGCCCGGCAGTAAAAGTAGCACTGCCAGCGCACATCCTGCCATGATTAGCACTCTCGGCTGGGACAAAAACTGTTTGGAGAAGTCGTCGTTGATGTTATTCTCCGACGCGCTCCTTGTGACCATCATACCGGTCGAAACGGAGATAAGCAGTGCCGGTATCTGGGAGACAAGTCCGTCCCCGACCGTCGAGGTGGTGTAGATATTCATGATGGTGGTGACGTCGCCCACCCCGTTCATAAACCCCATGATAACGCCACCGATGAGGTTGATAAAGGTGACGAGTATGGAGAGAACCGCGTCCCCCTTGACAAACTTGGACGCACCATCCATGGAGCCGAAAAAGTCCGCCTCACGCTGGATGTCGGCGCGGCGTTTCATCGCCTGTTGCTCGTCGATAAGACCGCTGGAGAGGTCGGCGTCGATAGCCATCTGTTTGCCGGGCATCGCGTCGAGGGTGAACCTCGCGGCAACCTCGGCAACACGCTCGGAACCTTTTGTGATGACGATAAACTGAACTAAAACGATGATGAAGAAGATGATAATACCGACGACCGGATTGCCACGGATAACAAAGTCGCCAAAAGTTTGCACCACCTGACCGGCGTAGCCGTTTTCAAGTAGAATAAGGGTGGTGGAGCGCACGTTAAGACCGAGGCGAAAAAGGGTGGTGACAAGGAGCAGCGACGGGAAGATGGAAAACTCGAGTGCCGCTTGAATGTTCAACGTTGTGAGCAACACAATAAATGACAGCGCAATATTGACAATAAACAACATATCCAAAAGCGGTGCGGGGATAGGGATTATTATCAATAGTATGATGACAATTATGAATGCCGAGACAGCGCTTGAACCTTTCACTTATATTTCTTCCCTTTCTCGAGTTTTAACTCGGTATTTTTTATAAAAAGCTTTTTTTCTTCACGTTGTAGACAAATGCAAGAACCTCAGCAACCGCAACATAGAACGACTCCGGTATCGGGTGGTCCAGCTCCACCGACTCATAAAGGGAGCGCGCGAGTGGCTTATTTTCGGTGATGACTATATCATGCTCCTGTGCCGTCTCAATTATTTTGAGTGCGAGATAGTCGGCGCCTTTCGCTATAACCACCGGCGCTGCGTGTTCCTTCGCCTTGTATGATATCGCTATCGCGTAGTGGGTTGGGTTGCGTATAATAACATCGGCATTCGGCACTGCCTGCATCATGCGTTGCTGTGCCATCTGAACCTGTTTCTGACGACGTTTTGCCTTGATTTTTGGGTCACCTTCGGTCTGTTTATACTCCTCCTTAATATCATCCTTGCTCATACGGAGCTTTTTTTCATAGTCATATCGCTGATAAAAATAGTCCGCTATCGCCACAAAGACGAATATGACGCCGAGAGTGTAGACAAGGTCCATGATAAGTTCGCCAAAAAAGGCAAGCGACTGGGTGAACGGCATATCGATAAGACCGGGGATTGCAAGGATCTCGTCCCGAAGAGCAAAGTAGGACACACCTAAGAGAATCGCGAGTTTGACTATATTTTTTGCGAGTTCAACCACCGAGCGAAGAGAAAACAGATTTTTAAAACCGTTGATAGGGTTGAGCTTGCCGAACTTAAATTTGATAGCGTTGAATGTGACCAACATCCTTGTCTGCACCGCCGTTGCGAGGATTGTGGCAACCATACTGATGAGAAGTAGCGGTATGACGGCATACACCATCGTCACTATTATCTCTATCGTTATCTCGGACATAATCTCAGGGGTAAAGGTAATTATACTCGCGCCCTTATCGATAAAGGATTTGAGGGCACTCTCCACCGAGAACATCAACTGTGGTGCAAAAATTTGCAAAACGGTGAACATGACAAGGAGCGAGAAGACAAGCACTACATCGCGGCTTTGAAAGACATTGCCCTGCTTGCGCTCCTGATTTCGCTTTCGCCCGGTCGCTTTTTCGGTTTTTTCTCCTGCCATAGGTTTTAGTTCCCCCGCTTATGATATTTCAATTATGCCTGCATAGATGGTATCCATGGTGGTTGAAAGATAGTTGTCGACAAAGACGGATATAGGTCCCGCCATCATGACTAAAAGCACCATGCCGAGCAGTATCTTCATGTGTATGTTAATCACCATAAGGTGCATCTGGGGGACAAGTTTCATCAGTATGCCGAGCAGTACCTCCAACAACATTATGGACACCAAAAATGGCATTACAAGACGGAACACTAACTCCGTTACCGCAATAAACGTGCTGAACAAAAACGGCGCCATCTGTATGTCAAGGTCAACTCCCATCGGCAAAAACTCATAGGAGCGCACCGTCAGGTCGATGAGGGTGAGATGGGAGTTGGTCGCGAAGAAGTAGAGCGAGAAAAAAAGGTTTATATACTGACTGGAGACGGACGCTTGAATGTTGGTCGCCGGATCAAACGATTTTGCCATGGAAAGACCGAACAAAACGTCCATAAAATCGCCGGCAAAGTAGAGCATGTAATAAAAAAGCGAGAAAATTAATGTGAAAAATATCCCGATTAAAAGCTCTTTAAACAGAATTATGACATATTGCATGTCGTTCGAGGGGTCTATCACCGAGGCATCTATCGTCGGGTATGCAAGCAGTGCTATGATAAGCACCAACGCCACGCGCAAGGTCATCGGCACCGCACGCCGCGAGAGTATCGGGTTGGTGAAAAGCGCGCCCCCAATTCTAATAAAAACGAGGAGCAAAGCGAGCATATTCTCATAAGCTATATCTAACATCTACCGTCCGTCACATGGTTGCCATCAGCTCAAAAAGTCGCACGATAAACTCGGTGAGCGTGTTTATCATATAGGTCGCGCCGAGCAGTAAGAACATCGCTATGACCACGAGTTTCGGGACAAAGGTCAGCGTCTGCTCATGTATCTGGGTCGCGGCTTGAAAAATCGCAATGACGAGACCGACCACAAGGCTGACCAAAAGCATCGGTATCGCAAGTCTAAACGCCACCATCATGGATTCACGCAGTATATCAAGTATCTGAGCTTGATCTAACAACCTTTGACCTGTCCTTCCTGTATAGTCGAACTATACCCTAAACCCTGCCACAAGCATCTCTAAAAGCAATCCCCAACCGTCCACCAATACAAAGACAAGCAGTTTGAACGGCAACGAGATCATCGCCGGCGGCAACATCATCATACCCATCGACATCAATGTCGACGCGACCACCATGTCGATAATTAAAAAGGGAATGTATATCAAAAACCCAATGGTAAAAGCGCGTTTTAGCTCACTTGTTATAAAGGAGGGGACGATAATTTCAAGTCCCAGCTCCATGAGTGAGTCGTTGTTGTTGATATCAAAGTTCGGTGGCAATTCGGTGTTTGATAGGTCTATGAAGAGGTCAAGATCGGGCGGATTTATGTTTTTGAGCATAAACTCTTTGAGTGGGATCTGCGCCGCCTCAAGTGCCTCCTCGGAGGTTATTTCATTTTCGGTGTAGGGGGTATAGGCAACATCTTCTATCTGTTGTATGACCGGTTGCATAATAAACAACGTCAAAAACAGCGCAAGACCGGTTAAAACCATGTTTGGGGGTGACTGCTGTGTGCCCATGGCCGTTCTGGTAAAGGATAGGACAATAATGATACGGGTAAAACAGCTCATCATTATTATCATGGACGGCAAAAGCGAAATTGATAACAACAACACCATCACTTCCAGTGTTCCGAGGGAATTGTCCCCCTCCGCCACCGTGGTGAGGTCGATGCTTATTCCGGACTGCGCGCTCACCGTGACGGCCGTTGCCGTGAGCAACAACAAGGTGACAAAAAGAGCGATGAGAAAACAGCGTAGGGGGGCACTTTTCGACAGTATATTTATTTTCTGTTTAACCGTCATTTATCCTCCGGCTCTTTTTTTAGCCCCAACTTTGATAGGGCGGTGTTTTTAAATTTGCTTGCAAATATGCTCGCAAAATCTGTGTTGTTTGCATCACTCGGCGGGGCGCTCAACATATTCGCATCCAGCTCGCTCAGCATTTCTATCCTGTCCTTGGTGACCGATAAAAGCAATGTCTTATCCGCCACACTTACTACAACAAGATACTTATCCACCGACAGCATGACACGATCTCTTAGCTGAATATTGTTACCGCTTGAGTGCAGATTGTACGATTTGGCGATAAGTCTTGTGGCATAAAACGCTAAAACGCATACGCCGACCAGCACCAAAATCGTGGTGATTATCTCAAACACCTTGTCTATTATCCCTCATTTGAATTACTATTAACCAAATACCTTGGCTATGGTCTGCATGATACGGTCCGGCTTAAACGGTTTGACGATAAAGTCCAGCGCACCAAAACGGATGGCGTCGACCACCATCGACTCCTGACCCATAGCGCTACACATGACAATTTTAGCATCAGGGAACTCTTTTTTTATCGCCTGCAACGCCTCAAGGCCGTTCATGTTGGGCATAGTTATATCCATGATAGCGAGGTCCGGCTTTTCGGCACGGTAGGTATCAAGGGCAATCTGACCGTCTGCCGCCTCTATAAGGTTAGTGTACCCATTTTTGGTCAACGTGTCTTTAATCATCATTCTCATGAAAGCGGCATCGTCAACAACCATTATCTTCTTGTCCATAAAAATCTCTCCTTATCGTTTATTTGTTTAGATTGTCTAAAACATTTTGCACATTTAGTATCTCGGTGACCCTGACACCGAAGTTGTCGTCGATGACGACCACATCTCCCCGTGCCATAAGTTGACCGTTAACCATTATATCAACCGGCGCGCCTGCCTGCTTTTCCAGCTCGATGACGGTGCCGTGTGCAAACTCGGTGATATCTTTTATCTTGCGTGTCGCCCTGCCTATTTCGACCGTGACGGTGAGTGGGACATTCATCAAAAGGTTGATGTTGCCGCTCGGTACCTCCATTGAATAGGGGGCATCAAAGGTCGGAAACTGCGCCGGATGGATGTTTTGCGGTGGCGGCGGTGCGGTCACCCTCGGTGCTGTCGGTGGGGGTGCGGCTATCGGTGCCGGTTCCGATGAGGGGACAGGTGGCATATAGCCGGATTGTTGGTGTTCCAGCGGATAGACCGGTTGCGCCTGCCCTACCGGTGGCTCCGGTATCGGCTCGGGTGCCGGTGTGTCCGGTATCACCAGTGTATCGTCGCCGCCGAGGAACTGTGACACAATCTCCTTGGCAAGGTCGACGGTCATAACGCTGATAAACTGGCTGTTTGTTATGCCGACAATTTCAAGGTTAAAGGTAATTCGCACCACCGTTTGTTCCTCCGGCAGACCGAGCGCACCTTTAAAGGTGTTTTCCTCGTCCATGACGGTGGCGGTCGGTGGCGAGATGTCCACCCTCTTGTTTAAAAAGTCGGACATCGCCGTTGAAGAGGCGCCCATCATCTGGTTCATGACCTCACATGCCGCACTCATACTCAGCTCATCAAAGACAAAATCGTCGCTCGGCGGCTCATCAATGCCCATCAACTGATTCAAAATCAACTGCATATCGGACTGTTTGAACACCATTACGTTGGAGCCGGACACGCCCTCAACATAGATAATTTTCACCATCATCGCCGGTTCCAGCTCGGTGTAGTCCACATCCGCCATTCTATGAATTTCAACGGTGGGGGTGGTGATGACGGTCTGTCTGTCAAGCATGGTAGACACCGCCGTGGCGGCACTTCCCATGCTGATGTTCATGACCTCGCCGATGGCGTCCAGTTCCATCGCGCTCAATGTTTTTTCATCTGCCATACTCATTCATTCCTTATTGATAAACTTTGTTTATTCGTACCGCTTTTTGATCCTTTGAAAGGCCCAAAGTGCCTTGAAAATACGGTTTGTTGTCTATTATTATATCCACATCTCCGTTAAGTGGCTTTTTAAGTTTTATGACATCGTCCGGTTGCAACCGCAAAACATCTGCAAGCTCTAACTCGATGGTGTCAAAAATCACATGTATATCTATACTTGCCGAGTTTAGGACATGCTCGATATTCTCTTTTCGATTGATCTCCCTTTCCTCCACAATCTTGGATTTTGTGCCGCTTCGCATGTATTTCGGTACAAACTCGCCCATCATTTCGCCAAGTGCCGCCGCCGGCAGGCATATCGAAATGTTGGAGGCAGCCGTGCCGACCTTTAACTCTAAAAGCACTATGACGACGATATCCTCGGGGGAGAAAAGCTGCAAAAGCCGTGGATTTGTCTCGATTGATGCCACCCTCGCCGTCGTGGGGAGCAATGTCCCCCATGCCTCCTGAATATGAAAGGTCATCTTAGACATAACGTTGCGCATAATGTTTAGCTCTATCTCGGTGAAATCGCGGTCCTCGATTCCACCACCGCCCACACCGCCGAGCAATCGGTCAATAACACTGTAGGTCACGCCACTGGAAAACTCCATCATGGTGGTCATTTCGTCAAGGTTTTCATTTTCCGGTTTAAGCTCCACAATGCCGATAAGTGTATTGTCCGGCAGTGCGTTATTAAACTCATAATATCGTTGCTCCTCAACCTGTAAAACCTTGACCTCGCAGAAAATTCTCAATATACTGGAGAAATAGGAGGAGAGCTGTCGACCGAGGTTTTCATGCAGGTTGTCGATAAGTCTAAGTTGTTCCTTTGTAAATTTTTTCGGCGAACGAAAATCGTATTCCTTGACCTTGCGATTGTCGGTCGCCGACAGGGTCGGGGTTTCCTCAATCTCGCCACTGTCTATGCCTTTTAACAGCGCATCAATTTGTTTTTGTGATAATACCTCTGCCAAAGCCTTTCTGCCTCCTTTCTGTATATTCGGTAAGTTTTATTCAGCAAAATCGGTCGGGGTTTCGGGGTCGTAGTAGAATGCCGGGTCGAGACCTTGTGAGGCTATCGCCTCCAACGCCGCCGGGTCGGTCGGGTCAAATCCTTGACCTATAATCATCAGCTCGACGCGTCGATTTTGCGCTCTGCCCTCCTCGGTCGAGTTGTCCGCTATCGGGTAGTTTTTTCCGTAGCCGATGGCGATGGTCTTTTTCGGGTCAATACCTGCCTCATCAAATGTCGCCGCAACAGCGTTTGCACGAGAGGAGGAGAGTTCACGGTCGTTGATGACCGACGGTCCGTCCACCTGCGCGGTGTAGCCGTTAACTCGAATATTTTGCACCTGTGAGTCCACCGCGACCAGTGCCTCCGCCACCGTTTCCAGTATCGGTATAGCGCTTTCTAACAGCACCGCCCGGTCCGGCTCAAAGAAAATGTTGTCGTTAAATCGCACAAAAACCATGTCGTCATGTTGTTCAATGTGCACACTTCCCTCGAGTTCGTTATTTTCGACATATTCCTGTAGATACTCATACAATGCCTCCATGGTTTGGGGCAGTTGGTTTGAGGTGTCGGGGTTGAGCTGATCATCCTCTGTGATGGTGCCCTCGCCCTGATTTTCACCGAGATCCTCGCCCTCACCCTCGGGGGTCAAAACCACCTGCGGCGTCTGGTCACTGCGCCTGTTAAAGGACTCCACAATCATTTCGAACTTTTCCACATCGATGGTGGAGGAGGCATAGAGCAGAACAAAGAAACACAGTAACAGCGTGACAAGATCAGCATAGGTCGCGAGCCAATCGTCGCCACCACCGCCTCCGCCCTTATTTCTTCTCGCCATCTTCCGATTTCCTCTCTGTGTTTTGGTTTATGTAAATATTTTATTCTGCCGGTGCGTCACCGCCGCCGCCTTTTGCCTTTTTACCGCCTTTTTTGCCTGCGGCATTTGCAGGGAGCAACAGCATCAGTTTTTCACCGATAAATTTCGGGTTTTCACCTGCTTGTATCGATTGCACACCCTCGCAAATTAACATTTTGCAGAGATATTCCTCCTCATGACGAACAGATAGTTTGGTCGCGAGCGGATTAAAGAAGATATTGGCAATACAGCTACCGTAAAAGGTGGTGAGCATTGCGACCGCCATGTTAGGTCCGAGGTCGTCGGGGTTGCCGAGGTTTTGCAGCATGTTGACAAGTCCGACCAGTGTACCAATCATACCGAATGCCGGCGCAAATGCCGCGCCTTTTTCATAAAAAGCCCTATCGCGCGCGTGACGGTCGTCGAGGTATTGCAGTTCACTGTCGAGGAGTTCCTTGACCTTTTCCGGGTCAACGCTGTCGACAACGAGCATCAGACTGTTTTTCAAAAACGGGTCTTTGGTCTGGTTGAGCTTATCCTCAAGGGACAAAAGACCTTTACTGCGTGCCTCCTTTGCGAAATCCACAATGCTGTCGATGTACTCCATCGGGTTGTATTTTTGAGGCTTATACATGATTTTAAGATGTTTTGGCACCTTTGCATATACGTTAGCCGGAAAGGACAGCAAAAGACAGGCGATGGTACCGCCGACGGTAATCGCAATACTGGGGTAGTCCACAAAGTTCAAGACCTTGGTGATATCATAACCCAACGGATCCATTGAAAATCCTATGCCGAATACAATGAGTGCCGGTGCAAGCAAAGTACCTACAATTGATACAATATCCATAGTTTTTTGTTGTTCCTTTCAGTTATATGCTCGATTTCTGTATAAAATCGCCGGAGATGGAGTCCTTAAATATCTCTTTGCGAAAGTCAATGACCTTTTGGGTTAGCTCTTCCGGCGTTTCTTTCACTATATAGTACTTGCCGGACAGCATCTTGACCGTAGTGTCCGGTGTGGCGGTGACCAGCTCAATCTGATCGGGGTTTAAAAGGAGAAGTTCATCGTTTTGTTTGGTGAGTGGTATCATGGTTTGTCCTTTTTCTGTAGGTGGGCGACCACGCCGGGTCGCCCCTACAGTTACATTAGTGTACTATCTATCGTTTCAGGTTGACAAGTTCCGTGAGCATCTCGTCCGAGACGGTGATTATACGGCTGTTCGCCTGAAAACCGCGCTGGGTGACAATCATGTCGGAAAACTCTTTGGAGAGGTCGACGTTGGACATTTCCAGCGAGCCTGCCGCGAGCGAGCCGGAGCCGCCCAGCCCTGCGGTGTTAAACTGGGGCTCACCGCTGTTGGAGGTCTGTTGGAAGTAGGTATTGCCGCTCTGCAACAGTCCCTGCGGATTTGCAAAGGTCGCGATGGATATCTGACCGAGTTGCATGAGACCGAGTATCGGGTGCATACCCTCGATGGTGCCGTCCGGTCCAATGGAGAGCGCGCTGAGGTCCGCGACCGTCTGGGGTCCACCCTCGGTGCCGCCGGTCAACTGGATGGGTTTGAGCGAGAGACCGAGTGCTGTTGGGGGGGCGGAGGGGGTGACGGTGGTTGCGGCGAATGGGGTATTGTCAGCGTGTTGTATACTTGTAGCATCCCAATCTGTACCGGTCGCCGGGTCAAACGGGGTGCCCGCCGGCATACCGAGTGTGCCGAGTTGATCAAATCCCGGGTGGGATATCTGGATGTACTCGTCAGTACCGCCCTTGAGAAGCACCGAGCCGGGCAGGCTCATGTTGCTGTCGACAGTGCCGGTGTATGCTCCTGCAGCAGTGGTGACCGTGATGGTGAACGCCTGAGTGGTGTTATCATAGGTGATGGTCGGTTGTGCGGTAATCGCCCCACTGCCGGTAAAGTTGGAGCTGACCGTCTGCACCTGCATACCGCCCACTGCGAAAAGTCCCGATGTCGGCATATTGCTGAACTCGCCGAGCTTGACCGAGAAGTCACTGCTTGCAATCTCCTCACCGGTCAGACCACCGGCGCCAAACGGATCCGGCACTATGGTGTGGGATACATTGAAAGTTCCGGCAGGGTGCTCAACGCCGCCGTTTGCCTCGGTTATAGCGTCGTTGATGGCGGTGTTAAGTTCGCCGATATTTGCAAACTCTTGGGTTGCATTCAGCGTGATAAGCACGCCGGAGGTGGTTATTTCGGCAGATGCCGGCAGACCGCCGGGGAGCTGGTTGGATGAGCTGAAGTTCATGGTGACGTTGCTGTCACTGGTCGCGTTGGAGGTGGTGAAGGTGAAGGTTTTGCCGTTGATAATCTCCTCCGCTGAGGACGCCGCCGGTGTTACGGTCGGCAGGGTTATCTGGATACGTTCGTCCGACGGCTCACGACCGAGCGGATCGCCGGAGATGCCGAGCACAAAGTTACCGTTGTTGTCGACAAGGTTGCCTGCCTCGTCAATCTTTAACATACCTGCTCTGGTATAAAAGGTGTTGCCGTCCGGATCAGACACCATAAAATAGCCCTCGCCGGCGATGGCCATGTCAAGCGAGCTACCGGTCGTGGTAAAGGAGGATTGGTTCATGACAAGGTCAATTCCCGACACCTTGACTCCGGAACCTATCGAGCTCGGATTGACACCACCTCGGGTGGCTGTTGCGGCGGACGCGCCGCTGGTTGATTGATAGTATACATCGCGAAAGGATACGGTAGAACCTTTAAAACCGTAGGTGTTGACGTTAGCGATATTATTACCGATAACATTCATTCGTGTTTGGTGGGACTGAAGACCTGCCACACCGGAATACATACTTAAAACCATGTGATACTTGTTTTCCTTTCCTTAGTGATATATAATCACTAAACTGCTTACATAGGCAAGTACCGTCACTATAACTGTCTGCGCGAGACCCGTCAAGCGGTCGGGGTCCCGAAAAGCCTCCGTTAAGGACCGGCTAAACTATAACAGTACCGTCTATATTCGTAAAAGCGTTATTCTTCATATCGTCTCCACTGACCGTGGTGACAAGTGCACGATTGTTGAGATTGACGATAAACGCTGTTCTGTCTATCAAAATCAAGGGTGCGTGCAATCCCTTTTCCTCCGCTATTTTAACGCCCTCACTCAAACGGTCGATATTCTCGTCCGAGAGGTCGATGTTGCGCTGTTCGACGCGAGTCTGTGCATGCTTTGTCAAAACAAGGTTACTGCTTTGCATTATCTTGTCTTTGAGCGTATCGCCGAATGAAACATCGCCCACCTTGGCGGTCGTATTGGCAGAGTTTTTTTGCACCGTCCCTGGTACTATGTGTTTGATATTATCCATCATATCAAATACTCCTAATTTGCGTCGGTAGTAACCTTTGCCTTTTTGTAGACCGATTCATTGCCCTCACTGTCGCTCACCAACACATTAATATAGTAGGTGGTGTTCGCCGCAAGCCCTAAAATATGCTCGCTTGTGAGATTTTTGCGGTCGGTTTCTCCATAGATTGTGCCGTTATTTTTGACCTCGCTCACCGTGTCCATCGCCTCATTCTCCGAGTAGTATACGGTGTAGGTCAGCTCCTCCTGTGCGGTTATTTCGCTTTGGGGTGGTGTCCAGTCAAAGCTTGTTGTGCCGGATGTGACCGTGCGGCTATATATAGATAGCTCGCTCGCATCAAGCGGTATTTGTGCCGTTTCGGAGCCGGCGCGCAGTTCCATAATCTGGTTGAGTGCATAAGAGTTGCCGTTGACAAAGACCATGTATTCGTTGTCGTAAAGCGTTATCTTCTCCACAATGCCGCTGTCCTGCTCAACATTGCCGCCGATGCCGTATTTTGCAACGGTGACCTCCTTGCCGATTAGGTTGGTGGTGTAGGTGTACTGCTGATACTCCGCGAGCTCCTGCATTTGTTGCATGGTCGCAAAGGTCGCCATCTGAGAGAGATACTCCGTATCGTCCACCGGGTTCATAAAGTCCTGATTTGCAAGCTGTGCCACCATCATGTCCAAAAAGTCCTGTACCTCGACACTCTGGTCGGAGTCGGTCTCGTACACCGCGTTATAGTTTAAACCCTCGTATGGATTAATTCCATCCATCTGTCGCAACTCCTCCTTTCCTTTTTATTTCACTAAATTCTTGTGCTGAGTATGCCGTTTGTTAACTGTGCGATAATCTCGTCGCTTGTCATCTCGTCAAGGCTGTCGACGTCAATGTTGTAGCCGGTGCCGCTCGCGCCGCGATGCTCCGTGCCGCTTTGCCGGTCAAAGTTGTCGCTCATGTAGTCACTGCCGGTCTCACTCTCGGTGGTCTGCACCACGATGGTTGGCTCTGACTCGCTCTGGAACGGTCGCAGTGTGGACTGCAAGGTCGCCATCTCGGCATTGAGTAGCCGTGCCGTCTCGGCTGAGCTTGCGGTGAGCACTAAACTGAGTGTGCCTGCCGTGTCGGTCAACTTAAGAGTAACTTCGCCGAGTCCCTCGGGGTTGAGCTTTACGGTGAACTCGTTTTTATTTGCGGTGAGCGTCTGCATAGGCTGAAGCAGTTGTGAAGCGATGTTCTTGACCGTCTCGACGTTTGCAGTCTCGGCATAAGTAGTGTTCACGCCGTTTGCTGTGGCGCCGTTTGTTGCAAACAAGCTCTGTTGCAGTGCGTTGAGGTCCAGCGGTTGCTCCGTCGTCTCGCCGGTGTCGGCGGTGTCGGTATTGAGTGTGACCGCGCCGGTCAACTGCATTTTTGCAAGCGCGTCGGTAAAGTTTTCACCGGTGGTATTGACCTGCGGTTGTTCGTTGCTCACGACCTGACCGTTTAGCAGTGCCAAAAGTTTCGCTATGTCGCTGTCGGTGTTGCCGGTCGTGTTGAACGCTGTCGGTGTCGTGCCATCTTCCTGCGCAGTGCCGTAGTTCAACAAAAATTGCAGTGTCGATAGCTGTTTGTCCGCCGGCATACCCGCTAAAACATCCGCTAAAACCGCGTTGGTCTCACTCGAGAAGTTCGGCAATATACCGCCGTTCTCGTTCAGCTGATTTTGCAGGCTTAAAAGACTGTAGTCGGTGGTTATACCGCCAAGTCCCATGAGCATTGCCGTAAGTGTCGCATCCTGCGAGCTCTCATCGTCGGTAGCGCCCTGTCCCTCGAACAGTTGTAACAATAGGTTGACCAAATCGCCGTTCTCGCCGTTGCTCATTAAGGTTTGTGCCATGAGCGCCTGCTGTGTCGCTGTGCCGTCGGTTAGCCCCGATTGTGCCAAAAGCCCTTCGATTATCGCACCAAACCCCGTGCCCTGCTCCGTTGACGACGTGCCCTGTGTGTTTTGTGCGGTAGAGCCGTTTATCCCGAGCATTGAGGTCAGTGCTAAGATATCCAAATATTTTTCCTCCTTTCCTCTAACATTCTACACCCTTGTGACGATATAGTTAATATAGGTTAGCTTAGGTTAGTTTGCTTAGGTTAGTTTACTAAGGTTAGTTTACTAACGATATCGTCGATATATATGCAAACAACCAAACGGTTGTCGGGCTGCATTTAGCCGCGGTTAACAGCACCTACAATAAACTCCTCTATGATGCCGTTTTCCTGTTTTATCACCTCATGGTCATACTGTGCACGCTTTTTTTCCTTAAGTTTTTCCAACAACGTGTGGTCCTGATTTGCCTTTATCACCACACCGCGCTGTTTTTGAACCACCTTTTGTTGTTCGATAAGCTGTGATTTGTATGTTTTTAGTTTTTGTTTAAGCCCCTCGATACTTTGGCTTATCTGCATGACCTCCATTGCGGTTGTCCCTTGCCCCATCCGCTCTGAAAGCAGAGCCGACTGACGGTCGATATCCCCTTTTGCCCTCTCGATAAAGGCCAATATCTCGTTCTCTTTCGCTATTTCAAAGCCAAGGGAGTTCTTTTCCAGCTCGAGCACCTGTTCACGATAACCGAGCACCTTGTCAAGAGGAAATTTGAATGTTTTCATAACGACAAAAAGTTCCTTTATTTGCATTAAGACGCAATAAGTCCAATGTTAATTACATTATACATCAACTTGTTAAAAAAATCTACTACTATTTTACCGTAAGGCGAAAAATGTACATAATAGACAATAAATAACTGCAGGTTTGATAGATTAATGCATTATGATATTGACTTTTCCAATTCCTCTAACATTTTTTCAAAGGTTATCTTGTCATTTATCCCCTGTTTTAGAAAGTCGGTCATCTGTTCGATGTGCCTTATTGCGTTGTCGAGAGCCGGATTTGCGCCGGTTTTATACGCGCCTATCATAACAAGGTCACGGTTTGCGTTGTAGGTGGACAGCATGTTGCGAAAACGGGACGCCAAATCCTTGTGTCCCCCGTCGGCGACACTGTTCATCAACCTGCTGATACTGCCGAGCACATCTATCGCCGGATATTGATTTTGTGCCGCAATCTCACGGGAGAGAATTATATGCCCGTCGATAATTCCGCGCACCGTGTCGGATATCGGCTCATTCACGTCGTCCCCCTCCACCAACACGGTGTATATGCCGGTGATACTGCCGTTCTCAAAGTTGCCGCACCGCTCCAGCAGTTTGGGCATGACGGTATAGAGCGACGGCGTGTATCCGCGCGCAACCGGTGCCTCACCGATGGATAGTCCTATCTCACGCTGCGCCATGGCATAACGTGTTAAACTGTCCATCATAAGCAGGACATCGTTCCCCTTGTCCTTGAAATACTCCGCGATGGCTGTCGCGGTGAGGGCGCATTTTGAGCGCATCATGGACGGCTGGTCGGAGGTCGCCACCACCACCACCGAGCGTGCAAGCCCCTCCTCCCCGAGGTCACGTTTTACAAATTCGACCAGTTCACGACCGCGCTCACCGACCAAGGCTATGACGTTGACATCCGCCACAACATTGCGCGCAATCATGCCCATCAGCACACTTTTGCCGACACCACTGCCTGCAAAAATGCCTATCCTTTGACCCTTGCCGACCGTCAAAAACGCATCTATCGCCTTGACGCCTATCTCGATAACCTCGGTTATGGGGGGGCGCTCCATGGGGTTTGACGGGACACCGCCTATCGAGCGAAAAACAACATTTTCTATTGGCGGACCGCCATCGATAGGGTTGCCGAGTGCGTCCACAATGCGCCCTATCAGGCTGTCACCCATGCCGACCTTGAGCTGACCGCCGGTGTTTTTGACGATACTGCCCTTGCCTATACCCTCTATGTCGGCGAAGGGCATTAAGAGAACTTTGTTCTCCTTAAACCCGACCACCTCGGCGGATATCGGCTTGTCGTTGTCGGACAATATCAGCTGACAGACATCACCGATGTTGCCGGGGGGACCGTCCGCCTCTATTGTGGTGCCGATTATCCTCTCGATACGACCGAGTTTTGAATATAGGTCGCTACTGCCGAGCAGTTTTACAAATGCATTTATGTCCAAATCGCTGTCATTCCTTTCAGTTTAAATCACACCGCACACCCCCGCGACCTCTCGCCGGAATGTGCGGTGTTGCCATCTATTCACTGTGCTTTAAAAAATTTTTAAGGTTTTCAAACTGGGTAGAGATGGATATATCAAGACAGCTGTCGTCGACCTCTAACACACAAAAGTCGACCGGCATGTCCTTTGCAACTATGTCAAACATCTCGGAATTGGAGTTTTTGGATTTTTTGAGCTCACTTTTTAAAAATGTGACGAGCTCACTCGCATCCTCCGACACATTGATGGCGCAGTGGGATTTGATTTTAATGTCGGACAGTGCCTTTTGAATTATCGGCATCATGACCATATCGTCCGCTTCGATACGTTTCGCGAGGATTTTTTCGCACACCTCCAAAACCAGTGTGACAAGGTCACTTTTTTGCTCGTCGATAAAGTCGTTAAAATTCTCCTTTATTTCGGCGACCGACTTGGTGAGGGTTGCTATAGCGTCCTCAATCTCCTGCGACTTTTTTTCCGCGCCGTCCAAAAGACCGAGCTCGTATGCCTTTTGCCGCTCCATCTCAAGCGTTGTTTTAAGCTCCTCTTCAAACGCTGTTTTCTGTGCCTGCATCTCGGCGTTTGCCTGTTCTATAATCTCTTTTGCCTTGCGCGCAGCATCCGCCACCAACTCTTTCGGGTCGGGGAGCTCCTGCTCTACAGCAACCTGCTCAAACTCCTCCTCTACCTCTTGAATAGGGGCGGATCGCGGTATGTGGAACGGGCTTGACATCTCTATCTTGACGGGATTTTGTGATAAATTTATGCCAAACCCCTTAAAGACGTTAGACAATCATATCCTCCTTGCCACCTTTGGAAATAACGAGCTCGCCGGCATCCTCCAACTTCCTTATAATAGAAACGATGCGTTGTTGTGCCTCCTCGACGTCCTTCATTCGGACATTGGTGAGGTATTCTATGTCGCTTTGCACCGACTCCTTCATACGGGAGGACATATTTGCAAAAAACATTTCCTGCAACTCCGGTGTTGCGGTCTTGAGCGCAATGGCGATATCTTTGGTGTCCACCTCACGGATAAAACGCTGGATAGACATGCTGTCGATGTTGATGATATCCTCAAACATGAACATGAGCTTGCGTATCTCGTCGGCGAGCACCGGATCTTTTTGTGTGAGTTCGTCGAAGATAAACTTCTCGGTGGAGCGGTCGACGGTGTTCATGATGTCGGCAATATAATGTATACCGCCCACCTCCATGAGGTCCACCGACTCGATGCTCTCGAACTTCTTTTCCATCATCTGCTCGACAAGGTTGATATACTCCGGCGACGCCCGCTCAAGACGTGCGATACGCTCCACGACCTCGACGCGTTTTTCTTTGGGCAGTTCGCTGATGATGTCGGACGCCTGCTCCGGCTTTGCGTAGGATAAAACCAGTGCGATGGTCTGCGGATGTTCACTTTGGATGATGTTAAACAGCGTCTTGCTGTCCGATTTGCGCACGAACTCGAACGCCTTACGTTTAAGCGATTTTGTGATGCGTTCTATATAAGAGTATGCCTGTTGCGAGCCAAACGCTTTTTCGAGAATGTCCCGAGCATACCCGAGACCACCTTCCGAAATGACCTTTTGGGTGAGGCACAGGCCGTAAAAATCGCTGATAATCTCACTCATGTCCTCGCTCTTCATCTTTTCGAGCTTGGATACCTCAAGGGAGAGTATCTCGACATCCTCCTCTTTGAGGTGCTTATATACCTGTGAGGCTGTGTCGGCGCCGAGTGCGACCATAACCGCCGCGGCTTTTGCCGGTGTTGTCATAGTTTCAATGGAGGGCATAGTCTATCCTTTCTAAAAATGCTACTCGCTTGGAGCCTCTTCACCGTGTAGCCATGTTCTGATGAGTTGGGCGGTAATGTCGGGGTTGGTCTTAGCGAACTCGCGAACCTCCTCAACAATAACATTTTCTTTGGAGTTTTTGCTCGCTTCGGTTGCGTCCTTAAGCTGTTGCTTATACGCCTCAACCTCCGCCTGAGTGTTGAACTGAACACCGTCCACGAAGAGGAGTTTTGCCTCCTCCTCCGCCATTGCGCTCGCACGTTTTTTGCGACCGGAGACGAGGACAATGACAATAATTATAATGAATAACAGCACACCGCCGACTATGATGGCAAGCAGTAGCGGATTGGCAAGCAGTGCATCGACACCGGTCGGCACCTCCTCAATAATTTCTGCCTCAAACGCCATGATGGAAATGCGGTCACGACTCACGTTGCCTGCGGTGGAGGCGCTCTCTATAATCTGGGCGCGTTTTTGGTCGGTCAACTCGTTGTCGCGTATCGCGATGGAGACGGTCGTATCCTCAATACTCGCCTGATCCTTTTCCACCTGTTGTTTTATATAGCTGACAAGGTATTCGTTTTGACGGTTGTAATCCACCAACACCATGTCGCCGTTTTCGTCGGTGACATAGATGGGCACATCGGTATTTTCTTCCTCGCCGACCACGCCGCCGGACTCAATGTCGCCGCCGCCGACAGCGCCGTACTGCTCACTGGTGAGCACGCCCTCGTTATCCTCGTTACCGATATACTCCATGCTCTCGGTTATCATCTTGTCATAGTCGAGGGTGACGGTGGTAGAAATTCTGATATCCTCCGGATTGTATCCGAGTGTCAAAACGTTTAAAATCTTGTCGGAAATGTCCTTTTCAACCTCCGCTTCAAGACCCATGCGCTTTAGCTCGTACTCGACCGAGTTGAGACTCTCATCGCCGGAGTCCAGCTCAATGCCGGTGGCGGCATCGACGACATGCACATCGATCGGGTTGAGATTGGGCACCGACGAGGCGACGAGGTTTTTAATACCGCTGACCATCTCGGTAGATACCGCGCTGTTATTGCTAAAGGTCAAAAGGACACTCGCCGTGCTTTTTTGGGACTCATCCTCCCACACATAGTCATCGGTGGAGGGGACACTGTAGGTGACTATAGCCTCCTGCACATTGTCGATGCGCGTTAAGGTGGCTTGGGCACGCTCCTGCGTTTGAAAGAGCAGATACTGTTGCCGCTCAAATTCGGTGGTGGTAAAGCCGGTCGCGCTGGAAAAAATGTCATAGGTGAGCGTCGACTTCGGGAAGCCGAGTATCGCAAGCTCCACCAACAGATCTTCCTTGACGGTGCGCGGCACCATGACCTCGCCGTCCTCGGTGACGCGGTTGGGTATTTCACGCATACCGAGCTCCGACAGCAGCTCCGTTGACTCGGTTTGGCTCATGCCGGGATAGAGCACGACATATCCACTCCCGACAGTGTTGAGCACCACCGCCAAAACAATGGCGAGCAACACAACACCAGCGGCAATGCCGATCACATAGCGTTGCCGTTTTTTCGGTATATTATTCCAGTACTCCAGCGAGTCGCTGTATATTTTCTTTACACGTTCCTGCATTAAATGCCAATCCTTATTATATTAGTATGCTAAATTTGCATTTTTATTATTTCATTATATGCCGCGAGGGCGCGGGTTGCCATCTGCACCGTCAGCTCTATTGCCGCCGCCGAGCGTTCCGAATTGATGCTGAGGTTGTGCAGGTCATCGATGTTACCAAAGGCGAGATCGACGGCATCCTGTTGTGAGATTGCCTGCGCCTGTTGCTGTTGCTCTATGATACTGCCAAAAACATCGGCGAACGGCACGGAAGATCCGCCCTCGCCTATCGCCGCAACGGCATTTGTATCTTTAGTCTCCTCGATGGAGGGCATACGCATCATTGGGGTTATAAATAGATCGGACATGGTGTCTCCTTTTTAATTTTTTATAGTCAATTAATTTGAAAAACGCTACAGATTGGCGAGCAGAAATCCCGTCTATCAAGGCAGAGGAATGAGGAATGCTTTGTGCATTCCGATTGACGACAACGCAGATAGACGGGATTTATGTCGCCAAGATGTGGTGGAGTTCAGGTTAATTGACTATACATATTTATTGACCTATCTGCAGACCGAGCATTGTCATGTTTTTTATTATATTAAGGGCGGTGATATTCGCCTCATACGCCCGGGTCGCCGCCATCAAATCAATCTGCTCCTCCGCGACGTTGACGTTGGGCATTAAAACATAGCCCTCATCGTCCGCGTCGGGGTGGGTTGGGTCGTAGACCGGAATAAAGTCGTTCTCATTCTTGACAATATCGGTGACGATGACACCGCCGCCGTTGTTGGTGGAGATGCCGTTTGTCTTGTCGCCGAGAATCTCATCAAAGGTCATGCCGCGCTCCTGAAAGACCACCTGTTGGCGCTGATAAGGTCCGCCGTCCTCCGTTCTGGTGGTGTTGGCGTTGGTGATGTTTTGGGTGATGATATCCATGCGCAGGCGTTCTGCCGTGAGGGCACTGCCGGCGATGTTCAAAGATGATAGGAAGGACATTTTTGCTCCTTTTTTTGACTGATAGCTGTTTTGACTAAGGACTAATGGTTAAAGGCTAAGGGCTGTGGAAACGGCTTCGCCTTTTTATTATTTGCCGAGTTGGTTTATAACATACCGTAGGTTTTTGAAGTCGCCGCTTATCTTATCGGTGAGATAGTTGTACTGGGCGTAGGTCTTCCACAACTCTAACTGCTCCTGCTCCATGTCGACGTTGTTGCCGTCCATACGTATGGTGTCGTTGTCGCGCTCCTCTATATTGATGCTTGCAGTAATGGTCTCGTTGTTGCCGTCGTCCTTAATAAACTCACCGAGCGTCTGCTCAAAGTTCACCGTCTTTGCCTTATAGTCCGGTGTCTCATAGTTGGCAATATTGTCGGAGATAACCTTTTGTTTTGTCCACAGGGCATCGAGTGCCGCCTGTTGGAGTTTGTGGCTCGCATTGTTGAACATTAAAGCCATGATTTTCTTCCTTTCTTTTGGGGTTTGCTATGTTTCTATGCTATATTTGCCACCTGTGGAACCTCGGCATCCGCAGGGATTAGCCGTGCCATTACCACAAACCGTCCGGTCGTGTTGGCGCCGCCCTCGGCGTTGCAGGTGGATAGGGTGATAATTTTATCATCGGTGCTCGGGGTGATGCCGTAATCGTGCAGGCTAAGCCCCAGTGCCGTGTCGATAATGCCGCCGAAAACCTCCGGCTCGCTGTTCACCGCTATATAATAGAACTCGTCGGTATCGGTGTAGAAAACGCTGAATATCTCAAAGGTCATATATTCACGAAGTGTCGAGTAGTGCACCACGGGGTTTAATCTTGCAAACTCGGGGTCGACATAGCGAAAAAGCTGAGAGAATTTCATGCCGTCGGGATCGGCGTTCAGCTCACTGTGACCGTAGATAATTGTGTTGTCGGATATTTCATCGCGGTTGCCGGTAGAGCACTCATAATCCGCAAAGTAGCAACCATAGACGTCATACTGCTGTTCTTCATCCAGACGCAGATAGTAGGAGTTGTTGACCGTCTGCATAACAGGACCGCTGATATCGGTGCCGGGCACGTTAAGCCACGCGATGGTGTCGCTGTTGACATTTTCATAAAAGTCGATGGCATCCAACATATCGGGGAATGTCTCGGGAGGTTTTATGTCCGCGAGTTCCACCGTGCCGCTCCCCTCACCATCGGCAGACGGGGCGGTATCATCGCCGTCGGAGTTGAGATAAAGGTACACTCCAACCCCTATTATAGCTATTATAACAAATAATGCTACAAAAAGCAACAGTTTGCGCATGGTTTATTCCATCTCCTTGGTGTTGGGGTTGACCTTGTCGCCTGCCGCGGTGGAAAGCGCGTCGGTGCCGAACCTGTCCGCCTTGTTTTCACTACCTGCTATCACCCTGTTGTAGACAATATAGGTGGAGAAGTGATCCATTGGGACGGTGAATGTACCGCGTGAGTTGGTCGGGAAATAGCCATAGTAGTCGATACGCTCGCTCTCCCCCTCGGTATTATAGTAATGCCAGAACAGATTTCGGTCGCCGTAGGCGGTGCCGAGCGAGAGTGTAAAGGTCGCCGTCGCCGGTAATGTCGTGTGTTGCGAGAAGTAGATATACACCGGATATCCCGGATCACTTACGTTGCCGAGCGATGCCATAAGGGCGTTTATCTCATTCTCCTCCGGCGGTGAAAAGCTGACGCTGAAGTCATAATACTCCGCATAGGGCAGGTTTTTGGTGAGATCCGCGCCGTTAAAGGTGAAGGAATAGTCATGCCCTTGGAAGATTATGGACTTGTCGGAGTACTCCTCCATCGCCTCGAAAACATCGGAGGACACGACCGGATAACTGCGGATATCCACCACTATCGGGCTTTCCCCCTCAAAGTTGATATCCTCCGCCGTGATGGGACGCAGACTGCCTGCATTTTCCTCATCGTTGCGATAGACGCTTACCTTATACTCCATCGTTTTGGTCTCGTCCGACGAGGTGACGTTCACGGTGAACTCATTCTCGCCGTCCTGAAGCGATGACACATAGCCGCCGTCCATCTCGTCCAACAACTTTGAGCCTTGCTTAACCTCCATGGTGGCGCGTGGGTCGCTCGGCACCGGTATAACGTTGACATAGGACACATCCGGCAGTACCGAGGCTTTGTAGGTGTCGAGATTCGGTATAAACTCCGGCTCCATCACGCCGGACTGCACATCCAGAAATTGGAGGGTCGCATCGTCACTGGTGGGGAGCAGATTCGGATTGGATATATCGATGGTGTAGGTCATCTTGGTGGTGCCGTCCTGCGCCGTCACCACAATCTCCACCGTCTGGTTTTCATACAGCATGGAGATGGGCGAGGTTGCCTCACCGGAGTTGGCGCCGTCGCCGTTAATCCTCATGGTGGCGTACTCGCTGACCGGTTTTGCGGTGATGGTAATCTCGTTGATGTCGTCGGTCATCATGCCACTGTATGCGGTGGTGGAGGGGATAAAGTTGGGGGTGAGTTTTTCAATCCCCTGCACATCGAGTGAAGCAAGTCGCGCGTCGCTGTCGGGCGGCAGGCGATATAGGTGCAATAGATAGTCCTGCACGTCGCCACTCTCGGCGGTGACCTTGACCACCACCGTTTTGGGGGTGACCGGCTCTAAATCAATGGAGACTGATTTTTTGTACTCGTTAAGCTCGACGCCGTCGATGGTGACGGTGGATAGCTCCGACGCCGCCACCGGCGAGACTATCACCGTCTCAACAAGGTAGTCGACATTCAGGTCATCATAGGAGGTCAACGCCTGATTGAAGATAAAGCTCGGTATCGTAGTATTATTTATGTCGGTGACGTCCATGGAGGACAGGTTTGTATTGGTGTTTGGCGGCAGGCGGTTGACCACCACCTCGTAAGGTGGGTTGGTTTTAAAGTTTTTGTCCTCGGCGGTGACGTAGACCGAAAGGGATATCGGTTCTTCGCCAACGTCCGCAACCTCAAATCTGCCGATGTCGATTATCGGTAGTTCCTCCCCCTCCTCTATATCTTCGTGGATTAGGTCGTTCGAACCGGTGAGTAACGGCACCGAGACATTCACCTCCGACGCAAACTCATCGTTCGGGGTGATGTTGAGCTTTAGGCTCTCGGTGGAGTAGGGTATTGTTATGTAGTATTTGGTGTCGGCGGCGACAAACTGTTGACCGTCGTCAAAGGCTATCTTCTCCCCTGCTTGATCGGTGAAGAAAAAGTCGCTGACGCTTGCGTCAGTGCTCGGCGCAAGTCGGGTCACGTTGAGGGTGTAGGTTTTCTTGGTGCCGTCCTCGGCTGTGACCTCAAATTTGATGGTGGTCACGTTGTCAAGCGGTGAGACACTGTCGTCGTATTTAAGGTCGATAACCTCTCTGTTGGAGAAAAGTCCTGCGATGATGGACGGTGTCGGGCTCACTGCGAGTGTCGCGCCCGGCCAGTTCTTCTCATAATTAAGGAATATACGATCCCGACGATACGGCACCGATATGTTATATTCAAACACATCGGGGGCGAAATCCGGCAGGAGATTTTCGGCGGTTTCAAGGTCGCTCTCATATGCGGAGAGGGTTTTGAGGGTGGCGTCGGTGCTTGCACGCTCCCTTATCACGCGAACCGGGTAGACGGTGGAGGACTTGTCCTCGGCGGTAATGGTAAAGTAAAATACATACTCATCCTCCGTCGCATCAAGAATATTTATAGGATTTGACCATGTGCCGTGTTGTAAACTATCGGTGCCGGGATAGGGTGGGTTCGGGTCCGCGCTCCCGGGGGGAACAATCGTGCCGCCCACGTACAAATCCATCGCAATGGAGCTGTCGGCATTGATGTCGTTGACCAGAGCCTTAAATTTCACCGCCTCGACTCTGTGCGGCACGGTCAATACAACCTCGGTGTTTGCCACCGGAGTGACGACCAAGGGAAACCCCTCAAAATCTCCGGTCAACTGATCCGAGGTGACCTCAAAGGACAAGAACGAGCTGTCATCACTCGGGGTGGTGTCCAGTGCGTTCAACCTGCCGGTGGTTATCTGGGTGGACATCAACTCGTTGTCCTGATAGAATTTTATGGTATAGGTGGCGGAGCCTGCCTGTTTCGCGGTGAAAGATATGAGGAACGTCCCCTCGCCGTCCGGCGACGGATTTTCAATTTTATCCCCTAAGTTATAGGGCAGTCCTGCGCCGTTGATGTTGATCTCAAACGCGTTCGGCGTGCCGGTGGTACTGCTCGCCTCGATGATGGCATAGTCCGCCGCCGAATTTTTCGCACCGAACTGCACCACCGCGCTCACATAGTAGGGGTGTATCGGCGGTTTGCTGTAAAGGGGGCGATCGCCTTGAAAAACGTCGTACTGACCGGGGATTTCAAGATGGGCAACCTCATCGTAGCCGGAGTCGTTCGTCTTGCCCTGTCGGGTGACAATGCTCCCTATCTCGGGTGGCACGCCGGTGCCGCGTATCGTCACCCTAATCTGTCCGGTGGAGGTGACCATATCGACCTTTGATCCCGTGTAATCGGAGGGATAGTAGCGTTCCGGTATATTATACTCGACGGTATATTCAAGATATCCGATGACATCGTCCACCTTGGGGACGATATTGGCGTTGAGCGAATTGCCGCGACCGTCCGAAATGTTCACGACATCAAAGAGCGGATCACCTGCGGCTGCCGGTGTCTCAATGCCGGTGTCGTCGACGGTGACCGGTTGCCACTCCCAGTCAATTCTTATCGCGGTGTCGAGGTTGTCGGATGAAACGTTGTATTTTTCCACCGCCTTCAGCAATGAAAAACTCTCCTCCGAGATGTGGCTTAATGTGTCCTCACCTTTAAGGTCGATGAACGGCAGACCGCTTGTATCGGTGGCACTGGGCGAAGTGGGGTTGTTGAGGATGCTCGCCGCAACCTCATTAACGACCTGTTGCGGTGACACGACGGTAAGCACAACGCCGTTGATGACCGGCGGCGAGAAGTTGATGTCAAAGGTTGAGCCGGCAATAATACCGGTGACATTGCCGTCATCATCCTCCACCAAACGTTGGGAGGTGTTAAAGGTGAAATCTAACGTTTGTCTGCCGGTGGCAATTATCTGAATTGCAAGCGTCCTGCCGTCTATGGATTTGAGCGCGACGGTGCTATCCTTATACGGCTCGAAATAGCCGGTTGCGGCGGTTATATTAAATGTCGGAATGTCTTCATCTGTCTCACCGACAGTCACCGTCAATTGTAACGAGCTGGACACCGTAATTCCGAGCTGATTGGCACTCTCCACCGTGTTACTATACACCGTGCCACCGGCAGTCTCGGTCACATTGCCCTCGGTGAGAAATGCGATAATCTGAGGGTTGATGGTGTAGACAGCGGAGGTTGCGTCGCTTGTCGGGGTAAATGTACTTGCCTGCCCCCCTGTCGCCGAGCCGTGCCCTGCCGTCATCTCATATCTGCCGCTACTGCCACCTGGTTGATCAAGGATGATGTCGGGCAAAACAGGTGTGCCGCCCTCGACGATGGTAAAGGCATCGTCATGGGGTTGAAAGTCGCCGTTAAGGACGACCTCGAGGTCGATGGAATTGCCCTCCACAATGGCGGCGAGAGAGCTGTCCGGTGTGCTCATATCCACAAACTTGACCTCACCTGCCGAGTCGACACCGCTCGCCGGTATTATTATAACAAGAGACAACATCAAGACGAGCAGTATAGCACTGCAAGCCTTGATGCCAAATTTTTTTAGAGTGTTTCCAAACTGCATTATTTTTTCCCGAGTATATTTCTGTTTTCATTATACTACAAAATAAGAAATAAATCTACTGTTTTTTTAAATTTTTCACAAGGTCGGATTGAAACCGATATGCATTAGTTACCGCAACATCATAGCAGAGAATGCATTGTATGCGTTCCGCAATAATGCCCACCGATCGTCGCCCTACAAATACTCCTCCAGCGCAATTCCGTTCTCCATAATCTCATGAGAGTGGTTTGTCCCGACAAAACGGTAGTGCCACGGCTCATAGGAAAAGCCGGTCACCGCCACCTTGTCTTTGGGGTAGCGCAGGATAAAGCCGAAGGTCGCGCAGTTTTCATACAGCCACTCAAACTCCGGCGTGTCCTCAAAGCTCTGATATAGGCTGTTGAAATCCACCGCAAGTCCTATTGTGTGCTCACTGGTGCCGGGTGGGGCTATGAACTGCTCGGTGAGCTCCTTTGCCTCCTCCTCCGTCTTGCCCTCGGCGAGATAGGTGTCAACTCGCGCGTTATAGTTGTTCGTCTGCCGCTCGTTGGTGCGGTATGCCGAGACTATCCAAAGGTTTATCCCCTCCAGCGCGGCGGCGCTCATCATGTCCTTTAACGCCTGTATACCCACCGTCGCAAACTGATAGTCCCCTATAGTGGAAAGGTTTGGCTCAAAACCCTCCGGTATGTAGTTTTGTTTGTTGACCAGCATGGGTGGGTCGTCGCCCGGATAGGTCATATCCACCTCGTCCTCCCCCTCTGACTCGGAACCACTGCCATCGCTCTCGCCGTCCGATTCGCCTTGCTCGCCCGACTCCTCACTATTGTCCGCGCCGTCACTCGTCTGAACATCGGAGCTTTCACCGTCGGGGCTGTCCTGTACCTCCGGCTCATCTTGATTGTCGGAGGAGCTTGGCTCACTCGCCTCGCCGTCCTGCGATGTACTGTTGTCGACAGTTGCGGCAACCGGCTGCTCTACACCACCCACAAGGGTGCCAACCCCCCATATCGACAGCCCGACCACCGATATAATACAGAGCAAAAATATCGTCCGGTTGCGTGCAATCTGCGACTTTGAATATTTATATCTTTTATATGTTTTTTTCGCCATATTAATACCTATCTTAACTTTACAGTAAATATTATATCACATAGTTCAATAATATGCAACAAATGTGACCGTATATGAATAATATGTTCCAAATTATTTAATTTTTATGATTTTTTGTGTAATTTAACGACAAAATTCTGCGTTTTAATTGATTTTAGTCGCAATTTATGTTATGATTACACTAAAATAATTAATAATTATATAAAGGAAAGAGATTTGAAAAACGGTCGTGTTCCATTGATACTTTTTGCACTGAGTGCTGTTATATTCATCGTGATTATAACGGTGTATAACATTGCAATATTTGAACAACTGCACGCCCTTGACTTTCAGGGTGTGGGGCAGTTGCATGAGAGCATCTCATGGGTGATACGGCTTAGTGTATCGGTTGTGGGTCTGCTTATTATTTTAACTGCATATTCCTGGTATCAAAAAAATCAATCGTTGAAGGCTATCGAAAAAAGTGCCTATAATGACCCTCTCACCGGTCTTTATAACCTCGCCGGCTTAAAACTGCACATGTCTAAGGTTTTAAATAAAAACAAGGACAAAAAATACACTATCATCAAGGTCGATGTGGACAACTTCAAGGCTATAAACGAGCTGTTTAGCTATGAGATTGGCAACAGGGTGTTGATGGCGTTTAAGGATATAAGAAACACCGTGTCGGAACCTACACTTGTTATAGCGAGAACCGGTGCAGATGAATTTATGCTCTTTTCCGGCAACGGCTTTTTGGACGATATGGAGGAGCGCACACACCTGTATGAGGCCTATTACAATAAGTTTATCCCGGAGCTTGGGAGCTATCAGATAGAGTTTAAATACGGCAGATATCACATAGAACTCGGTGAGACCGATGTGGACAGCATTGTCAACAACGCCGTGCTCGCCCATCGGATGTCAAAAAACCAAAAAAATTACATTATTTATGACTATGACGACAAAATTAAAACGCGCATGATGGAGGATGCCGAGCTGTCTAACAGGATGCGCTCCGCGATGTCGTCCGGCGAATTTGTGGCATACCTGCAACCTAAATTTAACATCGCAAACGACACTTTAATCGGCGCCGAGGCGTTGGTGCGATGGATAAAGTCGGACGGGAAAATGGTCTACCCCGATAGATTTATACCACTGTTTGAGCGCAACGGTTTTATAGTGGAACTTGACCGATATGTATTGAAATGTGTATGCGACACCCTAAAAAAATGGTCGGAGCAAGGTCGATGCTTGGTGCCGATATCGGTCAACTGCTCGCGCCTTAATCTTGCAAACCCAAACTTTGTTGACGAAATTTCACAGGTGGTTGACGGTTATGGTATCTCGCATGAATACATAGAGATTGAGTTGACCGAAAGCACCATGATTGAAAATGAAGACCAGTTGGAGCAACTTTTTATCCATCTGCGAAAACATGGGTTTAGGGTTTCTATCGATGATTTCGGCTCCGGTTTTTCCTCACTCGGACTGCTTAAAAATTTAAAGGTAGACACTTTAAAGATTGACAAGAGCTTTTTTCGCAACAAAAAGGATATTGTTCGCGGTGATTTGATTGTGGACGGTATAATTAAATTGGCACAAAGCCTCAACATGTTTGTGGTTGCAGAGGGTGTCGAGGAACAACAGCAGCTGGAGCTGTTGAAGTTTGTTGGCTGTGACGCTGTGCAGGGATATTTCTACGCAAAACCGATGCCCATATCGGAGTTTGAACAAAAATATGACGATCCTACAATTTTTGGCGATGTTATCTCCACCACTGATGCGAGTTTGTCCTCACCCACCGATAATAGCAACAATCAAAAATTTGAGATGGTGCTCAATATACTTAACTCCATTAAAGTTCCGGTAATGATATTTAACCATAGTTTCACCGTATTAAGATGCAATTTCATGACGCTTGAGATGTTTCAAATCACCGGCAAAGAGGAGTATCAGCGCGAATTTTTCAATCTCTCACCGGAGTTTCAGCCGGACGGCAGACCCTCGACACCGACCGCTATTGAGTACATTAACAATGCAAAGAACACCGGATATGAAAAATTCTTCTGGATGCACCGCACATCAAAGGGGGCTGATATCCCCTGTGAGGTCACAATCAGCAAGTTGCACCTACTTGATAACGATGGGGAGGAGCTTTATCTTGGTGTCGTCAACGACATGCGCGCTCAACTTGCCGATTTTGAGGAGGACAATTTTTCCGGTACCGGTGGATTTTTCTATAACCGCATCACCGATAAAACACTTTTTAATATTGTAACAAGCCTGTCGGACGAGTGGTTTTTCTGTTATGATATTAAAGAGGAAACGATGCAATTTTTCGGCGAGGGTGGGAAACGCATAAACCTGCCGCAAGGTCGTCAAAAATTCCCCGACAAGCAAATTACCGAAAAATTAATTTATCCCGATGATATTGCAAAATTCGAGAGTTTTGTCGACACAATGAGAGATGGTGTAGAAAAAACGTTTCACATCCGATTAAACCAACCGGACGGCAACGCCAAAAGTTATAGATTTATATATCACTCTATCGTTAATAATAACGAGCCGACATTTGCGGTCGGCAAGACATCTGAGCTGGCTCGTGAGTTTGAGACTGTATAAAAGGAAGTCTAAATACCGCGGACAACCGTAGAGGATTGTCGGTATATCCATCACCAGAAATTAAGATTTATATTATCTAATAACACAAAAACCCCCTACAAAAAGTCTGTAGGGGGTTTTTAGAGTAACGTGTAGTTAAATTATACCAGCTCCAGCACCACCATTTCGGCGGCGTCACCTTTGCGCGGACCTATACGTATAATCCTTGTGTATCCGCCACTGCGCTCGGCGTAGGTCGGGGCTATGACGTCAAACAGCTTTTTGGTGACATCCTCGTTTGTGATGTATCCCATCGCCTGACGTTTCGCGTGCAGATCGCCTCTCTTTGCGAGGGTTATCATCTTTTCAGCGTTGATGCGAACCTCTTTCGCTCTTGTTACCGTGGTCTCTATACGACCCTTTTCAAGCAGAAATGTAACCATCGCACGCATCATGGCGCGCCTTTGGTCGGTCGTTCTGCCTAACTTTCTTGTTCCCGGCATTGTATTCTTCCTTTCCCTTTTCTAAACTTTATTCGTCGTCCTTCGTCAGTGTGAAACCGAGCGACTCTAACTTCGCAATAACCTCTTCCAAGCTCTTTCGTCCGAGGTTGCGCACCTTCATCATCTCGTCCTCCGACTTGTTGATGAGGTCGTCGACCGTGTTTATTCCGGCACGTTTTAGGCAGTTAAAGCTACGAACGGACAAATCCATCTCCTCGATGGTCATCTCTAAGATCTTCTCCTTGCCGCCGTCCTCTTTTTCCACCATGATCTCGACGTTCATCGCCTCCTCCGAGAGGGAGACAAATAGGTTGAGATGCTCACACATAACCTTAGCCGCAAGGCTGACCGCCATTGTTGCATCAATAGTACCGTCCGTCTCGACGTCCAATGTCAGCTTGTCAAAGTCGGTTATCTGCCCTACACGGGTGTTTTCTACCTGATAGTTCACACAGAGCACCGGTGTGTAGATGCTGTCCACCGGTATTGCGGTGAGACCTGCCTGCTCCGCAACCTTTTTGTTGCGGTCTGCCGGCACATATCCCCTACCGCGACCGAATGTCAGCTGCATTTCAAGAACACCGCCATCTGCCACATGGGCAATGTGAAAGTCGGGGTTTAATATCTCTATTTCGGGGTCGCTCGGCGCGCTCTTATCGTCCGGGTTTTGACCGATCATGCCGGCGGTGAGGTCGATGGGACCTATCGCTTTGACGTGCACCGTCTTGGGGCATTCACATTCCGGCACAAGTTTCGCCGCGACACCTTTGAGGTTGAGAACTATCTCGGTTACATCCTCTTTAACACCCTCGACGGTGGAAAACTCGTGAAGTACACCGTCAATGCGCACCGCGGTGACCGCGACGCCGGGCAGAGAGGATAATAATATGCGGCGCATACTGTTACCGAGGGTCGTGCCAAATCCACGCTCCAACGGCTCCACAACAAATTTGCCGAATCTGCCGTCCTCCGACATGTCGATAAGCTCTATCTGCGGTTGATCTATATTGATATTGTATTGACTGTTTTCCATCTCTTCTTTCAACTTGGGTCTTTCCATATCCATTTATAATAACCCTCCATATAATAAATTCATCTATACCGATATTGCTATTATTTAGAATATAGCTCGACAATGAGATGTTCTTCAACCGGGAAGTCGATATCCTCACGCTCGGGAAGAGCGGATATTGTGCCCTGCAACGTGTTCTTGTCGCGTGAGAGCCACTTCGGCACGGTTACGATAACAGCGTCCTCGCCGGTCAGTCTTTTGAACTTCTCGGAGGAGCGGCTCTTGTCGCAGACCTCAATGACATCACCCTGCTTTACGATGTAGGAGGGGATATCCACCTTGGCACCGTTGACGGTGATGTGACCGTGCGCAGTGACTTGACGTGCGTCACGGCGTGTCATCGCAAAACCGAGACGATATACGACGTTGTCAAGACGACGCTCAACAAGGCTCAAAAGGTTCTCACCCGGTTTGCCGTGCATACGGGTAGCCTTTTCATAATACATACGGAACTGCTTTTCCAGCACGCCGTAGACAAATTTAACCTTTTGCTTTTCGGTGAGCTGAAGGGCATACTCGGACTTTTTCTTACGCATCTGGTTGCCGCCGGGATTACGGTTGGTTGTCTTTTTGTTATAGCCCATAACCGCCGGGGATATACCGAGCGCTTTGCAACGTTTTGCAATCGGCTGCATATTTCTTGCCATCTATTTTATCCTCCTTATATTCTGCGGCGCTTAGGCGGGCGGCATCCGTTATGCGGAACCGGTGTAACATCTTTAAAAGAGGTCACATCGAGACCTGCTGTGTTGAGTGCTCTTATAGCGGCATCACGACCGGAGCCGGGACCCTTGATATAGACTTCAACACTGCGCATACCGTGGTCCATCGCTGCCTTTGCGGCAGTCTCCGCTGCCATCTGAGCGGCATAAGGAGTGCTTTTACGAGAACCCTTAAATCCAAGACCGCCGGTAGAGGACCAGGAAATAGCATTGCCCTGCACGTCGGTAATGGTTACAATGGTGTTATTAAAGGTGCATTGAATATGTGCCACACCGCGCTCAATATTCTTGCGCTCGCGGCGTCTTTTGACCGCACCTGATTTTTTGGCGCCTTTGGTTGCCATGTAATATCCTCCCTTATTTCTTCTTGTTGGCTACTGTGCGTTTTGGACCTTTGCGTGTTCTTGCGTTTGTCTTGCTACGCTGTCCGCGCACCGGCAAACCTTTGCGGTGGCGAACACCTCTATAACAGCCAATCTCAACAAGACGTTTTATGTTGAGTGCTACCTCACGGCGAAGATCACCCTCCACCTGTGCTATCTTGTCGATAGCGTCACGGAGCTTTGCAACCTCCTCGTCGGTCAAATCCTTTACACGAGTGTCAGGATTGACACCGGTCATACTTAGAATTTCTCTGGACTTTTGGAACCCTATACCGAAAATATAGGTCAGTCCGGCTTCCACTCGCTTTTCTTTAGGCAGGTCTACACCAGCGATACGTGCCATATTTTTTTCCTTTCCTTAATAACTTAACCCTGTCTTTGTTTGTGTTTTTTGTTTTGGCAGATAACCATAACTCTGCCCTTGCGCTTGATGATTTTGCATTTTTCGCAAATAGGTTTTACAGACGGTTTAACCTTCATGATGTATTTGTCCTTTCTGCTTTGCTTATTTAGAACGCCATGTTATGCGCCCTTTGGTAAGATCATAGGGTGACATCTCGACCGTGACCTTGTCACCGGGAAGAATACGTATGAAATTCATGCGCAGTTTGCCGCTGATATGTGCGAGCAACCGATGTTTATTTTCAAGTTCGACCAAAAACATCGCATTCGGCATAGCCTCCACAACTATACCCTCAACTTCTATAACATCTTCTTTGGACAAGATTTCTCCCCCTTACTGTTTTTTTGTGTGTCGCATATCGCACGATATAATAGATTGTTGGATGAAAGTATTTCTTCCTCCACCACATATCCAGTTCTCGCGACATGCTTAGATTTCTTCTTTTTCGGTGTTTCGGTTTTTCTGTTGCGACCGTCGGCGAGGTATATATACTCCCCCTCCACCTTCAGTACCGCAAAAAGAATTGCTTTATCTCTACCTGCAAGCGATGTCACAAGCTGTCCTACTACCGGTGCCGCGTGGGTGTCGGGGAGTTTTGTCATCTCTCCTCCTCCCAACCAAGTGTTAGGATTTTTGCTCTATCGTTTGTGATAGCAACCGTGTGTTCAAAATGGGCCGAAAGGGTGGCATCCTGTGTCTTTACGGTCCATTCGTCGGACAAGACCTTGGTAAGTCTTGTTCCTATGTTAATCATCGGCTCTATTGCGAGGGTCATGCCTGCAACCAGCCTCGGTCCTCTGCCGGCCGGTCCAAAACAGGGGATCTGTGGGTCCTCGTGTAGCTCTCGCCCGACACCGTGCCCCACCCAGTCCTTGACCGGTGAGTATCCGAACGGCGTTACGTGGGTCTCGATTGCGTTGCTGATATCCCCCACCCTGTTGCCGTTTATCGCCGCGTCTATCGCTTTATAAAGAGCCTCTTTTGTAGCTTTTATCAAGGTTTTCGCCTGCTCGCTCACCTCCCCGACAGGGTAGGTTGCGGCGTTGTCGCCATGAAATCCCTCATAGTATGCGCCGACATCTATACTAACAATATCGCCCGATTTCAATTTTTCATTCGAGGGGATACCATGTATAACGGTGTCGTTGATCGAGGTGCAGATGTTACCGGGGAAACCGCCGTAGCCATAAAAGCTCGGTTTTGCACCGGCGGCGACTATCACCTTTTTCGCTATAGCATCCAATTCCTTGGTCGTGATACCGACCTCCACTGCCCTGCCGACCGCCTTTAAAGCCTCGGCGGAGATGGCACAAGCCGCTGAAAGAGATTTAAGTTCCCGATGGTTTTTTATAGTAATCAAATCTATAATCCCAATACTTTTGATACTACATCAAGTGTGTCGCTTATGCTCATGGTGGCGTCAATATTGACAAGTTTGCCGGTCGCCTCATAATATTCGACAAGCGGTTTTGTCAGCTCGTCATAGACATTAAGACGCTCCTTGATGGTCGCCGGCTCATCATCCTTGCGGATTATCAGCGATCCGTTGCATTGATCGCAGATGCCGTCCTCGGTGCTCGGCTTGTTGTCGATGTGAAAGGTTGCACCACAGTCAACACAAACCCTGCGACCGGAAAGGCGCTTGACTATCTTCTCCGGCTCGATATCGAATTGAATCACCTTGTCGATGTTCACGCCGAGCTCGTCCAACATTTTAGCCTGCTCTAACGTCCTCGGTACTCCGTCCAGGATAAAGCCTTTTGCGCAGTCCGGCTCGGTTATGCGCTCCTTGACGATGCCGATGACCACCTCGTCGGCGACCAGTTTGCCGGCATCGATGAGTGCCTTTGCCTTTTGTCCCATCTCGGTGCCCTGCTTTATTGCCTCACGCAGTATCGCACCGGTGCTGATGGTTGCGAGAGAATGCCGCTCGGCAATCCCCTCTGCCGCGGTGCCCTTGCCGGCACCGGGCGCTCCTAAAAAAATTAAGTTCATGAATTCATCCTAAAATATGCCGTTATTCCAAAAAGCCTTTGTGGTGTCTCATGGTGAGATAACTCTCTATCTGACGCACCGTGTCGAGCGCAACACCGACAACGATAAGCAGTGAAGTACCGCCGAGTTGCAGGTTGATACCGGTGAGGTTGCCTAAAAGAATAGGTCCTACCGCAACTGTCGCGAGGAATAGCGCCCCGATAAAGGTAATCTTGGATAACACCTTGACGATGAAGTCGGAGGTCGGCTTGCCGGGACGTATGCCCGGTATTGTGCCGTTGTTCTTGCGCAGGTTGTTCGCAATCTCGATGGGGTTGTACTGCATCGAGACATAGAAGTAGTTGAACGCAATGATTAGCACAAGATAGATGGCGGCATATGCAAAGCCGTTGTAGTTAAATGTGGACAGCAGTCCGCCGATAAAGCTCTCGGGATCGGGGTTGAAGAGTGCCGATATAGTGCCGGGGAGCGACACTATGGACGACGCGAAGATGATGGGCATAACGCCGCTCATGTTGAGCTTGATCGGGATAAAGGTGGATTGACCACCAAACATCTTGCGACCGACAACGCGTTTTGCGTACTGCACCGGTATCCTGCGTTCCGCCGCCGCGAGTATTACAACAAATGCGACCGCCGCGAGGGCAAGTATGCCGATGATGGGCAGGAAGATATATTTTTCCGGTTGACCGCTTGCCGCGAGCTCTAACTCGGTTGCGACGGTGCTGATGATGCTCGGTGCACCGGACACGATACCGGCGAAGATGAGCACCGAGATGCCGTTGCCGATACCTTTGCGATCAATCTGCTCGCCCAGCCACATGATGAGCACCGCACCGGCGGTGAATGCAAACACGATGACTATAGCGGTGAATATACCGGAAAATCCTTCGGTATAGATCAGAGCATTCTGAGAGCGGAGTAAAAAGTAGTACATAATTGCAAGTACAAAGGCGAGCCCCGCACCGGCGATGCGTGTAATTCTTTGGATTTTTTTGCGACCGGAATCCCCCTCTTTTGACATTCTTTCAAGCGCGGGGATTGCGATGGTCAATAAGTTCATTATAATGGAGGCGTTGATATAGGGTGTTACCGACAGCGCAAAGAGCGTCGCCTGAGAGAACGCACCACCGGTGAGCATGTCGAAATAGCCGAGCATACTGCCGGTCTGGTCAACAAGGGAGCTAAGCGCACCCGGGTCTAAAAACGGCACCGGTATTGCGACACCGACCCTAAAAATAATCAATATCAGCAGGGTATAGAGCATCTTCTTACGAAGATCCTCTATTTTCCACGCCTGTTTGAGTGTAGTCAGCACTTAGACCACCTCAGCCTTTCCTCCGGCCTTTTCAATCTTTTCCTTAGCGGATGCGGTGAATGCGTCCAGCTTGACGGTGAACTTTTTGCTCACTTCGCCAGTGCCGAGAACCTTGACCGCCTTGCGAGTATTTTTGATAAGGTTGGCGGCAACGAGTGCCTCACGGTCGATGACCGCGCCGTCCTCAAACCTGTCCAGCCCGGTAAGGCTGACAATTTCATACTCTTTTCTGAATATATTGTTGAATCCGATCTTGGGCAGTCGACGTTGCAACGAGAGCTGTCCACCCTCAAAGCCTGCTTTTTTGGAGCCGCTACGTGCCTTTTGACCTTTGTGACCGTAACCGGCGGTCTTGCCGTTGCCGGACGCGTTGCCGCGACCTTTGCGCTTAACGGACTTTACCGCGCCGTCGGCAGGTTTTAGTTCATGCAGTTGCACAGGTTATCCTCCTTTTTTTATTGAGTGACACTGACAAGGTGTGAAATCTTCACAATCTTGCCCTTGGTCGCCTCATTGTCAGGTTGAACGGTGACCGCTCCGACCTTATTGAGCTTTAACGAACGAGCTGTCGCAATCTGGTCCTTTTTGCAACCGGCCAGCGAGCGGACGAGCTTGATGGTGACGGTTGAAGCCTTGGACTTCTTCGCGGTTGTTTTTTTCTCAGCCATCTATTACACTTCCTTTCCTAACCGATAATCTCTGCCGGTGTCTTGCCGCGGTTCTCGGCGACCTGTTTCAGATCACGCAGTGAGCGCAGACCATTAACCGTTGCCGCAACGACGTTGCAGGGATTGTTTGAACGTATACATTTTGTTCTGATATCTTTGATACCGGATACCTCCAAAACGGCACGCACCGGACCACCGGCGATAACACCGGTACCGGGAGCCGCCGGACGAAGCATTACGCGACCGGCACCGAACACACCGACCGTCTCGTGAGGAATGGTTGAACCCCTCATGGAGATTTTTGTCATGTTCTTTTTAGCATCCTCCATGCCCTTGCGGATAGCCTCCGGAACCTCGGACGCCTTGCCGAGACCGTAGCCTACACTGCCGTTGCCGTCACCGACCACGACCAGTGCGGAGAACTTGAAAATTCTACCACCCTTAACCGTCTTGGATACACGGTTGATGGCAACAACTTTTTCTTTAATATCAAGAGTAGCTGCGTTGATTTTATCCACTTCCATACTCCTTTACAGTGTTAAGCCTGCTTCACGTGCGCCGTCCGCAACCGCTTTAATGCGGCCGTGGTACAGGTATCCGCCACGATCAAACACAACTTCTTTAATGCCTTTTTTGATTGCCGCCTTGGCTACTGCCTCACCGACCTTTTTTGCCGCCTCGACATTGCCACCGGCACCCTTAAAACCTTTGCTCAGACTGCTCGCCTGTGCGAGTGTCACACCTGCAACATCGTCAATGACCTGCGCATAGATATGCGAGGCACTGCGAAATACGTTGAGACGCGGACGCTCGGCTGTGCCGCTTATCTTACCGCGGACGCGGGCTTGGCGTTTGGCACGGGCGGCGGCTTTATTATATTTCTTTATCATAAAACTTTTATCCTTTCCTCAAAGTAGCTATAAATGAGCCTTAATATCTCCTTTAAACTACTTAGCCTTTCCTGCCTTACCCTCTTTCTTGGCGATGAACTCACCGAGGTAGCGCACACCCTTGCCCTTGTATGGTTCGGGCGGACGAATTTCTCTTATTTCGGCGGCGAACTGGCCAACCTTTTGTTTGTCCACACCGGATATAACAATCTTGTTCGGCGATGGAACCTCTATCTTGATGTCCTCGGTCTCACTTCTCTCAACCGGGTGGCTGAAACCGAGTGTTAATACAAGTTTATTACCCTGCATTGCGGCACGATAGCCGACACCCTGAATTTCCAGTGTTTTGCTGAATCCTGCCGATACACCCTCTACCATGTTGGATACGAGTGTACGTGTCAAGCCGTGCAGGCTGCGGGCTTGTTTTTCGTCATTAGGCCTTGTCACATTGATTATTCCGTCTTTAATATCTAAGGATATTAGCGGATGCACTGTGGAATCAAGCTTACCTTTGGGGCCCTTGACCGAAATGTTGACGCCGTCTAACTTGACCTCAACGCCGGCAGGGATGACAATGGGTTTTCTTCCAATTCTCGACATAGTCTTTCCCCTTCTCTTACCATATAAAGGCTAAAACTTCACCGCCGACATTCTCTTTACGAGCGGCTTTATCAGTCATAACGCCTTTTGATGTTGATACTATTGCGGTTCCGAGACCCTTCATAACCTTGGGCATCTCGAGCGCGCCGGAGTAGATACGCAGACCGGGTTTTGAAACCCTGCGCAGTCCGGTGAGTACAGGTGTGCCGGTCTCACGATACTTCAGTGTGAGGCGGATAACCCCCTGTTTGTTATCCTCGATAATCTCCATTGATTTTACATATCCCTCATCAACCATTATCTGAGCTATATTCTTTTTCAGGTTGGAGGAGGGAATGTCAACGGTGTCATGCTTTGCGGAGCTTGCGTTACGAACGCGGGTCAGCAAATCTGCTACCGGATCGGTAATGTTCATACCATGTTCCCTTTCTCGACAGATGTCTGTCGTAAAAACTGCCTTTTAGGCTTTTTAAACTGCCTTTTGGACATTCTTGTGTATATACCTTACCAGCTCGCCTTGCGAACGCCCGGTATCTGACCTTTGTATGCAAGCTCACGGAAGCAAATTCTGCAAATTCCGTACTTGCGCAGATAGGCGTGAGGGCGACCGCAAAGTTTGCAACGGTTGTATGCCCTGGTGGAAAATTTAGCCGGACGTTGCTGGCTCACTTTCATTGAGGTCTTTGCCATCTTTATTTTCCTTTCTACTCTTAGTTAGCAAACGGTGCGCCCATTGCGCGCAGCAGCTCTTTACCCTCTTCGTCGGTATTCGCCGTAGTGACGAACGATATGTCCATGCCGCGGATAGCGTCAATCTTATCGTAGTCAATCTCGGGGAATATGAGCTGCTCCTTAACGCCGAACGAGTAGTTGCCGCGACCGTCAAAGCTGTTGCCGTTTATTCCGCGAAAGTCGCGAACACGGGGCAGTGATATGGAGAAAAGTCTGTCTACAAACTCATACATGTTGTCGCCGCGCAGTGTAACCTTAACACCGATAGGCATACCCTCACGCAGTTTGAAGTTAGCGACCGATTTTTTTGCCTTGCAGATAATCGGTGTTTGACCGCAAATTATCTTTATGTCGGACACTATCGCCTCGATGATTTTAGGGTTGTCCTTCGCCTCGCCGCAGCCGACGTTGACGATGACCTTGTCCAGCTTTGGTATCTGCATGACGCTCTTATAACCAAATTTGGTCATCAGCGCAGGGGCAATCTCTGCTTTGTATCTGTCCTTTAATCTTGGCATTGTGATGTCCCCCTTTCCTTAAAATTCTGCGCTGCATTTTTTGCAGCTGCGTGTCTTTTTACCGTCCTTGATAACGTGAGCTACCCTTGTCGCCTTGTTGCACTTCGGGCAGACCGGCAGAGCCTTGCAGGCGTACATCGCCGCCTCCGCCTCAACCTTGCCACCCTGCTGACCCTGACGACGGGGTTTGAGATGCTTTGTAATCATGTTGCATCCCTCAACAATTATCTTGCCCTCGCTCGGGCTGGTTGCTAAAACCTTACCGGTTTTTCCCTTACTGTTGCCGCTCAAAATCATCGCGGTATCACCGGTTTTGATATGAAGTTTATTCATAAGAATAATTTATCCTTTCCTTTTTGTAACCGAAAATTACAAAGATTCCGGTGCGAGACTTAAAATCTTGAGGTATCCATTCTCGCGAAGTTCACGAGCAACCGGTCCGAAAATACGTGTACCCCTGGGATTTTTGTCCTCTTTAATGATGACCGCCGCATTCTCGTCAAAACGGATATAGGACCCGTCGTCACGACGAATGGGATGTTTTGTGCGCACGATAACCGCACGAACAACCTCACCTTTTTTTGTCGCACCACCCGGTGAAATCTTTTTAACCGAGGCAACGATAACGTCACCAACTCCGGCGTATCTCTTGCGTGAACCGCCCAGCACCCTGATACACATCAGCTCTTTAGCGCCGGTATTGTCCGCAACCTTGAGATATGATTGCATCTGTACCACAGCTGCACCTCCCTTTTAAATTACGCTCTTATATATTACTTAACCTTTTCCACTATACGAACCAAACGCCAGCGCTTATCCTTTGAAATCGGACGAGTCTCCATAATCTGTACACGGTCGCCTATGTTACACTCATTCTTTTCGTCATGAGCCTTAAACTTGACGGTGCGCTTGATAATCTTTTTGTAAAGCGGGTGACGCACGTTGTCGGCTATCGCGACGACGATGGTTTTGTCCATCTTGTCGGAAACGACGGTGCCTATACGCGTCTTACGAAGTGATTCTCTGTGCTCCATTTAAAACCTATTCCTTTCTCTTACTCAGCACTCGCCAGTTCCAAACCGCGAAGTGTTGTCATTACCCTGGCAATATCACGCCTTACATCTTTAAGCCTCTGGGGATTTTCCAGTTGGTTTATAGCATGTTGAAAGCGCAGGTTTCTCAGCTCCTCTTTGAGCTCCGAGAGCATCTTTTGCAACTCCGGCACAGATAAACTTTGCATCTCTTTTGCCTTCATCTATTTGACCATTCCTTTCTGTACGTCTTAACAGTGCTGTCAAACGTCTGTACCATCTTATTCCGTTTCTCTTTTTACAAACTTTGTTTTGATCGGCAGCTTGTGGCTGGCAAGACGAAATGCCTCACGAGCGAGCTCCTCCGAAACGCCGGCAATCTCAAAGAGTACACGACCCGGTTTTACAACCGCGACCCAGTACTCGGGAGAGCCTTTACCGCTACCCATACGGGTCTCGGCCGGTTTCTCGGTGACCGGCTTGTCCGGGAAAATCTTGATCCAAACCTGACCACCACGCTTGATATAACGTGTCATCGCGATACGAGCTGCCTCAATCTGATTGGAAGTTATCCAGCTCGGCTCCAAAGCCTGTATGCCGAAATCGCCCTGATTGACCTTGTTGCCGCGTGTCGCAACACCCTTCATACGACCGCGGTGTACGCGGCGATATTTAACTCTTTTAGGTAATAACATTATCTCATCGCTCCTTCCCTACGTGCCGGACGGGGACGACGGTCACGGTCGCCGCGCTCCCTCTTGGGTGGCACTATTTCGGTATGGGTGCGCTTTGCGCCCTTTAATATCTCGCCCTTATAGATCCAAACCTTAACACCGAGGCGACCGTAGGTTGTCGCCGCCTCTGCAAAGCCGTAGTCTATGTCGGCGCGCAGTGTTTGCAGCGGTATGGTGCCCTCGTGGTAGTGCTCGCTACGTGCGATATCCGCACCGCCGAGACGTCCCGAGACGTTGGTCTTGATACCCTTAGCGCCCATTCTCATGGCGCGACCCATGCACTGTTTCATGGCACGGCGGAAAGAGGTGCGGCGCTCGAGTTGAGCGGCAATATTCTCCGCGACCAGCTGTGCATTGGTGTCGGGATTTTTAATCTCGGTGATGCTGACCGAGACCGATTTGTTGATAAGTTTTTCTATCGCAAGTTTAACCTTGTCGATGTCACTGCCACCGCGTCCTATGACCATACCCGGTTTTGCGCAGTGGATGTTGACCTTGACTTTATCCTGTGTACGCTCTATCTCTATCTTCGGAATACCTGCCGCAAACAGCATTTTTTTGAGCATCTTACGGATTTTCTGGTCCTCAACAATGAGATCCGCAAAATCTTTTTTAGATGCAAACCAACGGCTGTCCCAATCCTTATTTATTCCGACGCGCAGTCCGTGGGGATTGACTTTTTGACCCATTATATTTCCTTTCTATATAAATGTTCTACGCCTCGCGTTCCTTGACGACGACCGTTATGTGACTTGTTCTTTTGAAAATTCTGAATGCGCGACCTTGCGCCCTTGGCATTACCCTTTTGAGTGTCGGACCGGGGCAGGCGAAACATTCACTGACAAAGAGGAAGTTGCCGTCCATGCTGTGGTTGTTCTCCGCGTTTGCCGCGGCGGAATTTAATACGCCCAGTATAAGCTCTGCCGCCGCCTTGTTGGTAAACTTCAAGATTGCCTTAGCATCCTCTACGTTTTTACCTCTAATAAGATCCAGTACAATCTGTACCTTGCGCGGCGAGATACGTGCATATCTCAAATGTGCTTTTGCTTCCATACTTATTGACTTTCCTTTCTGGCTTATCGGCCTGTCTTGCCGCCGGCGTGTCCGCGATAGGTGCGTGTCGGTGCAAATTCACCGAGCTTGTGACCAACCATATCCTCGGTCACATATACCGGAACATGCTTTCTTCCGTCGTGGACCGCAAAGGTATGTCCCACAAAGTCCGGGAAAATGGTGGAGGCACGGCTCCAGGTCTTTAAGACACGTTTTTCACCGGCTTTATTCATCTCCTCAACTCGTTTCAGCAGAACGGGTTGCACAAAAGGTCCTTTTTTAACACTTCTTCCCATTTTATACTCTCCTTTTACCCGTTACGACGCTTGACTATCATGCTGTCGCTCTTGTTTCTCTTGCTCCTGGTCTTGTATCCGAGTGTCGGCTTACCCCAAGGGGTAACCGGACCGGAACGACCGATGGGGCTTTTACCCTCACCACCACCGTGGGGATGGTCACACGGGTTCATAACACTACCGCGGACGGTCGGACGCCAACCCATATGACGGCGACGACCGGCCTTACCGTAGTTGACATTTTCATGGTCGATGTTGCCAACCTGACCGACTGTTGCCATGCAGTTTTGCGGAACGTTGCGAAGTTCACCGGACGGCAGACGAAGAAGTGCATATTTGCCCTCTTTAGCCATCAGCTGTGCGCCGACGCCTGCTCCACGAACAAGCTGTGCGCCCTTGCCGGGATAGAGCTCCACGTTGTGAACAAAGGTACCGACCGGCATGTCGCAAAATGCGAGTGCATTGCCCGGTTTGATATCGCTGTCCGGTCCTGCGGTGACGGTGTCACCGACGTTGAGACCGTTCGGTGCGATGATGTAGCGTTTCTCGCCGTCCTCGTATTTGAGAAGTGCGATGTGTGCACTGCGGTTAGGATCGTACTCCAGCGTCATGACCTCGGCAGGCATGTTAAGCTTGTTGCGCTTGAAGTCGATAACACGGTACTTGGTGCGGTTGCCGCCACCGTGGTGACGAACCATTATCTTGCCGGTGTTGTTGCGACCGCTGTGCTTTTTCATAGGCTCCAGCAGGCTGCGCTCCGGCTTGACCTTGGACAGATTGGAGTAGTCGGTAACCGTCATACCGCGTCTGCCCGGCGTTGTGGGTTTATACTTTTTTATAGCCATCTTGCTTTATTCTCCTCATCTTGTTGTGAATAGGGGCTCGCCCTACCATTAAACCGACGTCAACTATAGTTATTAAATTAGTTGAGCGACTCAAAGAACTCGATACCTTTTGAATCCTTTTTAAGTGTCACTATCGCCTTTTTGCCCGCCGCGGTGTAGCCGCCTACACGACCTCTGCGACGAAAACGTCCACGAACCGAGATGGTGTTGACCTTTTCAACCTTGACGCCGAAAATATCTTCCACCGCTCTTGCGATTTGAATTTTGCCGGCATCGGGGTGAACCTTGAAGGTGTACTTCTTGTCGGCAAGACCCGCCATGGAGCGTTCCGTGATAACGGGGCGAAGTATTATATCATTATTTAGCATACAAACAGCTCCTCTATCTTTTTGGCGGCATCGACGCTGAGCACGAGGGTGGAGGCACCGACTATGTCGTATACATTCAGCGTGGTTGCCATGGTTGTCTTTACGTTTTGGATGTTGGAGGCACTCTTGACCAGTTTCTTCTCGATATCGCCGGTCACGAGCAGGCTCTTTTTGCCGACCTTGAGGTCGCCGAGCATCTTTACAACCGCCTTGGTTGCGAACTCGTCCACTTTATAGTCATCGACGATGATAAGGTTGCCGCTCGCCGCTTTCTCCGATAAAACCGAGAACAGCGCAAGACGCTTTTGTTGTTTGTTGAGACGGTATCTGTAGTCTCTGGGTTTTGGGCCGAGTGCAACACCACCGTGTGTCCACTGGGGACTGCGTGTACTACCCTGACGAGCACGACCTGTGCCTTTTTGCCTCCAAGGTTTGCGACCGCCACCGGCGACCTCTGCCCTTGTCTTGGTGCTCTGAGTACCGGTGCGCTGATTTGCGAGGTAGTTAACCACCGCAGAATGAACCGCAACCGCGTTTGGCTCTATACCGAAAATCATATCGGAAAGTTCTATATCACTGACCTTTTTGCCGGTATTGTCCACTACATCATATTTAGCCATTTATACTCCTTTCCGACTATGCCTTGACGCTGTCGGACAGGCAAACGATGGAACCGTTCGCACCCGGTACAGCGCCTTTTACGGCGATAAGATTGTTTTCTGCATCAATTTTGACCACTGTCAAATTTTGCACGGTGACACGCTCGTTACCAAGGTGACCCGGCAGTTTTTTGCCCTTCATAACGCGTGAGGGCGAGGACGCCGCACCCATGGAACCGGCGTGACGGGCAACGGGGCCTGTACCGTGAGAGGCACGCAGGCTGTGACCGTTGTAACGTTTGATGGTACCGGCGAAGCCTTTACCCTTACTTGTGCCGACAGCGTCGACACGCTCACCGACCTCAAATGCGTCTGCCTTGACGATATCGCCGACGCTCATGCCGGAGATGTCAGCGAGGCGAAACTCGCGCAGTGTCTTCTTCGGTGCTACGTCGTTCTTTGCAAAGTGACCTTTATTCGGTTTGTTCACCCTTTTGAGTGATACTTCGCCGTAACCGAGCTGGACAGCCTCATAGCCATCTGTCTCGACGGTTTTCTTCTGCACGACGGTGCAGGGACCTGCCTCGATGACGGTGACCGGTATAATCTTACCGTTCTCGTCGTAAATCTGTGTCATACCGACCTTTTTGCCGATAATTCCCTTTTTCATTATAGATAATTCCTCCTTTAAGTTATTGGTTGGCATTAAAACCTTGCGGTTTTACCAACATGACCCGGTGGAAGACAATATTAAAGTTTTATTTCAATATCTACGCCTGCCGGAAGTTG
>CAYJGF010000013.1:0-73722 GCA_964369965.1 uncultured Oscillospiraceae bacterium
TTTTCTTTTGCCGCCATTAAACTGCCTCCTTATAAAAACGTTGACAATTTCTTTACAAGCCGCCTTGCGTTTCATAACTTTTCATAGTAAAAACCGACCAACCAACACCTGTTAGTTGTATCGGCGAAACATTCGGCAAAGTCGACGATGACCGTCGTAGCCAGAGGGAGAGCGGAATTACTTAGTATACATTAGACAAATGTGTACTCGTTCAATACCTTGTGCTGTCCATACGCTCTTTGCAAAGTATGTCCTGATCGCCCGACCGATAAACGCAGTTTTGCGCACATTTCGGTCGCGAAGTTTATTATAGCACATTATTTTTGGAAATGCAAGGGGTATATTAAAAAAATTTGTAATTTTTGTGGTGTAATGTAGGTGTTGGTTGGTTTATGAGAGGAGGTTGCCTTTCGCGAGTGATATGTTCGGTGCTCCGGGTGAGGGGGGGCGCGTGTTTGAAAGCTTTCAAACTCCCCTACCGGAATAAGAGCCCCCGGGGGCTCTTATTCCGGTAGGGGACTGCGAACGGGTTCGCAGACGCGCCCCCCACCTACAGTCAGGCGAGGACAAGCGTAATGACAATACAACCACCGCAAACTCCAAACCCCTTGACAAACAATAATATAGTGGTATCCTATATACATAGGGTATTATTAAAAAAAAGGAATGTGATGGATCGTCTGATAAAGCTAATATATAATCAGGATAGGATTTTAAAGCATTCCGAAAAGTTGGGCGAAATTCCGAGCACAAAACAGCTCTTTTTCAACACTTTCAAGGTCGCATGGCCGAGCACACTCGAGGCGTTTTTGGTCGCTCTCGTCACCATGATAGACACCGTTATGGTCAGCGGTCTCGGCGAGAGTGCCGTTGCCGCCGTCGGTTTGACGGCACAGCCTAAGTTTATAGGGCTGTCGATTTTTGTGGCGAACGGCATTGCGGTCAGCGCGATTGTTGCGCGCCGTCGAGGGCAGGGTAATCAAAAAGGGGCAAACGATACGCTGTATAACGCGCTCGGCTTTGCCATTCTCGGCACGGTGGTGGTGAGCACACTTTGTGTAATCTTCGCGGATGAGATGGTGCGTTTTGTCGGCAGTAACTCCGACACCCACGAGATGGCGGCGGACTATCTGCGCATCGTTATGGCAGGCATCATCTTCCAGACCATCACACTCACCATAAACGCCGCACAGCGCGGCAGTGGCAACACCAAAATTGTCATGCGGTGCAACCTCGTCTCCAACGGAGTCAACCTCGTTTTTAACTACCTTTTAATTCATGGCAACTTCGGTTTCCCCGCTCTCGGGGTGAGTGGTGCGGCAATCGCGACGGTGCTCGGCACGCTCGTGGCAATGGTCATGGCCTTTTTCTCCGCAATGCCGGGCAAAGGGTATATTTATTTAAAAGGAATTAACTTTTTTCGATTCAACAAGCTCACCCTTAAAGGGATTTTTAACGTCTCGGCACCCACCATGGCGGAGCATATATTTTTGCGAGTTGGGTTTTTATTGTCGGCAATGGCGGTGGCAAACCTCGGCACTATTGCCTTTGCGGCAAATCAGGTAGCGCACAGCATTATTTTGCTATCCTTCGCATTTGCGGACGGGCTATCCATCGCCGCGGTGGCAATGGTCGGGCGAAGTCTCGGGCAAAAGCGCCCCGATCTTGCGCGGCTCTATGGTGCGATGTGCCAACGCATAGGTTTTTGTATTTCCATAATGTCCGCAACAGTATTTCGTCTGTTTGGGACCGACATATTCCGACTTTTTTCCGATCGTGAGGATATACTTGATTACAGCTCCATGCTCACCGCAATGATGTCGGTGGCGGTGCTGTTGCAGGTGACGCAGTTCATCTATAACGGCTGTCTGCGCGGTGCCGGTGATACACGATATACCGCAATGACTTCGCTTTTAAGTGTCACAATTGTGCGACCGCTCACCACGTATATATTTGCCTACCCGATGGGTCTCGGGCTGACCGGTGTCTGGTTGGGACTGTTAGCGGACCAGATGACAAGAATGATTTTTTCCACCATCAGGTTTAAACAGGGACGGTGGACGAGGATTGATATATAGACTAAAAACTAAAGGTGAACGGTGAAAGACTAAAGGTATCGCCTTTGGCGATGGATTATAAATATAAAAGGCGAAGCCGTTTCCATCACCATTCACCATTCACCTTTAGTCATTCACCAAAAACAGCCATTTACCTTTAGTCCTTAGTCTAAATTAGCGTTCGGACGCTACCGCTAACATCAACTTAATCCTGTTCTCCTGATTAACCTTGGTCGCGCCGGGGTCGTAGTCTATCGCCACTATGTTGGAGCTTGGGAAGATGTTCTTTATCTTGCGTATCATGCCCTTGCCCACAATATGGTTAGGCAGACAACCGAAAGGCTGGGCGCATACAATGTTGCTGTAGCCCTGCTCGCACAGCTCCAGCATTTCGGCGGTCAACAGCCACCCCTCCCCCATCTTGTTGCCGTAGCCGACAACGCCGTCAATAAGGTGTTTAAGATGGGCGTACTCGCCGGGTGGGGTGAACCTCTCGCTTGTCTTGACGGCGGCGATTATCGCGCTTTCAATGTCGGTGAAATATTTCATCACACGCTCTAATACCTTTAACTTGAGTTTACTACCACCGTACAGCTTGATATCCTCGATACGGTTGTCCAGTTTAAACAGCAAAAAGCCCATCAGACCCGGCACCATCACCTCACACCCCTGTGAGAGCAAAAAGTCCTCCAGTGAGTTATTGGCGAGACCGGAGTATTTGACATATATCTCACCCACCACACCGACCTTTATCTTGTCGGTGTGCTCTGTTTTTATGGCGGAAAAATCCTGCACCATCTGCACCAAATTTTTGCGCATCTCTTTTAAAGAAAGACCTTTTTTGTCGTGGAATTGCCGGTTTAGGTTTTCAATCCATGAGTCGGTCATGGCGCGAGCGTCACCCTTTTTGACCTCATACGGCTCGGTCTGATTTTTGAGTAGCATCAAAAGATCACCGTAGGTTATGCCGGCGAGCGTCTTGCGGAGCATACCGAAGGTGAACCTGAAGCCGGGGTTGCTCTCAAGACCTGACAGGTTGAGCGAGATGACCGGCACCTGCGCAAACCCTGCCTTTTGCAACGCCTTGCGCAGTAGGTGTATGTAGTTGGAGGCACGGCAACCGCCGCCCGTCTGGGTTATCAGCAGGGCGGTTTTATTCACGTCGTATCGTCCACTGCTCAGCGCGTCGATGAACTGACCGATGACGAGCAATGCCGGATAACAGGTGTCGTTGTGCACGAACTTAAGCCCTGCGTCCACCACCGCCTTGCCGTCGTTTTTAAGCAGTTCGACATTGTAGCCGTAGTCGGTAAAAATCTTGGAAACGATGGTGAAATGTATCGGGAGCATGTCCGGTATCAGTATCTTATAACTGCTCTTCATATCCTTGGTGAACAGCACCCGTTCGTTGATTTGCATAATTAAAACAATTCCTTATTGATGTTTTTTTACGGTTTCGTCACATGGTGGCGAAATTTCAGCGTTTTCCGCTGAAAAGAAAAAAACTCAGAAATTTGAAAATTTATTTTTAAATTTCATCCTTTTTTTATATGGTCGCGAGCAGACTGCGCACTCTTATCTTGACCGCGCCGAGATTGGTTATCTCGTCTATCTTTATTTGGGTGTATATCTTGCCGGCGCGGTGCAGTATGGCGCGCACCTCGTCGGTGGTTATAGCATCGACTCCGCACCCGAACGAGACCAGTTGAACCAACTCCATGTCTTTTTGGGTGGCGGTGTAGCTCGCCGCGTCGTATAGCCGTGAGTGATAGGTCCACTGGTTGAGCACCGAGACCTTGGTCGGCTCAACATGGTGGCAGACTGCGTCCTCCGTCACCAGTGCAACGCCGCACCCGTTCACAAGGCGGTCGATGCCGTGATTAATTTCCGGGTCGAGGTGGTAGGGCCTGCCGGCGAGCACAATGATCTTTTTGCCCTCGGCGCGTGCCTTTTGGATTATCACCTCGCCGAGCTGTCTCGTTTTTTCGATAAATATGTCGCGCTCCGCAAAGGCAAAATCCGTCGCTTTTTTCACCTCTGCAAGGGGAATGTTCCCGAAACTTTTCGAGAGGATAACTGTCATGCTCTTTGCAAAGTCGGCAGGGCGGTGTATGCCGATATAGTCATAGATAAACTTCGTCTTTTCTATCGCCGGTATGTTGGCGTGCACCACCTCGGGGTAGTAGGCAACGACGGGGCAGTTGTAGTGGTTGTCGCCGCGTTTTTCGTCGATGTTGTAGGTCATGCAGGGGTAGAAAATCGCGTCGACCCCCTGTTTTAACAGCCGTTCGATGTGACCGTGCACCAACTTTGCAGGGTAGCAGACGGTGTCGGACGGGATGGTGTGTTGCCCCTCGACATACAGCGCACGGTCGGAAAAACCGGACGCCATCACCTCAAAGCCGAGTGTCTCGAAAAACTTCGACCAAAAGGGCAGTAACTCATACATGTTCAGCACCATCGGCAGACCGATTTTGCCGCGAGCTCCACCTGAATTTGTTTGCATATACTGTGCGAGCAAAGCCTCCTTTTGGGCGTATAAATTGAGCTCGTCGGAGTGCTCGTTTGATTTTGATACCGGTTTGTCACAGCGGTTGCCACCGATAAACTTGCGATTATCAGCAAAAGAGTTGACGGTGAGGGTACAGGCGTTGGTGCAACGGTGGCAAACCACCGATTTGACGGTGTGGGTGAAGTTTCGCAGCCCCTCGGCGGTGATGGTGTCGCTCTTTTCCGTCTGCCTGTTTTTGGCATAAAGCGCCGCGCCGTATGCCCCCATCATGCCGGAGATGTTGGGGCGAATTACATCCGAGCCTATCTCCTTTTCAAAGGCACGCAGGACGGCATCGCTTAAAAATGTGCCACCCTGCACCACGATATTTTCGCCCAGCTCGGCGGCGGATACCGCGCGGATAACTTTATATAGTGCGTTTTTCACAACGCTTATCGACAGCCCTGCCGAGATGTTCTCGACACTCGCGCCGTCCTTTTGCGCCTGTTTGACGGAGGAATTCATAAACACTGTGCACCGCGAGCCGAGGTCGACAGGCGCGTCGGCAAAAAGCCCGAGCCGTGCGAACTCCTCCCCCGAGTAGCCGAGGACGCTCGCAAAACTCTGCAAAAACGAACCGCAACCGGAGGAGCAAGCCTCGTTAAGGAAGATGTCGTCGATGTTGCCGTCCTTAATCCTAAAACATTTTATGTCCTGACCGCCGATATCGATGATAAAGTCGACGTTCGGGTTGAACTTCTTCGCCGCCATAAAGTGCGCCACCGTCTCAACGATGCCGAAATCGAGGCGAAATGCCTCCCTCATCATTTCCTCGCCGTAGCCGGTCACGGCACTGCCGAGGACCTTTGCGCTCGGGTGCTCGTTATAAAACTCCTCCAAAAAACCCTTTATGACCGTTATCGGGTTTCCGCCGCCCGAGGCATAACGCGTGAACAACAGTTCATCATTTTGGTTGATAGCCACCATTTTGACGGTGGTGGAGCCGGAGTCAATGCCGATAAAGACACCGCTCTCGCCGTTGTCATTGCCCGTCTTGACCACCGCGGTGGCGTGGCGCGCGGAAAACTCGTCATACTCCTCTTTCGAGGTGAAGAGCGGTGCGCAGGTCTCATACCCGACCCTTGTGTCACTCTTTGCAATAAGATTTAAAAGACTCTCGACATCGGTGGAGGTCTTTGCCATCAATGCCGTGCCCATCGCTACATAGTATAGGGAATTCTCGGGACATAGCCCCTCTATACCCAAAACTTTGTCAAAGGCGGCGCGCAGCTGTGACATAAAGGTGAGCGGACCGCCGAGATATACCACCTTGCCGTCTATCTCACGACCCTGCGCAAGCCCCGCCACCGTCTGGTTGACAACGGCATGGAATATGCTCGCCGAGATGTCCTCCTTTTTGGCCCCCTGGTTTAACAGCGGCTGTATGTCGGACTTGGCAAAAACTCCACAACGCGAGGCGACGGAGTAGATCTTTTGATGATCTGCCGACAGCTCGTTCATTTCGGTCGGGGTGATGTGCAACAGCGTCGCCATCTGGTCGATAAATGCCCCTGTACCGCCGGCGCAGGAGCCGTTCATGCGCACCTCAAGACCGTCGGTCAAAAACAGCACCTTCGCGTCCTCACCGCCCAACTCTATGACCGCGTCGACACCGCTTTGCAACGTCGATATTGCGACCTTGGTGGCGTAGACCTCCTGCACAAAGTCCACCTCGGCCGCCGTCGCTATCCCCATGCCGGCAGAGCCGGATATGGCGACGGTGAAATCGGCATCACCGGTGTACTTTTTCACTTCATTAAGTGCCGCTGTCAATTTTTCACTTGCCATGGAGAGATGGCGTTCGTAGCTATGATATACTATCTTGTTGTGGTCGTCGAGTAGGACACATTTGAGCGTGGTGGAGCCTATGTCTATACCGAGTTTCATCAGCTGTTATCCTTGCTTTTGTCTGCCGTCACCTTATTGAGCAGTAGTATGACGCCGATTATGACGGCGGTCACGATAAAAATCCCGAGCATCCCCTGACCCATGATGGGCAGGGTGACTAAAATTGATTCAAAGTTCATGTTTTGTTACCTTTATATATTATGCTACCAAATTTAAAATGAGTCCACCGGCAATGACCGAGGCGATTTGACCCGAGACGTTCGCGCCGAGCGAGTGCATGAGCAGGAAGTTTTGCTTGTCCTCCTCAAGTCCCATCTTGTGTACAACGCGTGCCGACATGGGGAATGCCGAGATACCGGCGGCGCCAATCATGGGGTTGATCTTGTTTTTGGAAAAGAGGTTGAGCAGTTTTGCGAACAGCACGCCGCCCACCGTGTCAAAAACAAAGGCAATGAGACCGAGCAGAAGTATCAAAAGTGTCTCGGTGGTCAGGAATAAATCCGCCTGCATCTTGACCGCGATGGTTATGCCGAGCAGGAGGGTCACGAGGTTCGCGAGGACATTTTGCGCCGTCTCGGATAACGAATTGAGGACACCGCACTCCCGAATAAGGTTGCCGAACATCAAAAAGCCGATGAGCGCGACCGCTTTGGGGGAGACTATGCCGGTAATCATAGTTAGGATGATGGGGAAGAGTATGCGCGTTGTCTTGCTGATATTTTTTTGGTCGTACGGCATCTTTATCATGCGCTCTTTTTTGGTGGTGATGGCGCGTATGACCGGCGGTTGAATGATGGGGACAAGCGCCATATAGGAGTATGCCGCGACGACGATAGCGCCGATATAGTTGGACTGCAAGAAGTTCGCAACAAAGATGCTGGTCGGGCCGTCCGCCGCGCCGATGATGGAGATGGAGGCGGCGTCCTTAAGCTCAAAACCAAAGAGCGATGCCATGGTTAGGGTGAAAAATATGCCGAACTGCGCCGCCGCACCGAACAGCAGGAGTTTTGGATTGGACAACAGCGGACCGAAGTCGATCATCGCACCGATGCCGACAAAGAGCAGCAGCGGAAAAAGCTCGTTCGCGATACCGGCGGCAAAGAGCACGTCGAGTATACCCTCCTCCTCGCCTTGATTGACCGCGCCGGAGAGCGGCAGGTTGCATAGAATTGTGCCAAAACCGATGGGCAGGAGCAATGTCGGCTCCATATTGCGCTTGATAGCGAGGTAGATAAGCACCGCACCTATCACCCACATGACAATCTGTTGCCACTGGATATTAAAGAGGTTCTCATATAAAGCTTGCATATAATGTGTTCGCCTTTCTTAATCATGAGTTAGCTGACCTTATAATTTTACTTCATTTTGACATTATAGTCAACCATATTATTTCGCGCATTTGCATAAATTGTATATTTTCATAAAAAAAACACAAAAAAGTTGTTGACTTGTAAATGGTTTAGGTAGTAAAATAGATATTGTCTTGTATTAGGGGATACATATAGTATATTATATAGAAAGGAATGGTTATAACAATGATTGAAGTTTCAAATCTTGTTAAAAATTACGGTCCGAAAAAGGCGGTTGCCGATATCAGCTTTGTGATAAATGACGGTGAGATTGTCGGTTTTCTCGGTCCGAACGGCGCAGGAAAGTCAACGACCATGAATATCATCACCGGCTATCTGTCCGCCACTGCCGGCACGGTGAAAATCGACGGTATAGACATGACGGAGGATCCGCTCGCCGCCAAAAAGCGCATAGGATACCTGCCGGAACAGCCGCCGCTCTACCTCGAGATGACGGTGGAGGAATATCTCGACTTTATTTATGAGCTTAAAAAGGTCAAGATGCCGGACCAGCAGGAGCATATCAACGATATCTGCCTACAGGTCGGCATAGAAAATGTATACAAACGCGTCATACGCAACCTTTCAAAGGGCTATAAACAGCGTGTAGGGCTTGCCGGTGCGCTAATCGGTGACCCCGATACTTTAATTCTTGATGAGCCGACCGTCGGTCTTGACCCCATCCAGATTATAGAAATCCGCAACGTTATTAAAAACCTCGGCAAAAAGCGCACCGTCATTTTGAGCAGTCACATCTTGCCGGAGGTTCAAGCGGTATGTGAGCGTGTCCTTGTCATTTCAAACGGCAACATTGTCGCCGACAACACGCCGGAGATGCTCGCCTCCACCCTCACCGGTGCTCACCGTCTGTCCCTTCGCGTCAAGGGCAGTGAGGGCGCGGTCAAATCTGTTATCAAATCCACCGACAACATCAAAAACTTCAGCTGTTCCGGCGAGCGTGAGCCGGGAGTCGTCGAGTTTTTCGTGGAAGCGGATGAGAATGTCGATGTGCGTGAGCGACTTTTCTTCGGTCTTGCCAAGGCAAACCTGCCGATTATGGGGCTGTCATCCATGGATCTCTCACTGGAGGACATCTTCTTAAAACTCACCACCGAGGACGAGCCGGTCGAGATACCGAGCGTAATTGCGACAGAAGATGAGCCACAAACCGACACCGACAATGGAAAGGAAGAATAATGTTAGCTATATTTAAACGTGATTTTCGCAGTTTTTTCACCTCGCCGCTCGGCTATGTCTTTTGCGCTGTCTTTATCTTTTTGGCGTATCTCGTGTTCTTCTTCTTCAACGTTATGTCGCAGTACAGCGATATAACCGGTCTTTTCAGCTTTCTTGTGCAGACTCTGATGTTTTTGTTGCCGCTGCTCACCATGAAACTGCTCTCGGATGAGGCCCGCCACAAAACCGACCAGCTCCTGCTCACCAGCCCGGTCAGTGTCACCGACATCGTGCTCGGCAAATTTTTAGCCGCGATGGGCGTTATCGGCGTTGCCACCGTCGGCACCTTTGGGATACCGCTTGTCATCTCGCTTTTCGGCACACCGGCTAACTGGCAGATATTCTCCAACTACTTTATGTTGGTGCTCGCCATCGGCACATATGTTGCGGTCGGGCTTTTTATCTCGTCACTCACCGAGAGTCAGCTCATAGCCGCAATTTTGAGCTATATCATCTTTTTTGCCATATATATCCTACCCTCCTTTGCCGACTTTGTGCAGATACCTGTTTTTCAAGCGATAATCCACTGGCTGTCAATCTTTTCAAGGTTCGCCAACATCACAAGCGGTATTTTGCAACTCAACGACATAGTCTACTTTATCAGCGTCATTGCGATATTCCTGTTTATGACCTCCCGTGTGTTGGAGAAAAAACGCTGGGCGTAATTATAGAAATAGAAAGGATTGAAAAAGATGAATATAAAAAAAGCGTTAAACTCCAAAAAATTCCGGTACGGCGGTATTTCGGTGCTTTTCACCATTATTATAATCGCCGTCATAATTGTTATAAACCTTGTGGTTGAAAGCATGACCGAGCGTTTTAATCTAAAACAGGATATCACGGCGGAGGGGCTTTATTCCGTCTCCGACACCACCGTCGACATGCTGGAAAACCTCACCGAGGATATCACCGTCTACATCATGCTGACCGAGTCGGAGGTCACCGCAAACACCGGCTACAACACCGCCAATGAACTGCTCAAAAAAATGGTGGGTTATTCCGGCGGCCGTCTTTCCCTTGAATATGTCGACCTGCTGGTCAACCCGAATTTTCGCAACAACTTTGAAAATCCGGACGCTATTTTTTCCGGCTCTATTATAATGAAGAGCGCAAAACGTGAGCAGATAATCGACATCAACGACCTGTATGACACCAGTTATGACTTCAACACCGGTGAGGAATATGTCTCGGGATATCAGGCGGACCGCAAGTTTGCCTCCGCAGTGCACTATGTAACCACCGAGGAACTGCCGAGCGTCGCCTATACCACCGGTCACGGCGAAATGACCGACAATGCCGCACTCACCGATGTTTTCACCACTAACAGCTATAGCGTGAGTGAGATTGCACTCCTTACCGAGGACATCCCCGAAGACCTTGACATGCTCGTTATCAACGCACCCTCCACCGATTTCTCGGAAGAGGAGATTGAAAAGCTCAACGAGTATTTGACCCGCTCCACCGCAAACAACCTTATCATAACCTACAATCCGCAAGCAGGCGAGTTGGAGCGACTTTATCGCTACCTCACCGAGTGGGGCGTAGAGCCGAGCGGTGGCATAGTCGTCGACGCGGAACGCGCCGCCGGTGCTAACCCTGCCATGTTTGTCGCCGAGCTTGCCGAGCATGATATAACCACTCAAATCCCTGTCGATGCTGTCATTGTGCCGGGCGCTACCAGCCTTGATATCGTCTTTGATGCGGACGGATACCGCACCACCAATGTGCTCGCGCAGTCCTCCGGCTCTGCCTATGTCGAAGGGGATGAATCACTGCAAGCACCGTTCCCCGTAGTAGTTTTAACACAGGACAACCAGTATATTGACAACGAGAGTGTCGCTCACAACGTGCTGTTTATCGGCGGTTGGGAGATGACCTCGGATTATCTGCTCGACAACAGCGCATTCCAAAACAATAACCTTATAACCGCCTCGCTCGATTATATGAACCCGGCGGTGGACGCAGTTTTGGTCGATGCGGTGGACTTTAGCAATCCGCAGATGATAATAACCGGCAACACCTCGATAGTTATCCTTGTCACAACGGTGATCATTCTGCCGCTCGCCTTTATCGCAATCGGCATCACGGTATTTCTCAGGAGAAAAAATAAATAATGAAAAAGTTCAGAGGGCTTATCGTCGCCGCGGCGGTTTTGGTAGTTGCGGTGGCGGCATATGTAATATTAACCACCGTTGACTTTTCGGCAACCGAGGATGTATCGAGCGATGTACCCTCAACCCCGACAGAGCTTAGCTATCTTATAGATGTCGACGCCGCCGAGGTCAGCTCGGTCACGGTGGAAAACGACAATACCTACACCATAATTACCGACGATGTTGCCGAGGACGAAAGCTTGACCTACTCCCTCGAAGATGACGGTTTTGCCTACATTGACGGCTTGATATCGGCGGCGGCGGTGGGGCTAATAAGCATCACCACCGACCCCGAGCCGATAGCAACCGGCGACCTTGCACAGTACGGTCTTGACACCCCTGCCGCCGTCGTCACGGTCGAGGCAACCTCCGGCGATATTATCTATGAAATTGGCGACGCCGCACCGGGCGATTCCGAATACTATGCAAAACTTGCAGACAGCGACGACGTCTATCTTATCCCCTCATCCGACGCGATGTATGCTCTTGACACGAAGCACCAGTTCCGCGACCGCAGTGTCTTCTCCTATGTGGTAGGCACCGATATCGAGAGCGAAATTTTCGAATCCTTTGTGCTCCAAAGATCTTCCGGTCCGACCATCGAGTTAACCGCGAGGGAAAGCATAGATGAATTCGGTTCCGCGTTTGAGATGACTTCACCGTATATGAGCGACACCAACGACGTGATACTCAGCGAGGATATATTCACATTTTTCTCATCACTGTCCTACAGCGAAATTATCGAGGACAACCCGGAGGATTTAGAGCAGTACGGCATAGCAAATGTGATTGAGGAGGAGCAGACCGACGACGAGGAGACCCCCGATACCGACAATGAGGTTGCCGAACCTCTCGTGGCATCAACCACTGCAACCTTTGTGATAAACGACGACCTCACCATAACCCTCGGCGACTTCACCGACGAGAGTGAGACGGCATACTACGCGACGGTGTCCGGTGTTGATTCGGTGGTGACATTCCCCAGCTCGGCATTCCCCTTTATCGACATTGATTATATCGAACTCATGTCCTCACTGCTTTGGCTACACAATATAGTCGAGGTCGAGACGGTGGATATGACCACTCCGAGTGGCACGTATGAGCTTGCCCTCACCCACTTCCCTGCCGAGACGGAGGAGGACACAGCATATCTCGAGGCAACCCTTGACGGCGAGAGCATCGAGGAGGATTTTGCAAAGGATATCTACCTTGCAATCCTGTCGGTCACAATGTCGTCCGACCTTGATGAAGACCCCGAAATAGGTGAGTCGGAATACTCTTTCACCATAAATAAGATGGACGGCTATTCCCAGACTATGGACTTCTATAGAATAAACGAGCGTCAGTACGGCGCGGTCAAGGACGGCGAACCGTTGCCGTTTTATGTAAACATCGACCTTTTAAATGATGTCGATGAAATAATCCTCGGGATTAAGGACGGCACACACACAGGATAATTAATTTCGGTGAACGACTAATGACTAACAGTGAATGGCTAAAAGGAATTATAAACGACTGCGATGCGGTGGTGGTGGGGGCCGGTGCCGGGCTCTCCGCCGCCGCCGGACTGCTTTATAACGGTGAGCGTTTCACCGAAAACTTTGCCGATTTCATACAAAAATACCATTATGACAATATGTACAGCGCCGCCTTTCAGCGCTACACCTCACAGGAGGAGCACTGGGCGTACTGGAGCCGCCATATCGAGCTTAACCGCTATGCTTTCGACCCGGGCGAGGTTTTTCGCACACTGTTGCAACTTGTGGGTGGTAGGGATTATTTTGTCATAACCACCAACGTCGACCACTGTTTTCAAAAGAGCGGTTTCGACAAAAAACGGCTTTTTTACACTCAGGGGGACTACGGGCTTTGGCAGTGCTCGCGCCCCTGTCACAGTGCCACATATGACAATGTTGAGACGGTGAGGGAGATGGTGCAGGCGCAAAAAGACATGAAAATCCCGAGCCAGCTTATCCCCCACTGCCCGAGATGTGGCGCTAATATGAGCATGAATTTGCGCAGTGACGCGACCTTTGTCGAGGACAAGGGTTGGCATGACGCCGCGGCACGCTATGAAAAGTTTATTAATGAGCATAGGCACGGTCGGGTGGTCTATCTGGAGCTTGGGGTCGGCTACAACACCCCCTCCATAATCAAATACCCCTTTTGGCAGTTTGTCTACCAAAACAAGGACGCTACTTATATCAGCATAAACAAAGAAAAACAACCGATCCCAAAAGAAATTGAGAGTCGGTCGTATGTGGTGGCGGATGATGTGAGTAATCTGTTTGTTTAAAGCAAAATATCCTCATAAATCTCTTTATCCTCATCGCAAAACACGTTGAACACCACCTTTTCGAGGGTGGTGTTTTCTTGCAAAAATTCCCTCACCGTGCTCACCGCTATTCTTGCCGCCTCGCGTTTTGGGAAGTGAAACTCCCCTGTCGAGATGCAGCAAAAAGCGATAGAATTGACATTATTTTCCACTGCCAAATTCAGGCAGGATTTGTAACAATTTGCCAGTAAATTTCTGTCAGTCGTGGTCAACGGTGCGGTGATAATCGGGCCTACCGTATGCAGGATATACTCGCTTGGCAGGTTAAACGCCGGCGTGATTTTAGCGTCACCGGTTTTTTCGTCGTGCCCTTGTTTTTGCATCAAATCATCACAAAAAGCGCGCAAACGCACGCCGGAGAGGGTGTGGATGATGTTGTCTATACACCCATGACACGGCACAAAACAGCCTCGCATTGCCGAGTTTGCGGCGTTGACTATCGCGTCAATTTTGAGGGTGGTAATATCTCCCTGCCAGAGGTAAATTCTTCCATTTTTCTCCACCGGTGAAAGCAAATCTGCGTGCGTTACCCCCCTGCTTTTTATCTCATCTTGCAGATACTCATCCTGCACCGACAAAAACTCGTCGCTCACAGGCACAGCCGCACGGACATTCAAAAGTGAGCGCAGGAGCTTTTTTTGCCCCTGCGCATCGCTCGGGACGGCAATATCCGCGTATCGCTCGTCCTCATTTATTAGATAATCAATTAAAAACCTTATTCGACTATCCATATTTATAACCATTCCTTATTGATGTTTTTTTCGGTTTCGCCACATGCTGACGAAATTTCAGCGTTTTCCGCTGAAAAGAAACAAAACTCGGGAGTTCGAAAATTTTTTTAAACTTATTCCACCGTCACGCTCTTGGCGAGGTTTTTGGGCTTGTCAATGTCGCAACCGCGCAGTTTTGCGATATAGTAGGAGAATATTTGCAACGGCACTATGCTCAAAAGCGGTGCAAACTCGTCGGGGCACTCCGGTATATAAATAGCGTGGTCGACATTGTTTTCCATCCCCTTATTGCCACTGCCGGTGAGCCCGATTACCCGTGCACCGCGCGACTTGACCTCCTGTATATTGGACATCATCTTCTCATAAAGTCGTTTTTGGGTGGCAATGGCAACGACCAGTGTGTCCTGCTCGATAAGTGCAATGGTGCCGTGTTTAAGCTCCCCTGCCGCTATCGCGAAGGAGTTGATATAGGATATTTCTTTAAGTTTAAGAGAGCCCTCCAGCGACACCGCACTGTCGGTGCCTCGTCCGATAAAAAACACCTGATTGGTGCGATATAGCTTTTTCGCGAGGGTGTAAATCCCCTTTTCCTCCGCTAAAACCTCTTTCAGCTTGTTCGGTATCTGTTTGAGTTCATATATATAGTCGGCATAGCGCTCATCACTCAACTCGTTTTTGAGCCGACCCATATATATTGCGATAAGGTACAGGCACATCAACTGGGTGGTGTACGCCTTGGTGGAAGCAACCGCAATCTCGGGGCCTGCCCAGGTGTAGAATACATCATCCGACTCGCGCGCGACGGAGCTGCCGACAACATTGACAATGGAGAGTATGCGTGCGCCTGCCTGCTTTGCACACCGCAATGCCGCAAGGGTGTCCAGCGTCTCACCGGACTGACTTATCGCTATAAACAGTGTCTTGTCGTCCAAAAACGGCTCGCGATATCTAAACTCCGACGCAATATCCACCTCAACGGGGATTTTTGCAAACTTCTCTATTGCGTATTTGCCGATGAGCCCTGCGTGGTATGCCGTGCCACATGCGACGATATACACGCGGTCAAACCCCTCAATGTCCTCGGCGGTGAGATTAATTCCGTCCGACAGGATATCGTCACTGTCCGACAGGCGGCGACGCAGTGTCTCCTCCAGACCGTGCGGTTGCTCGTTAATCTCCTTGAGCATAAAGTGCTCGTAGCCGTCCTTCTCCGCCGAGTCGGCATCCCATGTGACGTGGAATACATCGCGTTTTACCACCCCCCGCTCGGCGTTGTAGATGGTGACCTTGTCCTTGGTGAGCTCCACCGTCTCGTTATTTTCGATAAGATATATTTCGCGCACGTATTTCAACAGCGCCGGTATGTCAGAGGCGATATAGTTGGAGTCATGCGATAGCCCGACCACCATCGGCGAGTCTTTGCGCACCGCTATAATCCTGTCCGGCTCGTCGGCAGCGATGGCGGCGATGGCATACGCACCGCGCATACGCTCGACCGCTTTATACATGGCATCCAGCAGGTCGCCCTTATAAAAAGTTTTGAGCAGGTGGGCGATGACCTCGGTGTCGGTCGCCGAAACAAAGCTCACCCCGTGCTCAACTTTTAGATACTCACGCAGTTCCTCATAATTCTCGATAATGCCGTTGTGCACAACCGCTATACTGCCGTCCTCACTGCTGTGCGGGTGGGCATTCACGTCGGACGGCTCACCGTGGGTCGCCCAACGGGTGTGCCCGATGCCACAACCCGAGTCAAACGCGGTGTCGCCGAGCAGAGTCTCCAGCTCCGCCATACGACCTTTGCATTTTTTAAGCTCGATTTTTTTGTTGATGTTCAGCGCAATTCCGGCGGAGTCATAGCCACGATACTCCAGTTTTTTTAGCCCGTTGACTATCACCTTTTTTGCGCCACTCTGTCCGACATAACCTACTATTCCACACATATGTTACCTCCTAATCTTCGTTTAAAATATGCTCCGTTGCCTCCTCAGCAAACTGTTTTTCATAAAGGTCGGCATAATACCCACCCTTTTTCAAAAGTTCGCTGTTTGTCCCTTTTTCTATTATCTTGCCGTCCTTGACCACCAATATGACGTCCGCCTTGCGTATGGTGGAAAGTCGGTGTGCTATCAAAAATGAGGTGCGCGAGCCGATAAGTTTCGCTATTGCCTCCTGTATCAACTCCTCCGTCTTGGTGTCGATGGAGGCGGTTGCCTCGTCCAGAACAAATATGGCCGGGTTTGCAATAATAGCCCTTGCAAAAGATATAAGCTGTTTTTCACCGGTAGAAAGGTGTGTGCCACCCTCCCCGACCTCGCTGTCGTACCCCTCTTTCATCGCCATAACCGTGTCGTGGACGTTGACAAGTTTTGCCGCCGCAATTACATCCTCATCGGTGGCATCAAGTCGACCGTATCTTATATTCTCCATCACCGAACCGGAAAAAAGGTGCGGCGATTGCAACACATAACCGATACTGCTGTGCAACCAGAGGACACTGCGCTCTTTATAGTCTACACCATCTATAAGTATTCTACCCCCCGTCGGCTCAAAAAATCGACAGGTGAGGTTGACAAGGGTGGATTTGCCGGCGCCGGTCTCGCCGACGATGGCGACGGTCGTGCCGGCAGGGACATCAAGGTTAAAGTTTTCAAGAACATTCTCATTGCCGTCATGGTACATAAAGGTCAGGTTTTCATAGGTTATATGACCTTTTATAGGCTCCCAATTCTCCTCCTTTGGCTCGAATGTGGTGCCGTACTTCTCCTCCACCTCGGGTGTGTCGGTAATCATCGGTTCGACGCCCAGCAGCTGCTCGCACCTCTCGACATTGACCTGCGCCGCCACAAATGTGGACAAGCTCCTCGCCAGTTGGCTGACCGGTGCCGCTATGACAAGCGCGTAGTTGATAAACACCGCAAGACCGTCGACGCCGAGCGTCTCGGCAATGACCATGTCGCCACCGAATGTGATGACCATAGCCACCGCGACGGATGTGAGTGCCGCAACGATAGGGATATAAACGGCGCTGAGCATAGACGCGTGAACCGAGCTATGCTTCATATCGGTGGTGATGGACTTAAATCCCAATAAATTCTTATGCTCTATAACCAGTGTTTTAGACGTTTTTGCGCCGGAAATCCCCTCGTTATAAGCTCGCGTCAACTCGGAATTGACAAAGCGAACTTGACGGTTGGCGAGCAATATCTTATGCTGGAAGATATAGGTCAGCACCGTGATAAACGGCACCACACTCACGACAATCAACGCAAGGGTGACATTGATGTTAAACATCATCACCACATAGCCGACTATACACGCAACACTCCACACAATATCGACCAAACTCCATGCGAAAATGGTGCCTATCCTCATGGTGTCGCTCATAACCCGTGCGAGTGTCGTGCCGACCGGTGTGGTGTTAAAATAGTCAAATCCGAGTGTTTGCAGGTGGCGGTACATGGCACTTTTCAGATCGCGCGATATATTCATCTCAACTCGAATGGCGTTTTTTGCCATCAGTATGGTGGTGGTCACCTGAAATATGATCAGCACGACACAAAACGCGACAAAAAGCCATATGCCGTCGGTGGTCATCGGGATTATAAACTGCGCCACCGCATAACCGCTCAACAGTGGCATGACGGTATCCACTCCGGCGGCAAAAAACATAAAAAGGCACAACAATGCTATCCTGCCACGGTAGGGTTTTACAAACGGCAGAACCGACTGCCATGTCTTAAGCGACGACAGTCGTATGTCAATTTTTTCTACATCATGCTCGTTAATCGCTCTGTCCCCCAAATATTTTTAGTCGTCTGTTCTTGCGCTCTGGCTCTCATATATGCGGTGATATATCCCTGTCGAATCGATAAGGCTTCGGTGGGTGCCCCTTTCGGCAATCCTGCCCTTTTCCAGCACTATGATAAGGTCGGCGTTCATCACCGTCGCTATACGATGGCTGATTATTATGGTCGTGCCCTTTATTTTGGTGTTTATCGCCTCACGTATTTTAGCGTCGGTCTCCATATCCACCGCCGAGAGGGAGTCGTCAAAGATTTTTATCGGCGTCTCCTGTGCGAGCATTCGCGCGATGGCAACGCGCTGACGTTGACCGCCCGAAATGGTGACCCCTCGCTCCCCTATCATGGTGTCATAACCGTTCAAAAATCCCATGATTGAGTCGTCGATGACCGCAATATCGGCAAATTTCCGTATCTTTTCGAGGTCGTCACTCCCTGCACCGTCCGAAATATTCTCGCGAAAGGTCTTGGAGAACAAAAACGGCTCCTGCAACACTATCCCGATACTCTTCCTCAACTTTTCACGCTCGATGTCACGTATGTCAACACCGCCTATCGTGATACTCCCCCCATCGTCCGGCAGTTCAAAAAGTCGGTCGAGCAGTGCCACCAGCGTCGACTTGCCGGAGCCGGTCGCGCCGAGTATGCCGAGTGTTTTCCCACCCTCTATCTTAAAGCTGATATCGCTCACGACATGTTTTGTCTCATCATAGCCAAACGAAACATTTTTAAACTCAATGTCGGCGGTCATGTCGGCGTTTTTCGGATTGTCGGTGCTCACCTCCTCCTCGGCGTCGAGGATGTAGAGCAGTCGACGCGCGCTGACGGTGGATTTGCTAAGCTCCGATAAAATGCGCCCGAGCTGTCTTATCGGCACAACGAGCATGGAATTATAGTAGACAAATGCGATAAAGTCACCGAGCGTTATAACGTTGTCGACCGCCAAAAAGGTGCCGACCGTTATGATGGTGACTATCTGCACAAAGCCGATAAGGTCGCCGATACCCCAGTTGAGACCCATCACCACCCCGAGCTTTATCCAGAGTTCAGCGAAAAGGTTGTTGTATTTTTCAAACTTTTTTATCTCGTGACGCTCCCGACCAAAGGCGCGCACCACGTGCACCGCCGTCAGGCTCTCCTGTGCGACCGAGCTCAAATCCCCCTCACACTCATCGGCGTGGCGGAATTTACTGCCGATCAGTTTATAAAAGATTAAGGAATATCCGAGGGTGATCGGTATAAATACAAGCGCGATGGTGGACAAAAGTACATTCATGGGGAACATAAGTGCGAGCGCAATTAAGATTAAAAATATTGTGCGAACCAGTGCTTGCAGATGCTCGTTGACAAACATTTTTATCGTCTCAACATCCATGGTGCACCGCTGAATAATGTCGCCGGTCTGGTGGTTGCCGTGCCAGCTATAGGGCAGGCGCCCTATATGCTCAAAAAGCCTGTTGCGCAGTTGTTCGAGAGTGCCCTCCGACCCCCTCGCGAGGTTGTAGCGCGAGCCAAAGTCGCAAAGAGAGGACAGCATGGATAGTGCAAAGGATACGACCGCGCAGACGATAAGATTTTGCACAAGAAAGTCCCGTCCGCCGTATTGTTCAATGATATTGACCAGAAAATTAGGTAGAGCAAACGGCTTATCCCCTATCACCGAGTCCACAATAATGCGCACCACCTGCGGTGTGAGATAGCTGAATCCGACCGCAAGAATGACGAAAACAAAGGATGCCGCAAAGTTTTTGCGAAATCCCTTGGTTATAGGAGCAAGGTGTAATATGTTTTTAGTCTTCATTTTACCGAATGTTTCCGTTATATGTCATTTTGTCAATAAATCGGGGACGTAGTGTCAATAATTTATGTCACGACCTTTATTAGGCAGTTGTTTTTGGTGTCATACCGACTAAAATATTTATCCTCCATCGGTATCCACTCTTGAAAAAACCTTTTTGACATATCGGCACCGTTGCGCTTTAATATGCGCCGTTGACGAGTATCGTTGTCCACCTCACAAAAGACGGTGAGGTCATAATCAACCCCCATCTCGGGGTGCATGGAGTAGACACCCTCAACAATCGTGAGCTTTTTATGAGTAATATTCTTTCGTTTGCAAAGTGTGTCGTTTGTGCAGTCATAGACATGGTAGCAAAGGTCTTTTTTATCGTTTAGCCCGACGCCTATCTCCTGCCGAAAGCGTTCATAATGGATGTTGCCACCGGGGGTCGACAACCGATTTTCGGTGCGCATCGCCGGTGGGAGGAAAAAGTCGTCGGTGTGTATGACATTACATTCATACAGCGATTTTATCAGCTTTGCTAAGGTGGATTTGCCGCTCGCACTGCCACCCTCGATGGCTATCTTGACATACTCTTTTATGGCGAGCAATCGCTCCAATTCACATAAAACATCAATATATGGTGCAAAGTCAGAGTTTATAACGCGATAGGCAGGGGCGTAGTTTTCTCTATAAAATTCGCTGTGGCTGACTATAGGATAATTCCCCTCTTTATATTCATTCAAAAATACATCGAGCCTATCCATGTCAAAAGGCAAATCCTTTGCCCGTGTCATACGAGAGAGAAGGTCGAGGTCAAGCAAAAAATCCGACATACTCGTCATGCTGTCGCCACTCTCAACAAAAAGTTTCGCGAGGGCTTTTGCAAAAAAAACATCGGGAGGGTGTTTGAGATAAAACCGTGAAAACCCCCCGAGTGGTTCTATATAATAATGTGAGCGCCCAATCCCCTCACACTCGCGCAGAATGCCGTCGGCGTAGTCCACCTCTTTTGATAGCATGTGACCCGGACCGAGGTTTTTTTGAAAAAGCAATTTTACGGCATCGCCTATTTCCATTAAAGGATAGCGCTTTACATGATCTTTAAGCAGTGCATCGGCACCGATTTTATGCATGTTTTATGACCTTAGCGCGCTCCAGACCCAATATAAGTGTCGGTATTAATATGAGCTGAAGCAGTATGCCGGGTATAGCACCGAGGAATGCCCCTTGAAAAAAGATGGCTATCGTAAATTCACCGCCGTCAACGCCGAGCAGTATAAGGCTCACAAATCCCCAGACAACCCGACCGCCTATCATTGCGACTATAAGGCTTATGTAGGTGGCGATGTATCGGTTGATGTTGACGGAAAATATACGGTTAAATAATTTGTTTATTTTAAGCAGAATAAACGATTTCTCGCCAATATAACCGGAAAAAGCGGCATACATAATGCCGATCAACAGCCCATAGGTCGCGAGCTCAAACGACATCGCGACAGCGGTCGGGAAGAGCTTTGGCATCGTGAATATAAGCGAGCGAAGCACCGGTGCTATCAACCCGACAACGGCGGCATGGCGATATCCGCACACATAGCCGGCAACAAGAACCGGTATATGCATCGGGAGAAGTGCACTGCCGATGGACGGTATCTGACCGGTCAAAAACGGCAAAAGCAGTGCGAGTGTGAGAAAAAGTGCCGAGAGTGCTAAGTTTTTTGTAGCTGTACTGTTCATATATATCCTTTATTTTTGAGTATTCCCTAATTCAGTATACATCAATTATCGGGAAAATGCAAACAAAATTTTCGGGAATGATTATCCGCGGTTTCTTTTAGCTGTCTTGCCAACATTTTGCCTGTCGGTGTTATCGCAAGCCCTCCCTGTGCCGTCTCTTTTAGCGAAATGCTCATGCTGTCACCGACCTGTTTCATCGCGGTGATAACCTCGTCGGGCGGTATCATGCTCTCAACACCGCAAAGCGCAAGCTCCGCCGCAAACATCGCGTTAACCGCACCGGCGCCGTTGCGCTTTATACATGGGCAGACCACAAGACCAGCGACCGGGTCGCATACAAGCCCCATCACAAACTTTAAAGCAAATGCCACCGCATTGCCGCACTGTTTCGGTGTGCCGCCGAGCAGTTCTACCACCGCCGACGCCGCCATAGCCCCTGCGGTGCCAACCTCCACCTGACAACCCCCTGCCGCGCCTGCGATACCGGCGACGCTCGCCACCGACATACCGACACCGGACGAGTTGATAAGCGCGCTCACAAGGGCGTGGTCGTCGTATCCGTTTATCTCCTGCTGTGCAAAAAGCACCCCCGGCAATATTCCACATGCACCTGCGGTCGGTGCGGCAACTATGCGACCCATCTTCGCGCTGTTTTGTGCTATAAGCAGTGATAGGGAGGCGGCACGCGCCATAACAGGTGAGAGCATCGTTGCATAATAATCCCCCCCTGCGTAGGTCTTTGCAGTATCCCCGACCATGCCACAACGCTCGTCGGTTACCACGGGCGCAACTATAGAGCGTTTCATGTCGGCAAGTATTGCGTATGTGCGCTCAATTATAGTATTTTTTGAAACACCGAGTTTTTGCGACTCGTCCGATAGCACCGCGCCGGAAAAGGTCACGCCCTGTTCCTGTGCGAGTGCAATATATCTTTCTATCATCATCTACCTCCCCTTTGACACTAACTACATCGCAAACGGCGCTATCGCAATAACCCGATTGACATACAGTATCTTTTTAAGCTCGTCCAACGATTGCTGTGGCAGTGCCTCGTCCGACTCTATGACCATTATCGCACTACTCTCGGTGCGAAATAACTTCATAAATGCGATATTAATATCCATTTTAGCAAAGACGGCGCAGACGTCGGCCATAACACCGCTTTTGTCCTCGTTAAAGATGACGGTGGTGTAATACTCGGTGGTGAATGATACCTCGGCATCGTCTATGCCCGAGACATTTATCGCGCCACCACCGAGCGACTGCACACACACCGTTATTTGAGTATTTTCGGAAAAAAGGTTTAAACGGACCGTGTTGGGGTGCAGCACCACCTCGTCATAACACAGCTCAATGCTATATTCAAGCCCTGTTTTTTTCGCAAGTTCATGAGAGTTCACAATATTTTCATCGTCGGGGGAAAAGCCGAGAAGACCGCCTATAATTGCGCAATCGGTGCCGTGACCGTAATAGGTTTTGGCGAGGGAGCCATAAAGAATAATCTCGGCTCGAGCGACCTTGCGACCTAAAAGCCGTGCCGCAACATTCCCTGCGCGCACCGCACCGGCAGTGTGCGAGGACGATGGACCTATCATGACAGGGCCGAGTATTTCAAAGATGTTCATGAAATTCATTCCCTTTCAACGAGCGGAGTATTTTGTCGAAAACAGCGGCCGATAAAATAATATAAAGCGGCAGTGAGGAGAATAGGTAGGTGGGGCTTGCCTCCCACAACATTACAAACAAAAATATCCCTATTGCCCAGATATTAAAAAAGTCAAGCACGCTACCCTTTTTTCTGTAATTTATCAGCGCACCGGCTAACGCAAGCATGAAGAGCAACAATCGGTATGCTATATCATAGGTATGACCAAAATTGAAGATAGGTATACCATAAACCGTGCCTACAAAGACCAGCGACAGTTTGTCTTTGATTAATGTGAGCAACTCCAAAGCGGTTCGGGAGTTCAACCGACTTGATATCTCGTCGAGATTATACCGAGTTCTGTCGTCGGAATGGTAGATATCCACCGTCGAAACATAATCCTCCTCATTATATATGCCGTCCTCACTCAAACCCATCATTATCCAATGAGTGACGGGGATTTCTCGATTGTCACGCTCATTTGTAAATATCCCGAGCGAGAGATAGCTCAACTCAATGGCGGCAAGGGTCAATAGAAAAGCAAGGGCAAGACACGCGCTTCTTTTTAAAAACACCTTAAAGGTACTATTTAAGAACAGCCAGATGATGACAGCAACAATTGAAACGGTAAATATCCCCTCGACCGATTTTGCAAGTGCTATGGCAAAACCCATCAAAGCCGACAATGGCAGGGCGTATTTTGTATCTTTATACCGATAAAAAAGTGAGGCGGCAAACAGCACAAATGAGATAAAAAACACCGACAGGCTGTGAGGGTAGAGATAAAGCACCATACCATAGTAGGATATGTTAAAAACAGCGGTTAAAAACACCAAAAATGAAACTTTGTAGTTGTTCATAATATTTTTGACGCTGAAAAATAGCAGGACAATGCCAATATCGCACATAATAACATTAAATATTCTGCTTGCAAAGACATTCACAGGGCCCTCAAATCCCAGCATCACTAATATCCTGTTGAAAATACCGTAGATTAAGGTGCTGAAAATTTGGTGAGGATAGTAGATATAATAAAGCTCGCTGTCGTTCAAATGACCGAGATTGACTAAGTTTTGAATGCCGACATAGACCGCATTATAGTCCCCTCTCGCCATCAAATCGGGGTAGGACAGTATAAAATTCATCTGTATAGACACAAGTGCCGCCAAAAGAATGAGCGACATTGCAAAGATTGTTTTGGTGCAAAACAGCCTCTCAAATTTATAAAACAAAAAAATAAATATTGCCAAAATGGCACAAAGACTTAAAAAACAGGCAATAAAAACTAAATTTACCGACGGCAAAAGAAGTAATATGCAGATTATAATTGTCGCGATGAATATTACCCTTGAACATTTTGTTAATAGTATTTTCATAATAAACCCTCATATCCCATTCTATTATACACATTTTCAACTAAGTCTACAAGTGTTAAAATATCTCTTGAGTTGTACAAAAAATAAAATATTTTTTAGAAAACCGCTTTTAATTGACAATTAAATCTGTTATAATATATATTGTATCGTCAAAATTAGACAATAATATGATATAATATATAAATGAGAGGGATTTTTTAGTTGTGATAATGACATATACCAGCAAGAAGTTAATGTTATCCGGGGTAAAGGCTGCCACCGATACCGAGGTGATATCACTTCTCGCAGATGCCGCGATAAATATCGGATATGCCGATCAATCTTTTAAAGACGCTGTTTTAAAACGTGAAAAAACCGACCCTACTGCCCTTAATATGAATATCCCCATTGCGGTGCCGCATGTTCACACCGGCTGCAAAAAAAACTTTATTGCCATAGCGACGCTTGAAAATCCTGTGATGTTCGGCAACATGGCGGATCTTAAGAATACCTTGGGTGTTCAGGTGGTGTTTCTCGTCGGTCTTGAATGTCTCTCGGTGCAAAGCCGCGTTCTTCGAAATCTCTTCGATGCGGTTCAGCTGAGCGACAATCTTAACTGCTACCTTAATGACAGCGACAGTGACGGACTGCTAAAAAGTCTCATTCATAGCATGGGGCAAAATTTAACGGTGGAATAAATCCGCCCTTTATACTTTATATTTTGTAATGAAAGGTCGAAAAATTGCATAGAACTGAGCTTTTACCCGGTGTCTTTTTAAACGAGATGCCGGCTGATAAATTTAAAAGGTGTCGTATCTCAATCAACTTTATTATGCCAAGCGAGCGTGCAACTGCCACAGCTTTTGCGCTTTTACCCTATCTTCTGGAGCGCGGCTATGAGGATTGCCCCGACATGAGTGCAATGTCGATAAAACTGTCCTCATTATTCGGCGCCTCACTCTCGGCGGACAGCACGGTGCAAGGTCCCAATCGTGTTATAGGCATTGGTGTGAGCGGTGTCAAACAGGAGTTTATCGACGATGATGTCGACCTTTATACGGAATATACAAAACTATTGATAGGTGTCGCTTTTCGCCCCTTTTTTAAAGACGGGCTTTTTGAAGAGGAGGCAATCGAGATAGAAAAAGGCAAACTTTTTGACCTTTTATCTGTCGAGCAAAATAATAAGCGCAGCTACTGCGTACGTCAGGCACGCCGTCGATTTTTTAACGACTCCCCAAACGGCATCGAGTCGGGGGGGTATATCGACGAGGTGAAAAATCTCGACGCGAGTGAGTTGACCAGACTCTACCACCATATGATCAAAACGGCGCAGATAGAGGTTATTGTACAGGGTGCCGACAAAAAGGCTGTCACGGACGAGCTTGGAAAATATCTCGCCGGGAAAGAGCGGGGTTGCCTCTCATTTCTCCCACCGTTTGCCGAAAAAATCGGCGAGTTTGAGAGTTTTAGTGAACCTATGCAAACCTCTCAGGGCAAAATTTGCAAAATATACAACATCGGTGAAATATTATCCCCCACTGAAGCGATAAAAATGCGCGTCGCGACTGCGGTCTTCGGCTCACTGCCCACCTCCCGACTGTTTGTCAACGTGCGCGAGAAACAAAGCCTTTGTTATTACTGTGTCGCGGTATTCGGCACCATAACCTCCACCGTATCGGTGGACAGCGGTGTGGAGCACCAAAACGCCGAACGCACACTGAATGCTATCGACGTCGAGCTTGCAAAACTGGTCGAAAAAGAGGTCGACGAGAAGGAGTTGAACGATGCAAAACGCCAATATATCAATCAACTCAATGCCGCTGCCGACAGCCTTGCCGCAACCGAATCATGGTGTTTTGCCGGCATAATCAAAAATGATTTCACCACCATCGAACAGGCGAAAGAGATTGTGAATGCCACCACCTGTGCCGATGTCAAGCGACTGCTCACCATGCTGAAACCTGCACTCAGCTATACCCTCTGCAACGAAGAAAATTGAAAGGAAACAAATTTGATGACATTTTATGACAATCTCGCCGAAAAGATTGTTTTGCCCTGCGGTCTAACCGTCTATGTCGCACCGATGCCGAATTTTGCGGCGGTGCATGCCATCTACGGCACCGATTTTGGCTCGGTCGACAAACAGTTTGTCGGCAAAAACGGCAACATGACGCTCCCCGAGGGCATTGCCCATTTTTTAGAACACAAGATGTTTGAAAATGAGGAGGGGGACGCTTTTTCCCTTTATGCCAAGACAGGTGCGTCCGCTAATGCCTACACCAGCTTTGACAAAACCTGTTATCTGTTCACCGCGACGGAAAATATCGACGAATCGCTCGATATCCTCCTATCTTTTGTGTCACGTCCCTATTTTACCGATGAGACGGTGGAAAAAGAGCAGGGCATTATCGGGCAAGAGATAAAAATGTATGAGGACAATCCGGACTGGCGGCTCTTTTTCGGTGTCCTTTCCTCACTCTATGTCAACCACCCTATAAAGGACGATATTGCGGGGACGGTGGACAGTATATCGGTGATTACCCCGGAGGTTCTCTACACCTGCACCGATGCGTTTTATACCGGTACTAACATGGTTTTGTCGGTTGCCGGCAACATTACAAAAGAGCAGGTTTTGAATGCGTGCGAGCGCGCCGGACTTCTTTGCGGTGAGCCGGCAGTGCCGGTCGAGCGAATAACGGTGGACGAGCCGGAGCATGTAGCCGAAAAACGCAAAGAGATACAAATGCCCATCGGTCTGCCGCAGATTGCAATCGGCTATAAAGAAATACCTTTGAAATCGGATAATGCCGCAAAGGGTGAGATTATCGGCGCTCTGCTAAGTGAGATTATCAGCGGAAGTATGACACCGCTCTATCGCAAACTCTACGACGAGGGGCTTATCACACACGATCTCGGCTGTGAATTTTTATCGTCGAGAGATTACCTTTGTTATATCTTCTCGTCGGAGACGCGCTCACCGGAGAGAGTCGAGGAGTTGTTGAAGGAAGAAATTGCCCGATTAAAAAGGGACGGACTTTCAAAAGAATTGTTCGATGCGGCTAAAAAGGGGCTTTACGGCGATTATGTCAGCGAATTTGACAGCCCGGAGGATGTCGCGACCATGATGAGCGGTGCCTTTTTTAAAAAACGCGAGCCGTTTGTCGAGATCGCAATAGCCCGTGACATCGCCTTTGAGGAGGTTTGCGACGCATTCCTGTCCATGTTTTGTGAGGACAGGAGCTCCACCGTGATTATGCGTCCACTTTAATATATAGAAAGGATTATTTATGTATAACGTCAGTTTTCCGGCACTGGGAATAGACTTGGAGATAAGTCGAGTTGCATTAAGTATAGGCAATTTTAATATCTATTGGTACGGCGTTTGTATCGTCGTCGGCATACTCATCGGCCTGCTTTACTTCAATTTTAAAGCGAGGAGCTTTGGCATCGACCCGGATAGAGGGCTTGATGTGATCATCATATCCGGCATTGCCGGCGTTATCGGCGCGCGCGTCTATTATGTCATCTTCTCACCGACACCGTTCGACAGCTTTTTGCAGATGATTGACATACGCACCGGCGGTCTTGCCATCTACGGCGCAATTATCGGCGCTTTTGTCGTGGCCTTGCTCGCCTGCCGTCTGCGCAAGGTGCCGCTACTGCCGATGTTCGACATAGCCGTCGTCGGCTTTGCCATCGGTCAGGCGTGCGGTCGCTGGGGCAACTTCTTTAATCAGGAGGCTTTCGGCACCAATACCGACTCGGTCTTTGGCATGATTAGCGAGGGGACAACGCGATATCTCTCCTCCGTGCAGGAAACTCTCGCCGCCTCCGGCATAACCGTCGACCCGTCCGCACCGGTTCACCCGACTTTTTTATACGAATCTGTTTGGTGTCTGCTTTGCTTTATCGGACTTGTTCTCTATGCAAAACATCGCAAATTCAACGGCGAAATGTTCCTTTTATATCTGTTTTTATATAGCTTAGAGCGCTCATTTATAGAGGGGTTGCGCACCGACAGCTTGATGATACTTAACGCGAGGGTTTCCCAGATACTTGCAATTGCGATATGTATTGTGACCTTGTTCCTACTGATACGTTTTTACACCAACGCTAAACTGAGAAATAGCGCCCCGTTTAAACTCCTACCCTACTGCGAACCGACCGCTAAGGCAGAAAAATCGGACAAAAACACCGATGAAAAGGGTGACGATGAGATAGACGAGAGCGACGATACCTCCACCGACAATGAGCAGGAGGACAGTAACGACGCACAGGAAGACGATGCATAAACCGCTACTACTTCGTGCGCGAATGGCGGCGGTGGCGGCAGGAATATGCGGATACTGTCAAAGTAGCACCGACGAGGTTTTTTCCTTTGACGTCACCCCTCCAAAAACTGCGTGTGACATCGGTTGCGACCACGGCAAACTCGCAGTTTGGCTGTCGGAACACACCGAAATATCGCTGGTGGCGGCGGATAAAAACGAGCTCCCACTCGCTAAAACACAGCGTTTGGCCATGTTGCGCAACTCCAAGATAGAAATTCGATTGTCGGACGGTCTCGATAATGTATCACCGCACGAGGCGGAGCTCGTCACCATCTCCGGCATGAGCGGCATCACCATGGTGCAGATACTCTCACGCTGTGAATGGCTTTTTAAAAGCACAAAAAGGCTGGTGCTGTTGCCGGCGTGTAAGACGGCGGTCGCAGAGGACTGGATGGTTGAAAACGGTATTTTATACACTCGACACCCTGTATCACAGGGGAAAAAGCAGTACACTTTACTTTTAGGTGAAATATGCCGGACATAAAAACTATAATGAACGCGCTGGAAAAAATAGCGCCGTTGTCGCTACAGTGCGAATGGGACAACTCGGGTTTGTTGGTAAACAGCAACAAAGAGGTGGACAGTGTGCTGTTGTGTCTCGATGTAACCCCATCGGTCATAGCGGAGGCAGTGAGTCGTCACGCCGACCTTATAATCTCCCACCATCCGGTGATTTTCAAACCGATAAAGTCGATAAAAAGTACCGATCCGGTCTATATGCTCTGTCAAAAAGAGATTTCATGCATTGCGATGCACACCAACCTTGATGCGGCAAAAGGTGGTGTGAACGACCGTCTTGCCGAACTTTTTGGCATTGTCGACCCTGCCCTTTTTGAGAATATCGGGCGTATCGGGCAACTAAAACGGGAATATTTCACCCTTGAGATGGTTAAAAAGGCGGCAGGGCTACTCTCCTACCCACCGCGCTATTATGACAGCGGCAGGGCCATCAGGACGGTTGCACTGATAGGCGGTGCAGGCTCGATGGTGGAGGAGGCGTATAATGCCGAAGCCGACCTACTCTTGACCGGCGAGGTGAAGCACAGCGATTGGTTGCTTGCAAGACAGCTCGGCATTTCACTTATTGAAGCCGGTCACTTCGCCACCGAGTGGCCGGTGGTGGAGTTGTTGTATGACCGATTGTACGAGATGTTCGACCACTCCGAAATTGAGTTTTTTGTCTCGGCTGTGGAGGGGGAACCGACAGAACTTTACAGATGAAAGGAGCACCGCCTTGGCGCTCGATGCAGTAACCATATCATTAATATCAAACGAGCTATCGGAACGAATAAAAGCGGTTCGACTGGATAAGATTTTCATGCCCTCAAAGGAGGAGATTGTTTTTTCGCTCCGCTCACGTACCGAGACGTTTAAACTCTTTATCTGCCTGCGCTCCGGCGGTGCACGTATCGGTCTTACCGACGAGGTTTTTGAAAATCCGGATACTCCACCCTCCTTTTGTATGCTCCTGCGCAAACATTTAAGTGGTGGCAGGATTTTAGATGTCGAGCCGGTCTACGGCGAGAGGATAATTAATATACGCATCGCCGCGACCAACGAACTTGGGGACGGACGTATAATTATTGCCGCCGTCGAAATGATGGGTCGATATGTTAACCTCGTGCTTTATGATGAGAGTGGTCCTATAATTGACGCACTAAAAAGAATTGATTTCGAGGCGAGCGACCAGCGTCAACTGCTACCGGGACTTAAATACACCCTCCCACCAAAAAGGGACTGTCCCTATTTTATTGACGTTGACCCTACCCTACTCGCAGATAAAATCATCGAAGGCGACGATGCACAACGCGCCTTGATGAACAACGTCAGCGGTATAGGTCCCGTTGTAGCACGTGAAGTATTAAAACGTGCCGAAATGGAACTGCGCGAGGAAACGCGTGAGGGAACGATCGACCGTGACCGTCTAATAGAAGCGATAAAACAAATTCAGGCGGCGGCGAACTCGGGCGAACCACCGGTAATGGTGAAAAACGAAAAGGGGGAGCCGTGCGAGTTCTGCTTTTTCACCCCCACTCAATTTCCAAACGATTATAGCCTGATTCCGTATAATGATTACAGCATTCTCCTTGGCGACTACTACAGCGCGAGGGAGCAAAAACTGCGCCTTAATCAGAAATCCGGCAACCTGTCACGTCAGGTAAAACAACTTTTGGAGCGCAGTGTGCGCAAGCTTTCGGCACGTCGCGATGAGCTGGAAAAAAGTGGCAACAGCGAACAGAGTCGACTATATGGTGAACTTCTTGCGGCAAATATCCACCTTTTTTCACGCGGTGATGCCTCGGTAGAGTTGGAAAATTATTACAACGGCGAGACGGTGAAAATATCACTTGACCGACGTCTCTCCCCCAGTGCTAACAGCCAAAAGTATTATAATGAATACAAAAAAAAGCAGACCGCCGTGCGTATGCTGGACGGGCTGATTAGAGAGGGCGAGCTGGAGATAGAGTATCTAAAAACGGTTCAGTATGAGACCGGCGCCGCCACAAGTGAGGCAGAACTGCTGGAAATACGCCGTGAGCTGAAAGAGGCAGGCTATCTTAAAAACTACAAACAGCGTAACAAACGGCAAAAACCTGCCGATTTTCTGCGCTATATCTCCTGTGATGGGTTTTTAATTTTAGTCGGGCGCAACAATCTGCAAAACGAAAAACTCTCGGTCAAGACCGCAAGGGGCAAGGACTATTGGTTCCACGTTAAAAATGCACCCGGCTCGCATGTCGTGGTGATGAGCGAGGGGCAGGATATCCCGAATTCGACGCTAAACGATGCCGCCGCACTCGCCGTCTACTACTCGGGACAGCGCACCGGCAACAAGGTTCCGGTGGACTATACCATGGTCAAAAATCTTAAAAAAACCTCCGATTTGCCCCTCGGCATGGTCATCTATGAGGTTTATGAGACGGCATTTATCACGCCGGAAGTGGCGCAGATAGAGCGACTGCTCGGCTCCGCAAAAAAATGAAATTCAATCCAACTCAATATAGTTACTGCGGTCTAAAAGATTTGATACCACCACAATCGACAGCGCAAAAACCGCGAGTATAACTAAAAATCTCTTCATATTTCCTCCTGTTTAATATCAATATGGCACTATAATAAAGTTGCCGTAATCCTCTAAAAACGCCCTACCGTAACCCTCTTTTCCGGACTCGGTTGTGACAATATTCAACAAAAAAGTTCTGCCGGATTTGGCGGTTATGCCGACTGAATTTAGCAGTTCTTTGTCAATTATAAACTCTGCACCCCAATAAAACCCCTGATTGTCGTCACCCGAAGTATAGGAAATATTCGTTATGGCATTATTTTCATTTTGCTCGACAACATCAATGTGTGTCCCCGAATTATAGTCCACTTTTATAGAGAGTTCACCGACTTTCTCATCGGAGCAAAGGTTAAATCGGACAGAGGTGCTCGCAATATCCGCGCGCTCAAATACCTTAAGCCCCACCGCTATGCCATCGTCGATGACATAAAACCTCGCATAACAGTATATCTGAGTCATATCCCCAAAAAAATGGCGGATTTTGATTGCACCGAGCGTGTCAAACTCAAGTGGTGTCTCACTTTGGGTTAACGTTATCGTATTTTCAAGCATCTTTAACTCTCATGTATTTTATAGATAGTATTCTACCATATCGAACAAAAAAATGCAACCGCTGAGACAAAATAAAAAAATATTATGGGGACGCATCTTTTGGTATTGCATTTTTTGTCACAATATAATATAATAAAGAAAAGTACAGTAAAGAGGTAGAGACGATGGCACGAACCGCGAGAATAATTAAAAGTAACGCTGTCTACCACATTATAATTAAAGGGTGTACCGAAAGCCCTCTCTTTCGTGATAAGAGCGACTATAGGCATTTTTTGAACCTTATGTCCGATCGGGTAGAGCGCGGTGATTTTTCACTGATTTGTTACTGTATGTTACCGGATCATGCGCACATCATATGCAAATCAAAAAATTCCGAGCCGGGTGTATTTATGAAATCAATCGGTGTTCGCTATGCTCTTTATTATAATTCGCGATACAATCGCTCCGGCCCGGTATTTGCAGGTCGATTTAAAAGTGAAATAGTTGCAGATGACGATCATCTTAAGCGACTTTCACGATTTGTTCTTCAAGACCCCGTTCGCCTTGGGCTGTCGGTCGATGCGCTTGACTATGAGAACAGCAGTGCCAACAGCTATATCCTCCCCTCCGGCAGTCTTATCGATACCGACATTTTATTAAAAATTTTTGATGAAAATGTGTCGGAGGCAAAGACAAAATTATTAAAATATCTCGCAAATCGCTCCGCTGAATGGTTTATTGACGAGAATGCCGCGCCAAAACTGCGTATTCAACATCGACTTGATGTTGAACGGCGATGCTGGAGGATTTTATCCTCCGACTTTGGCGTGATGCCAAGCGATGTATCATTGTTAACTAATGATAGACTCGACGACGCGATTATCGCACTTCGTAGCGAGGGCGCGACGCTTAAACAGATAATGACGCTAACCGGTTGCAGTTATTACAGAGTGCAAAAAATCACCGCCGATAAACCCTGATATTTATTTGGTAATTTTTTCCACACAAGCTGTAATATATTTCCAGTCATCATGACAGGACTTTAGATAGTCCTGTCCTTTTTTTGTCATTCGATAATATTTTCTCGGCGGTCCACTCGAAAATCCTTTAGAAAAACACTCGGTATAGCCATCGGCGAGTAGTCGCCGCAGTATTGTATAAACGGTCTGTTCACTGGTATCGCTAAAGACCGCAACGGTGCTTTTCATTATTTCATATCCATAAAATTCACCGCTCGCGACAATCCTTAGTATGCAGTATTCCAACACCCCTTTTTTAAGCTGTGCGAGCATTTTTCCTCCTTATTATACGGTACAACACAAGGCAAAGGACGGTGCAAACCGAAAACTTTATAACAATTTCAAGCACTATCAGTAGGACATGTGTTGACAACTGCCTTTCGATATCCTCCGGCGAGCTTAGCTGTGATAAAAAACGGGCACAGGCTGTGAAAAAGGTGCAAAGCGACAGGTTGGCACAGACCGCAGGTAGCGCATAAAAACCGACACGCACACTCATCAAAGCCCATACAGCGGCGGTGACAATAAATAATAGGTTGAAAATCTCCAAAAATGTAGCAAAAATATAGCCGATGTTGCTCGGCGAGATACTTGTCGACATTGCATCAAGTGTCTCAAAAATCTTCTGGTCATGCACGGTGTTGAGAAAGACGATGTTTATTGCTATTCCGATAAATAATGCTATAACAGCATTAACAATGTATGCACAAACGAGTTTTCGGGTCATTTTTTTAGAAATATTGCTCACAGCTCCGCCCATTATGAGGGCATATCCGGCGATTATTAAAACCATCATCAAGGTGAAAACCGCAATGTTGAAAGGGGTCGATGTGCTCAATGGAAAAGCAACGCGCACAAAGAGCTGATAGTGAGCAATAACAGTCATAACAAGTAATAGTATTATCCTAATCGGCAGTCTTGTGATCGGCATACCGCCGAGTTGTTCGCTGATAATAAGTTCAACATCGCCACACTGTGCGATTAACTCCTCTTGTGGCGTATCTTTATTTTCTTCAAAATACTGCTCATATTCCGACACTATTTTTACGACCTTTTTGTATGGCAAATGCAACCACAACCCACGTCGCAATTTATTTAAAAATAATTTTATATTCATAGACAACCTCATAAACTACTAATTTATAAACAGTATAGCACAGTACTGATTATAAATCAATAGTTTTGTATATATTTTCCATAATTTGCATACTTTTTATTGATTGGAAATTTTTGGAAAGGACAAATTATGTTTTTACAGATATTTACATATGTTATGCAAAATCTATTATACTTTTTTTTACATTTTGAATCGGGAAGTTTCCCAAAGCCACTTAGTGCAAAAGAGGAGCGCGAAACCCTTGAGCAGTGGGCAAACGGCTCTACCGATGCGCGTGATAATCTAATAAGCCATAACCTGCGCCTTGTCGCGCACATTGCTAAAAAATACCACAATTCATCACAAGAGCTGGACGACTATGTATCGATAGGCACGATTGGTCTGATAAAAGCGGTCAATACCTTTAAACTGGAAAAGGGAAGATTTTCCAGTTATGCGGCGCGGTGCATAGAAAACGAGCTTTTAATGAACCTGCGATCCGCTAAAAAAACGCAGAATACCGTCTATCTTAGCGATATAATTGACAGCGATAAGGACGGGGCGAGCCTTACAAGAGAGGACTCGGTGGCGGACGATATCGAGATAAGCGAGATTGCGGAGCACAACGAGGAGGTGGAAAAACTCTACCGCACCATCTCGCAAAAATTAGAGCCGAGGGAGCGGCAGATAATCCGCCTGCGCTACGGCCTGGGCGGCTGCAAACCCATGTCACAACAACAGGTCTGCGAAATTCTCGGGATATCACGCTCCTACGCTCCTGTCAATATAGGACAAACATTTTTTTGAAAATCTTATTTTATGTTCGCAAATTTCCAGCTAATTTTTACTCGTCCGTCCGACTTAACTACAATCTCATCAATAAATGTCTCGGCTATTTCTCTTGTAATTTCTCCAAAAGGCATGTATCTTTTTATAACCTCTACACATTTTTCATCTTCCGAGGTTTTAATCCGCATTGTTTGTAATTCTTCTGTAACGATATCTTGTTTAGTGATAATCTTTTCTGCTGACTTTTCAAAGTCGGCTTTTTTCTTTAGATAAGTTTCTTTATCTGTTTTCCCATCTTTATAACTCTCATACAGAGCGAATTTAGCGACCTGAATTTTAGCAAGCTGTGTTTGTGCCGCTTTTAATTCGTTGTTTAGTTTTAACAGATTGTTATTGTCATCTTCTTTGCTCTGATTTTCAAAGTCACAGATTGAAGCGCTGAGTTTACCTAAATAATTTGCAATTATTTCTTCTAAATCGCTCTCGACAAGACTATCTCGGTAGCAAGAATATCCGGTGGCAAGATCAGGTGTTTTGCATAGATATGTCACCTTACCGTTTCTCTTGACAGGTGAAAGCACATGATTGCAAGAACCGCATCGGATTTTTCCTTGCAATGGTCGTAGCTCTGCACTGCGAGTATAGTTTCTTTTGCCAAACAATGTCCCCGTTTCTTCAAACAGTTCCCTCGTTATGATTGCTTCATGCGTATTCTCAACAATAATCCATTCCTCTTGCGGAACAGGTCTGTCAACTCCACTGCCAACTTTGGTCGGCTTGACTTTACCATAAACTGCATCGCCCACATATCGCCTGTCTTTTAAGATAGCCGATATAGCAGAGGTTTTCCAAATACACTTTTCTTCCACATGATAGCAAGGTAAATTATCATTTCGAGCCTTACGAAGCATGAGCGGTGATGGCACATCTTCAGCATTTAACATCCTTGCGATATGGGCTTTTGGTGTCCCTGCAAGAGCTAAATCAAAAATTCTTCTTACAATAACTGCCGCTTCCTCATCTATTACAAGTTGTTGCTCTTTTGTCTTTTTATAACCGTAAGGAGCATATGCGGTGATGAATTTGCCTTGCTTTGCTTTTGCCTGCCGTACACTTATTATCTTTTGTGACAAATCCTTACTATACAGATCATAAATCAAATTTTGAAATCCGAGTCCCATAAAGTCAAAATTTCTATCGTTTGTGGCACTGTCATATCTGTCGTTGATAGATATAAAGCGCACACCTAAAAATGGAAATATCTGCTCTAAGTAATGCCCGACTTCTAAGTAGTTGCGACCGAACCGTGATATATCTTTGACTATGACTATCGTAACTTCGCCGGAGCGCACCGACTCAAATAATTCCATTACACCGGGGCGATTAAAATTTGTTCCGCTATACCCATCGTCGGACATTTCAACCTGTGCATAAGAGGACAGTATGGCGTCACTTTTTATATAATTATTAATAAAATCTCGTTGTCCGGTGATGCTTTCACTCTCGCCCGTTTTTCCATCCTCGTCGGAAATTCTAAGATAAATAGCAATCGTATCAGACACAGCTTTCACCTCCCATCGAAAGATTTTTTGCAAGATTTATAGCAACTGAAACTTTATTTGTCAGCAAATCACACGCATAAAAAACCATATATTAAAGCTTTTTATGCTATTCTTTGGACAAATATAAGTTAAGTTGCTATCGCATTTTCATATTCACTGCGATAGTTAAAATGAATTTGAAAAGTCCCATCTGTTACAACAATCTTTTTGATAAGCCTGTGACATATCTCGTCGGTAAGATTATCTATATCGCAGAATTTTAGATGTTCACGAATAAAATTTAGGCTCTTTGTTGGTTCTTCTTTAATGACATCTATCCGCTGTTTTGTGCCGGTTATCTCATTCATCATGTTTTCTAACCGCTGAGTATATTCGTTTTTTGCAAAAATGTATCCGCTTTCAGATAAAAGCCCTGATTTATAATCTTCATACAGTGTGTTTTTTTGATTAACGGCTTTAGTATACTCCAAAGTTTGCGATTTGAATTTTGCATTTAAGTCTTTCAATTCTTTTGTGTGTCTTTTTGAATTTATGTAATCACTTATAATCTCCTCGATTTCTGCAAATACTTCAACTTGAACCCGCAGCATATTGACCACCACCTCTTTTACGGTATCTTCACAAACGGATTTTTCTTTGCAACCTCCGTTTTTCACATACTTTATCCCACAATAAAAGGAATGTCTGATAAGTTCTCCCGTTTTTTTATAATAACCGGAATTTCTTTGAAACTTGTTGCCGCATGAACCACATTCTATAAGCCCTGCAAAAATGTTTTTCGTGCGTTGTCGGTGATGGTGTTTGATCTTTTTAGGCTGTGCGAGCATAGTTTGCACCTTGAAAAAATCATCATCACTTATAATTCTTTCATGCGTACAGGGGATAATATTCCAGTCACTTTCGGGCAGCATTTTTTCATTTTTACCTGCACAAAGTTGATTTTCACCCTTTCGCTCGACTGTTTTTCCGAGATAATAATAATTTCTGAGCACTCCTATAACACTTGAGCCGTGCCATAGCGATGTTTCTTCCCCATCGGAAAAGCCTTCTAAAAAGCGGAGTTTCATCTGGGATGGGATGCCCTCATCATTTAATTTTCTGGCGATAGCGGTTGCTCCTAAGCCGTATATTTTCATCGCAAATATTCTTTGTATTATAACGGCGCGAGATTCGTGAATTTTAAGTTTATAACGATCATTTTCACAGCGTTTATAGCCATAAGGCGGTATTTTACCCATGAATTTGCCCGATTTCTTTTTAATATCAATGGCAGTGCATACCTTTTTTGAAATATCCTTGGCGTAATTATCGTTTATGATTGATTTTAGCGACATCAACAAATCTTCATTACTGTTTATACCAAGACTGTCAATTCCCTCTGATATCGAGATAAAACGAATACCAAGATAAGGGAATATACGCTCTATGTAATTTCCACTCTCTAAGTAGTTGCGACCAAATCGTGATAGGTCTTTTACCACGATACAGTTTATCTCATTCTTTCTCACTTTTTGCATCATGCGTGTAAAAGCAGGGCGCTCAAAATTTGTACCGGTTTGTCCGTTGTCTACAAATTTATCAGCTAAATTCAGTTCGGGATGCTTATTTACAAAATCCAACAATATATTAAGCTGATTTTCAATAGAAAGTCCGTCTATACCGTTATCCTCTTTTGACAATCTTGCGTAAACAGCCGTATTGTATCCCACTTTAATCGTTTCGGAAAGATTAACTCGGTCGTTTTCTTTTCTGCTTTTTCGTGCCATTTTACATCCCCTCCACAGTGTCGATAAAATCATTTATCTTAGCATTTGTTATAACATCATCGCCTGTACTCAAAGCTGTTTTAAGCAGCTTTAGAGCATTGTCAAATTCATTCTTTGTCTTAAAGACAATCTTTATTCTTTTGCCCTCAAACACTGAAATTTTATCGATTGTAAGAACAAGTGTTGTTCGAGTTAGCTCGCTTATATTACGATATTCTTTAAATTTATCAATCCACACATTATATGTATGCCTGTCTACAACAAGTTTTCGGATTTCATTTTCCAAAAATGCAATACTTTCCTCTGTTTGACTGCATAATATTTCGTAGGCGTTTTTCATTTCAAGATACTCATCCCTACTTAATATTTCATCCTTGTAGTCCTCGTAAACAGAAATTCGTAATTGATTGTATCGCAGCAGTTCTGCTTTTTTATTTATAAGGTGTTTATCGCGTTTTTGAATATCGCTTTGTTTTAATGGGAGATTTTTAATTTCATCAAGTAACTCTGCAAGAACACATAGAATATCAATATATTTTTTAATAAACCCGGTGACAAGTTCTTTAACTACATTTTCGGAAATAAGGTGGCTGCTGCAAATTGATTTATCCTTCTTATTTTTCGAGCAAATTAAATAACCGTATGATTTTCCTCCCCGTTTAATTGTTTTGCGTATCATACTGCTCCCACAATCCCCACACTCCGCAAAACCGGAAAACATGTACAAAGCATTTTTATTCGGAGCTGTTCTTGTATCTTTTTTCATTATGCTTTGCACTATTTCAAAATCTTCCTTTGGAATAATAGCCTCGTGTGTATTTTCCACACGAATCCATTCATCTTTAGGAACTTTAATGCGGTTTTTGATTTTGTAATTATATGTGGTTTCCTTTCCGCTCAACATTACACCCGTATAGACCTCATTTTCTAAAATGCGACCAACTGCAACATGGGACCATGTTGGATGAGCGTTCAACTTAAAAGGTGTGCTAAAATTAGCAGATGATAATTCTTTATGCGCAAGTGGTGAGGGGATGCCGGCGTCGTTGAGATAGTTTGCTATACTATGATTGTTTTGTCCGCTAATCCTAAGTGCAAATATAGTCCTTACTGTATCAGCCGCAACTTCATCAATAATAAGTTTGCCTTTGTGTTCGTCCGAGCGATAATAACCATAAACGGGAAAAGCACCGACAAAATCGCCTCGCTTTTTTCGCACTTCAAGCCCGGTTCTCGTTTTAACGGAAATATCTCTTGCGTAAGCGTCGTTCATAAGATTTTTAAAAGGCAGAATAATACTGTCTGTTCCGCTTTTATTTTTTACGGTATCAACACCATCATTTACAGCAATAAATCTCACACCGAGAAAAGGGAATATTTCTTCAATATATCGCCCTGTCTCTATATAATTTCGACCAAAACGAGATAAATCTTTTACGATAATGCAGTCCACTGTGCCTGTTTTGACTTCCTCTAACAATTCGTTAAGCGCAGGGCGATCAAATGTAACACCGCTAAATCCGTCATCAACTTTTTCACACACTAATTTTATATCGTCCTTGTCCTTTAAAAAGTCGTGCAACATGTCCCTTTGATTGGTTACACTGTTGCTCTCCAATTTATCGCCATCTTCCTTAGATAAGCGGATATAGATTGCCGCCTTGTATAGCTTATTTTTATCTATATGCATAATAAATCCTCCTAATCTGATTTACAATACAATTCAGTTAGGACGATTTCTATAATTAGTCTATTAAATTTTAACCCACAACCAGTATAGCATGATGTTTTCATTGCGTCCAGACTATATACTCAAACCACTTAAAATCAAACCATTCTAAAATGTTGTTTAAGCCTATCGGATAATGTGTATTCTTCATCAGCGAAAACACATTCAACTATTATATCGCCGTAGCGACAGAGATAGGGATTTTTAATTTTACGAATAAAGTCAAAAATCCGCTCCTCTTTTGAAAGTTCGGTATTCACCGAAATATCTCGTATATCAACTAAAGTATCAATATCTACTTGCATTGCATCTGTCATGGCCACTCCTCCACCGTGTTTCATATTAATGTATATGGTATAACTGCCTTGTCCTATGCCATTATTATTCAACAATTAATACCACAACAATGAGGACTTACAGTTAAGGTTGTGTTTGCATATACGCAATAAGTCTTTTCCGCAAGTCCCCACTATCTGGTATTAGGGAATTTGCTATGTATCGTATTTTAAAGCAGCGGGACTGCCTTGTGACTACACCCCGATATGGAATATGTGATCTGCTTGCGACTACAAGCACCGTAATCTCCTAATTGTTACTTGCGTTGGATGGCTAACAATCAGGAATTAAGGGTATTTTGCAATATAGACTTCGTATTTAATAAGTTTATGTCCTCCCTGCTTTTTCAGCAAAGGGGCAAGAAAAAAACCTTACAAAGCTAAAAAAGCATTTGTAAGGCTCCGACCGCAAAGCCCATATATGACAGCTTTTGTGAGACATTTCTTTGGTTTTTTCAGAAGTGGTTTAACTGCCTCTTTTTGGAAAAGTAGTCAGGGTCATACTTTTCCAAAACCTTTCTTGTGTTTAACTCAAGATTTGCTTTCGTAAAGTATGTATTTACCATTACTCACTCCTTTCGGACGATTTCATCTATGAATTTTTCCCACTTTTCATCGGTAATGTTATTTTTTTTGGCGGTACGCAGTGCCGTCCTTACCAGTTCATTTTCCATAATATATTGATGCAGATCGGCACTGACAGAATTTTGCGCCAAAGCTAACAGATCAAACATCTGCTCTGTCTCGTTATCATTCATCAACAACGTGTTTATTAATTTCTCGGTAAAATCCTCTGACACGGCGGCTTTTCGACCTTTCTCAATGTCGCACATATAAACAGCCGAAATACCTAAAGCTATCGCAAGTTGCCTCGCCGACAGCCCCCTTTCTTTTCTTTTTTCAATAATGAACTCTCCAAATGATGAGCATCGCACCTGTATCACCCCTTCTACGACAATTTTGTTCGCTGTTCGGCGAATCACATATATATCATAACATAATATTTGTATGAAATCAAAGGGGAAATATGAAATTAATATTAGATGATATATTTAATTTTATATTCGTATATTTAGTCAAGTAATATTCCCTTGCTATTCGGTATCTCTTCAAAAAACATCTTGGTCAAGATGCCGTTTGCGTGATCGCCGAACTCCTTGCCGAACAGCTTTAAACCGCCCACATGATAGGCATCATCATGCACCCCGATACGGAACTTTATTTTAGTTTCGCTTGTAATATTTAAGTCCTGTGTGGTGGTATTTGATATCTGCAGACCGTCCACAAAGGTGCCTTTTTCGTTCACCGTTATCATCTTCAGCCTGCCGTACTGACCGAGATAGGAGTACCACCAGTCGGGGTTGAGCATCCCCTTTCGATCGCCATATTCGCCGGGAGTTGTGATCATCCCTAGATCATGACCATTTATTTCAAAATAGATATCGGACGGATAGTGCTCCGAAAAGCCCGGCGCTTCGGAGGAAATTTCCACCGAGATTTGAAGTTCGCTCATCTGCTCCGAAAGTTTGAGGTTGTTTGGAATCTCGTATTCTAAATAGCCACAACCCAGCCAAACAAGTCCGGCATTAAACCGCTCGGGGAAAGAAAAATAGCGCGGATCATCAAACGCCCCCAGTATGCCGTTCGGCGTGACGATGCCACAGGTGGGGCGGATTTTATAGTCGGTGTAATGCCCGACATCGATATCATAGGTGTAGATCCGCTCGCTTATCTCAATTTCTTCAAAAAAGTCTAAGAGCACCTTGTTGTATTTTAGAGTGCAGAATTTTTGTGATCCGCGGCTCGCCGCCACCGCGCGAACCTCAATCAGATCGGCAAGCTGCAACTTGCGAATGTGCGAAGTCATAGCACCGTTGGAAAGTCCAAGTTCTTTAGCGAGACTATTTAGGTTAGTCTCGCCTTTTTTTGTTAAAATTTCCAATATCCCGACTCGCACATCGGAATTCAGTGCCTCAAAAAGCGCATTGCCACTCTGCAATGATTTTATATGCAACATAATTTTCTCTGTTTTTATTTTCTTTACAATTATTATACTATTTTTATCATAATAAGACAATATAAATGTCGCAAAAAGTATTGACATAGCTTTAATTTAGTGATACTATAACAATATAGTTTAGATAATAGTGTAATATTTTAGCTCAAAGTGTAACATTGTGTTAATTATGAAAGGAGTTGCAACTTGAAAAAGGCGAAAATTTTATTTGAAAAAGAGATAAAGGTTGGCAGGATAGACAAGCGTGTCTATGGCTCGTTTGTGGAGCATCTGGGCAGATGCGTTTATGATGGGATCTATGAGCCGACCCACCCGCTTGCCGATGTCGACGGTTTTCGCACCGATGTGCTGGATCTTGTCAGGGAACTTAATATCCCGATTGTGCGCTATCCCGGTGGCAACTTTGTGTCGGGCTATAGATGGGAGGACGGCGTTGGACCTAAAGAAAACCGCCCGCAAAGACTAGACCTTGCGTGGCGCACCACCGAGACAAATATGGTCGGCACCAATGAGTTTTGCAGTTGGGCAAAAAAGACGAACGCCGAGGTCATGATGGCGGTGAATTTGGGCACACGTGGGGTGGAGGATGCCCTGAATCTTCTGGAATACTGCAACCACGCGAACGGTTCATACTGGAGTGATCTGAGGATAGCACACGGATACAGCGCCCCCCACAATATAAAAGTTTGGTGTCTCGGAAATGAGATGGACGGTCCGTGGCAGACCGGTCACAAGACACCGAGTGAGTACGGTCGACTTGCCATCGAGACGGCAAGGGCGATGAAAGCGTTTGATCCGACGCTGGAGTTGGTGTCTTGTGGTAGCTCTCACACCAATATGCCGACCTTTCCGACGTGGGAGGCAGAGACCTTGACGCACACCTATGACGCGGTGGACTATGTGTCGTTGCATCAATATTTCGACAACAGCGCAAATGATACCGCCGATTATTTAGCTTTTTCTTTAGAGACCGACCGTTTCATCAGGACGGTTATTTCGACCTGTGATTATGTCAAGGCGGTAAAACGCGGCAAAAAGGACATCATGTTGAGCTTTGATGAGTGGAACGTCTGGTATCACACCAAAGACAGTGACAATGACGAGATGGCAAAAAGACCGTGGCAGATTGCACCGGCACTTTTGGAGGATATTTATAATTTCGAAGATGCCTTGATGGTGGGGTGCAGTCTTATCACCTTTATAAAACATGCCGATCGGCTGAAAATGGCGTGCATTGCACAATTAGTGAACGTCATTGCGCCAATTTTCACAGCTAAAGGCGGCGGCATCTGCCGTCAAACTATATACTACCCACTTCTGCACGCCTCGACATACGGTAGGGGAACGGCGATAGACCCGATAATAAACTCGCCGAAATATGACTCGAAAAACTTCACCGATGTCCCATATCTTGCATCGGTTGCAGTTTTGAGCGACGATGAAAGCGAGTTGACAATATTTGCCGTCAACCGCGACACCGAGGAGGACATGTTGATGGACTGTAATCTGCGCAGTTTTGAGGGTTATCGGATAATAGAGCACATCAGCATGACCTGTGATGACCTAAAAGCGGTGAACACGGTGCAAAATCCCGACAGGATCAAACCCAAAACATGCGCCCTGCCAAAAAGCGACGACGGTACTGCCGAGATTTTGCTGGAAAAAGCTTCATGGAATGTGATAAGGGTTAAATTACTTTAACATCCTCTTATTAATCTCACATATCCGCTCGCAGTCGACCTTAAAGTTTCTGTTTATGTCCATCAGCCCGTTTATTTCCTGTTGTACGTCGGTGACCTGGGTATAGCAGAAACCGCAGATATAGTCGGTATCCATGATGGCGGTGGTAATGCTCTCGAATCTTTTAACGAACTCCTCTTCATCTGCGACCTTGTTGCCGTATCCCCAACCGGTTTGATCATTTGAAAAGGCAATCCCGCCGTATTCACTGATTAAAACCGGTTGTCCTTTGTATTCGTAGCCCTGTGCGAGTGAGGATTTCATACCGTTGTGATAAATCTTGGCGCTGAGCAGTTCATTCTTTTTTGCGTATCTTTCAAGGAATGCCTCCCCCGTCTCCTCGTAGTCATGTAATGTTAATATGTCCGATATGGTGTGCTCCCAGCCATCGTTAACTATGACCGGCCGCATAGCGTCGATGGATTTTGTCAAGTTGTATATCGCCTCGGTGAACTTTTGTTGTTTGCAGTTCACCTCTACATTTTTGACCCCCCAGCTCTCGTTTATCGGCGTCCATGTTATAATGCAGGGATGGTTGTAGTTTTGACGCACCACCGCCAGCCACTCGTTTGTGAACGCTTCCACCGCATTGTCGTTATAGCGATATGCCGACGGCATTTCACTCCAGACCATCATCCCCTTGACATCACAGTGAAATAAAAAGCGCTCATCCTCAGTCTTTTGATGTTTTCTAAGCCCATTGTAACCCAACGCCATTATCTTGTCGATATCCTCAATCAGTGCCTCCTCGTTCGGCGGTGTGAGATGAGAGTCCTCCCAATAACCTTGATCTAAAATCAATCTTTGATAAAGTGGGTGTCCGTTTAGCAATATATTATTGCCACGTATTCTAATTTCCCTCATGCCGAAATAGGAGTAAATCTCGTCTGTTTGTTTATCATCGGCAACAATGGCGATCTTTATATCATATAGGTTGGGCTCTTCGGGTGACCACATGTGCACACCCCACTGTGACGATTTTGACACAACCGGAATTTTTGCATAAAACTCATTGTCGGAAACGCTAACACATGCCCTTGCAACGCTTTCTTCTTTAAAACCTATGGAAATGTCGGCAAGGAGTGTCGCTTTATTGCCCGAGTTAACTCTGCCCTCGATAACGACGGTCGAATCGTTTATATCGGGGGTAATTTTTATGCCCTCTATGTAACAGTCCTCGACCTGTTCCAACCATACACTTTTCCATATACCGGTGGTCTGGACGTACCAACAGCCGAAATTTTCATCTTTCCAGCGTTGTTTTCCGCGCGGTATGGTATCATCAAAACTATCCTGAACATTGACGGTAATACGGTTTTTTCCAAAGGTTAGAGCTTGTGTAATATCGAAAGAAAAGCGCGAATACCCGCCCTTGTGGCTGCCGATAAACACACCGTTCACCCACAATTTCGTAATATAGTCGCTCCCCTCAAAGTGCATGATAGTTCGTTTTGTCATCGAGTTTTCATTTACTGTAAACTCGCGTTGATACCATATATTCTCATGCGCACTTTCATCACCTATACCGCTTTTCTTGGTCTCGTAGGTAAAAGGGACGATGATGTCATGTGTTTTTTCAAACCCATTTTGCCACTGTTCTTTTTCACCAACCTTGTCATCGTCAAATCTAAAATCCCATCTGCCGTTTAAAAGCTCAAAATGCTCTCGCAAAAGTTGTGGACGAGGATAGTCCTTTACATATTTAATCACTGCGTTTATTTCCTTTCTAAATGTTTAATAAATTCCACCTCCCATTATATATGTTGAGAGGTGGAATTGTCTACCATAAAATTTATTTGCCGAGATATCTGTCAAGTGCCGTTTGGGTGATGTCGATTGCTGTTTGTACGTCCATACCCTCAAGCGTTGCGACAAAGTTCTCATATTCACTCAGCGGCGTTGCGCCGGTTATGAATTTTAAGGTCATTTCGTCAACATAGGTGTCTGCATCCGAGATGATGTCTGTTCGGTCGTTTAGCTCATCGTCGGTCAGGCGTATGTTAGGAAGAATAAATGCGCTGTCAAAGTTCTCATCGTCACCGTAACGTGTGCGAATTTCAAGTGCACCCGGGCTTTTGAGCAGATTTGCGTGAACCTCTACGTCGGGACCTGTGAATTTAGGCCAGAAGTGCAGCTTATAGTAGTAGTTCAGTCCCTCGTTGTCCATGGTGTCGTCGTACATCGTCTCTGTGTATGCGTTTTGACCGTCGACAACCTCAAAATTGACACCTTCGGTTCCCCAGTTGCCGAGTTCAATTCCCACCTCGGTAAACCAGAAGTTAAAATATTGAAGTGCAGCTTCCGGATTGGAACAATCCACCGACAGCGCCGCCCTTGACTGATCATGTGGCATGGATGTTGTAATATACACGTCGCTGTAATGTAGCGACTGCCCTTCTTCTATTCGCGGTTGGGGTGCAATGGTGACCTCATTACCTTGTGCCTCGTTACGGTTATAAAGTGCAACACAGGGTGCACGATAGGTACCTATCTCAAATGTATCAAAAAGAACGTCCGCCTGTGAACCGTCGGTGGCGGCAAAATCTTTTGAGATATAACCTTTATTATACCACTCGTTCATTTTGGTAAGATAATCAAGATAACCGTCTTCAAGCGGTGCATAGTGTACGTTGCCGTCAAGGTCTTGATATAGTTTTGTGAGGTTTGTTGCATATACACCATACGCACCGAGGAAAGGTACTTCATAGCCGAATTTGTTAAGCATAAACGGTGTCATGCCGGCACCGAGCATGGCATCGAAAAGTGCCTCATAATCCTCTATATACATCGGGACATCCATGCCGAGCTCGTCGAGGACACTCTGTTGAAAACCGTAGTACATCCAGTCGGTATCACCAAAAGGTTTATAGGCACATACCATCGGTATGTTGCCCTCCTCATCCGATACCTCGCGTGCAAAAATTTCATCCTCCTGGATATATTTATAGTAATCGGGGGCGTAGGTCGGGAGCATATCCTGCAACTCTAAAAATATTCCATCGTACATGCCCTGGAACTCACCGCCGACATAACGTTGAGGTGCACCGATGATATCGGGCAGGTCGTTGGAAGCTATCATAAGGTTGAAATCCTCCGCCTCCATGCCGACTGCCGGGTGGATAAATTCGATATTGACGCCGGTCTGTTCCGCCGCCGCCTGCATGACGGGGGTTTCACTTTGGTTGGTAACTATTTTTGCGAGCGGTGCCGGCAACGGAACCCAGTATGTGAGTGATACGTCGCCCTCAATAGGATAGGTCAACTCAAAATCTGTCGATTGTGCGGTGTCGCCATTGTCGGCAGGTGTCTCGGCTCCCGGTGCTTCGTCTGTGGGCGCTTCGTCTGCCGGTGCGCAGGCGGCCAGCATTGACAACAACATGGTGGTTGCAAGTGCAAGAACAATTCGTTTTTTTGATTTGTTTTTCATAGCCTTTCTCCTCTTTTTTGTTATTATAAAACAGCAGTAACCCCTACCGCGTGTTTTTGTAGTTGTGCAACAGCCCCGAGCCGTTGCCGTTATTTAGCCAATAGTCTCCTTTGCTTTTATCGTGAAATACGGTGGACAATAAAAGTTCTTTTTTCTCATATTCATTTAAAATATCCATCAAACTGTTTTGAACGGCATTATATTCCTTATCGCCGTAAAGGTTGTTGAACTCGTGTGGGTCGATTTCAAGGTCGTATAGCTCCCTATACATCACATTATTGTCGTTTTTGGCGTAGTTGTTCAGCACAAGTTTGTGCCTGCCACATATGACGGCCACCGAGTCCTCTTTTGTGCTCAACACATGATCTCTGCCGCCTGATGCTACAAGTTTTTGCAACTCTACACCGGTGCAGGTGTCCGGTATAGGTGCGTTGGCATACGACAAAATGGTGGGGAACACATCACCTGAGCTGACCGTCTCATCGTGAGTTTTTGAGAGCGGTTCACTGGCGTTGTAAATAGCAAGAGGGATATGCAAAACATCCTGATAAAGACTGCCGTTTTTGCCCCAAAGGCTGTGGTTGCCCATCATATCGCCGTGGTCGGCGGTGAATACAACCACATAGTTGTTGCCCCATTTTTCATCCGCCGCCCTTAATATTTCGCCTATCTGTTCGTCTATCAGTACGACATTTCCAAAATATATTTTTCGCCAGCGCTCCCAGTATTCCTCGGTATATTCACTCTGTGCACCGTCGGTGCAGTATCCGCTCCCCTCGGTCGTGCCGGGACCGTGAAAGCCATTGCGGTGATATTTTGTGTCATCATCCCATTCACCTACCTTGAAAACACGTCCCGTATCTTTGCTCATGTCCACCCTATCGGAGTAACTTTTGGGTGTATCTATCGGATAATGCGGTCCCGAAAAACTTGCCCAGACAAAATTCGGCTGATTATCATCTGAGCGTCGGATATGTTCTACCGCCTTTTTCCCTACCCAAATATCGGGGTGCAACGACTCTTCAAGTGGGAAATCCGCCACACATTTTGCCGCTTTATCTATCTGATATGTATATTTGTATTTCTTTAGTTTGCCCTGCAACTCTAACATCTTGCTGTAATGATCATAGAACCAAAGTGATATGTTTTTGTCGTCCTGTAGATCAAGAACATCCATGCCAAGCTCTTTGTAGTAGTCAATAAAATGTTCATATTCAAGGGTGTAGTTCGGGCTGACTGCGGGGTACGGCACCGGTATAAAATGACATTTGCCGTGTAGCGAGGTGCGATATCCTTGTTTTTTAAGTTCGGTAAATAGGTTGGGGAACTCTTTTGAGAGGGTTGCACCAAAAATATTACTGATGGAGCCGCTTTGATGTGGCAACATACCGGTCATCCAACAACACCGCGCCGGCAGACATACCGGGCTCGCCGAGATGGCGTTTGTGTAGTCGGTACCGCCCTCTATCAGCCTGTCCATATTGGGCGTTTTGTGTGTCGTCGCACCGTATGCCGAAATAGTTTCAATGTGTTGTTCGTCGGTGGTGATAAACAATATATTCTTTTTCATTTAACTACTCCTATTCTTTAACCGAGCCGAGCATTAAACCCGACATAAAATATCGCTGTGCAAAAGGATACGCGCATAGGATAGGCACGGTAGAAACGACAATGGTTGCGTACCTAATCACCTTTTCTAAAAAGAACACATCGGTATCCTGACCGGAGGTGCTGTTTAACGAGCTTGCTATCAGCGTCTCACGTAAAAATACCTGGAGTGGCAAAAGAGCACGGTCGTCGATGTATATCGAGGCATTAAACCAGGAGTTCCACTGCGCCACCACATAGAAAAGCGTGATGACCGACATGGTGGGGATAGATACCGGAATAAATATTCTGTAAAGGATATATATATCGTTGGCACCATCAATTTTCGCTGCCTCTTCAAGGCTTTTGGGGACAGATTGAAAGGCTGTTTTCATCACAATAAGATTCCATGTGGCTATTGCGGTCGGGAGCAAAACCGCCCATCTTGTGTCGGTGAGATAAAGACCGTCCACCAGCAAAAAACTTGGAATAATACCGCCGGAAAAGTACATGGTAAACACCACAAAAAATGTAATAGATTTCTTGAACATATATCCGGTTCTCGACAATGCATATGCGCCGAGTGTTGTCAAGAACATGCTGATTAATGTACCGAAAAAGGTATAAAAAATGGTGTTCCCATAACCTACAACAATATTTGGGTTGCTGAACACCTGCTCATAACCCTCGAAGGAAATATCTCCAAGCGGCCACAGCAGTATGCCGGTGTGTTGCATGATGCTCAAAGGATCACTGATAGAGCCGACTATAACATGCCACATTGGATAAAAACAGAGCAAAAAAAGCCCAAAAAGAAAAATGTAGTTGACTCCACTGCCAATTCGCTCTTTAAAGTTTACTCTTTCAATCATTGTATTTTCCTTTCTACCAGAGGCTTTCGCCGGATGTTTTTCTGAACACTCTATTGACGGTAACTAAAATTGCGATGTTGACAACCGAGTTGAAAATCCCGATAGCCGCGCCGTAACCGTAATCGGCACGGAGCAACCCCTCGCGGTATAGGTAGGATGAAATAATATCCGCCGTTTCATATGTGAGCGGAGTGTATAACAGGATAACCTTTTCAAAACCTTGGGTTAGAATATTGCCCATTCTCATAATAAACTGTATTATTATAACCGGCACAAGGGCAGGGAGCGACACATGGATTATTCTGCCAAATCGTCCGGAACCATCTATTGCCGCCGCCTCGTGAAGTGCTGGGTCTACATTTGATAGGGTTGCAAGATAGATGATACTGCCCCAACCGATATTTTGCCATATACCGCTTATAATGTAGATTGGCTGAAAATATGCTTCATCCGAAAGCAAATTCGTTCTCTCAAATCCAAAGAATGCGATTATATCTCCGAAAAGTCCGGTGCTGGCACAAAACTCAACAAGCAGACCGCACACCACCACCATGGATATAAAATAGGGCATATAGCTCACGGTCTGAACAGCGATTTTATAGGGTTTGAAACGCACTTCGTTTATCATCAAGGCTAAGATAATAGGCGCAGGAAAGCCGAACAGTATCTGGCCGATATTTATCTGAAGTGTATTTCGGATAACTCGCCAGGCATACGGCCCTTGAAAAAAGTCTATAAAGTTTTCAAGACCTATCCACTCGCTTCCAAAAAAGCCAAGCGCCGGTTTATAATCTTGAAATGCTATAACAGCACCGAGCATCGGTATATAGTGAAAGATAAAATAGTACAAAAAAATAGGGAAAAGCATTAAATAAATATATTTATGCGCCCTAAAGTTCCTCTTCCATCTCTCGGAAAAGGAGTTATTGTTTTTTGTAAACTTTATAGTTTTTGTCATACACCCCCCAGCTATCTGTTTGCTATGATATCATTCTAATGTATCATGGGGTTGTTGACAATATGTGGTCGGTGTGTTACGGTTTTTGCATATTCCGTTTATTTTCGCATATTAATCTTTGCTCACCCGAACAAGTTTGCGGTATTCGTTCGGAGTCATGTTTTCATGTAGTTTGAATTTTCTTATAAAGCTGGAGTCGTCCACATATCCTATCTCCGTGACAATGTCTTTAATTCTGCAATCGGTCTCTGCCAACATCTTTTTTGCATGTTCGATCCTAAGATATGTCACATATCCGCTGAATTTATAGCCGGTTTCTTCCGATATAACTTTGCTTACATATCGTGGTGAGAGGTTGAGTGAGTGCGCAACACTCTCGGCACAGATATCATATTCACGATAGTTTTCAAGCACATCGTTAACAATTTGTTTTTTAATCTCACTGTCACGCTCGTCGTTATTATCCTTAACATTTTTCGTCAGTTGTTCCACAAGATTGCCGGCTTGTCTTTTAAAATCTTCCATATAGTCCTGTTCCGATATAGAGGACAATACCATCCTTGCATCGGTATCAAGATTATGTGATTTTGCAAAACGTATAAGATTGTTGAGTACCTCCGCGGAAACATAACGAAAAATAAGCATTGAATCGCAATTTGATTTCATCTCATTATACATATTTGCGAAAATCAGGCGGGAGTCATTAATATTACCCGACTGTATACTCTGTAGCAAAAGCGACATATTAACGCTCGGATAGCTGTCCTCGTCATTATTCTTCACCGTAAAAACTACTATCTCCTCATCGGCATCTCGCATATTTAAAGCGGTCTGTGCTTTTACAAACGATAGACTGCAATCATTTAACATAGTACAGACAGAACCTATCCCGATATAAAAAGTTGCTTTTCTCCAGTGGTTTTCCAATCTTGTTTTTAGTTCGCTTACAATTCTTATTAAATCGCATTTTTCTTTACTAAAATTACACAGTAATGCAATGCTGTCAGGTTTTGAGGATATTTCAAGTGCGTGAAAATCGGCGTCGGAAAATCTGCTGTCGTCGATTAACAAAATACATTCGTCTATATCAACGCCCATGTTTTTGGTGTCCTTGCAAACAAATTGCATATATATTGAAACAAAGCTATCTCGTGTAAATTGAACACCGGCACAGTTGGCATAGTAGTGTAACTGATCCTCCGATTTGTTGGAAAATAAGATATGTTCAATACACCTGTTGTAAACCATCGGCGCCACTTGTTTCAACTTTTTTTCCAATCTTCCGTTGTTGTAAACGATGTTGTTGAGGATATCAATCTCATCCCCATTGAGCTTCTCATCGTCTATATTTTTAAACAGCTTTCTAAAAGGGTTGTAATTATAATAAGCAAAAATGGTCGAAAGCAACACAAAACAGACGATAACAAACACCACTGAAAGCACAAACTCGAAATTAAAGTTTGACAGTTCAGAATAAAAGTTGTCCTGTGTCATCACGATGCAGTAGGTAAATCCGGATATTTCAGAAATAGTCTGTATCGAGATAAGGTCACCACCATCCTGCTCTATCGTATTTATACCCGTACCGAAATATTGTGTCATCTGTTTAAAGCCGGATTCAGTGACAGAAATATCGGAGATATCTCCTATCCCGACAGCATAATATGGGTTGAGATATGCATCAAAAATAAAAAGGCTGGCATCAATATCACCTACGAACGATTTAACCAGTGTTTCCATGGTTTTGTGATCATATAAAAACGCCATACTGTCTGCGGTATTGATGGTTGATTGTGCGAGTGGATAGATAAAACAAAGCCCATTATCTTGTAAAGGATCTTCATAAGAAAACGGAGATGTCGAAATTATCTGTGGGGTTGTGCTACTGTTAAGTTTTGAATACAGGTTGACCATGGTCAGGTCATACGCATTGCCAAAAGAAGTTTCAAACTCATAGTAGGACATTTTCCCGGCGGAGGTATAAACGGCAGTCTCTTGACGGTCGTAAACTATTATTTTTGCTAGAACATCGAGTGCATTTTCATAGTTCTTTATTATACCGCTACTCGACACCCTGTCGGTTTCATCTTCCATATTAAAAACATATGCAGTTTCAAGTGCTATGTCAGAAAGATCACTTTCCAAAAAATCTATCTTGGTTTTGATCTGGTCGACAGTTGAAAGCCGTTGTTCCGAGACACGCACTTTAATATCATTACTTCGGGACAGGTAATAAAATGTAAAAAGGACAATTAGTGGCATAAAAAATAATATCAATGCGGAAAAAAGATATTTTTTGATTATGGACGATTTAATCGGAAACATGCCACACCTTTCATCAAGCTGTTTTCTCTTTAAAGGTAAGAATAACATCTATTCCATCACATGTCAACCATTACAGACAAAGTGAAATAGATGCTAAACTATATGGTGTACATCTCCTTACCAGTATGCCAGCCGTTGTGGCATGGGGTCAACGGTCTGTGCCATTCTGTCACACATCAACTCGAGCATTGAAATTTTTATTTTATCAAAATCACTATCATAATATCGATTTGTTGTCTCGGTGGGGTCATCTAAAAGATCATATAATTCACAAGCTATCCCGTCGCCGTGTGTCTTGACCAACTTGTATCTGCCATCAAAAACCATTGTTAGAAATGCAAGTGGATCGCGATGGTTTATATTGGCATTGTAATATTCGCAATATATGCTTTCACGATGACATTCTTCACTGTTTTGCTCTGTTAAAAGTGGCAAAAGCGTCCTCCCCTGCATCTGCGATTGATACGACAGTCCGGCAAAATCGCAGATAGTTGGTGCTAGGTCCACCAACTCCACCAAAGCATTGCTCTCCTTTCCTCCAACAATCTTATCAGGATAAGATATAATGAGTGGCACATGGGTGTTCCCCTCATAAAAATAAGGACCTTTCAGATAAATGCCGTGATCACCAAGGCTTTCACCGTGGTCGGAGGTGAATATTATCATGGTGTTATTTAGTTGACCGCTTTGCTCAAGATAATCAAGCAATCGACCAAATTGATGATCAATCAGGTCGATCATGGCATAGTACGATGCCTTTATATACCTGTGATCCGAAGCGATCATCTCATCATATTGATAGTTTCCAACGGTGTCATATGAACCCTCGTGATCCTTTTTTTGAAACACGGTTTTATTATCAAGCTCCCTTTCTTTATAATTGGGGAGTGGCAACCTATCAAGATGTGATAAATATCTTGATAAATATTCCTCCGGTGGGTCAAATTCATGGTGTGGATCAAATGTATTGAGTGAAAACATCCATGGCAAATCGTAACTTTTTGCACTTTCAATAAATTCTATGGCTTTGTCCACACACCATTTTGTTTGATGATATTCCTCCGGCATACCTTTTTTTACATATTTGCAGTCGTTTAACACAGGAGTTTCAAACTTTATGTTTTTACTGTTCAGCCACATGGTGTACTCATTCATCGGCCAGTTAGCGGATTTATCAATATCCCATGGGTGATGCGACCAATTAAAACAATCATAGCCGTCGTCAATTCGACGCTCCTGAGTTTTGCAAACACTCGGATGACATGCACTAAGATGAAGTTTGCCGGCAAGTCCGCAAGTATAACCGTTATCTTTTAGTATTTTCGATACAAGTCGCTCATCCTTGTTGATGTTTTGTCCGTTTTGACGCACACTGCATGTGCGCGGATATCTGCCGGTCAAAAAACTTGCTCGACTCGGTGCACATACCGGACTTTGACAATAAGCACGATTGAATTTCACCCCCATACTTGCCAATCTGTCGATGTTGGGGGTGTTGACAAATTCGTTGCCATAACATCCAAGAGTGTCAAATCTTTGCTGATCGGTACAAAACCATAAAATATTCATTTCAGTTTCCATTTCTATAAATTCTTATAAATTATTTCGTCAATGCATATAGCACCCCTACCATGACTCCAAAGACAAGGGTTCACATAGGAAAATCCATCAGTGTTGTTGGGGTTCCAATCCGATATGTCTACAGTATGGATGAGTTTTTTAAACTGCTCAGAGCTCTCCGATTTTATCCAAAAGCTAACAGTACCATGGTTATTTCGTATCTTTAATGTTATTTTATCTTGTGAGCTGATTTTCTCGCTATGAATTTCTTGCAAATGTTTTATCAATGTGAGTTTGCCGTCCATTAAACTGATATAACAATGTATGTTTTTGTCAAATCTATAGCCCAACGCAAATCCTGCTCCGGCTTCACAGGGATTTATAACTACACAGTATTCATAGAAATTAGATTGATGCATAAACGTCAGTGCAGGTGTATTCATAACATCTGTCGGTGAGCAGTTATAGCGGATATGACCCTGTACAAAACTCAATCTTTTCATTACCGAGCTATCATCAAAGTTATACAGTAGTGGGAATTGTCTGTCAGAGGGGTTGACCGATAATTTCTCGTTTTTATTTTGAGGGGCAAAAGCAGGAACTGATTGGGCTTCACTGTCGACCCCCTCTACAACAAACCACCCGTCCGATGTCCAGGTCACCGGCATCATAAGTGTCTGCCTACCGACATAGCGATGTGCATTTTCTATACCGTGATAAATAATATATGTCTTTGAATTCGGTCCATCTACAAGTGTGCCATGCCCTGTACTCCACCATTTTTGTGATTTGTTATCTGTATGTACAATTGGATTATATGGTGATAGTTCATAGTCACCCATAAGATTTTTAGAGCGGTACGAGATCACAAAATGGCTTGTAGGTGGCCCCATAGTTCCTCCATCGGCTATAACAAGATAATAGTAATCGTCGCGTTTGTAAAATTTTGGAGATTCGGGATATCTTCCTTCTACGTCAATATCGTCCGGTATTTGCCAGTCTTCACAAATTTTCCGAGGTGCTCCAATCACCGACAAACCATCCTCTGAAAGTGGATACAGCATATTTTTTGCCATACAAAGATATCTGTTCCCTTTTTCATCTGTAACATGACCCGGGTCGATGTCTTTTATACCGTCCATGAGGAGCGGATTGCTCCACTTACCGACAGTAATATCCTCACAAAATGATACCCATACGCCATAATCGGGAGAATAGTTATAAATATAGTACCTATCACCATGTTTTATCAATTCCGGTGCCCATGCGGTCAACAAAGTCTCGCCATTGTCGGAGCGTACCGCACCTTCAAAAACGTGGTACAATAGTTTCCAATTTACAAGATCGGTTGAATGCCACATCGGCAATAATCGTAGATGTTCCCCGCATACCGAGTGGACAAGATAGTAATCATCACCGTCCTTTAAAATCGATGGGTCGGGAAAATCACCATATACTATAGGGTTTGTATATGATTGTGAATTTATAATACAGCTATGTTGTTCCATTATATCACCTCATCTGCCGTGTTATTCTGCCATTCGACCAGCGCTTTTTTAAGAACTTCGAGTTGTGCTGAGTGCTTGTCAACACTCACAAGGTTTTTCAATTCGTATGGATCATCCTTAAGATTATATAGTTCATCTATCTGATTTTTGTTATAGACATATTTCCACATACCGTCCGATATCGCGCGTGCAAAATGATCTTCCATATGCCCATGACCCTCACTCACAATGTAGCGATGTTCATTAATTTTGTGTTCACGCAGTAGCGGCAAAAGGCTTTTGCCGTCTACTTTGTTTTTGTGTTTTGCGCCAATCGCATCAATTATAGTCGGCGCAATATCCGTGTTGCATACCGGCGTTTTAACAACGATGTTTGAATCTATGACGTTTTTCCAGCTCATAGCGAGCGGTATTCTAAGCACTTCCTCCGCCATGTATGATCTTTTGTCAAAATGTCCGCCGTGGCAAGCAACTGCATCACCATGGTCGGTTGTCCATATTATTATGGTGTTTTCATTCATTTTGAGTTGTTTTAGTTTGTCTAAAATCAACCCTGCCGCCTCGTCCATCATTGTTATCTGAGCATAACACTTTTGTAGGACTTTTTGCCATTCACTCCAGGGCAGTGGATTCGGTATAATAATCTTTTCATCCTTTGATATACCAAAATTTTCCTCGGTGTGATACACCGACGGCTTGTCGGATAGATCGTTTCGAAAACTTGGGTACATTGAAATTTCTTCCGGGTTATACATATTAAGGTACTCACATGTCGGGAAATATGGTGGATGTGGCCCCCAAAAATCTACACGTAATGAAAATGGTTTCCCATTATTCAACACTTTAATACTCTGTAGTCGCTCACATGCGAGATCGGCGAGAAAAAATGCCTCGTGTGTCTCTTTAGGGGTTAGCAATGTGCCGGTTGCGTGTTCATTGCACCACCCTCTGTTTTGTTCTATAATCTGCCCCTCTTCCAAACCGTCGATGTCTCTCCATTTGTTACCGATAAAACTTCGCTCTATTTTAATTTTCGGGGTGGGTAGATTGTGTTTAGCAAGGTAATCTTTGTACTCTTTTTTTGTGTATGGGTTATTGTAGCTCGGGTAGCAAAAACCCTCACAGCCATGCTCCAATGCTGTCCCCTCGCCCGCGTGCCATTTGCCGTAATAATAGCTATCGTACCCGAGCTCTTTTAATGTGTCAAGGTACAGTTCATGGTCATAAGGATGATCAACACCGTTGTTAAGCTCACCATGATTATGTGGATAAAGTCCGGTCAACAGTGTTCTTCGTGCAGGACCGCACAATGGGCAGGCGGTATAAACACAGTCAAATAACGCACCCTCACGCGCCAAACGGTCAAAATACGGTCTTTTTATATTGTGGTGTTTATAAAATGCCTGGTGGTCGTTGACTATCATAACTATATTCGGTTTGTTCATCTTGTCTCCCATTTAAAAATAGTAGATGCGGTGGTGCCGCATCTACTACAGCGTTTATTACTGATTGTAAATTTCGTAATATTTGTTATAAAGTTCGACCCATCTTCCCGACTGTAGAGCGTCAACTCTCTCGACATATTCGTTCCAGCTTTCATCTGTTACGCCGTCAATTAAAAATGTTGCGATGGAACTGTTGATATATTTAAAAAGATCGGTTTTAATTGCGAGTGCCTCTTGGTTTTCCTCAAGGTAGACAAGATTGGGTAGACCGGTGGTCATATTGTCCATATAGCTGTCTTCTGCAAATAGACTCTCCATACGGTCAAGCGCCTGTGGGGCGGTGAGCACCTTTGCACTCCATGTGTCAGCAAAGCACCAGTAAGGAACACCTGTTCCGAGGGTGCAGTCGAGAGAGTTCATCTCCGCCGTAATAATGGTTCCATCTTCTAATGTAGGTATTTCGGTCCAGTTTTGCACACCGTTCTCGTCCATTGTGTCAAGATAAGACCATGATACATCTTCCTGACCAAATCGGACAGTGAAAGCATTTGTGCCGTTGTCCAACCAATAGTCAACCCAGCGCAGTGTCTCGGCAGGATATGGATTTTGCGAGGTTATCATAAACTGATTTTGCCCCATCTCTACCAACGCGCCGTTCTGCCTCCATACTGCATCACCTGCCTCGTTTTGTGGCATCGGGAGGTTGATATAGTGATTAGACTCACGGTTGCCGTTATTAAGATTGTTTTCCCAAAAGTCGATTGCGGCGGCAACACCTGTTGTCTCGGCTTTTGCCTTTATCTGTTGTGCATTTTGTGTAAATACCTCCGGGTCGATAAGCCCCTGTGCGTACCATTCATGAAAATATTCAAGTGCTTCACGTGTGCCGTCCATGGTCGGTGCAAATTCCAGCGGCCCCTGTCCGTCCATGGTTTGATTCATATAGGTTTCAAGATCCCATGATACACCAAACAGTCCGAAAAGGTAGGTAATTTTACTTACGTCTTCCTGAACGGTGATGAAACTCAGTCCGGTTTCATTTTTGCCGTCACCGTTTAGATCAGCTGCTGTTGCCGCAACCAAAAAGTCATAAAGTTCTTCTAAAGTTTTCGGCTGTTCCATTCCAAGAGCATCTAAAAATGTTTGATTGACCTGAACAATATCGCCGACCTGAATGTTCTGATTTTCATCTATATAGGGCAGAGCATAGATATGACCGTCCGGATAGGTAATAAGCTTTCTCACATCGTCGCGTTCAGCCAAAATATTTTTGGTGTTTACACCTACCTCTTCGATAAGACCTTCCAGTGGTATGATTGCACCATCCTGTCCATATTCAAGCACGACGGAACTTTCATATCCGTTTCCACCGCCCCAACCCATCGAACCGAATGCATCTGGAAGTTCGTTGGATGCCAACACCAGTTTATAACGCTCAATATACGCCTCGGAAGAGACAAGGTCCCATTCAACATGCATGTTGGTCATCTCTTCATAGTCTTTAAATATCTGTAGTTCACCAAATGGCGCACTGTGTAACGGGCTGATCGGGGACATAATTGTTATGGAAATTTTCTCATTCGATATGGGGAATGTGCCAGGTTCTGTCGCACTCGCCGCCTGCTCAATGGGTGCATCTGATTGTGTCGGCGTCTCGGCGCCATCGGTCGAGCAACCGACCATAGTACCGGCGATGATTGAGCCGGCAAGCAATAATGCCAGTATTTTTTTCATTTCATCTTCTCCTTTTTAATTGTAAAAACTTTATAAACATGCGATGCAATCGCAAATTTATCCTTTGACTGAGCCTATCATAACACCTTTTTCAAAATATTTTTGCACAAAGGGATAGACACACAATGCCGGAACAGAGGCGACAATTATTGCGCCGTATTTTATAAGTTCCGCATAGCGTGAACGTCGGAGCATCTCCTCCATCATGGTTTCACTTGTGGCAGCCTGTGTCATGGAATTTTGTATTAATATTTCACGCAAAATCATCTGCAACGGTTGAAGTTCATCTTTTGACACATATATTAATGCATTGAAATATTGATTCCAGTGCACCATACCATAATAGACAACCAGTACCCCAAGCAATGCTTTTGAAAGAGGTAAAACAACACTGAAGAAAAAACGGAACTGCCCGCAACCATCGATGGAGGCCGCCTCCTCAATTTCGGACGGTATGGTATTCTCTATAAAGGATTTAGCTATTATCAGATTATATATACTGATACCGCCAAGTATTGGTAGCACAAACGGAGTGTTATATAAGTTGAGGTTTTGCACCAGTATAAAAAGTGGAATAAGACCACCGTTGAAGAACATAACAAAGAGAAAGAATGCCATGAAGAACTTTTTGCCCGGCAATTTTCTTTTTGCCAAAGGATAGGCGGCTAACATAGTCAAGCAGAGGTTAAACAACGTCCCAAAAAAAGTGTAAAGAATTGTGTTGCGATAACCTATCCATATCCTTTCATCCTTGAAAAGCTCTATATATCCCTCGATTGTCACATCTTGTGGTAGAAATACAACCTGACCGCTATTTACCGCCTCCGGACCGCTAAATGAGGCAATGAGCACAAAATAGAGTGGATATAATACTAACAGACTTATAATTCCCAAAAAAACGTAGTTGATCGCATCATATATTTTGTCGGCTCGTGAGCCTTTTATTGACGTATTCATAGCTTCTCCTTATTACCACAGACTTGTACTTGTTATTTTCTTTGAAATCTTGTTTACAGTGGCGAGCAGAATAAGATTTATTACATTGTTAAACAGTCCCACCGCCGACGCATAGCCATAATCTATATCCAACAAACCTTTTTTATAGACATATGTAGGCAAAATTTCTGATACAGCAATATTTAGATCAGTCTGCATGAGATAAGCTTTTTCAAACCCTAAGCTCATTATGGCACCCATATTAAGTGTAAGTATTATTACCGCTGTCGGAACAAGTGATGGGAGATCTATATATATTATACGCTGAAATTTACTCGCACCATCCACAATGGCGGCTTCATGCAGTTCCGGGCTGACAGCGGTGAGTGCTGCTATATAAATTATGGAATTCCAGCCGGTTGTTTGCCATATGCTGGATCCGATAAACATGGTGCGAAAATATTGTTGTTCGCCCATGAAAAGACGTGCTTCACCGCCAAATAGTGCCGATGCGATTATATTAGCTACGCCACTGGGAGAAAAAACAACGAACATCATACCAACCAAAACAACCACTGATACAAAGTAGGGTGCATATGTAATGTTTTGCGCAATCTTTCCAAGCCGTCTGTTTTTAGCGGAGTTTATTGCAAGCGCCAATATAATTGGTAACGGAAAAGTGAAAAGTAACTGTGTGAAACTCAATGTAAGTGTATTGATTAGTATGTCGACAAAATCGGGAGAGTTAAAAACGCGACGGAAGTGATCAAAACCAATCCATTCACTACCTATAATACCGGCACTTGCTGAAAAGTCTTTAAATGCCAGAGTCACTCCATACATAGGAATATAATTAAAGATAAAAATATAAATGAATGCCGGCAATATCATCAGATACAAAGGCCAGTATCCTTTTATAGCCTTAAAAACTTTTCCCAACACAACACCTCCGAATAAATTTTTCCGTCCTCTTTGATGACATAATTTTACTACGAATTTTCCATGATGAACAGTACAAACATTTAAAAAACATTATATAAATTCACTTTTTCACCTTGTATTTTTTCACTATAGTATCATATTTTTATTTTCAATCAAATAAATTGACAAATTTTTATCGTTTCGTTATAATGAAAATACAGGTAGTCAGATATAAAAAAGGAAGCCAAGATGCTAAAAACACCTAAAACTTTATTAAAATATTTTGTTTCGTATTTTGTTGTATTCTGCATACCTACAATTGTATTATCAGTTTTTTGCTACAGTTTACTAATCGATACCTTTAAGGATAATATGTTGGAACTTGAATACTCTGAACAAGCCAACATGCTTGACGATATTGAACACACCTATCAGAGTCTGCAACATCTGGTAAGTGTGTTGAATGCTTCACCCAATATTTATCTTTCCGGGCTACCGGATAACCCACGAGCTCAGATGGAGTTGATGGCGCAACTTAACATATGGCTTTTATCCGATAAAAGCATTGAGGACATTATATTGTGGATACCGGATCATGAATTGCTTTATACCAGCAACAGCACCTACACCACCGATACATATTCCAAGGTGCACGGTTTTGACTTTTTAAGTCATATGGACGAATTGGTGCTTTCTACTACCAATTTTTTTACTACCGATGATCAAAAAAGCCTTTATCTAAGTTTCCCTTTTATTAGCTCTGCTAACGACGACCGTATAGCACAGCTAATTTTCAAATTAAAAACTTCCTTGTTTTTCCCATTTGAACACAACGAGTATCTTGTCTATTTTAATAATAGCATTCTGATAGATCAAATGAATTCTACGGTAGATGTTCCCGATTTTGAGAGTAGCGCCAAATTTGTAGAGAATTCCGATTATACTTTTATTACAACCGACAATCAAGTTACCTCGACACGAGTGGTAGTTGCATTTGACAACCAAGTGTTTTTGGAACAGTATAATGAACTACTGTACCTTTTTATAGTTATTGTTATAATTGTGTTTATAGTATCATTTTTGTTGCTGTCATTTTTCAGTTATCGCAACTATCAGCCAATAAGATTACTCGCTAATACGGCAAAACTTGTGGGTTTCAACGGGGATAATCAGGATGAAATTAGCAATTCTGCACACGCATTGATAGAGCTCTCAGAAAAAAATAGATCCTTGCGCAATAGGATGCAAACAGAATATTACAATACTCGTGATCTTTGGCTGTCAAGGCTTGTGCTAAACCATTACACCAATTTTGAGCAGATAAAAAATTCTCTCGAACAATATGATGTGAAATTTATTAATCAATTTTATGCTGTTTGTATCATCAATGTAATCGAGCTACCTGATAAAATTGATTTTTCAAACAATATATTTAGAGCACACGACAACAGTATATATTTTTACCTTGAAAGTGAGCTGAGGATTGTCTGCATTATCGGTTGTGAGGATGATAGTATTACAACGCTTTCAGAGCAACTTAATAATATATCAAACGGGTTTATTGCCTTAGGAATACAGCATGTAATGTTTGTCGGTGACCTTGTTGGTACCCCGGCAGAGCTGACAGGTTCTTTTATACATGCACTTATCTGTGAAAACTTTAGGGAAAAAGAGGATCAAATCATCAATTTTTATAGGGAGCGATATGATGCTTTTGGTTATATTCTTTTTCCAAAAGATGAGATACAACTGCTCTCGATGGCAATAGAAAAAAATGACAAGAATGCTGTGTTATCACATATACACAATATCATTGTCAGACTAAACGGTGAACTATATAAATACTCACTCGTAACTATTGTTGCTTACGAGATTGCCGGTCAATTTTTGCTTTCTAACAGTGAACTCTTATCCCCGAAGGTTTCTTCTTGTATACTGTTTTATCAGTATCAGCTGAACAAGTCCTATTCAAAAGAGATGGTTATGCAAGCACTTAACCAATTTGAACAACAACTTTCTGAACTGATTTTAAAGTCACCTGTTTTATCAAGCAAAACAGCCGATCAGACATTGGAACAAATTGTCGACTATTTGAACAAAAATTTTGCAGATAGCGAGCTTTATCTCGGTGGGCTTGCAGAACTTTTTGGACTCTCACAGAGCAACCTAAATCAACAACTGAAAAGAAAACTCGGCACTTCACCTGGTAGATATATAACCAGCCTTCGAATCGAAAAAGCGGAGAAACTATTGACTGACACAACAAAAAATTTAACAACAATTGCAAAAGAGGTTGGTTTTTCAGATCTCGCGAGTTTAAATAGAAATTTCAAGAGCATAGTTGGGAAAAATCCGGCTGATTTTAGAAAATATATAGACAACAATTAATTTTATTTAGATTGCGAGAATATGAACAGAGGGCGTTATTAATTTAAGCCTACTGAATAAGCGAATAATCAGTAGGCTTAAAATTTATTTGTTACATACAATTTAATCGATATTTCCTCGGGGATATGCCCGCGTGTTTTGTGAACTGTGATATAAAATAGCTGTAGCTTTGATAGCCACATCGAAAGGCTATCTCTGTTATCGGCAGCGTAGTCTCTCGCAATAGCCGTTGCGCATTTTCAAGGCGCGTCTCGCCCAGCCATTCCGAAAAACTTTTGCCGGTGTGTTTTTTAATGCTTGCACTGAGGTATGTGGGGCTGAGCGCGATGCTCTGCGCCACGTCGGCAAGTGAGATGTTTTCACTGAAATGCTCCTTTATATAGCTTAGCGCGAGGTCGTATCGATTGGAAGATGAAAAGAGAAAGCTCTCACAAGTGAACATCTGTTTTAACATCTTTGGAAGTTGCACCTTAATATCATCAAGACGCTTCATATTTTGTATGTCCTGTAATATGGCAGAATAATCATTGCCATCATCGTATCGGTGGATTAACAGCACCAGGTCGCTAAGCAACATTTGACAGTAGGAATAATTCAACTTAGACAGGTGCATTCTATCGAAAAACTTATCCACCAGTTTGTAACAAAGCTGTTCGTCATGTTTTTTTATCGCAGTGTCTATATCGGTAGTGATCTGCTCACTTAATGAAAAAAACACATTGTTTTGTACTCGGCTGTCCTCTTCCTCCTTTTCCGCTTGTCGTTCCAAATGGCGATTTTTTGCAAGTTTTTGCTCCCCCTTTGTAAATGCGTTTACCGTCTCGTTTGCGCTACCACATTTTGGCAAATATAAAAGGGTAGCTTTTATATTTAAAAGAGTTTCTATCTGCTTGACAATACTGAGTTTGCACCGGTTTTCAATCTCTAAAAAGCGTGCCTCCGAAAGGGTGTCCTTGCAGTGCAGCAAGATATAGTATCTTGAGCCATACATATTTTTGTACAGCCCGAGGCCCGTTTTGACAAGGTTTTCCTGTAGTATAAAGTCGACAGTGGAATATATCTGTGACAGCGAGAGATTGTCACCATCTTGTCGGTGATAGGTTAAAATCCCGGGAACTATCGGCATCAGTCGCGACACCTCATCACAGCTCTCACACGTCATTATCTTTTCAAACATTCCCGGCTCGGCTTGAGGTTTTTCGGTGTCCTCTTTCCCGTCATTTTTGACGCAGGTGTTATATTTTTCTATGGTGTTTTTCAGCTCTTTTGCGCTCAGCGAATATTTCAAAAGATAACACACCGCCCCGGTCTCATAACACGCCTTGACATAGTCAAAATTGTCAAAGTTGCTGATAATTATTATCGGGATTTCAGGGTGCTTTGATTTTATCTGTTTTGTGGTGGCTATGCCGCCCAGCCTGTCCATCTCGACATCTAAAAATATGAGGTCCGGTGTCATGATTTTGAGGTCGGTGATCAGCCCCTCACCGTCGGAATACTCCCCGATTATATCGTGGTGGAGTCCTGTTTCACCCAGTAGGTTTTTTAACTTTTGTCGCATTAAAAAGTCGTTGTCGGCAAACATTATTTTTAGTGACATTCCACCGCTCCCCTATCTATAGTTATCGACATTTTCTTCGGTTATGAGCGGCAGTTTTATCTCAACTCGTGTAAAGGAGTTTTTTACACTATCCACCATGACCGAGGCTTTGTCTCCAAAATACGCCGAAATCCTCTCTATTGTATTTTTTATGCCTATTCCGGAGCTGGCGTTTATGCTGTCGAGCTTTTGAATTAGCTCCTCGCACATGCCCACGCCGTCGTCCCGTATGACTATCTGTAACTGCTCGCCCTGCGTGCTAATCTGCACTATAATGTTAGTAAATCGGTCGAGCGGTGCACAGCCGTGCTTTATGGCGTTCTCCACAAACGGCTGTATTGTCAACTTTGGTATAAGCAAATCCTTTAGATTATCGTCCATCATGAGATTGTAATCAATCTTATAGTTGTACCGAAAGGCATGGAGCTCATAAAAATTTTGAACAAGTGAAAGCTCTTGTTCCAGCGATATGAACACCACCTCTTTTTTCATGTATATATATAGAATGTTGCTCAGCGCAGCGGTCATCTTGACGATGTTGGTCGCCTTTTGATTTTCTGCAAGGCATTGGATAGTGTAGATGGTGTTGTGTAAAAAGTGGGGGGTTATCTGGTTGTTTAAAACATTGAGTTCTACCTCTCTTTTCTCCCGCTCAATGTTGATGGTCTCCTCCAAAAGGGTGTCAATCCTGTCGAGCGAGTCAACATAGCTGTTATACAGCATGGATATTTCGTCGTTGGTCTTATAGTGTTCACGGTGCTTGGTGGAGAGATTTTGCATGTCGCGCACCACATGTTGCAGGCTCTTGGTGTAGTGGTTGGTCATAACGACAATAAACAGCGCGACCAACGCGACCAGTATCAGTGAGGTGATGATAAGGTTAAAAAAGTGGGTGTTGGCTTGATTAACGAGCTGGTCATACGGCACAAGACTTACCACCTGCCAATTAAAATCATCGAGATACTCACTACATAAAATATATCGTTCCTCGTCGTAGGTAATGATATCGTTGTTCTCATAATCATCTAAGCTGTTTAAAAATGCTGTATCGTCCACATAACTTAAATCGCGGTCGCCGGAGTAGATTACCGTGTCGCCCGATCTTATAAAAAATTTCGAGTTTTCAAACTGCAATAGTTGGTAGTCAAAATCGGAGAAAATGGTGCAGATAACACTGATGTTGACAGTCCCGAGCAGTGCGCCTTTTGAAACGATGGGTTGCATGAGTGAAAAGACATTTGCCTTCGAATTCTCGGGGGTTGCAGTGACAAACTCTGCGGTCAGCGCTGTGGAAGGAGTGGTAAGGTTGGAATGAGGGGCGATCAGAACCATATCCGCTCCCAATGAAGGCTCCCAACCGATGGCGTCGGCATATATTAATTCCTTGTTGTCGGCGCCGACATAGACTTTTTTCTCCAAATCCCAGATGGTAGTGTCATAGACATAGGCGTAGGACGCAAGTGCAGTGAAGTCGTTATAGGCACGGTCAAGGTATATGTACTCCATCGACGCTTTGGGGCTTATCTCGGTGAGATTTTCAAGACCGTTGTTAACGTCAAGACCTATGAGCTGAAGATACCCGACAATTGGAGATAAATTCTGTTCCAGCTTGTCGGTGTAGTTTGTGAGTTGGAAATTTGCCTCTCTCGTGCCGTTGTCTATAATCCGATCAACACTGTCAAAATACCACAAAAGGCTGAGCAAAGTACTGACCGCAACCATGGTCGGCACAATGGTCAACAACAGTTTATCACGAAGTTTAAGTCGCAAAGTTACCACCTCTTTTCTTAATATTTAAAGTATAACATAGAATTTATTTGCTGTAAACTTTCCAGAATAATAAAATATTTAACAAAAATCGTAAAATAGTTAAATTATTTTTGTCTTTTTAATGTTATTATATAGAAAATTCATACAATTATATGAATTTTAAGAAATTATAACGGAGGATAATATGAGAGTTAAAAAATTATTAGCACTATTGTTATGCGCGGCATTTATCACCACCGTGGTCGGCTGTTCAACCCCCGAGAGCACCGACGGCACCGACACCCCCGCAAGCGAAACTCCGGCAGAAGCGCCGTCCGAAGAAGGCGCGGATCCGATTACATTTTCCTTTATGTTGACCGATGTCACCCCCGGTATTCAGGCAACCTTTGACTATCTCAACGGCATGTCGGCAGAGACCGGCTATACCCTCGAGCTGGACAAGGTTTCAGCAGAGGAGAGCGAGACTACCTACAAACTCCGTTTTGCAAACGATGATTACGGTGATTTTTGGTTTATTAACAGCTCGGTATTTGCTGTAGGTCTTGCCGGTAGCCCTGACTATTTTATGGACATATCCGGCGAGTGGAATAAATCACTCGACCAACAGACCCTCGACTACTTTTTCACCGTAGACGGCAAGCTCAGCGGTGCACCTTACGGTTCTGTGTTGCAGTTTGGCATGTACTACAACGAGGAAATTTTTAACGACCTCGGACTCAGCGTCCCGACCACTTGGCAGGAACTACTCGATGTCTGTGAGGAGATAGCGGCGGCGGGCATAACCCCTGTCTATATGCCTGCAAACGACGTTTGGACAACCCAGTTTATGCCCAAATTCACCATGCTTTCCCCCTATGACGACATCGCGGCACTCGCCGAGGATATGAACACCAATGTTACAAAATGGGCGGACACTGACTTTGGTCTGGGCATGGACCAATCCCGTGAGTTAGTCGAGCTCGGTTACACCAACCCTGACTTCCTGTCCGACAATGTCGAGAGTATGAATGCGGCGTTTGCAAACGACGAGTTCGCCATCTTCTTCGGCCAGAGCAACATGGCGGCGAACATTGTTAAACTTTACCCCGAGGCGGCGGATAAACTGCGCGGCGCAAAAGCACCTATCGGCGAGACAGCGGCGGAGTCCTGCTCTTTCTACAGTGCACCGTATGGTATATTTATGTTGGACTCCATTCAGGATGAGGCTCTCGGCAAGGCGTTCATTGAGAAATTTATGAGTGCAGAGGTACAACAGGTATACTTCTCGGCAGAGCCGGGCGCACCGATGGTACAGGGCGTTGATGCCGAGATGCGCAAGGATCAAGCGGATTTTTATGCCGACACCGATGCAAAACTTTGGATAAATCAGCTGCAAACATACACCATTAACCCGTGGGAACAGCTTCAAGAAGTTCTGGTTGGCAACAAGACCGGTCAGGAGGTCTCTACCTACTTTGATGAGGACACCACCCAACAGGCACTCGCAGCAGGTGATGAGAACTGGAGCTAATATAATTTAGTATTTGTAGATTTAATGCGATAAAGGGGAAACATGATTTCCCCTTCTGGCTGTCGAAAAAGTTCGACAGCCCCGAGAGGGGATGCATCCCCTCCCGGTACCCTCCCCCACAAATGGCTTTGCGAAGCCATTTGTCGAAGGTCAAATTCAATTTTGAACATAGTTCATAAAGCGCATCGTCACCGAATTTGACATTTTAAGGGATTTACAGGTTTTTTGACACTCTAAAGGGGAAACATGATTTCCCCTTTATTTAACAGATGAGGTGATTTTATCCGATGAAAAAGACAAAAAACGTCATTAACTCCGACAAAAAATATCCATATTGGTTTTTGATACCGGGGATATTAATTTTCGGGGTGTTTTATATCTACCCTGTATTTTCTGGCATATTTTACTCCTTTACCTACTGGGATTTCAGGACATTTCGGTTTGCCGGACTTGCAAACTATGAGTATATTTTGGGGCATGACTACTACAGAATAGCCTTTTCCAACACCATTGTTTTCACCGTTTTGAGCACCGTGTTCGGCTTTATTGTCGCGCTTGCGCTCGCTCTGTTTTTGATGAAAAAGTTGCATTTAGGCTCCTACTTTAAGACGGTGTCCTACCTGCCGGTTATCATCAATTTCATTGCGGTCGGCATCACCTTTACGGCGTTACTCCACCCTTCGGACGGTATCGTCAATCAGATTTTGGTGTCCATTGGACTGGAGCAGTTCGCCTTTGATTGGTTTTTCGACACCCGCTTTTCCCTATTGACCATGGCGTTGATTCAAACCTGGAAAAACGCCGGTTTTTTCATGCTGATATTCCTCGCAGGGCTGTCCGCCATCGATATCAGTTATTATGAGGCGGCAACCATCGACGGTGCGAACTCCTTCCAAAAGTTTTCCCGTATTACCATGCCGCTGTTACTGCCACAGATCAACAACGTCACCGTGCTGTTGCTGGTGCGCGGTTTTAAAGTCTTTGACATCGTCATGGCAACCACCGGCGGCGGTCCGGGTAACCAGACCTCCTCCCTCAGCCAATACGCATATGATGCACTCGCCAGCGGTCGCGCAGGGGAGAGTAGTGCCGCCATGGTTTTACTCGCGATACTCTGCGGTGTAGTTGGTATAGGACTTGCTAACTTTTTGAGAAAAAGGGAGGTTGAACTATAATGAAAGCTAAAAAAAGAACCGGTTTAATACTGGAGATAGTGGTCGCGATATGCTCGCTTATCATTCTCCTGCCGCTCTATTTTATCGTCATCAACTCCACAAAAAATTTAGCGGAGGCATCAGAGGGTAACTTCAATTTCCCAACCGAGTTCGCCCTTTTTGAAAATATGGTGGAACTCATGGACAGGGTGGATGTTTTTCAGGTGTTCTTCAACACCGTTATCGTCACCGTCCTTGCAGTGACGCTGATACTCATCATCGCCACCTCGACAGCGTATATATTGCAACGTCGCAAGAATAAATTCACCAACATCTTTTTTAACTTCTGTCTGACGGCGCTCATCTTTCCGTTTTTTGCCGCACCAACCTTTGGTCTGATCAGCGATCTGAATCTGACCGGCAGTCTTTTTTCCGTTGTGCCTATCTATGCCGCGACCGGTTTTTCCATGTCGGTGTTCCTTATCACCGGTTATCTCAAAAGCGTCCCCAAAGAGCTGGACGAGGCGGCTATTGTGGACGGGTGCAACCCGGTGCAACTGTTTTTTAAGATCATCTTTCCGCTACTGCAACCCATTATCGCGACAGTTGCCATAATACAGACCGTTAACATTTGGAACGACTTCGGCATCGCTATCTTCTTTTTATCCAAGACGGAAATTCGCACCCTCACCATCGCTACCTATATGTTCCGTGGGTCTATCGACAGCGTGACGGAGTGGAATCTCATCTTCACCAACCTCATGATATCCATCGTCCCGGTGGTCATACTCTATCTGATAATGCAGAAAAAGATTATCTCCGGCATGACGAGCGGCGCGGTAAAAGGATAAAAAATGACTACATTAGAAAACTATCTGTCCATCATAAACTACGGCGGCTACGACTATATGCCGACCGAGCTGAACTTTTGCCCCCTTATCGAACAAAAGTACCGCGACAATGTCGGCGGTGATATGCACTACCTCGACTATTTCGACATACCGGTGCGAAACGTTGCGGAAGATGATATCCCAAAGGTGCGCAGTTTTGACGAATTTTCACGATATGTGAAAAAAGAGGACTACCCCGAGGACACCTATATAAACGGTCTCGCACTGATGTTCGAGCCGTCAAAAGACAACACCCATTACAATCATCAACGATATATGCTTGCCGCCTGTGAAGAGCTTGACGAGATCAAGGAATTTGAGATAATTACCCTCCAAAAAAACAGGCTTGACTTCCTGCGTGAAAATGTAGATAATTTACATAGCAAGGGTCATGTCGCGAGAGGGCACATGGGCGCTACCATATGGGAGACGGCGTGGGGTCTGCGTGGCATGGAGGAATTGATGGTGGACATGCTGTGCAACGAGAATATCGCGCTTGAAATATTTGACAAGGTCACCGAGTTGTCACTGCAGCGCGCCGCCGACTTTGCAAAGGCAGGTTGTGATGTAATTTGGCTCGGGGATGATATAGGGACACAACACAGCACACTTATGAGCGAGCAGATGTACACCGAGTGGATAAAGCCACGGCTCAAAGCGGTCATCAACACTATAAAGGGCATCAACCCCAATATAAAGGTTTTCTATCATTCCTGCGGTTATGTGGAGCCGTTCATACCGCATCTTATCGAGGCTGGCATCGATGTGCTCAACCCGATACAGCCAGAGTGTATGGATTTTGAAAAAATTTATTCCACCTATAAAGGTAGTGTAGCTTTTCACGGCTCTATCGGCACACAGACGACATTTCCCTTTGGCAGTGCAAAGGAGGTGTACGACAAGGTGATCGAAAATCTTGATATTGCCGGCAAAAACGGCGGTCTGCTAATCGCCCCGACCCACATGCTACAGCCGGAGGTGCCGTGGGAAAATATTGTGGCATATACAAAAGCATGTTACGATTACAATAGGAGATAATCATGAACAAAAGACCGAATATACTTTTTGCAATAGCGGACGATGCCGGACATTTTGGTCTCGGTGACAGTAGTTTTGTGAGGACACCCAATATTAAAAGCATATGTGATCGGGGTTTTGAGTTTAAGAACACCTTTACCCCAAGCCCTAAATGTGCTCCCTCTCGCGCCGCGCTTTTAACCGGTCGGTATCCGTGGCAACTTGAGGACGCGTTTAATCACTGGTGTTATTTCCCACCGGGTTATAAATTCATCCCGGACTATCTGGACGAGGCAGGCTATTTCACCGGCTATACCGGCAAAGGGTGGGAGCCGGGTGATTGGGAACGCGCAGGTTATAAAAGAAACCCTGCCGGCAATCACTATATGGAGCACACGCTGACACCGCCGGAAAATTCCTTGATAAGAAGTTGCGACTATGCCGAGAACTTCAAAAGTTTTCTCGACGAACGCCCCGACGACAGCCCGTTTTATTTTTGGTACGGTTGTTATGAACCGCATCGCCCCTATAGCCCGTGTGAGGGACTCCGCAACGGTAAAAAGTTTGATGATATCGACTATATCCCCTCCTACTGGCCGGACAGTGAGATGACAAAAATAGACATGTTGGATTACGCTTTTGAGATAGAGTGGTTTGATGCTCATCTCGGACGAATGCTCACCGAGCTGGAAAGACGAGGGGAGCTGGACAACACGCTTATTATAGTCACCACCGACAACGGTTGCCCTTTCCCGAGGGTCAAAGGGCAGATGTATGAACAGGATTTTCACCTGCCGATGGTCGGTATGTGGGGCAATAGGTTAGGCAAAAGGGTCGTTGTGGATGATTTTATTATGTTTAACGATATAGCCCCGACTCTCTTAGAGGCGGCAGGGGTTGAAAAACCGAGTGAAGTCACCGGCAACAGCTTTTTGTATGCTTTTGACGCTACACAGGATGGTTTTATAGATAAAGAGCGAACAAAAGCATTTCTCGGCAGAGAGCAACAGGATCTCGGTCGATACGACGATGTGGGTTATCCGGTTCGTTGTTTGCGAAATGACCAATATCTGTTAGCACACAACAAATTCCCCGAAAGAGGTCCTGCCGGTGTGGAGGAGACCGGCTATACCAACGCCGACTCCAGTCTTGTCAAGGAGGAGATACTCCGGCAGCATAAACAGGGTGATGATTATTACTTTAACCTGTCGTTCGGTCTGCGCCCCGAGTATGAGCTGTACGATATAATTGCCGATCCGGAGTGTATGAACAATCTCGCGGACAAAGAGGAATTTTGCAATCTTCTTGAAAGTATGAAAAAGGAGCTCACCGAATTTCTCCAAAAAACCGATGACCCCGCCGAAGAAGATCCCCTATATTTTGATAAAATGCACCTTGCAATCTCAGATGGAAAGAGTGGACTTCACTCCTGGAAAGCATATAAGGAAGGACGTTGGGAGAAACAGGGGTACTAACCCCTGTCACTGCCCATAATACGCCCCATCGCCGTGCTTTCGCAAATAATGCTTATCCAGCAGTTCCTTTTGCATAGGTGGCA
>CAYJGF010000014.1:0-71275 GCA_964369965.1 uncultured Oscillospiraceae bacterium
CCGGGAGGGGATGCATCCCCTCTCGGGGCTGTCGAACTTTTTCGACAGCCTGAAGCGTACTGAATAACAAGTTGTTCAGTAGGCTTTTATAAAAGTTTTCACTCCTCACCCTCATTGTTTTCTACCAACTCTTCCCTCGGCACTATGGTGAGGATATCCCCCTGTCTTACCCCATCAGCATTAATACTACAGCGTAAATATCTGCCCGTCACACCCTGTGCCCTCCCGTTTGGGAGGATTTTTTCTGCTATAAAACTGTCGGGAATGTCTGATATCTGCTCTATTTTTTTATTGCGGACAATCTCTGCAACCTCCGCCAGCCTTGAGGCTCGCTCCTTTTTGAGCGTTTTGCTTAACTGTTCCGGCAGGTCGGCGGCGAGTGTCCCCGGACGTCGAGAGTACCGAAAGGCGTGTACCTTTAAAAATCCGACCGTCTCAACCATGTTGAGTGTGTCGTCAAAATCCTGCTCGCTCTCACCGGGAAATCCGACCATGATGTCGGTGGTAAAGGTGGGGCGGTCAAAACGATTTTCAATCCTCTTTATTATCGAGAGAAATTCAAAGCGGTCATAGACCCTGTTCATATCGCGCAAAACCTTATCACTGCCACTTTGTAGCGAGAGGTGAAAGTGCGGCGCAAGTTTATCACACCTTGACAAATTCTCACACAGCTCCTCACTTAACATATCCGGCTCCAGCGAGCCGAGGCGAATTCTTAAAAGCCCGTCTATTTTGCCCATTTCAAAACATAGTTCACCGAGGTCGGTGCCTTTATCCGATCCAAAATAGGACAAATTTATACCACACAATACAATCTCACGGTGCCCCTCCTCCACCAATTTTTTTGCGCCATTAATTATCTCGTCTTTATCGGCGGAGCGTGGCATACCCCTCGCCCTCGACACAATGCAATAGCTACATCTGCGTGGGCAACCATCCTGAATTTTTAAAAATGCTCTGGTGTGACCATCCCCCTCAAACGGCAACGGTTCAAAGCGCTCCCCATCATGGTGGGGGGCAATATTTACTATCGAATCGGGGGTGAATTTATCGTTTAAAGCGCCACCTATCTGCGCCGAACGCGTGGTCAGGGCATTTTCTACCAACTCGATTGCTCCGGCGCGCTCGGTATTCCCGACAATGATATCGGCGTCTTTATAATCAGGTGCAAACAAATTTTCCTCCACCTGTGGCAGACAACCGGCGAACACAATAACTGCGTTTGGCGCGGTGCGGCGTGCCCTGCGAAGTGCCGCTCTACTCTTTGACGCCCCCTCGGCGGTGACGGTGCAGGAGTTGATATAGATAACGTCACTTTCATCGGCACATAGCGCCTCAACAAAGCCACGGTGCAAAAAAAGCCGCCGCAAACCATCCGATTCACGACTATTTACCTTGCAACCGAGGGTAATAAAGTATATTTTTTTTCTGTCTGACATATATTTTACCATTATGAAAAGTACCGAGGGGGGTTATTATGATTTCGGATTGTATAAAAAGCCGCAGACATCGGGATATAAAAGTTAAATCTATAAAAAAAATCGTGGTGGGGACGGTTTTTATAACTGCATTTGGGTTTAACACCGTCTTTGCCTCGATGGGGTCGACCGAGGTGGTGAGTCCGGTCTCAACCACCCCCACTAACTCGCCGACAAACTCAAGCGAGACCGATAACACGTCATTAATTGACCTGTACAACGCAAATCCCGATACCACAACCTACGCCGAAAATCCACTTGCATTTGAAAACGCTCCCAAGGATGAGACTGCTGTACCGGCCGCCGTTTCATTGGATGCCACCGCCGATCTCGGGTTGCCGGTAAAGGCGGCGGTGTTGATGTCGGAGGATACCGGCGAGGTGTTGTATAAGCAAAACATGGACGTCCCTATGCCGATGGCCTCCATCACCAAGATAATGACAATGCTATTGGTATTCGAAGAGGTCGATAAAGGGAACATTGCGTTAACCGACCTGGTCAAGGTGTCGGAGCACGCCGCGAGTATGGGTGGTTCTCAGGTGTGGTTGGACCCGTCCGAAAGTTTTACGGTGGACGAAATGCTGCGTGCAGTCTGTGTCGCGAGCGCAAACGATGCCGCCGTAGCGCTTGCAGAACATGTGGCAGGCAGTGAGCAGGTTTTTGTCGAGATGATGAACCGTCGCGCCGCCGAGCTCGGCATGGTCAACACCAGCTATGCAAACGCCTGTGGTCTTGATCAAGAGGGGCTGTATTCCACCGCCTACGACGTGGCGATTTTGTCCCGAAAGATAATGGAGCATGACGAGTTGGTCAAATACACCACCGTCTGGACAGATTCTTTGCGTGACGGTCAAACCATGCTGGTCAACACCAACAAACTGCTCAACAGCTATTCCGGCATAACCGGGTTAAAAACCGGCACGACAAGCGGTGCAGGAATCTGTATCAGTGCGACCGCCGAACGAGACAACATGTCCATGATAGCGGTGGTATTGGGTGCGGCTTCAAGCAGTGATCGTTTTGATGCAGCGCGCACACTTTTGGACTTTGGTTTTGCCAACTTTCAGGCGGCGATAATCCCGAATGAGGAGGAATTTGCGGCACAGCTACCTTTAAAAAGCGGTTTAGAGCAGTCGATAACCCTCGATTATCTGATGCCGGAAAAATTACTGCTACAAAAAAATCAACAACCGGAGCTGAGCGCCAAGGTGGAGTTGCCGGAAAATGTAGTGGCACCGGTCAAAAAAGGTGATGTCGTCGGCAGTATAACGCTTTATTCCGGCGAGAGCGAGGTTTCGAGCTATGATGTCGTGGCGAGTGGGGACTATGAAGAGATAACGTTTGAGCTTGCATTTCAAAGGTTCGCCGAGGCACTACTGGAGTTTTAGGTCAATCGATTTATTTTCGGTGATGGTTTTATTGAATTTTTTAACATCGGATAACCACATATGTAGGGGGGCGGCGTCCTCGACGTCCCCTACAACCTCACCCAATAAACACAGCTTATTATGCGTGCATATCGTCACGAAATACGCACCATTTTGCGAATAATCATAATCTTTTAGCCGTATATTTTTCCGCGTCGGCAATGCCACATCAACACCTCGTCGAATGCTCAAATTAGCCTATTTATAATGCTACTTCCTCAATATTTTATCCATTATCTTTCCTTTAGCCAATTCATCAACAAGTTTATCTAAATATCGAATTTCTTTCATAATTGGTTCTTTTATCTCTGCAAGTTTAACTCCACAGATAGAACCTGTGATTAAACTTCTATTTGGATTTAAGTTTGGTGCGTTTGCAAAAAAATTTGTCATATCAACACTATCATCTATTATGCGAAGTTCATCGAGCGAATAACCGGTAAGCCAACAAATAACTTCGACTAATTCTTCAGAATTTCTTCCTTTTCGCTCTATTTTTGCAGTATATAATTTTTACATCTCATTAAATTTAAAAGTGTAAATACTATACCCACTCATTTTGTTTTCCTCCGATTATTATATTCCCCCTGCTAAAGACATCCTTGCCCATTCACCCATACACGCTCTTTGCAATCATAGCGAGATCAAATAATAGTTTTGGGTTGTAGGTCTCGACATAACTCATGTCTATGAAAAATATCTTTGCATTTTGCGCCGCGGTGCCGTTTTCAAGACCGGTGCCGCTTAAATCTTGCATGGTGAGCGTGTCCGGCAGTATCAGTATCTCGGGGTCGGCGGCGACAATGTCCTCCATGGTGGTGGCATAACCCTGCCCCTCGACGGCGGTGCGGCCGAGCACCGAGCCGAAAATTTGCGCCTCGAGCGTGTCCGGTGTGGCGGAAAAACCGCTCAAATCGAACAACAGCGAATAGGTCGGGCGCTCTTCAACCGGCAGGTTTATTGTGGTGGAATACTGCGCGAGCGTGTCGGAAAATCTGCCGTAAATTCCACTCGCAACCGCTGCGCCACGCTCTTTGCCGAGAAAAAGCGTCGCAATTTCACTCGCAAGGTCGGCAAAGCCGCCCACCGTAGTCGGTGTGGCGAACTCTAAAACCTTTGTCCCGACCTGCTCCAGACTGATTTTTTGTTGTCTTGTGAGTGGTGTAAGCGTTATTAGATAGTCCGGACTCTGCTCAATAATGCCGTCTATATCCGGCAAAAGCGGAGTGCCGACGCTTGGCAGACCGGTATCATTTCGGCAGTATTCACTGACGGCGATAAGAGGGTCGCCGAGCGGCAAGGTGGTGACCATATCGGTCAACAACGGCGAGAGCGAGGCGACACTCTCGGGCGGTGACTCAATATTCAACCCTCCCACCAGTGCAGGATAACCCTCCACCTCCTCCACTATCTCGGGGGTATCGGTGCTGCTCGTCGCAAAATAATAGACGACAACCATAATAAACACGACCGCAACCAAAATACCAAAACCGATAAGCACCTTTATAATTATACCGTTGACTTTTTCGGTGTCAATCGGTTTTTTTGGTGGTTTTTGGGTGCGCCCTGCCTTTTTCACGGCCGCCGAAATGTTGACCTTGACACCGTCACACTCGATTATCGTCGGCTTGTCGACACTTTGTGAGGGATCGCTCGGATGGATGGCGCGTCCGGGAGAAGGTTTGCGCACCGGTGGTTGTCGTCGCCTTTTATTTCGCCTTTCGCGTTTACTGTCGCTGACATATCTCATGCGTGGGTAGATACTCCTATCGTTTGTCTTTAAAAAACTGCGTAGATTGACGGCAAGCATCCTTGACCATCTCGGTCAATTTTGCCTTGTCGTCGTATTTTTTTGGCTTTAAAAGGTATTTATAAAACTGCACTTCAATGTTTTGACCATAAAGATTAAGCTCAACATCCGCGATGGTAGTCTCGCAGCTTATCGCATCGCCGTCGGTAAAGCTGGGTCGAGAGGTCACCCCCGTTGCGGAGGGGTAAGGTCCGCCGTCGATTATGGTCCGTGTTATGTATACGCCCTGTTTTGGCACCACAAAACCACTGCTCCAATACTGATTGGCGGTAGGAAAGCCGAGTTTTTCCCCTATGCCAAACCCCCTTTTGACCTCAAAATCGATGGTATATGGTCGGGCAAGCATCGCGTTTGCCGCCTCAATATCGCCCTGTTTTAAAGCCTTTCTTATCCTTGTGGAGGATATGCGCTCGTCTTTATAACAGCAGATCTCGGCGACGAGTAGTCGGACACCGTTTTCCTCACAGAGCTTTGTGAGCAATGCGACATCCCCCTCTCGACCGCGACCGAACCTGAAATCATATCCACAGGCGATAGCCTTGACCCCGAGCGTGCCGATTAGGACGTCATAGAAAAAATCCTCTGCCGACATGTCATGGTATCGCTCAAACTCGACACGATTGCAGATGTCCATGCCGGACAGCTCGATGTGACGCTGTTGAAGCGCCTCACCCTCGATAAGCTCATAATGCGCCGGTGGCATAAGGCATACGGCGACCGACACAGCGCCGATTTTCGTTGCGTGTGCCGCCGCGAGCGACAACACCGCGTTGTGACCGAGGTGAACGCCGTCAAAACTGCCGAGCGCTACCACCGAGGCGGTCTGGGATAAAAGTCCGTGTTCTATTTTCATTGTTTCCTTTTTCTGCTTGAAATCTTGATTATAGCGATAATTATAGCCGCTATGATCGCAAGCAGTATGAGTGCCGGCAGAAAACCGACAAATCCGATAACACTACCCTGCAAAACGTCGACAAGGGTATCAAACCCATTGAAAAAGCTGACTGCAACACTGGAGAAAAAGCCGGTCTCGCGTATTATTATCTGCTCCTCCTCATGCAGTTCGAGGTTGATGGTGCTCATGCTCGCCTGTCGTTCGAGGTAAAGGCCTTGCTGTGTGTAACTCTCTCGCTCGTATCGCACGTTCGCAAGTTGTGCCTCAATCTCCATTATTTCGGTGACGCTCGTCGCCATGTCATAGAGCTCTAAAAGTCGTTCTTCCTGCTCTTCAAGGGAGGTTATGCGCGCCTGAATGTCGATGTACTGTGTGGTGACATCCTCCGATGACTCGTTGACCGTCTCCACCTTGCCGAAGTTGACCACTCCGGTCATAAATTCGTCGTATCGCTCGGCGGGCACGCGGATTGTCAAGCTAACATAGCGGTCGACATTCTCATCACTGCCCCACATGTCGGAGCCGGTAATCTCACCGCCCAACTCGCCCACCTTTGCCTTGACGGCGGCATAACTCTCATCATATGTGTTGGTGTAAAGCGACACAAAGGCGTTTTTGATGACCATACGCTCCATCTCGTCGACGGAACTGCCGGCGTTATTCGCCATGTCCGCCGTCTCACCCTCAAAACTCTCCTCGACGGCATAGTCCGCGTCGCCGTAATATTCCTCTGTTACCGAATCCTCATAGTACATATCCGGCTCGGCGGTAGCTTCACTCGACACAGAACAGCCGAACAGCGAGAGGGCAAGAGTGGACGCAAACATAAGTGCAATTAATTTTTTCATTTTAGGTGATCTCCTTTCGTGGGGGTTATATATTGCCAAGTGGTTTGAATTTATCTAATGTAAAATAATACGCTCATCTTATCCAACAATCACCCTGTCCAACATATTGAGTTTTTGCATTGCTTCTATATATTGTGCGACAACTACAAAATTTTGCAATTCTTTTTCGTTTAGACCTCTGATTGCAATTAGTTCATCATGAAGCATTGTGCTGCCCTCAACCGTAAAAAATCCGGTAACGGTATCGATGCCAACAAAAATGCGAGTAATCTCACCGCCCCATATGTCCTCACTATCTTTATTTTCGGCGGAATAAAATTTTTCTCCCTCTCCTATATTTTCGAGGTAAAAAGCTTTGGGGTTGGGTGGTGTATTAACGGGTAATTTTTCTATATAAATATCATTCATGAGTATATTATCGCGAACTGCATTTATTGCCTTTTCGTCATATATCTCGGTCAAAACATAGTGCGTTTGCAGATAATTCAGCAACTCAACGCCGCTTATTCGGTTAGGTTTCAGCTTGTCGTTATATTTCTCAAATGTATCTTTGTACTGCTCGATCATTGTATCGGTTGGCATTTTTGTTATCATTATTATACTGCCCTTTAACTATAAAAGAACCTAATTTATTTACATCCTATCCAAAATCCCAAGACATTTTCTTTTTAAATCCGGCACATCATCCTTTGCGGTTTCGTAAATTTCTTTATTGTCCATATAAAAATATCCATGTGCACAGTGATTTCTCATAGCTTTTATTAAATTCCACGGTATCTGCTCGGCTGTTGCTTTTCTAAATTGGTCAGAAAGATGGGTGGTTAGCTCACCAATCTGCATTATACTCATTGAAATTGAGTTTTTATAATCTATGTCGTTCTCAAAAAATGAAAAGTCATCTCCAAATCTATTTATTGTCGTTTCTATATCATCACAATATTTTATTATGTGCATAAGCACGCTTTTATCTTTTTTCATTTAAAAGACATACCCTTTCTCTTACAAAGTTGTCAAAAAACTCTCTCTTTATCGGGTTGTTTTTCTCGCTATCGATAGATCGAAGTGTCAACACATCCACCGGCACCGTAAAAGCGTCTTGCATTTCAAATCGTAAGCTGTTCAACTGCAATAAACCGTGTATTGACTCTGTGTCTACGGCTAAGTCTATATCGCTGTTTTCCTTTGCCTCATTTCTTGCATAAGATCCGAAAAGGTACATTTCTTTTATATTGTACTTTTTCGCAACCGTTACCGCTCTATCTTTAATTTCATTGACGGTGTATCTCATTTGAATGTCCCTTCTACCCCTTTTTAACCACCGGGCCGTTCCGCGTGTCCTCCACCGTGTAGCCGAGGGCTGTTATGCGTGCTCGTATATCATCTGCGAGGGCGAAATCCTTTGCCTTTTTTGCATCGGTGCGTTGAGCTACAAGTTCAATCACCTCGGGCGGTATCTCGCTCTCCTCAAAGAATATGCCGAGAACGTCGCAAAGTTCGTTTAACGTGTCAAGTGCGCCCTGCAAACCTGCCTTGGAAAAGGATTTAAAGGAGTTAATCTCCTTGATAAGCTCGAATATGACCGACAGCGCGTCGGCGGTGTTTAGGTCGTCGTCCAGGGCGGTCAAAAAGTCCTTTTTTGCGAGCTCACATGCCGCTGTTAGGGTCTCCCCCTCCTCTTTTGCGTGCTCGAGCTCGCGCTTTAACATATTAATGCAGTTCTCTATCCTCTCGAGGGCGGATATGCTCTGCTCCATGACATCGTCACCGAACGAGAGCGGACTGCGATAGTGTGCCGACAGCATCAAAAAGCGGATTGCGGCATAACCGTACCGCTGTGAAACCTCACGCGCCGTGAAGAAGTTGCCGAGGCTTTTGCTCATCTTGTTGCCGCCCATGTTTAAAAAGCCGTTGTGCATAAAGTAGTTGGCAAACGGTTTTTCGTTGGCGCACTCGCTCTGTGCAATCTCGTTTTCATGATGAGGGAACACGAGGTCCACACCGCCACCGTGCAGGTCAAAGGTCTCGCCGAGATATTTTTTCGCCATGGCACTGCACTCGATGTGCCAACCGGGGCGACCCTCCCCAAAAGGTGCGCTATAACTCGGCTCGCCCGGTTTTGCGCCTTTCCAGAGGGCGAAGTCGGTCGGGTGCTCCTTGCGCTCGCCCGGATTGACGCGCGCGCCCTCCTCCAGTTCCTCCATCGGCATGTGGCAGAGCTTGCCGTACTCCTTAAACATCTTGGTTCTAAAATAGACGTCGCCGTCACTTTCGTAGGCATAGCCCTTTTCCATCAGCGTGGTTATAAGCTCTATCATCTCATCGATATGCTCCGTCGCGCGCGGTGTGTAGGTCGGTTCGAGACAGTTTAGACCACGGCGATCGACGATAAATTCCTTTTCATATCGTGCCGCAACCTCGGCAACGCTGACCCCCTCTTCCGCGGCCTTTTTTATCAGCTTATCGTCGATGTCGGTCACGTTCATTGCGTGCTCGACCACATTTCCGGTATACTCTAAATAGCGCCGTAACACATCATAGACTATCAGCGGTCGTGAATTGCCGATATGGATGAAGTTATAGACGGTCGGACCGCAGACATATATGCGGTAGCGTCCCGACTCTATCGGGATAAACTCCTCTTTTTTGCGCGATAACGTGTTAAAAATTTTCATGAAAATGACATCCTTTATAATCTACTCTTTGAGGTTTGCCCTGCCGGCGTATATATATTCTATGCCGGTCGCGACGGTCACTGCCGCCACCAGCCACATGAATGCGTCTATCATAACATGCGCAAACGGGAGCGGATAGCCCATCTGCTCGACACACAAAAATAACAGCCAGAGAAGTGTGACCACAATCTGCAACACCGTCTTAACCTTGCCGCCGAACTTCGCCGCGATGATATCCCCCTTGCCCGCCGAGATTGCTCGAAAGGAGGTGACTGCGAACTCACGGGAGAAAATCAGCGTCAAAACAATTGCATTTGTGTACCCCATATCCATCATATAGATGAAAGCCGCGCCGGTCAACAGCTTGTCCGCAACCGGGTCGAGGAACTTCCCGAGGTTGGTCACAAGACCGTTTTTGCGCGCGATATAGCCGTCTAAAAAGTCGGTGAAGGAGGCAAGCGCGTAGACTATCAGCGCAAAAATGTAGTTGTTCGGTATACCGTTAAGCTCAAATAGAGCGACCAAAACCGGCACCAGTGCGATGCGAACGAGCGATAATTTGTTCGGTAAATTCATTTTATCCCTTTCTAATCGTCTAAAACTTCACCTATGAGATCGTACCCCTCGACACCCGTGATGTGCACCTCGTATCGCTCAAAAAGAGGTAGGTTTGCATCGACAAAAATCATGCTATCAACCTCCGGCGCTGAGTGGTCGTCACGCATTATCGTGCGACCTGTGTGCTCGCACACATCCTCCGCCCATGCGCCGACCATCTGACCGACACGTTTATTCAATTTTTGCTCCACCACATCATACTGCGCCTGCATGATAAGTTCACGACGGCGTTTTTTCTCCGCCGAGGGTATCTGCCCTTTCATGCCGGCAGCGGCGGTGCCCTCCTCTTTAGAATAGGCAAAACATCCGAGTTGAGCAAAGTGCCCCTCCCCTACAAACGCCAAAAGCTCCTCTATATCGCCCTGTGTCTCACCGGGGAAGCCGACCAAAACGGTGGTGCGGATAACGATGTCCGGCATTGCCTTTTTAAGCATTGTAATCGCATTTTTGATCGTCTCACTGCCACCGCGGCGGTTCATCGCACGCAAAACATTGTCGCTGATATGCTGTATTGGCATGTCAATGTAACGTGCTACCTTGGGCAGGTGTGCCATGGTGTCCACGAGCACGCTGTCGATATTTTCGGGGTAGGCGTACATAATCCTAATGCAGTCGATGCCGTCGATGTCATGTAGGGCACGCAATAGCTCCGGGAGTTCACTTTTGCCGGAAATTTCTTTTCGGAACGCTGTGGTATCCTGTGCAACCAATATAATCTCTCGCGTACCCGATTCGGCGAGTCTGCTCACCTCTTGGGTTATGCTGTCTGTGTCGCGAGAGCGCTGTTTTCCACGTATAAAAGGTATCGCGCAGTAGCTACATCGGTTGTTGCACCCGTCCGCAATCTTCACGTATGCAAAGTGTGGGGGGGAGAGTATCACGCGCTCGCCGCTCTCCGACATCTCCTCGATGGGGGCGTGAAAATACTTTTCATCGCTTTTGTAAATGTTGTCGACAATATCAGCGATGTCGGCGTTTCGACCCGGCGTTATCACCGCGTCCACCTCCGGCAGTTGCTCTAAAATCTCCTTGCCATAACGCTCGGCAAGACATCCGGTGACCACGATTTTAAGGTTTGGATTGTGTTCTCGCTCACGCGCAAGTTGCAGTATATGCTCTATACCCTCCTGTTTTGCGTCGGCGATAAAGGCACAGGTGTTGACAATGGCAACATCCGCCAAGAAAAGCTCCGCGGATAGTGTGTGCCCGCGCACAAGCAGGTGACCGAGCATCCGTTCGGCATCGACGGTATTTTTTGAACAGCCAAGCGGCACTAATGCGATGTTCATCTGTTTGTACTCCCTCTTTTTTTTAGTATCGAGAAACTATATCGTCTCATGGTCAAAATGCAGCTCCAACGCCCTTTTTATATTCCCTACCGAAAAGCCTTTGCGCTGTAGTGACAAAAAAACCTTTTGTCGCTCCCCTGCGGCAAGTCGTGTGCGATAGGTGTTATGCAGCAGATGTTCGATAGCGTGAGGCTCATCAATCTCGTCGAGACAAAGCTCTATAATTTCACGGTCTATCCCTGCCGTTCGCAGGCGGTCGGCGGCATCACGGCGCGATTTGTGGACGCGGTTATAGCTCTCGGCACGCAAACGAGCAATCTTTTCGTCGTCGATATAACCCTCGTCGCACAGTCGGTCGGCAACCTCTACGGCGACTTCCCTCTCAAAATGTCGACATAGCTTTTCAATCATTTCATATCGGGTGTGGTCACGACGAGCAAGTATCGCAAACGCCTTTGACCTCGCCTTTTGGGTGCTCACCTATCTGCCCTTTCTCTTGCGTAGGGTGGTGCGGATGGTGCGCAGTTCCGCCGAGCTTTTCGCCATCTGATCTTCAAGGTCCTTGAGGATTTTATCGCAGTAGTTCTCGGTCGAGTTTTTCATATCCCTCGCCTGAACGTTGGCGGCGTGCAAAATTTCCGCCGCGCGTTTAGAGGCGTCTTTAACCACCTGCTCCTGATTAACGAGCGATGCCGCCTTTGCCTCGGCAGTGCGTATAAGCCCCTCCCCCTCCTTTTTCGCGATCTCGATGATGTCTTTGCGATCGTTAACGATGGTTTTCGCCTGACGAATTTCCGCCGGCATGTTGAGTCTAACGTCGTTTATATACTCGTGCAAAAGGTCAACGTCTACCATGCGTTTTTTTGAAAGAGGGACGGCAATGGTATCCTCCAGCGTCTCGTCAATGAGGTCTAAAATGTCATCGATATTCATAATATTCCTTTCCTTTTGTGACGTATACCTATCTTTTATCTCGCATAATTCTAATAATATCGTCCTCTATCTGTTTTGGGACAAAGTCGGTTATTTCCCTGCCCAATTCCACAAGTTGGCGCACGATACTGGAGGACAAAAACATAAACTCCGCGCTCGTAGTCATAAAAAATGTCTCGGTATCCGGCATGAGTTTTTTGTTGACCAGCGCCATCTGAAACTCATACTCATAGTCTGACATTGCGCGAAGCCCTTTTATAAGTACCTTTGAACCGCGGTCGGCGGCATATTCCACCAACAGACCGTCATGGCTGTCCACCCAAACATTCGGCAGGTGCTGTACACTGCGTTTGATAAAGTCGAAACGCTCCTCAACGGTGAAACAGGGATTTTTCTCCGGATGTTTGAGGATAAGCACCACCACCTCGTCAAAAATTTCCGCCGAACGCTTGACAATATCGAGGTGACCGCTGGTAAAAGGGTCAAAACTGCCGGGACAGATTGCTAAAGCCATACACACACTCCCATCGTATTCGTTAAAACTAAAGTATTAATTCATTATATGTTGCTATATTTAGAGACATACACCGCGCCGTAGCGGTAGTATTTTTCAAAGTGAAGTCCGAGGAGGTCGCCGTCCACAATGTCGGTGGACTCTATCATGACAATGCCGCCCGAGTTCATCATGGTGGGCAGGATGGGCAGGATACCCATAAGCCGCTCGTTGCCGTAGGGTGGATCAAAAAACACAATGTCGAACTTTTCCTCCGCCTCAAAACCGCGTCGGGCAAAATCGGCGGCGTCCATGTGTTTGATGACGGCACGCTCTGAAAAGCCGACCTTTTCAAGGTTTTCTTTAAGGGTTTTTATCGCTTCTTTATCCTTTTCCACAAAGGTGCAGGACTTGGCACCGCGCGAGAGTGCCTCTATACCAAGGGCGCCACTGCCGGCAAAAAGGTCGAGACAGCGCGCCCCGTCAAGGTCGAACTGAATGGCGGAAAAAATCCCCTCCCGCACGCGCGCGAGCGTCGGCCGCGCACTGGGCGGGAGCTTGACCTCCACCCCACGCGCCGTGCCGCTGATTATCTTGACCATACCTCTTGCCATGTTACCTCGTTATTAAAATTTGTGAACTATGCCGGATTGTTTTAGGATTGCGTTTGCGGTATGTCGAGATTTTATTCTTGTGTCAACAGTTATTCTGCGATTGTTGATAGGGCTAAACCATATATCATGGTCACCCTTTCCCCGTCGAACAAAATAACAACCGTTTTCCTTTAGAATTTTTCGGATTAATTTTTCATATTCAGCCATTGACCACAATTCTTTCCTGCCGTTTTGACACAATTGTAAGGTCTAACTGGTTTTGACCGCATTGGTTAAGCTCCAAGAGCTCCGGTACAGCATATTTCACCCTCTCAACAAGTCCGTCAAATGAGCCGGATTCCATTACAAGACCGGGCACATCGTCGCTGGTCGCAATCCAAACCGCCGCATGGCTATCCCAGTTCATATCTATGGTGTAGTTCATTTTATCTCCTCTCAAAAAATATATGAAAGAATATTACTCCTCATCCTCTATGATCTCGTCAACCTCCTCAATCTCCTCCACGGCGTTGACATCCTCTATATCCTCCGGCAGTACCTCGTCCGGTACAGCAAGGTTTTCACTGTCCTCACTGCGCTCGGTTCGAACGACGGTGACCACCTTGTCACCCTCGCCAAGGCGCATGACACGAACACCTCCGCCGTATCTGCTTTGACAGGTAATATCGGCGACGTGCATCCTTATGATAATACCGCTCTCGCTAATCATGATAACGTCGTCCTCCTCGCCGACCGACATTATGCCGGCAACGAGGTCACGGTTGTAGTTCTTGATTCCCTTGCCGCCGCGTCGGGTGAGGCGATAGCTGTCAAAGTTGCTGCGGCGACCTTTTCCGCCCTCGGTGACGGTCAAAAGGGTCTCCCCCTCTTTTATTGCGGTCACGCCGACCACGCTGTCACCCTCACCAAGGCGCAGGGCGCGAACACCCCTTGCTATACGACCGACACTGCGCGCGTCGCTCTCGACAAATCGCACCGCCATGCCGTTGTGGGTGCAGACCAGCAATTGATCCTCACCGCTCGTTATGTTGGCAAAGGCAAGGCGATCCCCCTCGTCCAGTGTTATGGCGCGCAGACCGTTTTTGCGAATATTGCTGTAATGTGCCATCGGGGTGCGCTTGATGATGCCTTTCGCCGTCACCATGGTCATAAAGCCCTCACCTTGTGAGTCACGGCTGACCGGCAACATCGCTGAGATCTTCTCGTCACCCTCCAGCGGCAGTATGTTGACAATGTTGGTGCCACGCGCATTTCTCGAACTCTCCGGCACCTGATAGCCCTTTATCCGATGGACGACACCACGGTCGGTGATAAACAAAATATAGTCGTGCGAGCCGGCGATAAACATCTCCTGCACAAAATCCTCGTCCCGACGTGACATGCCGGAGACACCGCGTCCACCGCGTTTTTGGTGCTCAAAGATGTCGATTGCCTGACGTTTGATGTAGCCGAAATGGGTGTAGGTGAAAAGTCCATCCTCCACCGGTATAAGATCTTCGATATCCAGCTCGCCGGAAATTGCTGCAATCTCGGTGCGTCGCGCGTCCTTATAGTGACGGCGAATTTCACTTAGCTCTTCCTTTATAATGGCGACCACGCGATGGTCGTTGGCGAGAATATCCTCATAGTCCTCGATTTTCAGCTTGATTTCATTCAGTTCCGACTCAATCTTCTCACGCTCGAGACCTGCAAGCTGACCTATCTGCATTGCAACTATAGCGCTTGCCTGAATGTCGTCGATGCCGAACCGCTCCGATAAACGCTCCTTTATCTCGTTGCGCGTCTTGCTGGTGCGGCTTATCTTGATGACCTCGTCGATATTGTCCTGCGCTATTTTCAGACCCTCTAAAATATGCGCGCGCTCCTTTGCCTTGCGCAGTTCGTAGGTGGTGCGACGCACTATTATATCACGTTGGAAGTTGAGATACTCGCGAAGCATGTCGTGCAGATTCATAACCTTGGGCACACCGTCCGACAAAGCGAGCATGATGACACCTACCGTATCCTGCAACTGGGTGAAGCGGTAGAGTTGATTTAACACAAGTTGCGGATTGACGTCGCGTTTAAGCTCGATTACAACGCGCATACCCTCACGGCTGGACTCGTCCCAAAGGTCGGCGATGCCGTCAATCCTCTTGTCCTTGACAAGGTCGGCGATGGCAATCTGCAACTTCGCCTTGTTGACCATGTAGGGAATTTCGGTGATGATTATATTGGATTTGCCGTTTTTAAGCTCCTCAATGACCGTCCTGCCGCGCAGGATTATCTTGCCGCGACCGGTGGCGTATGCCGAGCGGATACCGCTGCGACCCATTATCATGCCGCCGGTGGGGAAGTCGGGACCCTGTATGTACTCCATCAATTCGGCGAGTTCCGCATCGTCATTCTCTAACAAAAACAGTGCGCCGTCGATGACCTCACCCATGTTGTGAGGTGGAATGTTGGTCGCCATACCGACAGCGATACCGGTGGAACCGTTGGCGAGCAGGTTAGGTGTCCTCGCCGGAAGAACGGTCGGCTCCTTGGTGGTGTCGTTGTAGTTGAGGGTGTAGTCCACCGTCTCTTTCTCTAAATCCTGTAGTAGGTGGTCCGCCGCGCGCGACATTCTCGCCTCGGTATAACGATAGGCTGCAGGGGGGTCACCGTCGATGGAACCGAAGTTACCCTGACCCTCGATAAGAGGATAGCGGAGTGAAAAGTCCTGCGCCATACGAACGAGAGCGTCATAGACCGAGCTGTCACCGTGAGGATGGTATGAACCGAGCACAGCTCCGACCGTCTCCGCCGCCTTGCGGAAAGGCTTGGAATGCTCGAGACCTTTCTCCCACATGGTATAGAGAATACGTCGGTGCACCGGCTTGAGACCGTCACGCACGTCCGGCAGGGCACGAGAGACAATGACCGACATGGAGTAGTCGATAAAGGACTTCTCCATCTCCTTTTCAATGTCGCGGACTATAATTTTTGTTCTGTTATCTTCCATTATTATGATGTTCCCTTTTTTTTATTATAGCTTAAGGATGTGATATCTATATGTCAAGGTTGGTGACATACCGTGCGTTTCGCTCGATAAATTCTTTTCTCGGCTCCACCTTGTCGCCCATTAAAATCGTGAATGTTTCGTCTGCGCTCTCGGCATCGTCTAAGTTAATCTGTATTATCATGCGATTTTCCGGATTCATGGTGGTCTCCCACAGCTGTTCCGGATTCATCTCGCCGAGACCTTTGTAACGGTCGATACGTGGATTGTTCATTTCGCTCGTTATTTCGTCACGCTCCGCGTCGTTGAAGGCATAGCGCACATCCTTGCCTTTGGAGATTTTATAGAGCGGTGGCATGGCGATGTATATATGCCCTGTCTCGATGAGTGGGCGCATAAAGCGAAAGAAGAATGTCAAAAGAAGTGTGCGGATATGACTGCCGTCCACGTCGGCATCCGCCATGATAAAGACCTTGTTGTATCGCAGTTTCGTGATGTCCAACTCCTCACCGATACCACAGCCGAGGGCGGTGACCACCGGCATGAGCTTCTCGTTGCCGTAGACCTTGTCAAGGCGCGCCTTTTCTACGTTGAGCATCTTGCCCCAAAGTGGTAGAATTGCCTGATACAGGCTGTCACGACCCTCTTTTGCACTGCCACCTGCCGAGTCACCCTCGACGATATACAGTTCCGTGCGACCGGCATCCTTTTCACGGCAGTCGGCGAGCTTGCCCGGCATACGCTGATTTTCAAGCGCGCTCTTACGGCGCACCAACTCACGCGCTTTTTTTGCCGCCTCACGCGCACGCGCCGCCGAAAGAGCCTTTTCATAAATTGCCTTGGCGACACCCGGATTTTCCTCGAAAAATTCGCTCAACTTTTCAAAGACGAGGTTCTCCACAAGACCTCTTATCTCGGTGTTGCCGAGCTTTGCCTTGGTCTGCCCCTCGAACTGTGCCTCCTGCAACTTGACGCTGATTATGGCGGTGATACCCTCACGCACGTCGTTGCCCTGTAGGTTTTCCTCTTTTTCCTTAATAAACCCTTTTTTGCGACCGAAATCGTTGAACACACGCGTAATCGCATTTTTAAAGCCCTGTTCATGCGTGCCGCCGTCCGGCGTTGTGATGTTGTTGGCAAAGGAGATTATATGCTCGTTATAGCTGTCGCTGTACTGCAAAGCAATCTCGGCGGTGGAGCCGTTTGCCTCGGCGGTCAGGTGGATGACCTGTGGGTGCAGTACCGTGAGCTGTCGACGGTTGTGAATATACTCCACAAAACTGCGCAGACCGCCCTCATAACATAGATTTTTTTCTATTATTTCGCCACCGTCGGTGCATCTCTCGTCCGAAATTGTTATGTCAAGACCGGCGTTTAAAAAAGCCTGCTCCCTCATTCTTTTCAGTAGGATATCATACTCATAGACCACCGTCTCGAACATCTCTTTGTCCGCCTTAAAGCGCACGCATGTGCCGGTGCTCCTGCCGTTTGCGTCCTCTTTTCTCTCCAGCGGTGCGGACTCCTTGCCCCTTACAAAATGTTGATAGTATACGCCCTCACCGTTGCAGACGGTGACCTCAAGCCACTCCGACAGTGCGTTGACGACGCTCGCACCGACACCGTGCAGACCGCCGGCGACCTTGTATCCGCTATCCTCACCGCCGAACTTACCGCCGGCGTGCAGAACGGTGAAAACGACCGTCACCGCCGATATGCCGAGCTTTGGCTGAATACCGACCGGTATACCGCGCCCATCGTCCTTGACCTCGATAATATTATCCGGCAAAATCCGCACCGTAATGTGTTTACAGTGACCGGCGAGAGCCTCGTCGATGGAGTTGTCCACAATTTCATAGACAAGATGATGCAGCCCACGCGGACCGGTACTGCCGATATACATGCCGGGGCGTTTGCGGACCGCCTCGAGTCCCTCCAAAACCTGTATTGTAGAACTGTTATAATCCTGTTGTTGCGACATCTATTACCCTTTCTTTTTGAACTATGGTCGATGTGTTGTACTGTGATAGCACAACTCTTTTATCTCTCTTTATTATAAACGATTTTGGTAGCTCGGTGCCGTCGTAGATAATCAATCCCTTTTTTTCAAGGTTGTTAAGATACTCTTTACCCCTTTTTGATACGGTGCAGTGGTCGAGGTCGAACACGCCGATAATGTCCTCACTGCCAATATATCTATCCTTTGCAAGACCGAGATAATGCTTATTTTTTTTCATCTAAACTACCGTCTTTCATAAAAAAAATCTTAGCCTTTGTATCAAAGAAAACCCTCTCATCACAGGCGGTAAAAAAGGTTTGACACTTATCCACGCCATCCAGTAGATATTCCTGCCGTTTTGGGTCCAGCTCGCTTAAAACATCGTCAAAGAGCAACACCGGATGGGTGCCGGTTTTTTGCTCATAATATTTAGCCTCCGCCTGTTTTAATGCTAAGACAATACTGCGCTGTTGACCTTGACTTGCAAAACTCTGCGCACTTTGGGAAGATAGTTTTATATTGAGGTCGTCTCGATGTGCACCGATGGAGGTATAGCCGGATTTGAGGTCACTCTCCCTTGAATTTTTTAAAAGATCTATATAGTCCTTTTCCTTTAAAGATCTGCTGTCATACCGCAGTGACAGTTTCTCCGCCCCTCCGCTTATACCGTCATAAAATGCAATAGCCAGCGGTTTTATCCCCTCGATATATTCCTCTCTCCTTTTAACAACCTTTTCAAAATATGTTGATAGTTGAAGATCAATAACCTCGAGTAGATTGTATTCCGCCGTGCCGAATCCTTTCGTTTTATATTGTTTTAACAGGTTATTGCGTTGATATAATATCCTGTTATACCGATGTAATTCCTCTATATAGGAGGGAAAAATGTTACAGATTGCATTGTCTAAAAAATATCGCCTGCCCTCCTTGCCACCCTTGACGAGCCCTAAATGGTCGGGGGAGAATACCACGGCACAAAAGTTGCCGGCAAGCCCCGATGCTCGCCCCTCGTCAACGCCGTTTATAAAACCTCGTCTTGACACCCTCTCCCCCTTTTCCACCGTGACGGTAAGGGTAAAAGATCGCTCCTTTTTTTGAATATCGGCGTTTATCTTACTTTTTTCTTTATCAAATCCAATGAGGTTTTTATCCTGTGTTTTTCGAAAACTCTTGGCACCGCTTAGCATATATATTGCCTCAATAAGGTTTGTTTTGCCCATGGCATTTTGACCGGCAATAATGTTTAAATACCTATTTGCTATCATATTAACACAGTTTATGTTGCGAAATCCCTCGATTGACAGTGATTTTATAAACATTTATTCTTCAGCCTTGCCGGCCGTGACCTTGAACCTCACCGGCAAAACAAGGTATAAAAATCCCTCTTTATCCTGTGGATAAACCTTGACCGCCGTAACGGAATCCACAATTTCCAATATAAGTTTGTCACAGTTGCAAGCGCGCAATGCCTCCAAAAGATAGCGATTATTAAATCCTATTTCAAGTGGCAAACCGGAGAAACTATCACAATCTATGTCCTCATTAAAGCTACCTATCGCGGTGCGACAGGTGACATGAACACCACTTTCATCAAAGGTCATGCGCAGAGGATTTTTTATCTTTTCATTAATGACCTTAGAGGCGCGTTCAATACAGTTTGTCATGAGATTAACATCGACGGTGACCTCGGTCTTTAATCCCGGTGGTATGACCTTAGCATAATCCACAAAATCACCCTCGATAAGACGAGAGAGCAATGAAAATTCGTTGCAGCTAAACATGACATAGAACTTTGATGAGGATATATTTACCTCACCGCTATTCTCGCCGAGCATCCTGCCGACCTCCTGCATTGTCTTGTAGGGGACGATGATGTTAGAGTCCTCCCCCTCCTGTGTAATGACCCTTTTGCAGGTGGCAAGACGGTAGCCGTCAAGGGCGACTAAATTCAACGTCCCGTCTCGAAGTTCAAACAGCTCACCGGTGTTGACCGGCTTTTTATCGTTCTGGCTACAGGCAAAAAGGGTTAACTCAATCATCTCTTTGAGCAACATCCCCTCCATGACTATGGATTTTTGAGTCGTCTGTTGAGGCAGTTCGGGATAGTCCCGCGCATTCATGGAGGTTATCTCATAAAAAGCCGCACCGCTCGATAGCTCCACCTTGATATCCTCGCAGTTAATATCGATGGTTGCGCCGTTCATACCACGACAGATGTCGCTTAAAAGTTTAGCCGATATAACCGCCGTGCCCTCTCGCTCGACATTTGCATCCACCTCACAGGTTATTGCAATTTCAAGGTCATATCCGGTCAAATGAACCTTTTCACCCTCCGCCTTAATAAATATACCCTCGAGTACCGGTATTGATGATTTTTGAGAGACACTGCGCGATACCTTTGTGATGGCGGTGACAAAACCTTCCTTTTCGGCACTGAACTTCATTGATGATTGTCCTTTCTGTTTTTAACATTTAATTATTTTAAATAAATCAAAATATAGAAAAAAATTAATAAATAAATAATATATATAGTAGTATTAGTATAAATCCTCAAAGTGTTGAAAGATTTATAAAAGGGCTTTAACAGACGCTTTGCAGGGTGTGAGTTTTTAGTTTCAAATTCTTTAAAAAAAGTTGAATTGTTGAAAGATTCGACCTTTTCAACAGACACCTTAAAAAAGTTTTAAACAATAAACAAAATCTGTTGAAAGAAATCAGAACTGACCTTTGACATTTTTTATTATATCGTTGACCACCGTCCTTGTGTGTTTGTCGTGAGAAATCCTTGACTCGGTGTCTTTTATGGAATAGACGACGGTGGAGTGGTCACGACCGCCAAACTCCTCCCCAATTTCGGTGGTGGTGAGGGAGGTCACCTGTTGTACTATATACATGCAGACCTTGCGCGCGTTGCTGACGCTGGATTTGCGCGAGCCGGAGCGGATATCGTCGGGGGTGACACCCATGGTGCGCGATACCTCGGATAGAACCTTGTCGATGGTGACCGGTATCGGTTGAACCTCGTTTAAAATGTCCTTTATCGCCTCATGTGCCGCGGTGAGAGAGGGGTCTATATTTTCAAGACGTTGGTAGGCGCTGAGTTTTTTAACGGCACCCTCCAGCTGACGGATATTGTTTTGCAGTTTATTGGCGAGAAAGTCGATGACATCCTCCGGCAACTCAAGCGACAAAAGCTCCGCCTTGCGACGCACAATAGCGACGCGTGTCTCATACTTCGGCGGTTGAATGTCCACTATAAGCCCCGATAAAAACCTTGTTTGCAGGCGATCATGCAACGAGCGAATTTCTCTCGGCGGTCGGTCGGAAACGAGAACTATCTGTTTGCCGGCACGCTGTAACGAGTTAAAGGTGTGAAAAAACTCCTCCTGCGTTTGCTCCTTGCCACCGATAAACTGGATATCATCGACCAGGAGCATATCCGCCTCACGAAATTTTTGATGGAAATAGGAGGACTGGTTGTTTTGAACAGAGTAGATAAACTCGTTGGTAAAACTCTCGCCGTCCACCATGAGGATATTAAACTCCGGGAAGTTATTTTTTGTCTCAAGGCAGATGGCAGTGAGAAGATGCGTTTTGCCGAGACCGGAGTCACCATAAATAAAAAGAGGGTTGTTGCGGTCGGCGGCAGGCTTTTTGGATATAGCCTTTGCCGCGGCGAGGGCGAGGGAGTTGGAGTCCCCCTTGATAAAGTTATCAAAGGTGAGGGAGTAGCTGCCGGTGGTGTTGCCGGTGTCCTCCTCCTCACTGGAGATGAGGGAGACCATCTCGACAGTGACATCAAAACCGAGAAAGTGTTTAAAACCCTCCTCTAAAATATCGAGATATCGTTTTGTTATGACATCCTGTTGAAAAGCACTGGGGGCCAATAAAAAGGCTTTATTCGATTCATCGACATATTGAAAGGGAGCAAGTTTTTCAAAAAAAACAAAATAGGAGGTAGAGTTAATGCGTTCCTTGCAATAACTTTTTACCTGTTCAACAAGCTTATCATAAGATTCCATCGCAATTCCTTTCGTTTGAAATTTATTAAAATATACCGCATAAATTTTATGCTTTTTACTCTTTTATTAAATCAACTTATTATACCATATTTTTAAATAAAATTCAACTTAAAAATAAAAATTGTTTAAAACAGGTAAATAGCGAATGAACTTATAATTTTTAGACAAAACACTGCGGTCATGACGTAGGGGGCAGACAAAAAAATTAAGGCTATCGTAAATGATTTCTCCCATTTGCGACAGCCCTCTTTAATATATATCATACTAACATGTATAATGTCAATCGAAATCTTAGTTTTTTAATCGTAAGAAAAACCCTTTGCATTTTTCAACATATAATGTTATAATGAAAAAAAATCTCATTTTATGTTGAAAGGACAGATTAATTTTAAGTATGGCAACAAAAATGATTAAAAAGACCATTGTAGTGTTTTTATTGGCGCTTGTATTGAGTGTTTATCTTGCTACAGGGGTGTTTGCTGCGCAGTATATTATCACCACCGTCGAGGTAGATGCCGTCCTCAATGAGGATCGCAGTATCGACGTGAGTGAGACCTACTCCGGATACCTTGACGGGCGATATGAGTCCATCTTTGTCGAGCTTCCGTTAACAGATACCATCGTGACCTCGTCCGGTGAGATGACGCTTGATATTGATATCTCCGACATAGAGATGTATCACATTGTTGGGGAGGAGCGCGAGGAGCTTGACTTCACCACCTCGGTCGAGGGGGATGACCTCATTGTGACCACACGAGGCACGACATTTGAGTCCGGCAACACGGTCATTTCCATCGACTATCGTCAAAACCTCGGTCATGACAACACCATCGGTGCCGACGAGCTTTTTTTCCATGTGGTGCGCCCCGATCGCTATGCCTCGATGGGCTCGGTATCGCTGTCGTTTAAATTCCCGAAGACAATCACCGAAGATATGGTGTCGGTCACAAGCTCGGTCGGCGAAAACTCCATGGCATACAGTCTAAACGATAATACAATAACCGCCAACAACCTGTTGAGTATTCCCGAGGCACACGATGTCCTGCTCCATGCCGTGCTGGAGGATGAGTATTTTCTTCTGCCGGAGGAGACTATCTTTTCCTTTAATCCGCTTATCTACACCTTTTGCGGTGCAGTGCTCGGTCTTGCCTTCCTTGTCGGTGTTTTAACAAGGCTTAAACATCGTGTCCGCTCCGGTAATGTCACCCATCCCCCCGTCGATTTTTCCCCCATCGAGTTATTGATCATGACCTCTCGCACACCGAATCGTCGCAGTGTGATAGGCGCGGTCATATCGCTCGCCTCGTTTGGTGCTGTGCGCCTATCGTTCGGGGAGAAAGGGCTTATCATAACAAAGGGCAACGATGTCACACTGCCGACGGTGTCGCAACATCTCTATGATCTTTTGTTTGAGGAGGGTGAGAGCGTAATGCTTGATAAAGACGGTCTCGACGCCCTTATTCCTAAAGTGTGTGAGGGGGCAAAGGCGAACCTCGAACGCTCACACGAGCTGGAGGATAATCTTGCGTTCGGTCTTTGCTCTGCATTTATCATACTCTGCGGCGTGGTCGCAGGAGTTTTGGTCGGCATTGGATACGGTCTTGATTTTGGCTTTACAAGGCTTTTGATTATGGCGCTCACCGTCGGTCTGCCGCTTATAATAGGCGGTCACATAATGCAGGCAGGTTTTGCCCGTCGTAGGAAAAACCGCACCACCATAATGCATTTTATCGGTCTTATTTTGGGTCTTGCCGCCACCGTTTGGGGTGCATTTTTAATGCAGAGCGGCAGTGAGGCAGGCATGATATTTCTTCTCATTGTCAACTATATCGTCGTTATCTTTGTTGCCTCGTCCGGTCGAAAAAGTCGATATAATGCCGAGATACTATCCGACCTGTCGACGCTTAACCGATTTTTATCCGCCCCTCCCGACGCTATTCTTGAAAAAATAATCTCGGCTGAGTCGGATTATGTCTATAAGGTCTATGCCCATTGTGTCTGTTTTAACTGTGAGGATCGATTGCTCGCCTATGTTAAAAAGTATACGCCGGACATGCCGGAGTCGGAGTTTATGCCCTCCCCTCTTGAGATGCAAAGTGTCATACCTCATGATGCTTGACATGACGATGTTTTGAATGTATACTTATAGTAGAAAGGTATGGTCATCTTATGGATAACATCATTGAAAATATTCTCGCTATCGACCAGTCCGCTACCCGGCTTATTGAGCGGTCCGAGACGGTCAAAACACGTATTTTAGAGGAGACTGCGGTGGAACGCGCACGCCTTTTAGAGGAGTCTAAGGCGCGTCTTGAGTCCAAGGTGGCGGCATATCGTGAGGGTATAGAACAGGAGCTAAATCAGCGCATTGCCGAGATTGACGAGCAATTTTCAGAAAAAAAGGCAAAGCTGAAGTCCGATTTCGACGCAAAAAGACCGGCCCTTGAAAATGAGATTTTGGATAGATTAATTCGGGGAGAGGATTAAGTCAAGATAAGGATATTTGTTAATGTCATTCACCACCAACCCTGCTATAATACCAAAAGCACGGGGTATGTTCAGTGACAGGATAAGCCGCGAGAGCTACGGCGAGCTTTGTCGCAAACGTACCGTGGGTGAAATTGCGCGTTATCTTAAAGCCCACCCATATTTTGAAAACAGCCTTGCCTCACTCTCGGAGCAGGACCCTCACCGCGGTCAAATAGAGGAGCTGTTGCGCAAAGATATATACATAAAATATGAGCGCCTTGCACACTATGTCCCACGCGGTGATGAGTTTGGCAGGTTTTTTATCTTCAATTGTGAGGTGAGTGAACTTCTCCTTGCGCTCTCGCTAATATCCTCGGGCGGTGAAAAGCGATACATCTCCAGCCTGCCCTCCTTTTTAATACAAAAGCTCGGTTTTGACCTTCTTGAACTCGCCAAGGTGAGTGACTATGAGGGGCTTTTACGCGTGGTGGCGCACACCCCCTACCATCGCACTTTGGAGGAAATACGCGACCTGCCACCCACCCGCCGACTGCTCGCCGCCGAGACTAATCTTCGCACCCTCTACTATCGCACCGTCTTTAAAGGGATAGAGGACGGTGTGCCAAAACCCCAACAGCGCATGGTTAAAAAGCTGTTTTTGGAGGAGCTGGAGCTATCCAACATAAACACCCTGATACGGATAAAGAAGTTTTTCAAAAAAGCGTTTACTGCAAATGAGCTGAAAAATTTGATGATACCTCACAGCTATCTCATCTCCAAAAAAAGATTGTATGAATTGTGTGAGGCGGAGGATTTCCCATCTCTTTGCACCATGCTTGAATCGTGGGGGGTCGGGCGACGTTACGGCAATCCTGCGTCGGAGAACTTTTTAATAGACCAACAGAAAAAACGGTACAAAAAAGCGTTGATGATGTTGCATCTTACCACCTCGCCGTCGGTGTCACTCGCCGCATTTATTATGCTCTGTGAGTTGGAACGACTTAACATAGTTAACGTTATCGAGGGGGTCAGGTACAAACTTCCACCTGCCGAGATTGAGGCACTTTTGAGGGGCTAATACCTTTAGTCTACAATTTAGAAAGGAAATTACATCTTTATGGCAACCGTTGCGATGAAACATGTCTATATATACGGACTTGACACCCAACTGCCGAGGACGCTGGACGAATTTTGCCGTCTTAAGTGTTTTCACCCCGACCGCGCCGTGCAAAGCGGTGACGGCACCGGTGTGAAAAACCCCTATCGTTCGCTGTTGCACAAGACAAACGGGCTGTTGAACGACATCGGTGTGAGCGTGGACTATGACGACTATGACGACACCCACTACGACATCGATGAGATCGCCGAGCTGGTCAACGACACCGCCGGCACCGTGTCGGAGCTTGCACAGCGACGCGCCGAGCTAACCGACGAAATCGCGGAGTTTGATCGCGCAAAAATTCAGCTCGGTCACATCATCAACATGGGTAGCAACTTTGATAACATCTTCAAATGCAGTTTTGTCAAGGTGCGTTTCGGGCGCTTGCCCAAAGACAGCCTTGTAAAGCTGGAATACTTTGAGGATCAACCCTTTACTTTTCAGCAATACGACTTCGACGGGGAATATTATTGGGGGGTTTATTTCACCGATACGCCACATTCCGCCGTGGTGGACAATATCTTTAATGATCTGTATTTTGAGCGCATACGTGTGCCGGACTTTGCACACGGCACACCCAAGGACTCCCTCGCCATCTTTGATATGTATGAGCGCAGTTTAAAAGAGGAACTATCCGGTCTGCCCGACATATTCGGCATTGAGGATGCTGTGGTGGAAAAGCTTAAAAATTACGCAAAATACCTCTCCTACCACGAGCGACTGTACAACCTCACCGGTCTTGCGACACAGCTCGATTATTCCTTTTATTTGTCCGGCTTTATTCCGGAGGATCGGTATGGTGAGGCGGAACAGGCGCTTAAAAAGATAGACTCGGTGCACATGATAAAGCAAAACACCAAAAATTCCGAAATCGCACCACCCACCAAACTTAAAAACAACAAGTTTTCAAGGCCATTTGAGTTCTTTGTCGAGATGTACGGCCTGCCGAGAGCAGGGGGGGTGGACCCGACCTTGTTCGTCGCACTGACCTATACACTGTTTTTCGGCATCATGTTCGCCGACGTAGGGCAGGGACTGGTGCTCGCCCTTATCGGACTGTTTATCACCAAAAAGCGAAAACATGCCCTCGGGGGGGTCATGACGCGGTGCGGTATCTCCTCCATGATATTCGGTTCCGTGTTCGGCTCCGTGTTCGGTTTTGAACATGTGTTCGACCCATTTTGGCAATCACTCGGTCTGTCCGGCAAACCGATACACGCCCTCTCCTCGGAATGGGCAATTGTCATACTGCTGATTTCGGTCGGTATCGGTGTTGCGATGACCGTTGTCGTGATAGTTTTATCGCTCGTGGCGGCGCACAAGGAAGGGCGGCTTAGACATCGACTGTTTACACCGAACGGCATATCCGGCATGGTGTTCTATGTCACCGGAGTGTTTTTACTGGTCGATTCGCTGTTTTTGCACACCGGCGTACCGCTGTTTATCACCCTGCCGATACTTCTTATAAGCTTTTTTGCGATAGCGTTTGCGGAGCCTATCACCCACCTTTATTGCGGTCACAAACTATCCGATCTCAAGTTTGGGGACGTGGTTTTGGCGGCATTCTTTGAGACATTTGAGACGGTGCTCTCCTATGTGTCAAACACGCTATCCTATATGCGTGTCGGCGGCTTTGTTCTCGTCCATGCCGGAATGATGACAGTTGTGTTTGTCCTCGCCGAGATGTCCCCGACCTTTTTCATACCGGTGGTCATCATCGGCAACATTTTCGTCATTGCGTTGGAGGGGCTTATCGCAGGGATACAGGTCATGCGTTTGGAATATTATGAGATGTTCAACCGTTTTTATCTTGCAGGTGGCACACCATTTTCACCGTTACAGATAAAATCAAACGATAATAAATAGCAAGAGCAGAATGAAAGGAAAAAAGCAATGACAATCAAAAAGGTATTGAGAATACTTATGATAACGGCGTTTGGCGTCGCATGGCTGGCACTCGCCGTCTCGGGCGAGGAGGAGGCCGCGGCCGCCGCCGCAGACGCGAGTTCCACCGGGCTTGCCATGCTCGGCGCGGCACTCTCGACAGGGCTTGCATGTATCGGCGCCGGCATTTCGGTCGGCAACACTGCCGCCGCCGCTATCGGCGCATTGACCGAGGACCCGACAACGTTTGGTAAATCCCTTATCTTCGTTGTTATGGGCGAGGGTATCGCGCTGTACGGTATGCTTATCTCCATCATTATCATTTTCGTTTAAGGTTTTTATATGAAGTATTATCTTGTCAGCGACAATGTGGACACGCTGGTCGGTATGCGGCTTGCCGGCGTGGACGGCGTCGTCGCACACACAAGTGAGGAGGTTGAAAAGGCACTGGAACACGCCTTTTCCTCTGACGAAATCGGGCTTGTGATGATAACAGGTCTGCTCGTAGAGCAAAATCGCGATCTGGTGTTCGGATACAAGATGAATCGCCGCACCCCCCTGATAGTAGAAATACCCGACCGCCACCACGGCCACGAGGCAGGCGCGGCGATAAAGAGGTATATCTATGAGGTTGTGGGGGTTAAGGTTTAGTGAATAGTGAATAGTTAATAGTGAATAGTTGTGGTATCGCCTGCGGCGATGATTTGTAGGGTCTTGACCCTACCGCAATGCCACGATAATTTTGGAGTTTAATATGGGCATTTTGTCGGAGCGGACTGTGGAGTTCGCGGTGAATATTGTTAAATATTCTCGATGGTTGTGCGCCGAGGAAAAAGATTATGTCCTCTCAAATCAAATCTTAAAAAGCGGTACAAGCATAGGTGCGAATGTCTATGAGGCAAACTATGCAAGCAGTAAAGCAGATTTTATTAATAAAATGCAAATAGCGCTAAAAGAAACCTCTGAAACGGAATACTGGCTGATAATATTGGAAAAATCAAAACGACTACCACAAAACTACTCTTATCTAAAAGAAAACGTATTAGAAATAAAAAAAATGCTAATCTCCTCAATAAACACATCAAAAAAATAAAAAAGGCGAAGTTTATACCGGTGGGTGCGGGTGACCGTGGTTTCGGGAAGAGCAGAGCCCTTCCCCTACAACCCAACCGAAGGCTATCAATAAAAAAAGGAGAACCCATTTCCACATCTATTCACCATTAACAAATTAAGATGTGCTATCGTAGCATAGCGGTAGGTTCAAAACCTTACCCTACAAACAAACCCTATAAATCCATCGCCGACAGGCGATACCACGACTCTTCACTATTAACTCTTCACTATTCACTAAAAACCCCCCGGAGCCCCCACCTAAAACACACATCAAACCCAATTCGAGGTAAGAAATGCCCCACGGTTACAAAAAATTTGAACAATCGGTTTTATCGTCGGCGGAGAAGCAGGCGAAACAGATCATTATCAACGCTCAGAAATACCGCAGTGATGCACTTCGCGGTCTAAATGTCGTGCCGTCGGACGAGCTGGTGCGACGGCTTGATATTGTTAATCAACAGGTCGACCACCGCACCGCCAAGGCACAACAGGAGCTGCGACGCGGTCTTTTGCTATATCGGTGCGAGCTCGCCGAGGAGATGTTTTCCTCCATCGAGCAAAAGTTGGACGATTTGAGGGCAAATGTCCTCTTTAAAAAGAACATGGAGGATCGTTTAATCGAGCTTTCCGACGAAATAGGCAGGGCAGTCATGGACGGCGAGGATATGAAGTTGCTGGTCAAAAAGGGGGATGCAGAGTGCTTTGCTAACCTCCTATCCACCCTTGTTATCCGCTTTAATGTGGACTACGCCGCCATCAACGCGTCGGAGAATATCGAGATTGTGCCGGACGACACCATCAAGATAGGAGGTTTTGTCCTTAAAATCGGTCGTATGCGCTACGATTGCACCCTTGACTCCCGTCTTGCAAAAGAGCGTGAGCGGTTTTATGCCGGCGATAATTTTGTCATAGTATAGAAAAAGGAATTTATAACGATATGAGAGATACTGTTTATTCGGTCAACGGACCGGTGGTCACCGTCCCCGGCAGTGACAGCTTTAAAATGTTGGAGCGCGTCGAGGTCTCAAACGCAAAACTTGTCGGCGAGGTCATCACCGTCACCGACAAGCGCACCACCATTCAGGTCTATGAGAGCACCGCCGGCATAAAGGTCGGTGAGCCGGTCGTAGGTACCGGCGCGCCACTCTCGGCGGAGCTGGGTCCGGGGCTTATCTCCAACATTTTTGACGGTATCCTGCGCCCTCTGCCCTTTTTAGAGCAAAAGAGCGGCAGTTTTATCTCCACCGGTATAGCCGCCGACAGTTTAGAGAGGGAAAAACGTTGGCAGGTCACCCTTAAGGTGAAAAACGGTGACGAAGTTAAGGGCGGCGACATCATCGCTGTATGCCCCGAGACACCGGTCATAGAACACCGCAGTATGGTGCCGCCGGCACTTTGTGGCACGCTCAGCGAGGTTGTCTCGAACGGCGAGTATACCGTCGACGACGTGCTCGCAAAACTCACCGACGAGGATGGCAACGTCCATGATTTGACGCTTAAACAATACTGGCCCATCCGTAGACCACGCCCGGTCGCCTTTCGTCAGCCTATATCAAAACCGCTGATAACCGGTCAGCGTGTGGTGGACGCACTCTTCCCCATCGCAAAGGGTGGCACGGCGGCAATCCCCGGCGGATTTGGCACCGGCAAGACCATGACACAACATCAGCTCGCAAAATGGTGCGATGCCGATATCATTGTATACATAGGTTGTGGCGAACGTGGGAACGAGATGACACAGGTTTTAGAGGAATTCGGCGAGCTGATCGACCCCAAGACAAACCGCCCCATGACCGACAGGACAATACTTATCGCAAACACCTCCAACATGCCGGTTGCGGCACGTGAGGCATCTATATATACCGGCGTAACACTTGCGGAGTACTACCGCGACATGGGTTACCACGTCGCCATGATGGCGGACTCCACCAGTCGCTGGGCGGAGGCTCTGCGCGAGATTTCGGGGCGACTTGAGGAGATGCCGGCGGAGGAGGGCTACCCTGCCTATCTCCCGTCACGACTTGCCGAGTTCTATGAGCGTGCCGGCTGTAGCGAAAATCTCAACGGCAGTGAGGGCAGTATCACCATCATCGGCGCGGTATCACCGCAGGGCAGTGACTTTTCCGAGCCGGTAACACAGAACACAAAACGTTTTGTGCGCTGTTTCCTTGCACTTGATAAGGCACTCGCCTACGCACGTCACTACCCTGCTATCAACTGGAATGACTCCTACAGCGAGTATTATAACGACCTCAACAACTACTATATAAATGAGGTGGGGGAGGATTTCGTCACGCTTCGCAACCGTATGGTCGCCCTGCTCGGTGAGGAGAGCAAGCTGATGGAGATTGTCAAGCTGGTCGGCACCGACGTCCTGCCGGACAGCCAAAAGGTGACGCTCGAGGTGGCGGCGGCTATCAGAATAGGCTTTTTGCAACAAAACGCCTATCACAAGGACGACACCTATGTCCCACTCGGCAAACAGCGCCGCATGATGCAGGTTATAATGTACCTGTACGACCGCGCCTGTGAGGTGGTCGAGGCGGAAATACCTTTTTATGAACTGCGCGACTCCGGCATTTTCGACCGCATTAACCGTATAAAATACGACGTGCCCAACGACAAACCGGAGATGTTGGACGAGTATATGAATCAGATCGACGAGATTGTCATACGCATTAAAACGGCTTTGAGATAATAAGGAAAGGAAAAAGCGTGGTAGAATACATCGGATTAAACGAGCTCTCGGGACCTATTGTGGTGCTGGACGGCGTCAAGGATGTCGCCTTTGAAGAGCTGGTTGAGATACGCACCGGACGCGATGAGGTGCGTCTCGGGCGTGTCGTTGCACTGGAGGGGGAGCGTGCTATCGTGCAGGTTTTCTCCGGCACGACCGGTCTCGGTCTTTCCGGCACAAGGACGCGTTTTACCGGACATCCTCTCGAAATAGAGCTATCGCCCGAGATGGTAGGGCGCATATTCAGCGGTGCCGGCACGCCTATTGACGGTCTCGGTCCGGTCTACGGCGGCAAGCCTGCCGACATCAATGGCGCGCCGATAAATCCGGTCAGCCGTGCCTATCCCTCCAACACAATCACGACCGGCGTGACCGGCATTGACACACTTATAACCCTTATCCGAGGGCAAAAGCTCCCCATCTTTTCCGGCAGTGGCATGAGCCACAACGACCTTGCGGCGCAGATTGTGCGACAGGCGCATATCGAGAGCAGTGAGGACAGCGACTTTGCCATAGTTTTCTGCGCGATGGGCGTGACCAACGACGTCGCGGAGTATTTCCGCAAGAGCTTTGAGGAGAGTGGCGCTCTATCCCGCGTGACCATGTTCATCAACCTGTCGAGCGACCCCATCATCGAGCGTATATTGACACCACGTTGCGCGCTGACAGCGGCGGAGTACCTTGCATTTGAGCTGAATATGCACATTTTGGTCGTGCTGACCGATATCACCAGCTACTGTGAGGCACTGCGCGAGTTCTCCAGCAGTAAGGGGGAAATCCCCGGCAGAAAGGGGTATCCCGGATATTTATACTCCGACCTCGCCTCGCTATATGAAAGAGCCGGCTGTATCAAGGGCAGGGGCGGCAGTGTGACACAGCTCCCCATCTTGACCATGCCGAATGACGACATAACCCACCCGATACCGGATCTCACCGGCTATATTACCGAGGGGCAGATAGTTCTCGATAGATACCTTGACCAGACCGGCATATATCCACCCATATCCGTTTTGCCGTCGCTGTCCCGACTGATGAAGGACGGCATAGGCGAGGGGTTCACCCGTGCCGACCATCCCGATCTTGCAAATCAGCTGTTCGCCTGTTATGCCAAGGTGGCGGACGCGCGAGGTCTTGCCTCGGTCATAGGTGAGGAGGAGCTGTCCGACACCGACAAGAGCTACCTCGATTTCGGCAGACGATTTGAGTCGGAATTTTTAGGTCAGGACAGTGCAGAAAACAGAACCATAGCAAGGAGCCTAAACCTCGGCTGGGAGCTGCTCTCGATACTACCGAGAGAGGAGCTGATGAGGGTGGACGAGGCATTGCTGGATAAGTATTACCGGCCGAAAAGAACGGTTTAGACTTAAGATTTTTATTTGTGAATGGCTTATTAGATTAATGACTAATGGTGAATGGCTTATTAGACTAATGACTAATGGTGAAAGGTTAAGGACTAATGGAAACGGCTTCGCCTTTTTTATTAATAAAATACTATGATGTGATATTGTGCATTGTGGCAGAGTTGAGACCTTACTCCACAAACAAACCCTATAAATCATCGCCGCAGGCGATACCATCACCATTCACCTTTCACCATTAGCTCTTAGTCAAAACAGCCCCTCTCCTACATCGCACTAAAAAATGAGGTACACATGCCTTCCGACATCTTCCCAACCAAGGGCAATCTTATGATGCTCAAGAAGAATATTGCTCTTGCTCGCCTCGGGTTTGACCTGCTGGACCGCAAGCGCAATGTTTTGATGCGTGAGATGATGAAACGTATCGAGGAGGTCGCAGTCATAGAAAAGGATATCGCCGCAACCTTTGTCGAGGCATACGAGGCTTTGCAACGTGCCAACGTCATGCACGGAATTGATAGCATAACTTTAGATTATGTGCCACTGGACGATGGATTTCGACAGAGTGGTCATAGTATAATGGGGGTAGACCTGCCCACCACACGCGGTGATTCGGAACCACTGATACCGTACTATGGCTTGCAGGAGACTTCGGGGGATATGGACAGGGCGTTTTGCGCCTTTAACAAGGTGAAAGAGCTGTCGGCACAGCTTGCCGGCATAGACAACAGCGTCTACCGCCTCGCCGTCGCCATAAAAAAGACAAAACGACGCGCCAACATGCTCGATAACATCATGATACCGCGTTTTGACAGCAATATCCGCTATATACAAAGCGTTTTAGAGGAGCGAGAGCGTGAGGAGTTCAGCAGATTAAAGGTGATAAAACGCAAATCGAGCGGTTAAGGGGCAAAAAATAGGGGCATATCCGACACAAAACATGGAGGACGATGGTACTTAAACGGATCGAAATACAGGGGTTTAAATCTTTTCCGGATAGGATAAAGGTTGGCTTTGAGTCCGGCATAACCGCTGTCGTAGGTCCGAACGGTAGCGGAAAAAGTAACATCTCCGACGCAATTCGTTGGGTCATGGGTGAGACCAGCCCAAAACAACTGCGCGGCGGCTCCAAGATGGAGGCGGTCATCTTCGACGGCACCCAAAACCGCGGCGCAATGGGTTTTGCGTCGGTCAACCTCGCCCTCGACAACACGGAAAATCGCCTTGATGTGGAGGCGGACGAGGTCATTATCGGTCGCAAGGTCTACCGCAGTGGTAACAGTGAGTACACCATCAACGGCAAACAGGTGCGACTTAAAGATATTTACGAGCTACTGCTGGACACCGGTCTCGGTCGGGATGGCTATTCCATGATAGGACAGGGGCGTATTGCCGAGATTGTGTCGGCGCGCTCTGCCGAACGTCGGGAGATTTTTGAGGAGGCGAGCGGCATAGCAAAATATCGCTACCGCAAAAACGAGGCGGAGAAAAAACTCGCCGCCACCGCCGACAACCTTGTGCGCCTGACCGACATTTTTTCCGAACTGGATGCGCGTGTCGGTCCGCTGGAGCGTGATGCCGAGAAGGCAAAACGCTTTATTGTCCTCGCCGAGGAGCGCAAAAAGTGTGAGATTACGCTCTATCTCGACACCATGCAAAAGACCAAGGTGCAACTGCGTGAGGCGGCAAATAAAAACGAGATTATCACGCGCGATTATAACGAAAACCGCGACACCATCGACCGTCTTGAGAGTGCCGTGGACGACCTGCGACAAAAGGCAGGGGACGCGCTGATGGAGATTGAGCAGAAAAACCTCGATATCCGCTCGGCGGACGAGGAGAGCGCGGCATATGCCAACCGCGTTGCGGTGCTTAAAAACGACAATATTCACAACACCGGTCGACGGGACGCGCTGATCAGCGAGCTGTCCGGCATAAACGAGCGTACTAAAGGGGAGAGCGAGCGCATCGACGAACACCGCGACCGATTAAAGGACCTGCAGGAGGAGCTTTTAGTCGCCGAGGACGAGGTCGGGTCACTGGTCGCCGAGATAGATAAACTCGCGACCGAGGCGCAGGCGGCAGGGCGCGAGCGCGACTCGGCGGAATATCGCCTTGCCTCACTCGGGGCGGTGTTGTCCGATCTTAAAATTAAGGAGGCGACCGCCGGCGCAGACATTGAAACGCTCACACATCAAAAAGATGAGGCGGCGACCAACCTTGCCACCGAGGAGGAAAAGCTCCAAACAGCGAGGGAAAATCACAAGCAGGCGCGTCGCAAAAAAGAGGATGCCGAGGAGCTTATCGCACGCTTTAACAACATGTCGGACGGTATGCGTCTAAAACTCGATGCCGGCAAAAAGCGAACATATGACGCAAAAGAGCGGTACGACGAGCTGTCCAACAGCGTGCGCAAGATGACCGATCGTTTGCATATTTTAGAGGATTTACAAAAGAGTAACGAGGGTTTTTCCGGCTCGGTGCGCGCCGTGCTCGCCGCCGGTGAAAACGGTCGATTGTCCGGCATACTCGGCGCGGTGTCATCACTATTAAAGGTGGAAAAAGGTTATGAGGTCGCCATCGAGACCGCCCTTGGCGCGGCGGCACAGAACCTCATTGTCGAGAGTGAACGCAGTGCCAAGGCGGCCATATCCATGCTCAAAGAGGACAGGCTCGGCAGGGCGACGTTCCTGCCACTTGACACGGTTCGGCGCTCGGGCGAAATACGGGAGCGGATACCGGACGGCGCGATAATCGCCGAGGAACTGGTGAAATGTGATGCGCGCTATGCCGACATTGCCTCGAGTTTGCTCGGTCGCATACTCGTTGCCGAAGATCTCAACACGGCAGGAAAATACGCAAAACAGCTGTCCTATAGATATCGCATAGTCACCATCGACGGGCAGGTGATAAACGCCGGCGGTTCTTTCACCGGTGGCTCGCTCGGCAGGAGCAGTGGTGCATTCAGCCGCCGCACCGAAATAGAAACCTTGACCCAAAATATTACAAAACAGGGCGAAAAGGTCAAACAGTTGCACGCAACCTATACCGACACCATGCGTGAACTCGCCGCACTCGAGGCGGACATGACCGCTGGCGATGCGGAGCGACGTTCGGCGCAGGAGGAACTTATCCGCCTGACCTCGGCAGAGGAGGCGGCGCGCCATCTGCGTGATGTTGCCCTCGAAGCGGTGGAGACGGCGAGCGCACGTATCGACGCTTTACAGGAGCGGATAAAAAAACTCGATGAGCGCAAAAACGAAATAGCACGCGACATAGACGGCACCATAGAGCAGTCCGCGGCGATGGAGTCACAGGTCAATTTGCATAAGGATGAGAGCCGTTCCGACACCATTCGTCAAAAACAGGACGCCCTCGGTGAGGCGCGACTTAAAGCGCTGTCTCTACAAAAAGATGTTGAGCAGGCGCAGGGTGCCTATGATAGCCTTGTTATGCAGGCAGGGGCGGCACAGCAGGACAGACAGACACGCGCCGAGCAGATTGAGGCGCTGGACAAACTCATCGCCGACAATATCCTCGAGGCACAGCGGTTAGAGGAGCAAAAGGAGGAGGCGGCAAATCGTGCTGAACAACTCCAAAAGGAGATAGTAAAGATAAGAGAAAATCGCCTGTCGGGCGAGGGGGAGATAACGCGCCTTTCAAACGAGGTGAAACAGTATTACGCACGTCGGGAGGAGCTCGGTCAGGAGCGCGCCCGTCTGTCGGAAAAGGAACATGCCTTACAAAGTGAGTACGACAGTACCATCACCAAACTTTGGGAAGAATACGAGCTTGGCATAACCGATGCCGCCGAGTTTGTCATCGAGTATGAAAGCCTTGCGGCACTTAAACGGCGTGTCATTGAACTACGCTCGGAAATACGCTCGCTCGGCAACGTCAACGTCGCCGCCATTGAGGAGTATGCCGAGGTGTCGGAGCGATACGAGTTCATGAAAAAACAGCTCGGCGACATTGAACAGGCGCGAAACGGTCTGATAAAGCTGATTTCGGAGCTATCGGACGAAATGAAGAGCATATTTGCCGACAGTTTTGAGCAGATAAACCGCCACTTTGGTGACATTTTTGTACGACTTTTCGGCGGTGGAAGTGCAAAACTCACGCTGTCCGACCCGGAGAGTATACTCGACAGCGGCATTGAAATTTCCGTCTCGCCGCCCGGCAAGGTCATCAAAAATCTTGAGAGCCTGTCCGGTGGGGAGCAAGCACTGGTCGCCATAGCGATATATTTTGCGATACTCGCCGTCAACCCTGCACCGTTTTGCGTGCTGGACGAGATTGACGCCGCCCTCGACGATGTCAATGTGGTGCGGTTCGCGGCATATCTTAAAAACATCACCGAGCGCACCCAGTTTATCGTCATCACCCACCGACGCGGCACCATGGAGGAGGCGGACGTGCTCTACGGCGTGACCATGCAGGAGGACGGCGTGTCAAAGCTACTTCGCCTTGACGCCGCCACAAATGATATACATATGTTGGTAGCGGAGTAACAATCGAAGGTGCGGTAGGGGAGATAGTGAATAGTGAAGAGTGAATAGTGAATAGTTGTGGTATCGCCTAACGGCGACGATTTATAGGGTTTGTTCGTGGGGTGAGGTCGTGACCCTACCACAATGCCACGATAGTACAATATTTTGTTGAAAATAAAAAAGGCGAAGTTGTTTCCTTAACTATTCACTATTCACTATTAACTATTCACTATTAACTATTAACTAAACCGTCCCTCCCCTACAAACACACATTTTAACCCCAAAACATTTTTTAAAGAAAGGATTGATTTGTTATGCAGATATTTAACGGCATTTCGGCGGCCTCCGGCATAGCAATAGGTCAGGTGCGCATACCCGACCGTATCAATCCCGGTGTCGGTCGCCAGATGAAACACCCCTCGGAGGAGAAAAAGCGTTTCGATGCGGCAAACCTGCTCGCCAAGGACGAACTGGTCATGCTACGCGACCGCACGAGCGGTGAGGACAGGGATATCATCGAATTTCAGATAGCGATACTGTCCGATAACGGATATATTCAGGAGGTTTACCAGTACATCGATGCCGGTGCCGGCGCCGCCGCCTCGGTCGGGCGCGCCTCCAACATCTTTGAGAAAAAGATGCTGAACATCGGCGATGATTATTTCAGCGAGCGCAGTATCGACATTAAAGATGCCTGCCGACGGGTGGTGGATATCTTAGACGACGCTCCACGAGAGCGATTGACACTCAAATTCCCCTCCATCATCCTCGCGGAGGAGCTCACGCCGAGCGACATGGTGTCGGTCGACAGGACAAAACTGCTCGGGGTGGTCACGGTCAAAGGCTCAAAGCAGGGGCACGCCTCCATTATAGCGCGTACCATGGGAATACCGGCGGTCGTGCGCGCACCCATCGACCTTGACAGCATTAAGGACGGGGATCAGATAGCGGTGGACGGCAACACCGGCGAAATTTTTCTTTATCCGAGCGACGGTGTCAAACTTCGTTTTGCGCACCGTATCAAATCGATACAGCTCAATAAAGAGCGACTAAGCCAAACTTTAACAGGCCCTGCCGTCTCGAAAAACAACATTAAAATTAACCTCTATGCCAACTGCTCCACACCGCAGGACATCTCGGCGGCGCTTGCGGCAGGTGCGACCGGTGTCGGTCTGCTTCGCACCGAGGGGCTTTATATGGGCAAGACATTGCCGGATTATGCCGAGCAACTTCGTTTTTACAGCGACTGTGTTAAGGCGGCGAGGGGGTACTCCCTCACCATTCGCACCATGGATATCGGCGCGGACAAAATCTCGCGCAACCTCTCGGTGAGTGATGAGCCTAATCCGGCACTCGGCGTGCGCGGTATTCGCATGTCGCTACTGCGCCGTGATATATTTCGAGATCAGCTGTCGGCAATCATTCGCGCCTCGGTTCACGGCAAAATAAACATTATGTTCCCGATGATAGCGACCATCAGCGACTTTAATGAGGCGATGGAGGTGGTGAACAAGGTTAAACACGACCTCGATCAGGAGCGTATACCCTACTCCAAAAACCTGAAATTCGGCGCGATGATAGAGACACCTGCCGCCGCCCTTTGTGCGAGTGAGCTTGCGAAATATGCCGACTTTTTCAGCATAGGCACCAACGATCTCACCCAGTACACCCACGCCGCCGACCGTGAAAATCCGCTGGTCGATAGCTATTTCCTCACCGCTTCCCCCGCTGTTTTGCGACTTATTGATATGACAATCAAGGCGGCAAAGCAGGAGAATATACCGGTATCGGTCTGCGGTGAGTCCGCCTCCCAACCGGAAATTGCCATGCGATACCTCGAGCTGTCCATAAAAACCCTCTCCATGTCCTCGCCCTTTATCGGGGAGGTGAGGGAGTATATCGCGAATAATACTATTTCGTTGGTATGATTTAAAGACTAATGACTAAAGGTGAATAGTTAATTAGTCCTTCACCAATAAGAGTCATTAACCTAAGAAGTCCACAAAACAAAACGGTAAAAAAATGAACACCCTTTCAGCCACCTACCTTATCTTTCTGCCAATTGTGGCGGCACTTTTTTATCTTTTGCCGACTCGGTTTCGTGTCGGCTTTTTGGTGGTTATAAGTCTCGGATTTTATATCTCTTTTGCACCTACCTTGTTCTTTGTCCTGCCTGCCTATATCGCCCTTGGCTACCTCGGCGGTCTTGCACTGCAAAAAGGCAGGGGACAAGGGGTGCTTGTGATTGCCATCATCATTGCGACGGCAGGGCTATGTTACTACAAATATGCCACGCTATTTCTGCCGGAGGATATTGAAATTTTGTTGCCTATTGGGATCAGCTACTACACCTTTTCCACCGTCGGCTACCTCGCCGACATAGTCACCGGCGCGACAAAGCCGGAGAAAAACCTGCTCAAATACAGCCTTTTTATCGGCTTTTTCCCTCAACTAATCGCAGGTCCTATCCCACGTACCGACACCCTGCTCGCCGAGCTGGAAAAACCGCTCACCTTTGACTATCAAAAAACCGCCGAGGGGCTTTTTATCCTCTGCCTTGGCTATGCGAAAAAGCTCTGTGTCGCAATTCCGCTCGGTCTGCTCATCGCCCCGATTTTTTCGGATGAGACGGTCGGCGGCGGTGTTTTGTTCCTCGCGGCACTGCTTTTCACCCTGCAACTCTACTTTGATTTTGCCGGCTACACCGACATTGCGCGCGGCACGGCACAGATTTTCGGCATAACTCTTGCGCCTAACTTCAAACAGCCTTTCTACAGCACCAACTTCTCCGCCTTTTGGTCGCGGTGGCATATTTCGCTGTCAAAATGGTTGCAGGACTATATCTTCACACCGCTCGTCTGGAACAGACCGCTGTCGAAACTTCCGTTTATCGGGCGCTTTTTCCAAAACACTCCGTTATACAGCACAATTTTTATACTATTTGTAATATCCGGTGTTTGGCACGGTGCGGGGCTGACCTTTTTAATATGGGGGTTGTTGCAGGCGGTCTTTCGTATCGGAGAGGAGATACTGCACAAAACGCTCGGCAAACCGAAAAAAAAGCAAAAACCTGCCACGATGTGGGCAAAACGTGCCGTCGTGTTCCTGCTGTTCAGTTTTAGCCTTGTTTTTTTCCGCGCCGAGAGCATCGACGAGGCATTTGGTGTCCTTGGCAGGATAGTGAGTATACCGACTGTCGACCTATCGCTATTCTATGACGCCGCGAGCGGCTACAACGCCGAGCCTATCATCGCCGCCGGCTACCTTTGCTTTGCGATAATCTCCACCGTCCTGCTTTTATTGCTGGATCATCTCGTGTTTACCAAAAACCGCACCGAGCAACAACTTGTCTGCACATCGCGCGGTCGGTGGGTGCTTTACTATATCATTATTGCCTTTTGTCTCGTCGGCTTTTTGCTCAACAACGGCGGCTATGGCAGTTCCGCGAGCTTTATTTATGGCGGATTTTAGTTGAGGTAAGAGGTAGGGCAAGGGCTCTGCTTTTGCCGATTTGCCCGACGCAACCTCCGATTAGGTTGTAGGGGAGGGTTTCCACGCCCTCCCGTCATAATGTTTGGACATGCAATCAGGTCAACAATTTGCAAAAGGATTTTATGAAAAAATTGCTTTTTAGAATATCCCTCCTCCTCCTGCCCGTTGTCGGGTATTTTGTGCTGTTTTTTATCTTTGAGCCGTACAACTACTTCGGGCTAAAGGAGCACGCCAACACCAACAGTGTCATCTATCGCACACGCGCCTATCTCCAATCACCGAGCGACAGCATTATCGTCGGGGACTCTCGCCTTGCACATCTTGACATGGATTTAGTGGGGGAGGTGAGTGACGAGGACTATAAAAACCTCTGTTTTGGCGGCGCGTCGATAACGGAGGCGATGGACCTGTTTGACTTTGCACTTGCAACCAATCCCGAGCTTGAAAATGTCGTGCTTAGCATATCTTTTTATACTCTTAACAGCAGTTACAGCCGCGACCGCACCGACCAGATAGAGTTGGTGGTGGAAAACCCTGTTGCCTATATGACCAATTTCAGCTACAATGTCGAAATGCTCAACGAAATTCGCCTTATCATGCAGGGTCAACGCAGTGGCGTGTCGATGGAGCAGGGCGTTTGGGAGCCGTCCGACTTTGTAGACGAGCAGGGGGAGCCGCTTGCCTACCGTCAAAACCTCATCGACTATGCCGAGGATAGCATCTACCCGAACAGTGACAACTATTCTCTCAACATTGACGCGGTGGAGAGGATTATCGATATAAATGAGCAGTGTGCCGAGCTTGGCATAGATTTCACCGTCGTGTTACCACCGGCGCATGAGAGTATAACGGAGTTAGTCATAAAACCGCTCGGTATTGATGTTGTTATGTTCGATACTATAGATCGGCTTAGGCAGGAGGGGGTTAACGTCGTGGATTATGAACACGATAAGCTCGTAGAATACCCCGACGAAATGTTTTATGACGGTTTTCACCTCGACCCCGTCACCGGTCTTGACAAATTTACCACACAGCTTTTCGGTGAGGATATTTTATAGTCAAACAACTTGAAAAAACACCCGAAAGATGTTACAATTATACAAATATTATAAGGAAAAATAGAGATGAAACTCGGAATTTTAGGTCTGCCGAACGTCGGCAAGAGCACACTTTTTAACGCTATAACCGGTGCAGGCGCCGCCGCCGCAAACTACCCTTTTTGCACCATCGAGCCGAATGTCGGTGTCGTGCCGGTGCCGGATAAACGTCTCGACGCACTCGCCGAGATGTACAACCCGAAAAAATACACCCCCGCCGTCATAGAGTTCGTGGACATAGCAGGTCTTGTCCGTGGCGCGGCAAAGGGGGAGGGGCTTGGCAACAAATTCCTGTCCCACGTGCGTGAGGTGGACGCGCTTATCCACGTCTGTCGCTGTTTTGAGGAGGGTGACGTGGTGCATGTGGACGGCTCGGTCGACCCTGTGCGCGATATCGAGACCATCGACATTGAACTGTGTCTGTCCGACCTTGAACTGTGTGAGCGTTGGCTATCCAACAAGATAAAACAGGCAAAGGGTGACAAAAATGCCCTTGCCGATGCCGAGCTTTTAAAACGTCTGTGCGCCCATTTAGAGCAGGGCAAAAACGCGCGTGGTTTTGAGGTTGAAAACGACGGCGAGCGTGAGTTTTTCGCCACCATACCGCTACTGTCCGCAAAGCCGATAATCTACGCCGCCAACATTTCGGAGGATGAGCTATTATCGGGGGAGGAGAATAAATACCTCGCGAGTGTGAAATCTCACGCCGAAAAGGAGCACAGCGGTTGCATAGCAATCTGTGCCAAGCTGGAGGCGGAGTGCGCCGTCCTCCCCCCCGGTGAAAAGGAGGAGTTTTTGTCGGAGCTCGGCATTGAGGCGACCGGTCTTGACCGCCTTATCGTCGCGAGCTATGACCTGCTCGGGCTAATCAGCTACCTCACCGCAGGCGAGCAGGAGGTGCGCGCTTGGACGATAGAAAGGGGCACCAAAGCCCCCGGCGCGGCAGGCAAGATACACACCGACTTTGAGCGCGGTTTTATCCGTGCCGAGGTGGTCGCATTTGACACGCTGATGGAGTGCAAAACCATGGTGGCGGCAAAGGAAAAAGGACTGGTGCGCAGTGAGGGCAAAGAGTATGTCATGCAGGACGGCGATGTGACGCTGTTCCGCTTTAATGTGTAGCCTATGAAAAAAAGAGCCATTATAATAGTTCTGGACAGCCTTGGTATCGGCTTTGCGCCGGATGCCGAGCAGTTCGGGGATGTCGGCAGTGACACGCTATCTTCGGTGGCGCGCTCGGGGCATTTTCACCTGCCGAAGCTTGCCGAAATGGGGCTGTTTAATATCGACAATGTCGACTGTCACGGTGCAGTAGACCGCCCGAGTGCCGCCCACGCACGACTTGTGCCAAAGAGCATGGGCAAGGATACCACCATCGGTCACTGGGAGCTGTGCGGTGTGGTATGCGATAAACCGCTACCCACCTATCCGGGCGGTTTTCCCGACGATATCATAGCCGAGTTTGAGCGATTAACAGGGCGAAAAACGCTCTGCAACGCGCCCTACTCCGGCACCGACGTGATAAGGGACTTCGGTGAGAAACATGTTAAAACCGGCGCACTGATTGTCTACACCTCGGCGGACAGCGTCTTTCAGATTGCGGCGCACGAGGATATCGTGCCGATTGAGACGCTCTACCGATATTGCGTGATGGCGCGAGGGATACTCGTCGGCAGGCACGGCGTCGGCAGGGTCATTGCAAGACCGTTTGTGGGTGAGGATAAAACGAGTTTTAAACGCACCGTAAACAGGCATGACTACAGTCTTGCACCGCCGAGCGATACAATGCTCGACCGACTGACGGCAAAGGGCGTGTGTGTTACCGCCGTCGGCAAAATATACGATATCTTCGCCGGTCGCGGCATATCAAAGAGCATAAAGACCGCCGGCAACACCGACGGGATGGAAAAAACTTTGCAGATTGTGAGAGAGCAAAAGGACGGGCTTATCTTTGTCAACTTAGTGGACTTTGATATGCTTTACGGTCACCGCAACGACATCGACGGCTACGCAAAGGCGCTTGCCGAGTTCGACCGTTTTCTGCCACGCCTACTCTCCGAGCTGTCGGGTGACGATCTATTAATAATCACCGCCGACCACGGTTGTGACCCCGGCACCCCCTCCACCGACCACTCGCGCGAGTGTGTGCCGATGATATGTTACGGTGTACCGCCCGAAAACCTCGGCACAATAGAGGGCTTTGACGCGGTCGCGAAGATAATTGAGAAAGAATTGATAGATTGAGCAAACAAAAACTATTGCGAATAAGGGATTTGATAGCCCTCTTCTTCCAAAATATAAAGGAGGAGGGGGTGATGTTCACGCTACAAAAGTTAAAAGGCTTTCTAAAACGTCGCACACGCAGTCGGCGCGGTCGCTTTCTCCCGAGTTATGACGAGCTGGAAAGCCAGCGTGAAAGCATTAACATAGGAATTATCAGTCTGCTCGTGCCACTTTACAACACCCCTATGGAATATCTCGAACAGCTGTGTGACAGCCTCGTGCTACAGAGCTACAGGTTTTTTGAGGTCTGTATCGCCGACGCGTCCGATGCCGAGCACGGCTATGTCGGGGAGTATATAAGCGCTCTTAACGACATGCGTTTTCGATACATAAAGGTGGATAACAACGGGATAAGTGTCAACACCAACGCCGCCGCGAGTCTTGCGACCGGCGAGCTTGTAGCGTTTTGCGACCATGATGACCTGCTGTCGGAGGATGCGTTTTATCACATGATATCCGCCTTTGTCGAGACGAATGCCGACTATATCTATTCCGATGAGGCGCTTTTTAACACCGACTACAAACTTCCGACCGCCACCCACTTCAAGCCGGATTTTTCCCCCCATTATCTGCAATCCTGCAACTATATTTGTCACCTTAGCGTGGTGCGTCGCTCACTTTTTGCAGAGCTTGGCGGTCTGCGCCCCGAATTTGACGGCGCGCAGGACCACGACTTTATACTGCGAGTGTATGACAGCGGTGCGAGCTTTTATCACATCAAAAAAATCCTTTACTATTGGCGCGTCCACGACGGTTCCACCTCGGGCGGTACCGAGGCAAAACCCTATGTCAAGTCCGCCGCAATAAGGGCGATAGAGGAGCATTTAAAGCGCCAAAATATCTGCGCAGAGGTTGCCGAGGGGCTGTTCCCCTCCACCTATCACGTGAAGTATCGATTGACAGACGACGAGCGCGTGTCGATAGTCATCCCCACCAGCGACCATGCCGACGACCTGCAGCGATGTGTCGAGTCGATATATCAAAAGACGAACTACCGATTTTTTGAGATAATCTTGGTGGAAAATAATTCCAAAGAGGATAAAACCTTTGAGTTATACTATGAGTTGACGCAAAAACATGATAACCTGACGGTGGTGCGGTATGAGGGGGAGTTTAACTTTTCAAAAATCTGCAACTTCGGCGCACAAAAAGCGACAGGCGAGCACATTTTGCTACTCAATAACGACATGGAGGTCATCGCGCCGGACTGGCTGGGCGAGATGGTCGGCTACTCCTGCCGTGAGGAGGTCGGCGCGGTGGGCGCAAAACTGCTCTACCCCGACTCTCGGGTACAACATGCCGGCGTGATAACCGGTCTCGGCGGTTTTGCGGGGCACAGCCACAAATACTATGCCGGTGGTAAGAGCGGATACATGTTCCGTATCGGGTGCGTGAACAACTACAGCGCGGTGACCGGCGCGTGCCTGATGGTCAAGCGTCGGCTCTATACATCACTGCGTGGATTGGACGAGCGTTTCGCGGTCGCCTTTAACGATGTGGACTTCTGCCTGCGCCTGTTAAAAGAGGGGCTTTATAACGTCTACACCCCCTTTGCCGAGCTGTACCACCACGAGAGTTTAAGCCGTGGACTTGACACCAAAGGGGATAAAAAAGAGCGGTTCGACGGCGAGCGCGAACTGCTCAAATCGCGCTATGGCGAGGGGTTAAAACAGGACCGGTTCTACAATCCGGGGTTGACCCTCGACTCGGAGGATTTCGCGGAGAATTTGTCGGGGATATAGGTTTGCATATTTATAGGTAGTAATCTATCAAGAGGTCGGTGACCATGCCGTAACTTTTTAGCCCCTCACTCTGACCGTTGCCCTGTAAAAACCCCTCATACAACGTGTCGGCTACCTCGGCGGCGACCCCCTCAAACTGCGCCCAGTAATCGTTATTATATCGAATATCCGCAAGCACATAGGGGTGCAAATCCTCGGTAATCTCCAACCACGCATCATAGTCCGCACCATAAAGATTGTTTGCAAGGTTGACATAGGCGAGCATAAAGCCGGAGTATTCATAAACGGCTATGTCGGAAAAATCACAGGCGAGCACCGCCAAAAAGTTGCAGTCCTGCTCCGGCGCAACACCGCGAAGATGGGCGAGCTCATGCGCTATGGTAGAGGGCAGGGTACTCGCCGGCTGTTCGTCGTTGACGTTCGCCTCACCGGTCAGGGGGAAGAAAAAACCGGTGTAGTTAAGTTCGCTCATAAAAGGGGATATGACAAGCGGTTTTGCGGAGTGTTTTGCGCCGACAAGGGACGGATACTCCGCCTCTAAATTGTCATAGAGGTTTTCACCGAGCGTGAAAATCTCCTCTTTAGAAACTGCGAATACGCCGTTTTCATCCCGTTCGACGAGGGGTGCCGTCCCGTTCAGCTTTTGGGCAAAAAGTCGCGTTGCCTCCTCAAGTTGTTGCACCGAGACAGGGTTCGCCGTCGCAATAGCCGAGACCGGACTTTCTATATAATAGTTAGCCCCCCAGACGACCGACATTAATGTGGCTATAATCAGCACCGATATAACAAGGTTTAATAACCGATTTGACAGCAATTTAAGCCGCGCCGAATTGCCTTTTATTAACAGATACACCGTCTGTATTATGTAGATCAGCGCACCGCCGACAACGACTGCCATGACCACCTCGGCAAGCGAAAAGGGTAAAAAGGAGGCAACCCAACCGACCGCGGTCTTATAAGGCACGCCGATATAGTTCACCAAAAATCCGCTAAATGCAGGCTCGGTGCGAAAGATAAAAAACAGCAGGAGAAATAGGGCGAGCGACACCGCAAGCCAAATTCTTTTAGTTTTTAATAAGGTCATCATCATGAATAAATGATATCACAAATTTGTGAAAAAGTAAAATCGTTTTCACAGGGTGTTGTGGTAAATGATAGTTTTGTACTTTTTGCACAAAAACCTACAAAAGTTTTATCCTTGACATAAACCTTTTACGTATATATAATATATGTAAGAGTTATAGTCTTTCAAATTGAGAGGTAAAAATATGCCGGGTGGTAGTTTTTCAAGACGATTTCGCAGAAATAGAAATGATGATGCGCCTGCACCTCAGGTTCAGGCTCAGGAAGCTCGCGCCGACGCTATGCCGGACGCCATGGCTCCTGCTGCCGGTGCGGTGGATGCAATAGTGCCGGACGTCGCTGCCCCTGCCGCCGCCGAGGCGGATGTTGAGGTGGAGGTGGACGCCGAGACGAGATACGCCCCGGCGAACACTCGCTATGTCCGGATGGAACAGGATGTGAAACAGAGCTCAAAAGGCGGTGTCGGCTTCGACTCCTCCGCCTTTCGCACCATAAAAAAGACCCTTACATCCATCTCCAATATCGTCAATGCAGGTTTTACCGCCGATACCGCAAAGAACACCCGCATGATTGTTCAGATGGGCAGGCTTTTATCTCAGCTAAGATCTGACTGTCATAAATATATAACTAAAAGATCAGGTGCAAAGACCGAGTCCGGCAAAGCAAGATTTAGGCTTATCTCCACCATCCAGAATATTGCCACGGACGACGCGCAGTACATGATGAATTTCTTTGACAAGAATCAAAGTCATGTCGGTCTGACCTGGGAGCAGGTTTTTGCGGACGCTCGTTCCGTCAATATCACCTTGCGTGACGACGTCGACTATGACGAGCTACAAAAATTCGGCGCCGCGTCCAGCGTGTTGACCGAACTGCCGGCAGGGTCCACCGAAGGCGGTGAAGAGGGTATATTTAAGTTTGACACCGGCTTTGTCGCGGAGACAAAAATCGACGCGCCGCTTGCGTCTCACCCCGAATCAATGCAGCAGGACATATTAGCGGGGCGGGCAGATCCGGTTTTGATTTCCGATACGACCGACCTTCGCTTTTCCACCTCAAAAACGGCGGCGCTTAACATGGAGCGCGCCACCGAAGCCCAGCGCGAACTGGTTGCCGGGCTGACACGTCCCTCAGAACTTTTCACGGAGGAAGGGGCTTTAATCAACCCCTTCGGTCGAGACTTGACCGCCACCGAGATAACATTTATAAGTAAATTTGCCACCCGTTGGGCGGCGGTGGTGAAGTCCTACGATACGGTGCATGACACGACACGCCGCCTCGGTCTCGAGACCTCCGTCGGGAGAGATTATGGGCTGATGAACCGCAATGTCGCCACCACGCGTATCGCCTCGTTGCTCGGTCTTGGCAATCTGGTGGTATCCACACGGCTCGCCACGCTCGACACCGGGGACGGCCGGCGGATAAAGGGACTGCTCATGTCCAAGGCGAGCGGTGAGATCGCCGGTCACGCCCTCGATAGGATTGTGATGGAGCAGGCATCACGCGCCTATGACACCGGTGATGCGACCGGGGATACTATAATGACACCGGCGTTTAGAAAACAGGTTGCAGACCTGCAAATTTTGGACTATATCACCGGTCAGATAGACCGCAACTTCGCCAACTTCCTCGTCACCCGTGACGTGGACGGCAAGCTGGACAGCCTTACGGCGATAGACCATGACTACTCTTTCGGTCAGACGTACTATGGCGATTATATAAATGAGGATTCCGATCACTCGGTCGATATCATTGAGTCTGTTGAAGCAATTGCTGTTGGAACGGATTCTAGTATGACCGAGCAGGTTCGCGGTTTAAAAAACATGCCCCATATGAGTGCCGACCTCGCCGCAACGGTGCTGGAAATAAGCTATGACATGATACACTATCTGCTGATCGACCTATTGGAGGAGGATTACATAGATGCGTGCTGGGAGCGAGTTGAGCGACTGCAACAGGCGATAAGGATGGAGCTCGCGAGGGACGAATATTTACAGGGAGGTGCAGGCAGGACAAACGCCGATTTCACCCGAGAAAAATTCGACCCTTCCTCACAGGAGGCGACACCGGAGGTTCGCCCGGCAGGATCGAAATTCCTGTTAGAGGGCGTGGATGAATGGGACGATGCCGCCTCGAAGGATTTTGACACCTTTGGAGCGGCGGAGGTGGGCGATGCCAAGATCAAACTGCGCTTTTTAGAGCGGAGCACCGACAACCCAAACGGTATGCACCTATCGAACAGGCTCGTTAAAAGGATGGCGGAGGCTGAGGGGGCTAAACGATACAATGTGCTTTTAGCCGGCCTTGCGACCGTTGATGAGCGTGCAACTGTTCTGCTCGAAAACTTTGACGGTGCCGCTAAAGACGAGATGCGCCGTTTTCTGATAGAAAATGTGAACGCAGGGAGTGACCTTTCGGATTTCATAAAACTCACCACACCGTTGAAGAATTGTATTTTAGGGATCTTCTTCGGCTCCGGTGAGGAGGCACAAATGAACTATATCCGCAAACATTATGCCACAAGATACTGCCTTAACCAGCTCACCGCCGCATTCCCCGGGGCTGACAATCAACTGCTCGCCATATATGCCGAGACCTTTGCCGCTCTGAACATGAACACCCCCGTGACGGAGGGCGCGCCGGAGGTGGTGGAGTGCTTCCGAGCAGGGGTCAGACTGCAGTATGATTCGGGTGGCAACATGCATGTAATTAGCAACGAGGGTGCAGGTCAAGTTGACAGACTTACCGGCATTGTTGTCGAGATGTTTGCGCCCGGCGCCGCACCCATGCCGGACGCCCCACGCGCGCATATTGCAAGATTTGGTGCCGCACCTGCTGCCGTACCTGCCGCACCTGCCGCAGCAGCCGCACCTGCTGCCGCCGCACCTGCCGCCGCACCTGTAGCCGCTGCTGACGCCGCCGCCGCAGGTGGCGCAGGTAGTGATTATGCCCCCTTGGGCGGTGGACTAATCGAAATGGATTGGTCGCATTTAGCCGGAAGGTACCGTCAGGGAGCCGAACCGGATATGGAGGACGAACCTGCCGCCGACGGGGGCATGGGAGCTCTCCTCGGCGATTTAGATTTTACAGCACTTGCCTCCATCCATCGGGAAGATCACACACCATCTACAGGGGACGCCGCTGTCGCCGCACCTGCCGCCGCCGCACCTGCCGCTGTCGCCGCACCTGCCGCCGCCGCCGCACCTGCCGCTGCCGCCGCACCTGCCGCTGCCGCCGCACCTGTCGCCGCCGCCGCACCTGTCGCCGCCGCACCGGACGTCGAGGGTGCATCTGCCGAAACGGCGGAGGACGAGGAATTTACCGACATGGAAACCCTACTGCCGGGTGGTGCCGGAGCTGTTTCGCTTGCGGTGGCGGCGGCACAAGGACCTACGCCTGCATTAGCACCTGCAGGGGATGCGCCCGACCCGGGTGCTATTGACAGACCGATGGATATACCGGACGACATTCCTGCTGATGACGACCTGTTCGGCGCACTACCCGACCCCGTGGCGATGCCGGACGGCGGTGCGCAGATACCAATAGGCGGCGCGCGCGCACCTCTCGGTGTGCAACCGTTAGGCGGTGGCGCACCTGCCGCACCACCTGCCGCACCTGCCGCCGCACCGATCGCACCGCCTGCAGGAGGGGCTGTTGCCGCCGGACCTGCACCTGCCGCGCCTGTCCATGCAGGGGGAGCCGCCGCCGAGGTTGCGGACATGGCGGCCGCCGCCGCAGATGTCGCACAGGATGTCGCCGTTTCCGACCAGACCGAGACCATGTTGCGGGATCGCCCGAGCCGCTATCGCGCCCTGCGACATACAGCAACGACCTCCGACGAGATAAGGCGGAGCAAAGACTCCACAGAGTTTGCAGATATAGCACGCGCATTGACCGACATGGTGACCAATCTTGACACCGGCTTTACCGACAATGTCAAGAATAATGTGAGACTGATAGTCTCCATGACCGGTGCACTGACCCGACTGAACACCGCCTGCGCCAACTATGGCGAAATGAGAAAAGGTCGTCGTTGGACCTCGGCAGGCAAGGCAAGACGCGAGTTTGTCAGCGGTATGCACGCACTCACCAGAGTAGATGTTCGCAACTTCCGCAATGTGCTAAACAAGATACAGACTTTTTCATCCCAGGCTGACTTGAGCTGGGAGAAGGTCTTCTCCATGTCGCGCTCGCTTAGTATAGAACTGCAACATGGTGCCGAGCCGGAGCGCATGGGCGGCGGTGCCACAAATGCGCCGGTATCACTGCGCGCCGACCAGACGGTGGGCGGTCAGAGCGGTGTGTTCAAATACGATGAAGACCACAGCACAGAGGGACCCTTTATCGACATGACCGGTGTCGCCGGTATCAGGGCGGAGGACGGTCGATTCAAGTTGATGGAGCGCAACGTCGCTACCACGCGCATCGCGACACTGCTCGGCCTCAGCGACATAGTGGTGGAAACCGAGATGGGCACACTGGATGGCAGTCGCGGTTTGATGATGGAGCGCGCCGAGGGCAAGAAATTTACCGACACCCTTGATGATATGATACACGAGCGCACTCTGCGAGAGTTCAGCACCGGCTCCGAGGCAGTTCACCAATCTATCATGACCGGCAACTTCCAAAAGAGCATGACCAATCTGCAAATTTTGGACTACATAACCGGTCAGTCGGACCGCAACGGTGGCAACTTTATGGTCACACGCGACGATTCCGGACGCATGGATAAACTCAAGGCGATCGACCATGACTACTCGTTCGGCACCGGTAACGATCCGGGAACCGGTGTCGTGCGCTCACCGCACACCGACGAGTTTGTCTCCTCTGCAGGGGGTGAGATAACCGGTATCCAACACCTAAAACACATGGACAGCCGCCTCGCCGACGCGGTGCTCACCCTGACAAAAGATACGCTGACATACATCCTTGTCGACCTTATAGGTGGGGAATATATTGAAGCGTGTTGGCAAAGAGTCCAACGTTTGCAGGAGGGCATACGAAAGGAGCGGGCGAAGGTGCAAAACCCGGCTAATCCGTTCTTCATAGACGGGGACGCCGGCTGGAACGCCTTGACGGAGAGTGACCTCGCTCAGCGGTACAACGTTATGGCGGTGTTCGGCTTCCAGGAGGTCAACAAGATACAGCGAGCGACCGACTATTACTCCCTTGAAACAAACGGTCCTGACGAGGACGGTGTAACCCGTGGGCGCTTGACCAAGCGAGAAGAGGCGGCTATTGCCTATATGTTGTGCGAAACTATCTATGCCGTGGTAAAACCACACCCCGATGCGGCAACCAGGGCGCAGGCGTTTTTCAGCACGTTCTCGAATGTCAGCCAGGGTCTTTTCGGGGGCTTGCAACCACTTTTTAGTACGGCATTTGAGAGCTCGATGGAATTGTACCACGCTTTCATGGCGCTACATAAGAATACAAGGGATGCTGTCATTCAATTCACCTGCGGCGGTGTGGACGCACAAAAACAGGTGGTAGCCTCAGCCACCGAACGGCACAAGTTATTTGATCAGCTTAAATCGGCGTTCGCAAATATAGACGAAAATCATCTAAAAAGTTTTGCTGCACATTACCAAAACGCACGCTCGCGGGGAGATGTCAACGCAAATGCAATGTCGGCGGTGGAGATGTTCCGCTATCATTACGGTGGTCATGGTGGGGTGGCTTAAACGGAGCTGTTGACAAAGTCGGCTTTACAAAAAGCGACGGCAAAACCTTTGTTTGTCAACACCTCTTTAACGCTCGCCCCCCTCGCTCTGCGGCTCGCACTTGACCAGTATGACATCGCTCCCTATCTTCGCAATATCCTCATATTTGATGTATATGTCCGGTTCTCGACCGAGAAAGCCAAAAAGGCGCAGTTTCCCGAGGATAATAAAGCCGTCTATCTTTGCGGTGACGGGGTCAAATCGTAGGTCGTCCACCCGACCGAGCTTGCGACCGGAACGGATGGTCACTATATCCTTTTCACTGACATCGATTAAACTAAACACCTTTCCCCTCCATGTGTATCATCATTTTTTTAATGATATGCGTGAGAGGGGGATGTTATTATAGATAAACAGTATGACACTTACCAAAACCCACAATACCGGCTCTATTGCGGCTATGCCGATAAAACCGAGCGCCTCTGCGAAAAAAATTAGTGCAAGACAGCGCAGTGACAGCTCGGCGAGCGATACCGAAAGGGTAATCTTGCGATACTGCATTGCCTGCAATGAGGTTTTAAGCACGACCATAAAACCGAAAAACATTAGAAAAGGTGCCGTCAATAGGACCACATCGCCTGCCAAATCTGCAACCTCGGCATCACTTTGTCCCGATAACAGTGTCGAAAAATCACGACCGAGCAGATACATTATAAAGAATATTAGTGCCCCTAAAATAAGGCTGATAATTAGCGCGGTCTTTATACCGCATTTTATTCGTCGTTTTTTATTTGCGCCGAAATTCTGCCCCACAAAGGTAGACATCGCGATCGAAAGTGCAATGAAAGGTTGAGAAAAAAGCACAAATATCCGCCGAGCGACGGAATATCCTGCGACATAATTCTCCCCGAGCCTATTTATTGCCGGCTGTGTCATGACTGTGCCGAGCGCAATCATCGAGTTAATAAGTGCCATCGAGATGCCGCTTAAAAAAATCTCACGCGCTAACGGCGAGCGAAATACGCTAAACCCATATAAAAACCCGAAATATTGCCGATAGTTTTTGACGGAATATAGGCAAATCATAACCGCCATGACCACCTGCGCCGTCACAGTGCCGAGCGCCGCGCCGAGCACCCCGAGCGAGAGCACCCCCATGAACAAAAAACTAAAACCGACGTTGCAGACCAACCCAAACAGTAGAAAAAAAAGTGGTGCGCGGCTGTTGCCCAGCGCCATAATAACGCTTGCAAACATATAATAAAACGTGCAAAACCCGATACCTGTTATTACGACACTAAGATAAATAGTGGAGGAGTTGATAAGATCCGTCGGTGTTTTGAGCAGTGTTAAAACCGGTCTTGTCAAAACAATACCACAAACCGTAAACAAAAGCGCGCCGACAACGTTATATCCGAAAATAATAGCGCTCGCCTTTTTTATCATGCGAATGCTCTTATCCCCAAACAGCCGTGCGACAACAATGGAATATCCCTGATTGAGTGTCATAACAAACCCAAAAAGCAGGACATAAAGCGCACTGCACGCACCTATCACCGCTACCGAACTTTCACCGACAATATAACCGGCGAGGGTCGCGTCGGTCATGTTATAAAGCTGTGTAAAAATCAGCCCGACAACTATAGGCAGACTGAATTTTATTATTACAAAGGCAGGTTTTGCGCAGGTCATATCGACCTTTAAACCCTTGTGGTTCTTTTTTTCTCGTCGTCTCACCGTCACCCTTATTTTATTTTTAAGGTTAGTGTTGACGAAAAAGAGCGATATATTATTTTTCTTTAATATAACGACAGGGTGTCAAAAATGATACACCCTTAAAAATGTTGCGCAAAAACATGATGTCACCGCGGTTATCGGTGCTTTTTGGTCGGGCGGATATGGAATTTGCCCCTACCACCTCGGTATCGTTCGGCTGTAGGGAATGCATTGTATGTATTCCGACATAATGATACGTCGTGCTCACCGGTCGGGACGGGCGACCCGTCCCCTACGGCATAACCGATAGGTTTTTCCGGCAACGGCGGTCGAGCGAACAAATCACTATAACGAAAAACCACCGGCAATATATTATATCTCTACAATATATCGCCGGTGGTGACTATCGAGTCAATACTCAACCTTATTCCTTATTCTCGTTTGAACAGCCGGAACTGTGGGGGCAACCTATACAACGTCTGCCCTTTTTCTTCTCCGACACTATCTTTGCCACCGCGAGGGTGACGATAGCTAAAATAACGACAATAATAATTATGTCGACCATAAACCTTATCTCCTATGGGGGTGACCCAAAACTATGCTTTAACCGCTTTAGCTACCGGTGCTTTCTCTTTTCCGCCGTTAACCATCTTGTAGATAATAATACCGAGGATTACAGCAACCGCGATAAGACCTTGAATAAATGCATTGCCAAGCGCACCTGTCGTGATAAGTGTGCCGATCTGATAGACGAAAAATGCGACGACATAGCCCACGCCGAGTTGCAGACCTATGCCTGCAAAGAGCCACTTCGGGCTCTCCATCTCGGAGTTCATCGCGCCTATAGCCGCAAAGCAGGGCGGTGTGAACAGGTTGAACATCAGATAAGCCATAGCGGCAACAGCGGTGATACCCATTGTCTCGGCAACGCCACCGGCTGCACCCTCCATCATCTCAAGGGCCTCGGTATCGATGTAGTTGGTGATGCCGTATACAACCGCAAGTGTTCCGACGACATTCTCTTTAGCGATAAAGCCGGTGATAGCGGCGGCGGCAAGTTGCCACATGCCAAAGCCTACCGGTATCAGCAGTACCGCAAAGGGTGATGCCAGTGATGCCAGTATGCTGGTATCCTGTGCATTCTCCGCAACCACATTAAAGCTCCAGTCAAAGGTCTGCATAATATGTACTACGGCATTGCAAAGGAGGATTATGGTACCTGCCTTGATGATAAATGCCTTAGCGCGGGAGAGCATGGAGAGTGCCGCTTTGCCGACGCTCGGAACTTTATACTCCGGCAATTCTATAATGAAAAAGCTGTTGGTAACCGTTGTGCCGGTTATCTTTTTAATTGCAAATGCGCCGAGGATAATGAGGATTATGCCGGAAAAATACATTATGGTATTCATCCACGCTGCGATGTCGGCAAAGAACGCGCCGGCAAAAAGTGCGATAACCGGAAGTTTCGCTCCGCAGGGCATGAACGGGGTGAGCATCGCTGTTGTCCTACGTTGACGCTCGTCCTTGATGGTTCTTGTAGCCATAACGCCCGGGATGGCACAGCCGGTGCCGACTATCATCGGGATGATGGAACGGCCGTTCAAACCGACCTTTTTGAAAAATCTGTCCATGACCACCGCGACACGAGCCATGTATCCGCAGTCCTCCAGCAGTGCGAGCAGGAAGAACAGAACCATGATAAGCGGTAAAAAGCCCACGACCGCACCTACACCGCCGATGATACCGTCTAAAAGCAGTGCTGTGAGTACAGGGGATGCCGACTCACCGAGCAGACCCTCCACAAAACCATAGAACCAGTCGATACCGGCACCCAAAAGGTCGGCAAAGAACGGACCTACATATGACTGTGAAATTGCAAAAACCAACCACATGACAACGATAAAAATCGGTATGCCGAGCCATTTGTTGGCGATAATCTTGTCTACCTTGTCCTGAAGGTTGCCGGTGTGAGAGCTTATACCGCGCTTTTCAACTGCGGCGGTAACACCCTTGACAAACTCGAAACGTGCAACGTCGGAGCGATGTACGGCATTCAAATCTTCAAGGTCGACCTTGCCGGCATTGTACGGTGCAGCCTGTTTACTGCCGAGCACCTCTTTGGCCATGCCGATTAGCTCGACAAGCCCTGTGCCCTCACCGACCATCGATGTCTCGACAACACGGCAACCGAGTTTGTCGGTCAATTTTTGAGCGTCAAGCTCGATTGTTTTTTTATCGGTCAAATCGCTCTTATTCAGCGCGATGACGACCGGTATGCCAAGCTCCAAAAGCTGTGTGGTGAAGAAAAGGCTACGACTTAGGTTGATGGCATCCACAATGTTAATAATTACATCCGGTTTTTCATTCTTGACAAAGTCGCTTGTTATGCTCTCCTCCTTAGTATAGGGGGACATGGAGTATGCACCGGGAAGGTCAACGATTATGACATCCTCCTCTTTAAACGATTTTTTAAGTGGCGCCTCCTTCTTATCGACGGTGACACCTGCCCAGTTGCCGACGTATTCCCCCTCGCCGGTCAACGCGTTGTAGACCGAAGTCTTACCGCTGTTTGGGTTACCTGCCAAAGCTATTCTCATCAAATTACCCCTTTCCTTTAATGTTCGCGAATATTATATATCCAAAGGGCTCCTCCCCTTCGTATAACAAAATTAGCCTATGCTAACCTATGGGTAAAAATTAATTTACTTTTATTACGTCGGCGAGCACAAAATCTATGCTGTAGCGTGCGTCCTTGACGGCTACCACAAAGGTATCGCTGATGCGTGAGATAATTGTTATCTTCTCGCCTACATAACATCCCAAAGTGAAGAGAAATCTCTCCATCTCACCATCTTCGGTATCTATCGCTGTGATTGTATATGTACCGCCTATTTCCATGGATAAAAGACTGCCTGATTGTGCGCTCATAAGTAGATTCCCTCGATCACATTTATTAGTCGACGCTAACCGACAACCTTATTATACACAAATACATATATCATGTCAAGTATAATATTTTCTAATTTTAACACTCCTTAAGTAACTTGGTCACTTGACACTACCGAGTTTTTTATATAAAATTAAAAAACAAGGAGTTTTTATCATGTTTTTCAAAAATTTTTTCGGTTCGGTATATCGCAACCGACTGTTGATATTTATATTTTGCATAGCTATCGTCGTCGCCGGCGTTTATAGCTATTATGTCATACCCAAAAGGGAAAATCCTGACACCACCGCGCCTATCGCCACGGTGACGACCGTCTATCCCGGTGCAAGCCCCACCGAGATAGAGCAGGAGGTCACCGATGTAATAGAACAGCGCCTCGATGCCCTCCCCGGTATCGACTACTATTCCAGCGTTAGCATAAACAACGTCAGCGCCATAGTTATCTATTTTGACCTTGACGTTAAAATAGAGGATATCGAGGATGACCTGCGCCGCAGCGTACAGGATGCCGGTGCGGATTTGCCGACCCTTGCGCTTGAAAGTGAGGTCAACACCGACCTTGTGGATGAAAATCAGTTTATAATCAGCCTGTCGGGCGAGGAGTTTTCCGGCGAGGAGTTGGAGCGGTACGCCATCGACATAGGTGACGAGATAAAGACGGTGAACGGCGTCGAGACGGTGGTGGTCGAAGGGCTTAAACCGAAACAGGTGGTCATCGAGACCGACGTCGACGAGATGCGCCGTCACGGGCTTAGCAACGAGACGCTAATTCAGATAATCGAAATACAGACCCTCTCGCTCCCCTCCGGCAGTATTGAAAATGCCGACGGCACCATCAACGTCACCACCGACAATGTTTACACCTCGCTCGAGGATATCGAGGATACCGTGGTGGGTGCCGACCCCGAAACGTTCGAGCCTATACATCTCAGCGATGTTGCACAGGTGTTTGTCGAGGAGGTGGAGGATTTTTATTACTCTCAGGACGGCGACTTTGCCATCCTTTTGACCGGCACCATCACCGAGGGTTTTAATGCGGTGAATGTCGGGGTGGATCTGCGCCGTGTAATCGATGAGGCGAAAACAGACCTGCCGAGCGGTCTTAACTTTCATGAGATACTCTATGCACCACAGGATATCGGCGACTCGATAGACAGCTTTATCGGCAGTTTTTTGGGTAGTGTATTTCTGGTGGTCGTGGTGGTCATGCTCGGCGTGCATTTTCGCAACGGTGTCGTCGTCTCGGTCGCCATACCGCTGAGCATACTCACCACCTTTATAATAATGAACCTCATAAATGTGGACTTTCACTTTATCTCCATCGCCGGTCTTGTCATGTCGCTCGGGATATTGGTGGACAACTCCATCGTAATAAGTGAGGCGATACAGCATAAACTCAACGACGGCATCGAAAAAACAAAGGCGATAATCGCCGGCATACGTGAGACCGCCATTCCGGTGCTCACCTCCACCCTGACCACCATCGTGACCTTTTCCATTATATACTTTGTGCCGGGTGTTGTCGGGCAGGTCGCCGGCGAAATTCCGACCGTCGTCATCATCTCACTGGTGGCGAGCTACCTCGTCGCCATGTGCGTCACCCCACTGCTGGCCTATCTCTTCTTTAAACCGGAGAAAAAGAGGGATAAAATTCGTATTAATCCACTCAAAATCTTTTTTGACAAAATGTTGCATATCGCCCTAAAACACAAGATTTTGACCTCATTTGCCGCCTTTTTAACGCTCGGTATCGCGGCACTTCTCGCGCTACAGCTCGGTATGAGGTTCTTCCCCGTCTCGGACAAGCCGATTATATATATTAATGTAGATGCCGAAAATATTTCGCTGGAGTCCACCACCGAAATTGCACAGCAGATAAACGAAGTCTTGGACGAACAGCCTATTGTCGAGCACTATGCCTACGCCGTCGGCAAGGGGCTACCTTCCTTCTTTTTGACCGTGCCGAGCCTTAACGAGGCGCCGAACGTCGCACAGTATATGTTACAGCTGAACGAGGGGGAGATTAGAAACTCGGATGACGCCGAGGGCACCGCCTTTATGCTTCAAGAGATTATGAACGAGGAGATTGAGGGCGCGAGCGTTACGGTGCGATGTCTGGAATACTCTCTCCCGACCGATGCGACCATCGCAATGTCCGTTTCGGGTGGCGACATGGATAGGGTTATCGCGGTCGCAAACGAGATTACAGCGGAGTTGCAAAACATAGAGGGCACGGCATACGTCCGCAACACCATCACAGAGGAGCAGACCGACTATCGCGTGGTGATAGATCGTGACGAGTTGGAGGACTTTGGCGTGTCAAAGAGCGATGTCACACGGCAGGTTAACACGACCTTGCTGTCCTCCGATGTGGGTTATTTCACGGGTGATGCAGGCAATTCTTCCGACGATGAGCGACTGGAAATAGTCCTGCGCAGTAATATATTGAACCTTGGTGACCTCGAAGATTTAGAGATTATCAGCACCACCTCACCGACTACGGTGACGCTCGGCGACGTAGCGGAGATTGTGGAGGTATCCTCCCTGCCGGTCATAGAGCATTATAACGGCGAGCGGTATGTGACGGTGTTGTCCGACGTACTGCCCGGCTATAACTCTATCGGTATCGAGAGTGAGCTTAGCGAGCGCTATCTCGAACTTGCCGACCTTGACGGGGTAACCGTCACCGGTGGGGGCGAGGTCAGTAATATGGCAGACTTGATGATTGCGCTCGGTTATAGCAGTATAGTGGCGGTCATAATAATTTATCTCATACTGATTTTCCAGTTCAAGGATTTAAAGCGCCCGCTGATAGTGCTCGCCAGCATACCGCTGAGCTTTATCGGGTGCGGCTTTGGGCTTTGGATCTTCCGTCTTGATATTCAGGCGACGGCACTGCTCGGGCTTGTCAGTCTGTTTGGTATTGTGGTCAACAACAGCATACTGCTGATAGAGGAGATGAAGATGCAGTATGAACAGGGGGTCGAGGTGGAGCAGGCGTGCATAAACTCGGTCGATAAGCGTTTTCGCCCCATAATGCTCTCCAGCGTCACCACCATCGTGGGGCTTATACCGCTCATACTCGCCGGCGACCCGATGACCTCGCCGATGGCGACGGTGCTTTTATTCGGTCTGCTATTTTCCACCGTCTTAACCATGGTAGTGGTGCCGACACTGTTCGCGGTTCAACATCGTAAAAAATCAACGAAACGTTAAAAATGTAATTTAAAAAAACAGTACATTTATTTCGTTATCTGTGTTATAATGAACAAAAGTTTAAAAACAAAAAGGAAGAAAGCGACAACTATGGGTTTTTTTGACAAGTTAAAAAATGCACTGCGTGGCACAAGAGAGGCTATCGACGGTGAGGAGATACGCTCACACACCGTTATAGATGAGGATTTATATGAACATCTTGAGGAGCAATTGATACTCGCCGACACCGGCGCCGCTAAATCGGCGGAGTTTATCGACCGTCTACGTGATAGTGTCAAAAACGCAAAATTAAAGACCGGCACTCAGGCGATGTTTGCGCTCAAAGAGATTATCAGCGAGGATATAAAGGAGGACCGCCCGATAGACCTATCCGGTTCACCGGCGGTTATTCTGGTCATAGGGGTCAACGGCGTGGGCAAGACCACAACCATAGCAAAACTTGCAAAGCTCTATAAAGGTCAGGGCAAAAATGTCCTGCTCGCGGCAGGTGACACCTTTCGCGCGGCGGCGAGGGAGCAACTTGCCGTGTGGGCAGAGCGTGCCGGCGTGCCGATAGCGGTCGGCGGTGAAACGGCGGACTCGGCAGCGGTCATATACGATGCGGTATCCTCCGCCACCGCTAAAGGGGTGGATATGGTCATCTGCGACACAGCCGGTCGACTGCACAACAAAAAAAACCTGATGGAGGAGCTGGCAAAGATATGCCGTGTGGTCAAAAAAGCGGCCCCGAGCGCCAGCCTTGAGACACTTCTCGTCATCGACGGTGCGGCAGGGCAAAACGCTATAGCGCAGGCGGAGCAGTTTTGTGATGTTGCCTCGGCGAGCGGTGTTGTGATAACAAAACTTGACGGCACACCAAAAGGGGGCGCGGCGCTCGCTATAAAATCCAAGATGGGCATACCGGTGCGCTTTATCGGGGTAGGCGAGGGGATAGACGACCTCGATGTATTCGATCCCCATCAATACACCGACGCGCTGTTTGATATGTAGGGCAAAATTTTTTATACCCTCTGTTTTGCAGTAGAGAGGATTTTTCATGTCGTCTCGATATTACGTTTATCCGTGCATACCGGCAGGTAGGGTGCAAAGCCGCTATACTACCCCCTATTACAAAAAAGGAAACCGATTTGAAAAAAATAATTTTAGCCACCAACAACGCCCACAAATGTGAGGAGTTTTCACGCATTTTAGAGCCGATCGGGTACCGCGTTGTGTCACTGCGCGATGTCGGGATTGACAGCAATCCTGTCGAGGACGCCGACAGCTTTGAGGGCAACGCGCTGATAAAGGCGCGCGCCGTGAGTTTAAAGGCAGACTATCCGGTCATTGCGGACGACAGTGGTCTTTGTGTCGACGCACTTTTCGGCGCGCCGGGCATACACTCCGCACGCTACGCCGGCGAGGGTGCATCGGCAAAACAGTGCAACGAAAAATTGCTCAAGGTGATGGAAAATGTCGAGGAGCGATCGGCGTATTTTTGTTGTGTCATAGCGCTGATTGAACAAAGCAAACAGGAGCACATATTTCGAGGTGAATGTCACGGAACGATTGCAAAGAACGCGAGTGGCGGCGGCGGATTTGGATACGACCCGATTTTTTTGGTGGGGGATAGGAGTTTTGCCGAACTGTCAAAAGAGGAAAAAGACGCGATTAGCCACCGCGGCAGGGCATGTGAGCTTTTAAAGGAATATTTAAAAAAAATATGAACATTCGGTTAAAAATATCCTATCTCGGGACAAAATATCACGGATTTCAGGTGCAGAGTAACGCACTGGCGGTCTGCACCGTTTTACAGGACGCTATCGAAAAGATTTATGGTGTGCGACATGCTCTCATAGGTTGCTCGCGCACCGACACCGGCGTGCACGCCAAGGGGTATATCGCGAACTTTCACACCGAAAAATATATAAAGCCGTGGCAAATTGCGGTGGCGCTCAACCGATTTTTGCCGGGTGATGTTCGGGTGCTCGAAGCGCAGGAAGTGGAGGAGAGCTTCCACTCGCGCTACTCGGTGCACTCTAAAAAGTATGTCTACCGCATTAATAACTCGAGGGTGCAAAGCCCGTTTAACTCACGCTATGTTGCGCACTATCCCGAGAAATTGGATGTCGAGTTGATGAGCCGTGCGGCGGCGGACTTTATCGGGAAAAAGGATTTTCGCAGTTTTTGCGGCAAGAGCCCCGAGGGCATACCGGACGACACGGTGCGACACATAGCCATGTCAAAAATAGAGATGGATGGCGATATAATAACCTATAGTGTCGTCGCCGACGGCTTTTTGTATAAGATGGTGCGGATAATTATCGGCACATTGATAGAGATAGGCGCCGGCAGGATGGAGCCGGACTGTATACCGAAACTGCTGGCACAAAAGGACCGCACCCACCGAGGTGCAACGGCAAAGTCCAAGGGGCTGACGCTGGAGGAGGTGTATTATTGATCCTTTAACTGAACAGTGGACAAAGACCGTCGGCGCAATAATATATTTGACTTTTACAGGGTATCTGTGATATAATTAATAAAAAAGTGAGGTTTGTTTTGAATATATATCAATCAAGTGAGGACTACCTCGAAACTATACTTGTTTTAAAAAATCGACTCGGCGCGGTGCGCTCCATCGATATTGCAAGCGAACTCGGCTTTTCTAAACCAAGTGTGAGTGTCGCGATGAAAAAACTTCGGGAGAGCGGATATATCGACGTCGATGAAAACGGGTCTATATCACTGCTTGAACCGGGGATGCTCATTGCAAAAAAAGTTAGCCAACGTCATGAAACGCTGGCGGAGTTTTTGATTGCCATAGGCGTAGAGGAGCAGACGGCGCGTGCCGATGCCTGCAAGTTGGAACACGACCTCAGTGATGAGTCTTTTTCTAAAATACAACAGCATTTTGCGGCTTTTATAGTCAATTAATTTGAAAAACGCTACAGATTGGCGAGCAGAAATTTCGCCTATCAAGGCGGAGGATTGAGTAATACTTTCGTATTGCGATTGACAGACAACTAATTGTCATAATGACAATTATGATAGACGGAATTTATGCCGCCAAGATGTGGTGGATTTCAAGTTAATTGACTATAAGGTGCTGTAATTGACTTATTGCACAGCTCTCACCATTTAAAACCGTACCACCGCGGCATAGATATTTTGACCGAGTGAGCGAAATTTTTGCTCATACTCGGTCTTTATTTTTAGTGGCTCGTATGGGTGGTTATCCGATAAATTTTCACTATAAAACAGCGTTTCAAGACCGCACTCCTCAAAATATCGTAACGACGCACGATAAAGCCCCTCATCGTCCGTCTTGAAATAAAGGTGTCCGCCCGACTTAATAATCCTTTTATAACGCTCCAGCAGTGCGGGGTAGGTAAGCCGACGACGGTGGTGGGATCGCTTTGGCCAAGGGTTGCAAAAAAAGATGAATATATTTTCTACCCCGTCCGATATGTCTAAACAGTTTTCAATATTGTAGGCATCAAGGTCGCATATTAACAGGTTGCCAACCTCCTGCCCCAAAGTTCCGTCGATAAGTCGACAGGCACCGACCAGCACATCACGACTTCGGTCGACGGCAAGAATATTTTGCTTTGGATATAGCGCGCTATAGTCCGCCGAAAACCGCCCAAAACCGCACCCAAGCTCCAGTGAGAGAGGGCGTTGTGCTGAAAAGCGCCCCTGCCAAATCCCCTTGAGCGTTTGCGGTTCTTGAATATAAAAACTGTACTCCGGCAGTGCCGCCACCGCCTTAGGTTTGTGTCTAAGTCGCATATTTTTCTCTTAGGTTGTCTATCCGGTCGGGAGGAGCAGAGCCACTCCCCTACATCACCTGACCGATGGGTTTGTTATGAACACATAGATGACCGAAGGTCGCCCCTACATATTATAGCCATTAGTCCAACCTATCCTCCCCCGTTATCCTCCAAATCAATCTCCAGTCCTTTTTTTCTAAGCATGTGATTAATGGCATCACTGGTCAGACGGTAGAGCACCGCAAAGATAGGGACACCCAATATCATGCCTACAATCCCGAACATTCCACCGCCCACAACGATGGCGACCAGCACCCACATGGCGGACAGACCGGTCGAGTCGCCGAGAATATACGGGCCGAGAATATTGCCGTCAAACTGTTGCAGTGCGAGGGCAAAAATGCCAAACCACAACGCATCCCACGGATTGACAATAAATAGGATAAAAACACTCGGTATCGCGCCGATAAACGGACCAAAAAAAGGTATAAAGTTGGTCACACCGATGACCACGCTGATTAGCGGCGTGTAGGGCAGACCCAGTATCGACATGCCGATAAAACATATCATACCGATAATAAGGCTGTCCAGCGCCTTGCCGATAATAAAGCCGGAAAAAACTTTGTGTGAGTGAGACAGCACCGACAAAACCCCCGCTACCCTCTCGGTCGGCATGGTGGCAAAGAGCAGTTTTCTTGACTGGGTTGTCAATCTATCCTTGTCCACCAGCATATATATCGAGACGATAACGGTCATTATGATGTCGATAACACCACTGCCAAATTGCACCGAATAGTCCACAATCTGTGGAAGTATGCCGGTGATGAGATCCGTTAAATAGGTGATTATTTCCGAGTCCTCCGAGAAAAAGACGGTGAGTGTTTCGTCCGGCAAGTTTAATTGCTGCTCCAACGTGAGGGCGAGGTCGGTGATGTTGTCAAGATATCCCGGCAGTGCGTTAAATAGGTTGACAAAGCTGAGTATAACCTGCGGTATGACCATCGCCACCAGAACACCAATAAAGATAAGTGCCAAAATATAGGTCACCGCGATGGACAGCGCATGTCGGCGTTTGGGATGTTTTTTAAAAAGTCGAGAAAAGCGCCGCTCAAACCACTTGACCATCGGATTGAGCAGATAGGCGAGTGCAAAGGCAAAAACAAACGGCGAAATGGTGGAAAGTGCCATGCGCAACCACTCCAAAACCGGAGTGAAATTTTGCAGCATCACATAAAATCCCACCCCAAGCAGAACAATTATCAGCGCCGAAAGTGTCTCGGGACTGCTAAGGCGTTGCCATAGCTTGTTGCGCATATCTACCCTTTCTTTTTCTTTGTAATAGACGGATTAACGTGGGGCAAAACGGTCACCCCCTTCGCCCACATACCCCTCTCACGGTATTATTGAGGTCGTTGACCGGTTCGGTCAAAAAGCCGTGTTCCGACATAATCTTTGCGACATCGTCTTGTCTGCCGGTAGGTATTTCAAATATAATATATCCGCCCTTTTTTATCTTGCTGCCATACAGCTCTGTTATCTTTCTATAAAAATAAAGATACGACGGCTCAAAAAGTGCGCTCGGTGGTTCCTGCCAAAGCTCCGGTTGGAGAGAGTCCCTCTCGCTTTGCGGTATGTAGGGTGGATTGCTGATAATTAAATCAAGTTCGCCATCCCCGACCTGTCGGCAGTAATCATGTAGGTCACATAGCACCGGCATAATTACACCGCCGGAATTCTTTTCAAGGTATTTGTATGCACCCTTATACTTCTCCACCGCGACGACTTCGCACCTCGGACAAAACTTTTTTATCGCAAGGGCGAGCGCCCCTGTGCCGGCACATAAATCCAACACAGCACCGTTGTGCCCTTGCAACTTTTCTATGGCACATTCCGCAACACACTCACTGTCCGGACGGGGACAGAGCACCCCTTTGCCCACCGTGAGCGGTATGCCCATAAACTCCCACTCGCCGAGCAGATATTGTAGTGGTATCCGCTTTAATCGCTTGTTGACCATGTCGGTCATGCGAGTTTTTTCCACTTTTGTCAGCATAACATCGCACGGTATTCGCGGATCGCGCCCCACCACCTGCATGTATATCAGGCGCGCCTCACGCGTGGGATTTTCCGTTATAGCGCAAAGAGTTTTGACCATATCGGTCAACAGGTCGTTACCAGCTTGCATCTTGTTCTTTTTCCGGCAGGACAGGCTCCACCGCCGCTATTGCGATCTCAATCATCTCATCCTCCGGCTCGAAGGTGGTCAAACGTTGCAACAACAGCCCCGGCGCGGAGATAATGCGTGTTAAAAAATTATCATATCGACCGGCGAGCTTTATTATTTCGTAGGATATGCCGATAACCACCGGCAAAAGCAACAGCTTATACCCCACCCGAATAAGCGGTGAACCCCAGCTTAGCATGGAGTTTAAAAGTATGCTGATGATTATCACAATCAGCAAAAAGCTGGTGCCGCAACGTGGGTGAAAGCGGCTGAAACCGCGGATATTCTCCACCGTCAGCGGCTTTTTTGCCTCATAGCAAAAGATGGTTTTATGCTCCGCGCCGTGATAACAAAAGGTCCGCCTTATCTCCTTTAAACGTGAGGTAAGCGCGAGATATACAATAAATATAACAAGTTTCATTATGCCCTCGACGACCGTCTGCCAATAGCCGAGCGACACAAAATTATTGATAAATGCGGTGACATAGGTCGGTATGACCATAAAAAGGACTATCGACAGCCCCACCCCGAGCAGTAGTGCGACAACGCCGAAAATCTTTTCAAAGCTATCGCCGAACTTTTCACCCACAAAGCGCTCAAACGCGCCTTTTTCCGCCTCCTGCTCCTCCTCGGTCATGCTGATGTCGGCGCTCTTCATCAGGCATTTATAGCCGGAAATAAGCGTCGATACCATGGTGACCACGCCACGGATAAACGGCACCTTTGATATTTTTTTCGGAGTTATATCCCATGTTTCGATATATATTTCACCGTCCGGTTTGCGGATAGCCATGCTACCTTTTTTCGGACTTTTCATCATTATCCCCTCCAGCAGTGCCTGACCGCCGATTGAGGTTTTAAACTTTTCCTTTTCCATTCTGCTCCAATAACCTATTCTATAAGTTGAGTATATCACATTTTAACACAGTTGACAACAGATATGTTTGTGATATACTTTATTTATAGTAAAGTATTTATGTTATGGAATTGTGACAATGGATTTTGATGTGACTGTCATCGGTGGCGACGCGCCCGATAACAGAGAAGAGAATGTACAATATCTGACCAGTGACCCACAAAACGGTCTGCGACAGGCGGCGGGAAAGTATGTTATTTTTTTAAATCCCGGGGACAAAAACCACCCCTCTCGAGTGGCGGGGCAGCTCCGTGTGATAACCGCAAATAGCGCCGATATCTGTTTTTGCGGTGCCTCGGCAGACGAGGGGGAGGATTTCGACGCGAGGGGGCTGGTCGGCGTGATACCGCCCGGCACCGTCTCGGTGGCGGATCTTTGTCTTTCCGCCGCAATGTTTCGTGCTCGGTGGCTAAAAGATGCGGTTGGTGACGAAAAAATAGCGTCCGACAACCCCTATTTTTGGCTTAAAGCTATGAGGAATGCCGTCTGCACCTATACCGAAAAGGTATTGTTGAGCGTCGCCGTCCACTATCCACAATCCTTTATCGAGCTTTACGGCTCGCGGGAGCAGAGCAAACACCACCCACTTATGCGATACCATCATGAGTATGAAAAGTTGAAAAACAGTGGCATATATAAATTCTCGAAACTGCCGTCCCGATTAGGTGGTATTTTCAAACGGTGAATGTATAATATCCTATTGACTTAAAAATATAATATGATATAATATTCTATGGAAGATATATAAACGCAACGTAAAATATATCACAATTTTTGTTTATTTTGACGGATAACTCCGTTTGTTTTCGGGAGAAATGAGATGCTAAACCACACAAAAAAAATTAAAATAGCGGTTTTGTTACTGTTTATTTGTGTTTTTTTGACAGTCGGTGTTTTAGCGCAGGATGATGAGCGAGAGATTATAAAGGTGGGCTATGACCTCGGATATGGGGTGATGGACAACGAGGAGTCGCTGGACAGCATGGGGTTCGGCTACGAGATACTCGCGCGCTCGGAGCATTATTCCAACTATGATTTTGAATATTATGAGTATGACTATTATGATGCACTTAACGCACTTGAACAGGGTGAAATAGATGTGATGGGCATCATGTTTGAAAGTGAGGCGTATGAGGAGCAGTTCGCCTATGTTCCGAGGGTTCTCGGCTCGGCACAGTTGATACTTGCCACCAAGAACTCGTATTCTTATTATGACGACCCCTCCGAGATTGACGGCAAGACGGTGGCGAGCTTTGAGGGCAATATGTATGAGCAATATCTCGACGACTACTGCGATGAGCACGGTATCGAGGTGGAGTATGTTCGCGCAAATACCAATGACTATCTTGATTTAGAGGCAGATTTTTATCTTGTCTCTACCATCGACCGCAATGTTGCCGATTTTTCCATGGTGTTAAATTTGCAGGTCTTTAACATGTATTTTATCACCAATAAAGACAATGAGGAGCTTGCCGAGAGTATCGGTGATGCAATTGAGCTTTCAATATCTGCGGACGGCACCTTTTTGGAGGAGTTGCAGATTAAATACTATGGCAGTAAAAACCTCACACGGCGATATCTTACACAGGACGAGCTGTCGCTGTTGGAGGGCAAGACCTTCAGTTGCGGATACATAGATCACCATCAACCTATCCAGTATGTCAACGAAAACGGCGAGCCGGACGGCATTAGTGTCGAGGTGATGAACATGCTTGCCGAGCAGTATAACTTTGAGATAGACTATGTGCCCTATAACCACGACATGCCCAACCGTTCTCACGAAAATTTTGATTTTTTAATCTCCGCCACCGGTGAATTTGTCCATGAGATGACTTTTTATACCCCCTCCTCACCGTTTTTGGAACTGCCGATGATGCTGATCGGCAAAACCGACGTTTTAGAGGAGATTGTGTCGTCGGAACATCCGAGTATAATAGGTATGCTTAACTATATTACACTCGACCACAACGATATTTTGGAGCGATACCCGAACAACACGATGGAGATATACGACACCTTTGATGAGCTGATGGACGCCTTTTATAGCGGTGAGGTGGACGGGATACTTGCAACCGAGGATGGTATTGAGTACGCTCAGGCGGTTTTGGGGGTTGAGGACTACAGTATCCGCAGTACCGGTTTGTACCTGCCGCTTAGAATATTTGTGTCGAGGCAAACAGACCGCCTGACCGAGTATATCGGTGCGTTTAATATTATGTTTGAGCACCTTGACCAAAGTAGATTGGACGAGATAATGTCGTTGCAGTCGGTGCAATTTCTGCCGGAGTATTCCACAGCGGAATTTTTGCGCGAGAATATCTATATAATAATCAGTTTAACTTTAATATTAATTCTGGTCATAGGTGCGATAATTTTTTATCTCCAGTACAAGCGAAAAACTGAGATTTTAAAGGTTGTCAACCAGGATGATACTACGTCGCTTATATCGCTCTATCACTTTCGAGAGCTAGCTACCGAGGCATTGCAGACGGCAAGACCGAATGAATATCAGATAATTTCACTCGATATCGACAGTTTTCACACCATAAACACCGTCTATTCAAAAGAGCATGGCAACAAGGTTCTCATCGCGATTGCCGAGGCGCTCAAAGAGGGGTATCGCGGCACCTCAACCCTTGTCACAAGGGTTATTGCCGACCAATATGTGATACTTCGTCGCATGAGCGAGGGAACGGATATCCTAAAGGTGTTGAGTGAGCAGGTCATCGACGCCGTGCGCACGGTCATGGGGGATAGGTATAACCTAAGCATGTCGGTGGGCTATTGCAACATAGAGGATAACACCCACACGGTGGACGAGATTATTGACTTCGCGGTTGCCGCTCGATTAAAGGGGAAGCAGAAGTACACCCTCACCTGCCACGAGTACAACAACGAAATTCGGCGCGACCACGAGATGAAGACCAGTATAGTCTATCGTATGAACGACGCGCTGAACGACGGTGAGTTTACGGTGGTATATCAGCCGAAAATCGACTTTAAAACAATGCGTGTCGGCGGTGCCGAGGCACTTGTGAGGTGGTTCTCGGTTGGGGAATACGGGGCAATACCGCCCGGTGTATTCATCGGCATTTTTGAGTCCAATGGATTTATAGCCAACCTCGATTTATATGTTTTTGAGGAGGTTTGCAGATTTATCTCACAACAAAATGCGCTTGACCTGCCACTTATTTCCATCAATATCTCTACCATAACGCTGTTTGATGACAGATTTCCCGGTGCTTATCTCGATATACTTTCAAAATATAACGTCGCGCCGCAAACAATAGAGCTGGAAATAACCGAGAGTGCAATGGGTCTCGCCAGCGAATTGTTGGGTGAAAAGGTGAACGACATTAAAAACGCCGGTTTTTATATGTCTATCGATGATTTTGGCTCCGGCCAGTCGTCTCTCGGACGTCTTGGTGCGATTGAGGCGAACACCGTTAAACTGGACAAGGAGTTTTTAGACTTCAACAGCACCGACAACAACGGTGAAATTGTGGTCAACAATATGATCAAGATGGCAAAAGAGCTGAATATGAGGGTGGTCAGCGAGGGTATCGAGACCGCAGATCAGGCAAGATGGCTCAAAGACCTGGACTGTGACTTTGCGCAGGGCTATTATTTCGAGCGCCCGCTGAGCGAGGCGGATTTTATAGAACTGCTTCGGGACGGTAAGGAGTATGAGATTTAAAGGGCTACATTCATCTGTCTTATATAGTCATTCAACATGAAAAACGGCATAAGATTATCGAGCATAAATTTCGCCTATCAAGGCGGAGGATTGAGGAATACTCACGTTCACCGATTGACGACAACGCAGATAGACGGAATTTATGCCGGGAAGATGTGTTGGTTT
>CAYJGF010000015.1:0-69166 GCA_964369965.1 uncultured Oscillospiraceae bacterium
TGCCAGCGTAGGCTTCGTTGAGGTCATTTTCTGCGCGATCCAGCTAAACAGCGCGACGACTATCGGCTGGAATATAAAAAGGTCGCTTAGGATAGGCTCGCCCATCTCACCCCCAACCACCTGTGAGAGAATCAGCCAGCTATTTTCCTGCAAGGTGGTGAAAAACAGCTTTACCACGTCCTGAAAATGGGTTATCATGTAATTTAAATCGTAGGTCTCCCTCACGACATAGTCCACAACCGGCCCCGGTGCGCTTTCCACTTCCTCCCATGTTGTGGCAAAGGCGGATAGTGGAGAAAATCTACTCACCCACCCAACAAACGACGCGCCGAGCACTGCGAGCAACGACAGGTAATAACTGCGCTTGTTCTTAAACAATCCACACGGTATCACACGGCAAAACCCCGTGACGAACACATAGACCGCTTTCATAGGGGCGAGCAAAAAGCCGACCGCCGACAAAAGCGCTATCCTGCGTTTTTGTATCGGTGACTGTTTTTCGGCGGTATTGAGACAGAGCGACACATAGAGTGCCGCGAGTGCGATGACCATGCTGTCATAAGAAAAACTTGCAGCGATATGGATACAGCTCGGCAACAGTGCTACCGCCGTAATTATTATTTTGTGCCGCGGCAAAAGCGCGACCGACAAGCCCATTATAGCGGCAAATGCGGCAAGATTAAAAAGCCGACCGAAGAGTATCAGCGTCATATAATCAAAGCCTAAAAGCCGAGCAAGAGTTAACCCGAGTGTCGAAAATATATAACTGTAAATCGGCTCCGATAATGCCAATCGGCTTTCGGTCGGCACAAGTGTCTCATCCTCACACTGCACAAAAAGACCGTTTATATACTGCTGATAGTTGAATATGCTTAGCATGTCCGCCGATTTTATCTCCACCGTGTCGCCGGCGCGCATGGTGAGCGTGCCCTCATTCTTAATGCCGAGCAGTGCGTTGGAATAATAGTAGGCGGTATGGATGTGCACCTCCTCGTCCGGTGCGACGCGCGGTGGGAAAACAAAGCTGTATATAACCCCAACGCCAAAGACAAGTATCATGGTGATTGCAAAAAGCGGCAGTTTAAATACAAATAACACAAGATATGCCGCGATCGCTACGACGGCGGTGAGGACGGCGAGTAGCGCAAACAAGACCATGACCGACCCGTCGGCGCGATTTATTATAATGCCAAAGCCAAGCGTCGTGTCCGTCTCGACACCGTTTTGAGATAACAAAGGTGCGCCAACAGGCTCGTCACTGCGCCATAGCGCGAGCCTATCCTGCTCGGTCGCACCCTCTGCTTTTATTACAAAAATATAGTCCGTCTCCCCCTCGGGATATACGGCGGTGTCGAACATTATCGCATGATGGGTGTTGTTGAGCAGAGCACTCATGTCGGCAGTGCCGCTGCTTAAAAGCGTCGCGCCCGTGTTGTCATACAACTCCACCTTAACGGTGCCGTTCGGCTGAGTGTCATAGGTGTGAAAAACAAATGTCGCGCCATAGATATCCTGCTCGGTGGAAAACGGTTGCACCACCCCCTCACCGGAGGTGATATCATCGGTCAAAACCATGTAACTGTCGTTAATATACTCCCGTTCGCTCATGCCGGACAGGTCGGCGGAAAGATTGTACCAATAAACCCACATAAACAGCAAAAAAACAGCAAAAACAATCACCGTTATGCCGATGATATGCCGTAGATTGTTTTTTATGCTTTTTAGAAAATTCAATCGTTACTCCCGTGTAATCAAAACCGCGTTTGCTCCTTGTATCGGGTCGCCGAGATACTGGACAATTATGCCCTCGCCGATTTCAAGCTCGCCCTCCGGCAATGTGGTATCCTCGGTTGTGAAGGCGTAGACAACACCGTCCTCCTGCTCGATACACAGCAGATCCCCCACCGATATCACCATGCCAATCGAGACGCCGGCATTGTCAAAGGTTTGTTCAATCGGCTCAAACGGCGCAGGGGAAGAATTGTAGGTTATAAGGGTCGCGAGGGGGTCGCCGGAGGGGAAGTCTATAAACTCAACCGTGATCTCATCATCCCTCCTAAGCGGTGTGGTGGTCACAAGGCTTGCCCCATCACGTGTGAAATTATATTCCTCACCGTCCGAGAGGAGGGTTATTATATTGTCGTTTATGTCGGTAATTCTACCGCTCACCGTCGCAAACGACGGCTCTGCACCCTGTTCGTACATCCCAATACAGCGCAAGAAATCATTGTCACTGCGCTCTGTCAAAACGGTTATCTCCTCGCCCTGTGTCGGTGCGTCCGTCAGGAAGTTTGCGGTTGCCTCATTGTGGGAGAGGTTGTAAAGGTTGCCATTCTCGGTTCGCAGGTTTATAACCCCCGGCTCATAGCGCGTCAACACACCGTTTAACTCAAATATGTCCTCGCTGTAATATGCATTTGGTATAAGCTCCGATGCGATTAAAACGCCGTCCTCCTCACCGAACTGCGCCGTCACCGCGTCCCCTATTGAAAGTCGACCGCTGGAAAAAGTGTTGTCCGCCGCAATGGTAATGGGATAAAATTGACCGCTATCATCCATCACCACTATTATATTAAATACAATGTCACTCACCACACCGGATATGCTCTCACCGCTCGGCATTTCTTTTGCAGGCAGGACCGAAAGCAGGGTATTGACACCGGCGAGTGTGCCGTTATAAAGCACCGCCACGTCATCCCCGTTTGCAATATCCTCCGGCAGTTCTATCCCCTTTACCGAAAAAGGAAAGATCATCTCGTCGGCGGTCCTCAAAACAAGCACCTGCTCGGTGAGTTCGATAATGTTGCCGAAAATTTCACCTTTGCCCAGCGTGAGAACCTCCGCTTTGATGACTCTGCCGTCGCCGGTGGTGGTCAAACGCACCATATCGCCGACCGATGGGTCGACCCCGAGTGTATCGGCATCGGCAATGTCGACCTGTGTCACCTTGCCGTCAATCAACACTGACAACGCCGTGCCATCCTCGGCGATTATATACCCCTCGGTCACCACCGCGGTATAGTTCTCGTTCGCATCTGCCACAAAAAGTGCACTGTCACCGTTTAAAAGCAGATAAATCGCATCCCCTGTCTCGGTCGAGCCGTAGATTATTGCGTCGGTGGTATCGACCGTCCGGGTGCCGCTTAGCGTATCAATCACAAGGTTTGGCAGGGCGGTATCACTTTGAACCGTGCCGAAAACCTCCGTCACTGCTTGGGTTTCGGCGGTATCGGGCGGTTGTTGCTCCGGCTCGGCGCTACCCTCGCTCGCCGTTTGACAGGAGGAAAACAGTATCAAAGCGCAAAACAGCACAGACGTAAAGATAAACCGCTTAAAATTAAACAAACCTCTGCTCTCAAAATCTATAAGCGACAGCATTTGTAAATATTTTTTTGGTAGAATTTTTATTAATTTGTTTTTTATTATTATCATGTGGTTTATTATACAACATTTTTTATTTCTTTTCAAGCGGTTTGACCATAAAAAGCCACCGCCGAAAAATCGACGGTGGCTTTTTTGAAAAAATTTAATTATATTGCTGTTGTGTCGTACCGCTGTCCAGTGCTTTAACTTCTTTATAGAAGTTAGCAAAGGTAACCTGCATATAGGGTGAAACATAGATGACCGCAATACCGAATGTTACGCCGACAAGCAACAGCCAGGGGATAAAGGAGAGTGTCAGCATAAACAACTCCATCTTATGACCGTTCATCATGCGTTTGCTGTCGTCGATTACCTCAAAGATGCCCTTGTCGGGATTTTCCGCCAGTATATAAGGAGCCATTGCATAGGAATAAGTCTTTATAATGCCGGGGATTACAAGCAACAGTGACCACAACATCACAAAAATGCCCATCAAATATATAACCGCAAACGCTTTTAAAAAGATGGGGAAATGCACAAACATTGTGGCGATGTCACCCTTAAAACCGTTCGATACATTGATGATTAACGCTATCAATCCGACATAAATGACAGGATATAAAAACAAACCCACCACCGGAATGGAAACCGCGACACCGGAAATTAATATCGCAACAAATGTGATTAAAAGATTGCCCTTTAAACTTGCTTTTGCTCTTTCCTTTAAATCTGCGCGACTTGACATGTTTAAACCCTCCAAAAATTATCTTGTCACAATTTTATCACATTATGTTATCAATGTCAATATAATTTGTGATATCGCCTATGATTTCCCGTTGAATAACATTGCACAATATGGTCAAAACTTCCTTTGTGAAAGTCATGGAGTAGAGCTATATGTTCGTTTTTAAAGGATTTACCAAGGAATCGTGCCAACTATTATCCACCGCTATAAAGCAGAGCGGTGAGATGGGGCACAGCAGTATCGGCACCGAGCATATTTTGCTCGCAATTGCGATGACACCACAGTGCAAAGGGGCGGCACTCCTTGCGGTGAGGGGACTTAGCGCGATAGGTATAACGGAGCAAATAACAAAAAAAGGGCGCCAATGTCAGCGCAAAACAAGGCTCACCCCCGAGGCTTTGAGCGAGCGTGCCCAGCGCACACTCGGATTGTCGATAGCCTTTGCAAATGAGCACGGACGAGTCGAGGCGACACCGTTTGACATTACCGCAACCCTTTTGAGCATGAAGGACAGCACTGCGGTGAAAATTTTAACCGAGTGTAAGATGGACGCGGACGAGATGTATAGGGAGCTGATACTCGGGCGGTTGTCCGCCGCCTCGGAGCAGGGCAACACGCTATTAAATCGCTTTGGCACCGACATGGTTAAAGCCTCACTTTTAAAGGGCTTTGATCCCTGTGTGGGTCGCGAGGAGGAGCTGAACCGCCTGATGTGCATACTCTGTCGGCGCAGCAAAAATAACGCCTGCCTTGTAGGACCTGCCGGCGTTGGCAAGACGGCGGTGGCGGAGGAGCTTGCGACACGCATAGCGATGGGTAGGGCGCCGGAGCTACTGCGCACCAAACGGCTTGTCTCGTTGACCGCCGCCGACCTTGTGGCAGGCACAAAGTATCGTGGCGACTTTGAGGAGCGTTTGAGCGGAATAATAAACGAGGTGACGGGTGCCGGCAACGTCATCCTCTTTATTGACGAGTTGCACAGCCTTTTATCCGCCGGCGGGGCGGAGGGGGCGGTGGATGCTTCAAACATCTTAAAGCCGGCACTGGCAAGAGGGACCTTGCAGATTGTCGGCGCCACCACCGAGGAGGAATATCGCCGTTATATCGAGCGTGATGCCGCGTTTGAGCGCCGTTTTGCGCCGATAAAGGTGGAGGAGCCGAGTTCCGAGCAGGCGATAAGCATAGTCGGCAGCGCCGCCGAGAATTACGCCAAATTTCACGGGGTGGAGTTTACAGGGGAGGCAATCCGTGCCGCGGTAGAGCTTTCTACCCTATATATCCCGTCGAGACGACTGCCGGACAAGGCACTCGACCTCATCGATGAGGCGGCATCGTTTGACAAAATATTCTCTCAAAAAGGGGTTGTCGACCGAGAGGATATCGTGAGTGTTATCGACAAAAAGACCGGTTTTGCGCAGGTTGCGAACATGGGCGAATGCTCAACGGAACAGCGGATAGGCAAACGCTTTTTCGGACAGGAAAAGGCTATCAAAAAAATATCACGTGTTTTGCGACGATACAGCATGGGTTTTTGCAACGAGGCACGACCGGCGGCGTCCTTTATATTTGTCGGTGGGGATGGCGTCGGGAAAACCGCACTTGCCGAGACATTGTGTGAGGTCATGTTCTCTCGATCCAGATTTTTATCGCTTGAGATGTCACAATACACCCACACCTCCTCCCTCATAGGTGCACCTGCCGGTTATATCGGGCATGAAAAGTCCGGCATTTTAACCGAGTTTGTGCGACAAAATCCGGCATCGTTGCTACTGCTTGAGGATATAGACAAGGCGACGATTGAGGTTCAAACACTGATACTCTCCATCTTAAAGCAGGGCAAGACGCAGGACAACAACGGTGTAGTCATAGATTTTCAAAATTGCGTTGTTATAATGACGGTCAACAATTCGGGGAGTGCGGTTAGCCTCGGCTTTGTGGAAAACAAAACCGTGTCGATAACACCGAAAACGTTGCCCGACAGCCTTGTAACCGCGGTGGACGAGGTGTTGATGTTAAAACGGCAAAATCTTGAGGTTATGTCAAAAATAGTAGCCGACGCTGTGGAGCGTCGGCTGTCGGGATTGCGAAAAAAGGGCATGGTATGCGAGGTGTCGCAGGAGCTAATCTCAAACATCGCCGAGTGGCTTGTGTCCAACCGGCAGGGTGCAAAAACACTGGACTCGGTGATAAAAAACCGCCTTTTAGACCCGATATGCGAACAAATAACCCGAGTCGGCAGATACAAAATCATTCTGTCAAACGACGATGTCAAGGTAGTGGAGACCGTTTTGGTGTAAACCTAATCCCGAGTGTTTGGCTATATTTTTGCTTGGGATTAGTTTTAAATTACATTGACCGATATAGCTCTTTATAACTCTCGGCGGAGGATGACCAGGAGAAATCGCAGGCAAGACAACGCGACACCAGTGCCTTCCACTCCTTTTTATCGTCATATGTCGCCTTTGCCCTCATACAGCAGTCATACATCTCATGTGCGTTGTAGTTGCGAAAGGTGTATCCGTTGCCCTCACCCGAGCCGTTGTCGGTAATGGAGTCGTTGAGCCCACCGGTTTCACGCACAACGGGCACGGTGCCGTATCGCGCTGAAATCATCTGAGAAAGACCGCACGGCTCCGACTTAGACGGCATTAAAAACATGTCTGCGCCGGCATAAATTTTATGTGCAAGCTCCGGCACAAAACCGAGATAGACGCCGACCTTGCCATAGTTTTGCTCCGCTAAATAGTTGAGAAACGCCTCATAGTTGGAGTCACCGCTACCTAACACAACGATTGAAAAGCCGTCGTCGATGAGCTTTTGCGCCATATGCCCGACAAGGTCGATGCCTTTGTGTGTCACAAGACGGGTCACCATCGCTATTATCGGGCGTTTTGCATCAAGATTAAAATACTCACAGAGCGCTTTTTTGCAGGCACCTTTACCCTTGACGAACGCCTTTGCGCTGTAGTTTGCCGCAATATGAGGGTCGGTTGCCGGATCATACGTCACGGTGTCGATACCGTTGAGTATGCCGGACAGTATGTGTTGTTTGCTCTTTAAGACCGGATCAAGACCGTAGGAAAACCAGTTGAACATAATTTCATTTGCATAGGTGGGGGATACGGTGCTGATGCGATCTGCCGTCTCCATCGCGCCTTTCATATAATTTATACCGCCGTCAAACTCCAGCAGATGTCGCTCCCAGTCGCCCATGCCGAGTATCTCTCCGAGCAGATTCATGCCAAATCTACCCTGATATTGTATGTTGTGGATGGTGAAAAGCGTCTTGATGGGGTCGGTCTTGGGGTTGCCCTTATAGTTGGTGCGCAACAAAACCGATACCAGCGCTGTCTGCCAATCGTTGAGGTGCATAATATCCGGCGCAAAGTCGATATAAAAGAGCATTTCGACAATCGCCTTGGAAAAAAAGGCGAACCGCTCACAATCATCAAGATAACCGTACAACCCCTCCTTGCGGAAAAAATAAAACTGATTATCTAAAAAATAATATGTCACGTTGCCGCGTTTAAGCTCAAATATGCCACAATATTGCTTTCGCCAGGCAAGGTCGACATAAAAACTGCAAAGATATTTGAGTTCATCACGATAACGCTCCGCGACAACACCATAGAGCGGCAGAACCACGCGGCACTCATTATCATCATCGTTTATTGCACCGGGCAGACTGCCGGCGACGTCGCCAAGCCCCCCCGAAACCGCAAATGGATAAGCCTCACTCGTACAAAAAAGTATGTTCATCTTTCCTCCTAAAAATCAGATTTGTCGGACGACCAAAGGTCGCCACAATGGTTGTTGGTCGCACATATCGGACGACCGAAGGTCGCCCCTACAACAACTAAAATTAAACTTTCTCTCCTTTTTTGATGTATATAGGATAGTTGCCGGAGCCGCGCAGCTCGGAATCTTTGGTTATCACTACCTCCTTATCGGTGATGACCTTATCCATGACGACATTTTCCTCCACCACCGTGTCCTGTAACAGCACACAGTTTTTAACCACAGCCCCTTTTTTAACCTGAACTCCACGGAAAAGCACGCTGTTTTCCACCGTGCCGGCGATTAGTGAGCCGTCCGCAATGGTGGAATTTTGCACCTTGCTGTCCACCGTGTAGCGCACCGGTGCATCGTCCCTGATTTTGGTATAAATCGGCAACCGCGAGGGGAAGAGCTTATCCATATTATTGTCGGCGAGCAATGCCATGTTGGCGCGATAATAACTTTTGCGGTCGGTTATATGCTCCAAAAACCCATCATACTCAAAGCCGTATATATTTAATTTGTCTATATTTTGACAGAGTATGTCCTTTTCAAAGCTTGTGCGATTGCGAATATACGCCGCCTTCACAAGGTCGCACAAAAGGGTGCGTTTGATAACGTAGACCGAAAGCGACACGTTGCGCTGTTCGGTGTGATAGTCGTTGCAATAAATCTCGGTGCAGCGATTATCCTCACCAAACTCAAAGGTGACGTTATCCTCACTCATCTCAGGTGGGATTATGGTTTTTGCATACACCGCTGTTATGTCGGCACCGCTTTGACGATGGGTGGAGAAAAGTTCCCGATAATCAATGTTCGCAACGATATTGCAGTCCGCAAGGACGACATACTCCTCACCTGCTCGGGTCAACAAACCCATAATGCTGTTTAGGGCACTTATCTTATCGCCGCTGTGGTGCTTGCCGCCGAAAAACGGTGGGAATATCTTAATGCCGCCGTTTTTGGAGGCAAAATCCCACTCCCTACCACTGCCGATGTGGTCCATTAGACTGACATAGTTGCGATCCACCATCAACGAACAACGCTCCACGCCGGCGGCAGAAAGACCGGAGAGCGGAAAGTCGACCAATCGATATCGTCCACCGAACGGTATTGCCGCCGGTGCGCGAGCTGTCGTCAGCTCACCGAGCACCGTATCGTGGCTGTTCGGGAACAAAATCCCAAGTGTTTTTGAATTTATCATACCCCTATAAATCCCTTTCTATATCTATACCGCTGTCTCACCGGGAGCAACGTCCTGCTCCACCATAACCTTTGCTTTGACCACCGCGCCCTCGCCGATGGTTATCCCCTCGCCCAAAACGCTTATTCCCCAACCCTCGGTTGTGGCAAGATCCTCCGGACGTTCACCCACACGGGCGTTCTTTTTAATAACAACATCCTCTGCCACTATGGAATAATGCACCTCGGCACCGTCCTCTATAACCGCGCCCGGCATAATAATACTGTCGCGCACCACCGCACCTTTGCCCACCTTGACACCGGCAAAAAGCACCGAGAAATCGACATATCCGTCGACGAGACAACCCTCCGTTATCATGGAGTTTTCCACCACCGCATTGCCGAGCACTCGGTGGGGCGGCAGACCCGGATTGCGAGAATATATGCGCCAGTTTTTATCCCACACGTCCAGCTCGACGTTGGGGTTCAAGAGGTCCATATTAGCCTCCCACAGGCTCTCGATTGTGCCGACATCTTTCCAGTAGTGGTCAAAGGGGTAGGCATATAACCCCTGCTTGTCGGCGAGCATCATCGGAATAATGTTTTTGCCGAAGTCGTTGGAGGAGCCGGTCTGCAACTCATCCTGTTCGAGGTAGTGTTTGAGTCGCTTCCAGTTGAATATGTATACCCCCATCGAGGCGAGTGTGGAGGTGGAATTTTGAGGCTTTTCCTCAAACTTTGTTATCATGGAGCTGTCGTCGACCGTCATAATGCCAAAACGTTTTGTCTCCTCCTTGCTGACGTTGAGCACAGCGATGGTGCAGTCCGCCTCTTTCTCCTTATGAAAGTCTAGCATCTTGGAGTAGTCCATCTTGTAGATATGGTCACCCGAGAGGATAAGCACATATTCCGGATCATATTTGCTGATAAAGTCGATGTTTTGGTAGATGGCGTTGGCCGTGCCGCGGAACCAATCGGAACCGCTCGCCTTTTGGTAGGGCGAGAGCACGTGCACACCGCCATACAGTCGGTCAAGATTCCACGGTTGACCGTTGCCGATATACTCGTTGAGCACCAGCGGTTGATATTGAGTGAGCACACCGACCGTGTCAATACCGCTGTTGATACAGTTGGAGAGAGGAAAGTCAATTATTCGATACTTACCTCCAAACGGCACCGCCGGTTTTGCAAGTTTTTTTGTCAGAGTATAGAGCCTACTGCCCTGCCCCCCTGCCAATAACATGGCAACACATTCCTTCACTTTTACCCCCTATAATTATTTATTGCATTCTGTATGTCGAGAGGAGCAGAGCCCCTCCCCTACAACCTGTTCACTAATTTGTCTCCTCTTTCCTTATATAAACCGTCGACAACGGTGGAACGGTTATCGATATGTAATTATTATGTCCGTGTGTCAGACCGGGCGATGATGAAATTTCGCCGTCATTTTTGGTGTCGGTACCACCGTATATAGAAAGATCGGAGTTGAAAACCTCTTTGTAAACTCCGCTTGTCGGCACACCGATGCAATAGTGCTCACGCATGACCGGTGCAAAGTTCGACACACATATAAGTTGAGAGTTATTCTCATCATAACGGGAAAATACGGCGATATTTTGCTCACTGTCGTCCGATATCACCCATGCAAATCCATCCTGAGCGATGTCACGCTCCCAAAGTGCGGTGTTTTTGGAATAAAATTGGTTGAGCGCCTTTATGTATCGTTGCAACTCGAGATGGCTGTCAAAATCAAGTAATTTCCAATCGAGGGACTTTTTGGGGTCCCATTCCCCGAACTGGGCAATCTCACACCCCATAAAGAGCAACTTCTTGCCCGGATGTGCCATCATATAGCCGTATAGTGTTCGCAGGTGTGCAAACTTGTGTTCATAATCACCCGGCATCTTGTTAATCATGGAGCATTGCCCCTGTTTTACCGAGCTGTGATCAAACCCCACTATATAATGCTCGTTATATATTTTAGAGGTGCCGTTCAACAGCCGATGATGATGATTTTTTCGAAAAATAGGGTCGTTGGTCATATATTGCAGAATTTCATCCGTCCAAAACTTGCCTATACAAAGATCAAACCCGAGTCCGCCCCGTATGCTGTCAAGGGTAATTGACGGCCAGTCGGTATCATCGCTCGCGATGGTGAGCACCGGCTCGCTCCGGTGGTGCAGCTCCTTATTTATTCTCTGTAAAAGAGCGATACCCTCCAGATTTTCCACCCCGCCGAAACTGTTTTGCAGATATGTGCCATCCTCCCGTTTGTAGTCGAGGTGTAGCATGGGTGAAATGTTGTTAATCTTGATGCCGTCGATATGATAGACCGATGTCCAAAATACAGCCGCCGATATCAAAAAACTCTGCACCTCTGGTTTTGTGTAGTTGAAAAGGACATGCCCGTTCGAGGTGTCAAGCCGCCGCAGACGCTCCGGCTCATCAAAGACATATCCACCGTCGTACATGCAAAGCCCGTCGTCGTCTTTTGGTATGCTGACAAGCGGCAGATCTAATATAACCCCTATCTCGGCAAGGTGCAATCGGTCGATAAGATACTTAAGGTCGGTCGGTGTGCCAAAGTCATTGTTAGGCGCAAAATAACTGCGAATTTCATATCCAACCTCATCGCCCGGCTCGGTTCCGTTAATCGGCATTAAAAGCACGTGGGTGTAACACATCTCGGTTACATATGCTATCAGAGTATCCGCAATACTGCGAAAGCTGTAAAACCCACCATCCATATTTTTTCGCCAGGACCCCAGATGAAGCTCATAAATATTGATGGGGGAACTGCAATCGGACAAATCCTCCTTTTCTTTTTGCCAAAAAACATCTTTCCAACGGTAGCCGAAAGGTTTTGATACCACCGAGACGACAGAGCCTTGTCGCTCACGGTTTTCAAAGGCGAACGGGTCGGTGCGCATCAGTGTATCACCGTTTGCGGTTGTAATACAATAAAGATAACCCACGCCGTGCCATGCATGAGGAATAAAACACTCAAAAATGCCGGAGCCGGTTATACGGTGCATCATGTCGATACTGGGTGTCCAGCCGTTAAAATCCCCCACTACCGAGATTTTTTTGGCATTTGGAGCAAGGACACGAAAAACCACACCTTGCCTCAACTTTTTAAAAGAGGCATGTGCTCCCATGTATTTATAACTCTCATAATTTGTGCCGTGGTGAAAGGAAGATGCTATCTCGGCACCCTTACCGACAAAAAGGTTAAACATCGCAACACCCATCCAAACAATATTCGATCAATCTACCGCTCCGATGTCATTCTACACTCCCACAAACTAATTTTAATGCTATTTGTGAAAAAAGTCAACACCTAATTTCTAAGTTTTGCACAAAACATATCCAGTGTACTATTATTTTTTGACAGGAATTTATTATTTGCGTCACATAAGTGGTGGTTTTATGTGTTTTTTTATATTAATTTGGCAAAAGGTCAAAAATATCTTGACATTGCACATATGATATAGTATAATCCTATAATGTATTATAAAAAGGAACAACGTGAAAATTATTGCGTTGCCCTACAAATTTATTTATTAGTGAGGTGTCGGTATTGAGCAAGAAATTTGTGCTGTCGCATGAGGGGTTGATAGCCTTAGAAAAAGAATTGGAAGAGCTACGTACCGTTAAACGCAAAGAGGTGGCGGAGAAGATAAAGGTCGCGCGCTCTTTCGGCGATTTGTCGGAGAACAGTGAGTATGACGAGGCAAAGAATGAGCAGGGCTTCATCGAGTCCCGCATACTTCAGCTCGAGACTATGCTTAAAAACGCGAGCGAGATTGACGAGTCGGACCTGTCGTTTGACACCGTCGCACTGGGCTGTCATGTAAAGATTTCCGACAGTGACGGCGACGAGGATGAGTACGACATTGTCGGCTCATTAGAGGCGGACCCCACAAAGGGTCGTATATCGGATGAGTCCCCCGTCGGCAGTGCGCTTTTAAACAAAAAGGTAGGCGACGAGGTGGAGGTCACCGTCCCAAGCGGTGCGAAAATCACCTATAAAGTGCTTGAAATAGCACGGCAGAAGCATTAGTATATAAAGATGAAAAGATGTGCATGGCCGAACCTTGAAAGTTCGCCTCTTTATATAGAATACCACGACAATGAATGGGGTGTTGCATCGCATGACGATGCGCACCTCTTTGAGTTATTTGTGCTGGAGAGCTTTCACTGTGGGCTGTCATGGTTGTTAATACTGAAAAAACGTGACGCATTTCGCCGCGCTTTTGACAACTTTGACGCCGAAAAGATATCGCAATATGGCGACGAAAAAATTGCAAAGCTGTTAGAGGACAAGGACATTGTGCGCAACAGAGCAAAAATCGTTGCGACCATACAAAACGCCAAGGCATACCTTGCGGTGGTGCGCGAATGGGGGAGTTTTTCCGACTATCTTTGGCATTTCACCGACAACAAGGTGATATACAATCCTTTCGACGGCAAGACCACGCGCAACGAGCTGTCCGACAAGGTGGCAAAGGATCTGAAAAAGCGCGGATTTAAATTTATGGGCACGGTAACCTGCTTTTCCTATTTAGAGGCTATAGGAATAATGAACGACCACGCGGTGGATTGTTTTAGGTATAAGGGGGATGTTTAAATATGGCACCCAAACGGCACGCATACAATGCGTGCCCTACTTGTTTTTTGATAGGCTTTATGTTATAATTAAAAAACAACCCATAACAATATAAAAGGACATGAATATGAACATTCTTTTTGCTTTCGCGGACGATTGGGGTCGGTATGCGAGCATCTATGCCGAGCATGAGCAGGACAGCACCGTCAATCGCCTTATCAATACGCCACACATAGATCGAATTGGGCATGAAGGTGCTCTTTATAAAAATGCCCTTGTGCCGGCACCGAGCTGCACACCTTGTCGCAGTTCCGTTTTGTCGGGTCGATATTTCTGGCAGACCGGTCTCGGCGCGATACTTCTCGGCGCTCACTGGGATGAAAAAATATCGACATTTCCACTGGAACTGGAAAAAAACGGCTATCACATAGGCTATACCTACAAGGTTTGGTCGCCGGGCGACAACCCCGACGCACCCTATGGCGGTGCGCGCAATGCGTACATGAAAAAGGGGCATGACTTCGGTGAGTTCTCGCACAATGTGACAAAACGCGCAAAAGAAATCCCCGTTGAGGAGGCGAAAAACGAGCTTTATGACGAGGTCCGCGGCAACTTTGTCGACTTTTTGGAGGATCGTGAGGGGGATAAGCCGTTTTGCTACTGGTGGGGTCCCGTCAACACCCACCGCACATGGGAGCGCGGCTCCGGCAAAGAGCTGTGGGGGCTGGAACCGGACGACCTTAAAGGACGTATGCCGGAGTGTCTGCCGGACGTGCACGAGGTTCGGGAGGATTTTGCCGACTATCTCGGCGAGGTGCTCGCATTCGATGCCGGTCTCGGCGTTCTTATAGAAGAGTTGGAAAGACGCGGTGAGCTAAATAACACCCTTATCGTCGTCAGCGGCGACCACGGCATACCGGGTATGCACCGCGGCAAATGCAACCTCTATAACCTCGGCAGTGATGTCGCACTGCTCGCACGCTACCCCGAGAAAATTAAGGCAGGTAGAGTGATTGATAACCTCGTCAATATTCAGGACCTTGCGCCGACCTTCCTCGACTTTGCCGGCGTGAGTGTGCCGAGCGAAATGACGGCGAACAGCCTGTATAATCAGCTCTGTGACGAGCAATATCCGGCGCCGGAGCAAAATTTTGTTGTGACCGGTCGGGAGCGCCATGTGGACTGCGCTCGGGACTACTATCTCCCCTACCCTCAACGCGCTATTCGCACCGAGGACTATCTCTATATCATCAATTTTGAGCCGGACAGGTGGCCGATGGGCGACCCGTGCGGAGTGGAAGATCCCAACTTTGAAATCTCCTACGATGCACTTGCGTGGGATACCAAGGTGACCTACCCCGACTTTGACGCCAGCCCGACCAAGGCGTGGATGGTAATGCACCGCAACGAGCAACAGCACCGTCATCTCTATGACCTCGCGGTCGGCAAACGCCCTTATGAGGAGCTTTTCTACCTGCCGAATGACCCCGATGCCATTCGCAATATCGCAGGTGATGCGCAACATCGCAAGGCACAGCAACGTCTAAAAGAACAACTGTTAGACACGCTTAAAAAACAGAATGATCCGCGCATTTTGGAGGAGGACTGCCGTTTTGAACATATGCCCTACACCTCGGTGGTGGGTCTCGATACCGGCGGTATAAGCACCGTTAAAAAGCCGGATCACGCACTTTAATTCGGGAAGGAAACAACTTGTTAAATAGCCTCAAAAAGGTGACTTTTGATATACCGCTATACCTGCTCGCCGCCTGTTGCTGTGCGATATCGGTGCTGATGCTCTATGCCGTCAGTCGCTCCTTTTTCACCGATTATTCCAACATGACCACCCAAATTATAGCGATGGGGCTGGGGCTTGTCGGCATGATTTTCGTCTCCTTTTCCGGTCTGCAAATTTTTTATAAGTTTTGGTATGTGTCGGTCGGTGTCGGTTTGTTGCTCATTGCGATGACCTTTATTTTCGGCTACGCACCGGGTGAGACGGAGGCGCAGGCGTGGCTACCTGTATTCTCCGGCATCAGCTTTCAGCCGACCGAACTGTATAAAATCATATTTATCGGCACCTTTTCTTTGCAACTCGCACACTTTAAAGGTCGTATCAACCGCCCTGTTCCGCTGTTGCTTGCGGTGGCGCACACCGGTGGGATTATGGCTCTCTCACATCTTCAGGGGGACGACGGTGCCGCCATCGTCTTTGCGGTCATCGCGCTGGGTATGCTGATAGCCGCAGGGCTTAACATCTTCATCGTTATCGGCGCGGCGGCGGCAGGGGCGCTGTTTTTTGTTACGGTCGGATTTGAACTTTTGCGTCCCTATCAACAGGACAGAATACTTGGTTTGCTAAACCCCGAGGCGTACCCCGACATCATGTTCCAACAGACGAGGAGCATGGTCGCCATCGGCTCCGGTCGGCTGTTCGGTGTCGGTTTTTCCGGCTCGGAGCACTACTATGTCCCAAACTCACACAACGACTTTATATTCTCCTTTATCGGTCAGACAACCGGTCTTGTCGGTCTTTTGATAGTGCTGTTGCTGTTTGTTTTAATAGGCATAAGACTGCTCATTTTGGCGAAACGGTGTGAGGAGGTAAAGCACCGTATTCTTATAATAGGCATTTTTATGATGATAATCGGTCAGGCGGTCATAAACATCGCGATGAACCTCGCTGTCATACCGGTGGTCGGCATTGTGTTGCCGTTTTATTCCGCCGGCGGCAGTGCGATGGTGGTCTGCCTTGTATCGCTCGCAATGGCGGCGGCGACCAAGAGGGACGGGTCAAAAAAAGTTTGTTAATTTTTTATCAAATGACAAATTCCCACTTGCAGTAACATAAGTTTTGTGGTACAATTTATACAATAACAAAGTCAAAAACACAGGAGAAAGATAAAATGAACATGAACAACAAAAAAACAGTGGAAGACATCGACGTCGCCGGCAAGCGCTGTATAGTGCGTTGCGACTTCAACGTGCCGATGAAAGACGGCGTTATCACCGACGATAAGCGCATTGTAGCCGCGATGGACACCGTGCGTTATCTTAAAGAAAAGGGCGCGAAGATTGTCCTTTGCTCCCACATGGGTCGCCCCAAGGGTGAGGTTGTGGAGAAATACTCCCTCGCACCGGTTGCAAAGCGCATATCCGAGATACTGGGTTGCCCCGTTGCGATGGCAACCGACGTTATCGGTGACGATGCCGCCGCAAAGGTCGCCGCACTGAAAGATGGCGATATCTGCCTGCTTGAAAACCTGCGCTATCACAAGGAGGAGGAGAAGAATGATCCGGACTTCGGCAAAAAACTCGCCTCCTTTGCCGATATCTTTGTCAACGATGCTTTCGGCACCGCACACCGTGCACATGCCTCCACCGCAGGGCTTGCGGATTATCTACCGTCGGTCTGCGGATATCTTATCGGCAAGGAGCTATCGTTCATGGGTGGCGCACTGGAGAACCCGAAACGCCCATTCGTCGCCATTCTCGGCGGTGCAAAGGTTAGCGACAAGATAGGTGTCATCGAAAACCTGCTGGACAAGGTGGACACCCTAATCATCGGCGGCGGCATGGCTTATACCTTCTTTAAGGCACAGGGCATGACCATCGGTTCATCTCTTTGTGAGGAGGACAAGATTGACCTCGCCAAAAAGATGTTGGACGATGCCGAGAAAAAGGGCGTCAAGATGCTACTGCCCATCGACAACGTTGTCGCCAACAAGTTTGCGGAGGATGCCGACTGGCTGATAGTGGACGACTATCATATTGAAGAGGGTTGGATGGGTCTTGATATCGGCCCCGAGACACAAAAACTTTTCAGCGATGCCATCAACGGCGCCGGCACAGTCATCTGGAACGGCCCAATGGGCGTGAGCGAGTGGAAGAACTTCGCCGGCGGCACCATCGCGGTCGCTAAGGCGGTTGCGGACAGCAACTCTGTATCCATCATAGGCGGCGGTGACTCGGCGGCGGCGGTGGAAAACCTCGGTTTCGCCGAAAAGATGACCCACATCAGCACCGGTGGCGGTGCAAGCCTTGAGTTCTTAGAGGGTAAAATACTGCCGGGTATCGCTTGTTTGGACGAGAAATAATATTTTGCCCAACCCGCACACACCAACCAATAATAATTAATTTGTAGGGGCGGATATCATCCGCCCGATTCAAAACAGTTTGAATTACACCAACCAACAACATCAAAATCGAAAGGAATAAAATAATGAACAAATCAAAACGCAAGGTTGTCATTGCCGGCAACTGGAAGATGAATAAAACCCCGTCCGAGGCGGCCGCTCTTATCGAGGAGTTAAAGCCTATCGCTGCAAATGCCGACTGCGATGTCGTCATCTGCGTGCCCTACGTCGACCTGCCGAAAGCGGTCGAGCTGTGCGCCGGCAGCGGTGTCAAGGTGGGCGCTCAAAACGTGCATTTTGAAAAGTCCGGTGCTTTCACCGGTGAGATTTCCGCCGATATGCTTTGCGAGCTCAAAGTCAGCCATGTTGTTATCGGTCACAGCGAGCGCCGTCAATACTTCGGTGAGACGGATGAGACGGTCTGCAAACGCGCCACCGCCTCTGTCAACGCAGGGCTTGTCGCCATCGTCTGTGTAGGTGAAACCCTTGCCGACCGCGAGGCAGGCATAACCGAGGAGCTTATCGCACTGCAGGTGAAACGCGGTCTGTCCGGCTTCACCGCCGACATGATGAAGAATGTCGTCATTGCCTACGAGCCGGTCTGGGCTATCGGCACCGGCGTCACCGCCACCGACGAGCAGGCACAGGAGATCTGCGCATTTATCCGCTCAAAGCTCACCGCCATGTTCGGTGAAGCTGTCGCTGAGGCTACCACCATCCAGTACGGCGGTTCCATGAACCCGAAAAACGCCGCAAGTCTGCTCGGCATGACCGACATAGACGGCGGTCTTATCGGCGGTGCCTCGCTTAAATCCGCCGACTTCGCGGTTATCGTCGAGGCAGGCTCCGCTAAATAGAAAGGACATTGTACTTAGATGAAAAAACCTTTAGTTTTATGCATATTGGACGGTTTTGGCGACCGAAAATCCGCCGAGGGCAACGCGATAATCTCCGCGAACCCACAAAACCTTAATAAAATCTTCACCGACTGCCCGACCACCCTTATCGATGCCTCCGGCATGGCGGTGGGTCTGCCGGACGGTCAGATGGGCAACAGCGAGGTCGGTCACACCAACATCGGTGCCGGTCGCGTGGTCTATCAGGAGCTTACTCGAATAACAAAGTCCATATCGGACGGCGACTTTTTTGAAAATGCCGAGCTGGTCGCCGCTATGAACGCCGCCGCACAGGGTGGCAAGGCGGTTCACCTTGCAGGTCTGCTCTCGGACGGCGGTGTGCACTCCCACAACACTCATCTCTATGCCCTTGTGGAGCTTGCAAAAAAATGCGGTGTCAAGGATGTTTTTGTCCACTGCTTTTTGGACGGTCGCGATGTGCCGCCCTCCAGCGGTGCCGATTTTGTCGCCGAGCTGAACATCGAGCTTAAAAAAATCGGTCTTGGCAGTATCGCCACCGTCATGGGGCGTTTTTATGCCATGGACCGCGACAACCGCTGGGAGCGCGTGGAAAAAGCCTACCGCGCCATGGTTCTGGGCGAGGGTGTGAAAAACTCCGACCCCGTTGCCGCCGTGCGCGCGAGCTATGACGAGCAGGTGACCGACGAGTTTGTCCTGCCGACCATCTGCGATGAAAATGGCAAGGTTTCCTCCGGCGACAGCATGATCTTCTTCAACTTCCGTCCCGACCGCGCGCGTGAGATTACACGCACCTTTGTGGATGAGAGTTTTGACGGCTTTGAGCGCCCGAACGGTTTTTTCCCTTTACACTATGTCTGCTTTACGCAGTATGATGCCACCATGCCGAACGTCACCGTCGCGTTCAAGCCGACCGGTCTTGACAACACCCTCGGCGAATATCTCTCGGAGCTCGGCAAAACTCAACTGCGCATAGCCGAGACCGAGAAATATGCCCACGTGACATTCTTCTTCAACGGCGGTGTGGAAAAGGTATACGACGGTGAGGAGCGAGCACTTATCAACTCCCCCAAGGTTGCAACCTACGACCTTAAACCCGAGATGTCGGCGTACGAGGTCGCGGACGAGGCGACAAAACGCATAAAGTCCGGCGCCTACGATGTGATTATACTCAACTTTGCCAACTGCGACATGGTCGGTCACACCGGCGTGTTTGATGCCGCCGTCGCCGCCGTCAAAGCGGTGGACGAGTGTGTCGGCAGGGTGCAAAAGGCGGTGAGCGAGATGGGCGGTGTCATAGTTTTGACCGCCGACCACGGCAACGCCGACCAGATGTGTGAGCCGGACGGCTCCGCATTCACCGCACACACCACCTCACCGGTGCCGCTTAGCGTTATCGGCTACGACTGCAAACTGCGCAGTGGCGGCTGTCTCGCCGACATCGCCCCGACCATGCTCGACATAATGGGCATACCACAGCCGAGCGAGATGAGCGGCAAATCACTGATAATTTAGCTATTGAATGGAATATGTTTTTTCCTTTTCAGTGAAATGTGCCGAAAAGGAAAAAACATCAAGAAAGGAATATAATGAACAGAGTTTTTAACTTCTCGGCAGGTCCGTCCATGTTGCCACTTCCGGTATTAAAGCAGGTGCAGGAGGATATGCTCTGCTATAAGGACAGCGGTCAATCGGTCATGGAGATGAGCCACCGCTCCCCTGTCTACGACAAGATTTTCAACGACACAAAAAGTGCTATTATAGACCTACTCGGTGTGCCGGACAGCCATGAGGTGCTGTTTATTCAGGGTGGCGCGTCGGGTCAGTTTGACATGCTCGCCGCCAATTTAAAGCAAAACGGCACGGCGGACTATGTCGTCACCGGTGAGTTCAGCGGCAAGGCGGCAAAGGCGGCAAAAAAACTGATAAACGTCAATGTTGTCGCAAGCTCTGAGGATAAAAACTTCTCCTACATACCAAACGCCGGCGACATAAAGCCGAGTGAAGGCAGTGACTATCTGCACATCTGCCACAACAACACCATCTTCGGCACGCGTTATACCGACCTGCCGAACTGCGGTGATGTGCCGCTGATTGCGGACTTCAGCAGTAGTATAATGAGTGAGCCGCTCGATGTCAGCCGCTTTGGGCTTATCTATGCCGGCGCACAGAAAAACATGGCACCTGCCGGCTTTGCGATGGTCATCATCGACAAAAACCTGCTCTCGCGCAGTGCCGACAGCCTGCCGATAATGCAAAACTACAACACCTATGTCAAATCAAACAGCATGTTCAACACACCGCCCACCTTTGCGATATACGTCGCAGGGCTTGTTGCAAACTATATTAAAAACGACATCGGCGGTCTTGAAAACATGGCGAAAATCAATGCCGAAAAGGCGGCGGTACTGTATGACTTTATTGATGGTAGCGCACTTTTCAACAACCCCGTTCGCCCCGACTGCCGCAGTGTGATGAACGTCACCTTTGCGACCGGCAATGCCGATATCGATGCAAAATTCTGCTCCGAGTCGGCAAAGGCAGGCTTTGTCAACCTCAAAGGTCACCGTTTAGTCGGTGGCATGAGGGCGTCAATCTACAACTCTATGCCGAGCGAGGGTGTCGAAAAGCTGGTGGAATTTATGAGGGAGTTTGAAAAAAATGTTTAGAATAAAGACGCGCAACAGCATCAGCGACAAAGGTCTCGTCGCAATGAAGTCACCACTCTTTACGGTTGGCGACGAGGTGCAAAACCCCCATGCGATACTGGTGCGCAGCAGTAAAATAACGAGCGAGGAGCTTTCGGGCGACCTGCTCTCCATCGCCCGTGCCGGTGCAGGATACAACAACATACCTGTCGAGGAGTGCACCCAAAAAGGCATAGTTGTCTTTAATACCCCCGGCGCAAACGCCAACGCGGTCAAGGAGTTGACCATCGCCGCACTTATAGCCGGCTGTCGCAACCTCGGCGACGGCGTTGTCTGGGCTAAGACCCTCAAAGGCAAGGGGGACGAGGTCCCTGCTTTGGTCGAGAAGGGAAAGTCCCAGTTTGTAGGTCCCGAAATAGGGGGCAAAAAGCTCGGTATTATCGGGCTTGGTGCAATAGGCGTGCTGGTCGCGAACGCGGCGGTGCACCTCGGCATGGAGGTCTACGGCTATGACCCGTTCATCTCGGTACAGGCGGCGTGGAACCTCTCACGCAGTGTCAAACCCTGCGCCAACCTCGCCGACCTTTTGGGCAGCTGTGATTTTATATCACTTCACCTGCCGGTCAACAAGGACACCAAAGGCTTTATCAATAAAGAGACGCTCTCCAACATGAAGGACGGCGCGCGGATCATTAACCTTGCACGCGGCGACCTTGTCGTGAATGCCGACATCATCGCGGCGCTCAACTCCGAGAAGATCTCGGGCTACATCACCGATTTCCCCACCGACGAGCTTATCGACGTTGCCGGAGTGCTCGCGATACCGCACCTCGGTGCCTCCACCCCCGAGAGTGAGGAGAACTGTGCGATCATGGCGGTTAATCAGACCAAGGCGTTTTTAAAGTATGGTGAGATTGAAAACAGTGTCAACATGCCGAACATCTCACTGGATGTGTTTGACGGCACAAGGATATGTATTTTCAACGAGAACCGCGCCGGACTTCTCTCCGCCATAACCGGGCTTGCCGGTGAGACAGGACTTAATATCGAAAACCTCGTCAATCGCAGTAGGGGTGACATCGCCTACACCGTTTTAGATGTGCCTTGCGCTGTCGAGCAGGAGGTTGTCGACCGACTTTGCTCCATCGATGGGGTGTTGAGAGTTCGTATAATTAATTCATAGAAACTCACATAGGATTGCACATAGATGCCACATCCACCATTTACCGATTTAGATTTTGTACATCAAAACCGATTGCCGGTCGACGCAGTCGGTTTTGGTTACGATACGGTTGGTGACGCGAGGAATAGCGTTGTCAGCCGACACTATCTGTGTCTTGACGGTGGGTGGGATTTTCTTTTTTATCCCTCGATTGACAGCGTGCCGGAGGGGATCGAGTTTTTACGGGACTTCCCCTTTGACTGTGTTGTGAAAACCCCTCACGAGTGGAACGACTCTAAGGTGGTCGACATCCCCCCTGACAACCAGCAAACACTCTCAAAACGTGTTTTAAACGATAATGCGGTCGGGGTTTATCATCGGACTATTGATGTTACCACCGAAATGATGGAGCGCGAGCTTTTTTTGCAACTTGACGGTGTCGGCTCGGCGGCAGAGGTATATGTCGGGGGGAACTATATCGGGTTTTGCCAATCCACCTACGATGCCCACCGATTTAACATCGCCGATTTTGTCCTGCGCGGGATAAATCACATCACGATAATTGTCTATCGTATCAGTTACGGGAGTTGTTTTGAGACTTCCGGCGACGCACCGTGCCTCACCGGACTTTTTCGCAGTGTATGGCTGTGCGGTGAGCCGATATTTCGCATCGACAGTCTGAACATAGACACCGCACTTCAAAACAACTATACCGACGCGACACTCACGGTCAAGGCAGGCATTAACGCCGCGGCAGAGCTTGAATCGCTGGAGCTGTGGGGGATATTGTACGATGCCGGCGGTGCTATAGTCGGCAAGGCTCAGGAAATTCTTTTCGACGTGGTGCGCACCGAGAACTCGGTCGAACTGGAGCTGTCGATATCGCTTGTCGGCGTCAAGCTATGGAGTGGTGAGAGCCCATATCTCTACCGCCTTGTGCTATATCTACAGGACGCCCACGGCAACAGCCTTGATCTGCGTTCGAGCTATGTGGGATTTCGTGAGATTGCCGTGAAAGACAGTGTTTGTCTAAACCTCAACGGTCGCCCCATCAAACTTTTTGGCACGAACTATGTCGAGTGGGACAAAGATTTTAACGGGATGTTACGGGAGGAACGCATAGAGGAGTTGCTAATCCGCCTTAAAAAAAGCGACATCAACGCCGTTCGTCTTTTAAACCCTGCCTGTGATATGTTCTATAACCTTTGCGATAAGCTCGGCATATCGGTGGTGGAGCAGATTAATTTTGAGGTGGAAAAAAAGATTTTCACTCATGCGCAGTATAGCATGTTTTGCCGTGAACGATTGCAGTCTGTGTGTCAACGTTTGAAAAACCACCCCTGCATTATCCTATGGCACCCCCATAAAATGCCGCTGTTTATAAGGGCGAAATTGATAAATACACTAAGAAAAACAGACGGCACAAGACCTTTAATCGGAGTTGCGATAAAGACATTTGACACATTGTCCGGCAGATATCTAAAAAGGGCGCAAAAAATGAAAGGGTCGGTGTTATTGCTCGACAATGTCGATGTTAAAGGCGCAAACACCACCGTTCGTCTCGATGATTATATCGAAACGATGAGGCGCTGCGAACATATAACCGGTATATTCATGTCTTGACGGCATACTTACTGTGGTGTATAATGGATATGCACCGAAAGTATTTACTTCATTGAAAGGACAAACACAAGATGAAAGAGATGAAAAAAGAGTTTTTTGGGCTTAATGAGGACGGGAGCGACCTGCTCTCCTACACGCTCGAAAACGATAACGGGACCAGTATCACCGCAATACCATATGGTGCGACGATAACCTCCCTCAAAACCGCCGACAGAAACGGCAAGTTTGAGGACATCGTGCTCGGCTATGATACCCAGCCGCAGTACGCCGAGGCGGGGACCTATTTCGGTGCATTTGTGGGACGGTATGCCAACCGTATAGAGGGGGCGTCGTTCTTTCTTGATAAAAAACTCTATAAATTAGAAAAAAATGACGGCAACAACACCCTGCACGGCGGTTTTGCACGATATAGCCACCGCCAATTTGAGGTGGAGGCACAGGACGATCGTATAATATTCACCCTTTTCAGCCCGGACGGCGACGGCGGTTATCCCGGCAATTTGCAGGTGAGTGTGACCTACTGCCTTAGCGAGGATGACAAGCTGATCATGGATTATAAGGCGACCTGTGATGCCCTCACCATCGCGAATTTCACCAACCACAGTTATTTTAACCTCAACGGTCACGCGAGCGGCGATATCCTCGGGCATATGCTTAAGATAAATGCCGACCGCATTACCGAGAATAACAGTGAATGTGTTCCGACAGGTGGATATATGCCGGTGACCGGCACCGCCCTCGATTTTAGGACACCCAAACCGGTCGGCAAGGACATCAAGTCCAGGGAGCCGCAGGTGCAAAATTTTGGCGGCTACGATAACAACTTTGTGCTGAAAAAGGACAAGGGGTTTGACGTCGCGGCGGTGCTGTACAGTGAGCAAAGCGGCCGCAAAATGACGGTTGTCACCACAAAGCCGGGTATGCAGCTATATACCGGCAACAAGATAGACAACATCACCGGCAAGGACGGCGCTATATATAAAGAACATGCAGGGCTGTGTCTTGAGACCGGCTATTTCCCCGGTGGTCCCGATATCGAGGGTTTCCCGAGCGTTATTATGGGTCCTAATGAGCCGTATCACCACATCACCGTTTTTGAGTTTGGTGTGGGCGACCCGTTTGCGGAATAGGGTTGTAAGATGGACAAAAAAGAGATAGAGCGCATATCACAACTGGCACGCAAGGAGAAGGCTGTCGGTCTCTCCCCCGATGAAAAAGAGGAGCAAAAAACCCTGCGTGAGCGTTATATAAAGGCAATTCGCAATAATTTAGAGTGTCAGTTACAGGGCATAAAACCACCAAAAAAACAGTAGTTATAAAGCAATGAAAACACACATTTGTCACAAATATCCACTATAATTTATAAGGTATGTTTGGATAGAATAACAACAAAAAGGACTTGTATTTTAGATGATATTTCACTCACGCAGGGAACTTGACGATATTTTCAGTAATATAATCGAGGACATCATGTCACACACCTCGGTGCAGGACATGAAGACGATTTCACAACATTCTAAGCATATAAGTAGGTTTGACCACAGCCTTTATGTCGCGTATACCGGTTTTGTCATCTGTCACCGACTCGGTCTTGACTCCCACGCGGCGGCACGTGCCGGCATGTTGCACGATTTCCATGAGCACGATTCGCGCTATACCTCGGCGGCGTTCAAACTGCTGTTTACCCATGCGACCCATGCATCAAGGCAGGCGAGCGAGCATTTCACCCTTTCTGAAAAAGAGAAGAATATTATAGAGAGCCACATGTGGCCTATCACCCCGCACAAACTCCCGAAAAGCCGTGAGGCACTCATTATAAACATGGTTGACACCTTTTGCGCCGCTCTGGAGATGGTGGGATACTACAAACGCAGTAAAAAGATGGTGAAGCTGACAGGATTATGTCCTGTTTGACTTTAGCAACAGAATGAATTTATATATTGTAAATCTTGTATAAATATTGTATAATAATATAGAAACATTTTAATATAGGATATATTTCAATATATGATGAAGGATAAAAGAAAAAAAAGTGATTTGATCTTAGATAAAGACACTCTTTCGATAGCACCGGGTAGTATAATGAGCAAGGTTTCCGATAAAGACCTGCTTGTTATGATGACCGAGCTGTCGAACGAGTGGTTTTTTTCTTTTGAAGTAGCGACCGATATTATACAATATTACGGCAGTATCGTGGAGAGTTTCGGTCAGTCCACCACCGCCTCGGTGTCACTCGGCGCGTCGCTGGAGCTCGGCGTGGTTCACCCCGACGACAGCGAGTTGTTTTTGCGTTTTATCGACAACATAAAAAAAGGGCTGTTTGAATCTCTCGATATTCGATATAAACAGATGGACGGCACATATCGATACTATCGCATTATGTATAAGACGATAAACGATAAAAAGGGCGTGCCGGTTTTTGTGGTCGGGAAGGGTGTGGATGTCCATGACCAAAAAATATTGGAGGAGCGTTCCAAAATTGACCTTTTGACCGAGTGTTATAACAAAATCTCCGCCGAGCAACTTATTGAGGAGGTACTGCAACAGCAAAACGACACGGTTCACGCGCTCTTTATTGTTGACATAGATAATTTTAAATCCATCAACGACAACTTTGGACATTTTTTCGGGGATGAGGTTTTAAAGGAGGTTGCCCACAACCTAAAAACCTCCTTTAGAACGCAGGATATTGTCGCGAGGATAGGCGGCGATGAGTTCATCGTGTTTGTGGAAAATACCTGTGATACCGACATACTAAAGTCCAGGGCAAGAAAGATAATGGAGGTGTTTAACAAACGCTATTCCGGCGCCGACCGCGATTATTCCATCTCCGGCAGTGTTGGTATCGCGATGTATCCTGACTCGGGCGAGCGTTATGATGAACTGTATAAGTCCGCGGACAAGGCTTTGTATCAAGCGAAGATGCTCGGCAAAAACCAGTTTGTGTTTTATAACGACTCTTTGGTGGATGGCACGATGCGCGACCTCACACGTGTTGAAAATGCAAACCGTGTCGCCGGCAGTTATTTTGACTATGCGCTCATCTCCGCCGTTTTTGATATTTTATATGAGAACAACGCGAACGACCAATCGGTCGATAAGGTCATGCAGATTATCGGTCAAAAATATGATGCTGACCGATGCTATATCTTTGAGACTTTTGATAACGGCGAAACTTATGATAACACTTTTGAGTGGTGCAAGCTCGGGGTAAGTGCCGAGATTGACAACCTCAAAGGCGTCACAAAGGAGGTGCTTTCTACCTTTTTCACCGACGCCACCGAACAGGGCATACTCTACACAAACGATCTCAACTCCATGTTTGGGAGAACCGCCGCGTATGACCTCATGGCGGATCAGGGGATAAAATCCTTCGCCCATGCACAGATTAAAAAAGGGGAGCAGGTCACCTTTTTCCTCGGTCTGGATGACTGCACAAAACAGAGGGTATGGAGCGAAAAGGAGATAAACAGCCTCGTCTATATCTCAAAAATCATCTCCATCATCTTTCAAAGCAAGCATCTTCAAACAATGCTCGGCGAGTTGACCGAGTACAATAAGATTTCAGCATACCTATCGGAATATACAAACGACCTTGTCTATGTCTCGGATATAGATAACTATGAACTGCTTCACGTTAATAAAGCGATATTGCAGGCACTCGGCAACCCACCGGAATCGGCGTGGAAGAACAAAAAGTGCTATGAAATTCTTCAGGGCAAGGATGCACCATGTGAGTTTTGCACCAATTCGCAGCTTGTGGAGGGGGAATTTTATGAGTGGACCTATTTTAACCCTACATTTGAAAAGCTGTATTTCCTTAAAGACAGCATTGTACCCATGCAGGGGAAAAATGTCCGTTTAGAGGTGGCGACCGATATAACGCAACTCGACCTGCTCGAATCGGAGCTGAAAAAGCGCCTCGACGAGGAGCGGCTGTTAATCAGCTGTATCGATATACTTCACTCCGGTGAGACACCGGGCGTTTGTATCGATCGCCTACTCGCGATTATTGCGAACTATTACGGTGCCGACCGCTGTTATATCTTTGAGTTCGATAACATCAATGACCTGATACACAATACCTATGAATGGTGTTCCGAAGGGGTAGTGCCTCAAAAAGACAATCTTCAAAATGTTGATAAATCAGAAATAAAAACATGGTGCGATAAATTTATCGAGGAGGGCGAGTTTTTCATCGACAAACTGGATAGCGACCTGTCTAAAGACTCACCGGAGTATGATACCCTTTCAGTGCAGGGTATAGAGTCGCTCGTCACGGCACCCATCAAGGACGAAGACGATGAGTTGACCGGATTTATCGGCGTCGACAACCCTAAAAGGAACAGTAAAAACACCCTGCTCATGCGCTCTATAGCAAGGTTTGTCGCAAACTTTTTGGACGAGACAAGGCTGTTGGAGGAGCTTAATCGACTGAGCTACTATGACACCCTAACCGGCATAAAAAACCGCCACAGCTTTTCCGGCATGTTGCGGCAACTTGATAGAATAAAGTTTACCTCACTCGGGGTGGCTTATATCGATGTGTTGGGTTTAAAATCCATCAACGAGGTCAACGGTTCAGAGTATGGAGATGAGGTGTTAAAACGCCTTACCAAAGATATCTGTCAGGTGTTTGCCGACGATGTGTATCGTGTGGGCGGTGATGAGTTTATCGTCATAAAACGCGATGTCACGGAGGAGCGTTTTGAAAAGGATCTCACAGAGCTTAAGGCGCTTATCGCGCCCGAGAATTTTGATGCAAACATCGGATACACATGGAACAAAACATTCTCGAATGTATCGAACCTAAAAGACACCTCAAAGGGTAACCGATATAGAAGTATCCTGTCGCAAAATTTAGAAAGCGAAATTAAAGGAAATAAGTTTGTCGTATATCTGCAACCTCAGATGGATATTCAGGATTCTCACGTCTCGGGAGCGGAGGCACTTGTCAGGCGAGTGGGCGGTGACAACATGTTGCAACCGCCGGACAGCTTTATCCCGTTTTATGAAAAAGAGGGCATGATAACCCTCATTGATCTGCATGTATTCGAGGTGGTATGTAAGACGATAAAATTTTGGATGGACAGCGGCAGTGATAAGGGTGTCTCGGTGGCGGTCAACTGCTCTCGCATGACCGTAATCGAGCCGGGAATTGTGGAAAAACTATCGCAAATATCGGACCGTTACGGCGTGGAGCGCTCCCGTATTATAATTGAAATAACCGAGACTATAAGCGATGTTTCGGAGCAAAAGATGTCGCAGATAACTTCAAACTTTTCAAAGGTCGGATTTAAACTGTCGCTGGATGATTTCGGCAGTGGTTACTCCAACCTCTCCACCTTAAAATTTACCGACTTTGATGAGGTGAAGTTGGACCGTTCTCTCACAAGTGAGCTTGTATCGGACGAAAAATCGCGTCTTTTGACACATTCAGCACTTAAACTTTGCAACGAGATGGATGGTCTTGTCTCGATAGCGGAGGGGATTGAGTATGAGGAGCAACACGAGATACTCAAAACCATGAATTGTCACAAGGGGCAGGGCTTTTATTTCGCACGCCCGATGCCGATTGAGGAGTTTAACAGAAGGTATATATTGTAAAGGCTATAATTTTATCGAAACATCGCCGAAAAACAACCGTTTGCTTTCGCCGTTTTCCAACCTCAGCATGAGGTTGCACCGCTCGTCCATGTCGACGACATGCGCGTTGTAGACCATTTCCCCCTCATTCACGGTGATGTCACGACCGAGCACTATACTGCGCTCACGATACTCACGTGACACCTCGTCCAGCCGGTCGGGGTAGATCGAAAAAAAATTATCAATAAGTGCGGCTGAAAACACAGCATAAAGATCATCGTCCGGCATGTCAAAAACGGCACCGGCGATGGTCTTTATTTCGCTGTCAAAACCGCCTTTGGGCGTAAAAAGATTAATCCCCATGCCGAGTATAGCATAGTTCGCACTGCCATCTCGATTTATGGAGGATAGGGTGAGGATGCCGCTGACCTTTTTGCCGTCGATAAATATGTCGTTCACCCATTTTATGCCCGGTTTTTTGTCGGTCAACTGCTCTATGGTGCGACAAAGCGCGACGGCGGCGGCGAGCGTTATCACACTTATTTCGTCGCCTTTTAGGGTCGGCTTTAAAAGCATACTCATATATATGCCGTTTTGTGGCGAGTGAAAAACCCTGCCCAATCGTCCGCGCCCCTCGCTTTGATGCTCGGCAATGACTATAAGCCCTTCCTGGCTGTCAAGATGTTTTTTAATTACATCGTTGGTGGAGCTCACACTGTCGTACAGTAAAAAATTGAGCTCCTTTTTACAATTTATATGAGAGCGTATCTGCTCCTCCGATAAGTGTGTCATAATATTATAGGTAGCCATAGTTCCAGTCTACATGACCGCTTATGCCGGCACAGCTGCCCGAGCCGGTGTACTGCCATAAATCATATCGATAGGCAAAGTCGGTCTGGGTGGTGTAGTGCGCGAGCCAAATTCTGTTATGAGATATTGCGGAGTAGTCCAGTTGATGGATGAACCAGGATTTGCTGGCGTATATCATAGGGGTTTTGCCACCTTGGCGCACCGTGTCACAAAATGCATTCGCAATCTGTGTGCGCAGTGCGGTGGAGATGTTGTTTGCACGACCGCCGGATTGATACTCCGTGTCAAATGTTATGCCGTATTTGAGGTTGTATCCGGCGGAAAGCGACAGGCAAAAACTTGCCTCCTCAACCGCCTCCTGCACCGTTATCGCCTGAGAGAATATGTATATACCCACGTCCAGACCGACCGCGAGTGCGCCATTAATGTTCTGGCGATAGTACGGGTCCTCCACCAGCACGCCGGTGGAATAACCGCGATATCCGGCGCGGATAATGACCCAGTCGACACCGCTGTCCTTGACCGCCTGCCAATTGATGTTGCCCTGCCATTTTGAGACATCAATGCCGTTTGTAATCTCTTTTTCTACCGGAATGTTCTCCTCAACCTTGACCTCGACAAGACTGCCGTCATCGTTAGATCGGTAGGTCACACCGTCGATGCTCACATATCCGGTAACCATATTGTGATTTGCATCATAATAAAATTTCTTGCCGTCAATATCTATCCAGCCGGTGTACAGGGTCGTCACTTTCTCCTCAACCTTGTGCTCGACGGCAAACTGATTAAACGGAGCTTTCATTATAAGCAGTCCGTCCACCGTCTCGAATAAAAGACTATTGTCCACCTCGACCTCGGTCGGGGTTGGCGGTGGGTCCACACCATCCTGATCATCGGGATCTGGATTGGGATCGGGGGTGCCATCACCGGAGCCATCACCGGAGCCATCGCCGGTGCCATCGCCGGTGCCGTCGCCGGAGCCGTCGCCGGAGCCATCTCCTGTGCCATCTCCGGTGCCGTCGCCGGAGCCGTCGCCGGTGCCGTCACCGGTGCCATCGCCGGTGCCATCTCCTGTGCCGTCGCCTGTTCCCTCGTCGGGATTGTTGGCGTTCGGGTCGACAGGGTCATTCATATTGAGGAAAAAGTTACTTAATGAAAAGGTATTAAACGACATACCGGTCGGTGCAGGAGTGCCGCCCGTCACCAATTTTTTTGCGCCGGTTATGTTGCCGTTTGCATCAACGATAAATATGTAGTCCCCCGCATGTTCACCATCGGCGATGGTAAATTTATAGTCCGGACTGCCGGAGGTGTAGCTCACCGAGGCAGGAGTCGTCACCTGTTGAATTTCGGCATTCGGCACTACCGCTATAACGGTAGGTGCAGGCTCCGGTGCAGGCGCAGGAGCCGGTGCCGGTGCCGGTGCGGCAGAGCCGTCGGTCGCGCCGGAGGGTGCGGAGTCGTTGCCGTATTCCGAATCCTCCTCCGAGACGACGATATCGGACTCGTCCTTGATCTTGTCCTTAAGTGCCTCCTCGTCGAGAGGTTTGGTTTCAACCTCTAATATAACCTCCACCTGTTTTGGTTCGACAGCAGGATAACCGTCACTCGGGTGGAGCACCACTATATAGTCACCCTCGACCTCGAGGTCGGTGAGTTCAAGAAAACCCAGCTTGTCCTCCATCTTATACACCGTGCTTTCACCGTCCGGATCGATCACGCTCAATACAAACTCGACGCCGGTGATAGGCGCACCCTCGGAGTCAACGACGCGCATCTCTAACAGACCGCCGGCAGAGGCAAGCGAGAGGTTGATTTCGGGTGCGGTTTTTACCGCCGTGTTCGCCATCAACTCATACTCGATTATCGGAGAGCCGGTCGGGAGTGTATTTATCGTCTCACTCGGTGGGGTTTCCACCTCGGCGAGCGCATCTATAGTCGGCATGTAGAACAGCGCGAACACTGAGCCGAATATTACAAATAAACTGAGACAGGCGACGGCGGCTATGAGGGCGGTTCGGCGCATCTTTTTGCGCTTGATTTTTGTGTCCTCAACCTCCTGTGTCATGTCTTTGAATTTTTGTGCAACCTCATTCACCGAAACGGTGGAGGTGACACTGCCGTTATAGGTTTTTATTTTTCTCGGCGCTATTGTTTGCGCCGTGTTTTCCATGCGCTCCTGCTTATCATCGGCAGGTTTTGGCTGCTCAACCGGCTTTAAATCGGGAGTTTTTTCCGGCGATGGGTCACTCTCAAAGACGGTGTTGCGCCCCAGAGGGACACCTCGCAACGAGGCTATCACGTCGGTTACCGAGCCGGGCTTGCCGGACGACCTCGCGTGGCTGACCGAAGTCCTCTCGTCGGGGTAGGTAGCCGTTTTAAAAGCGTTCGATACAACGCCTGCATTATTTTCATCGGTAAACTCGGGCGGTGTTAACGGCGAGTCGATAGATTTTTTCCTGCCCGACCTATTTAACTTTGTCTCTTCTTTATAAAAAGGAATTTTTTTGTCACCTTTTACAAATCGCATAGTTGTTATCCCTCAAAATTAACATATAGTAAACATGATGTAAATGTATAATTACTCATAGTATACAACAAAAGAAGATGTTTGTCAAGTTTTGTAATGTTGTGTCTTTTTTGGATATTTAACAATACGTATGCAGTGTGTGACTAAATTTTGACAACATTTTGGTATATATTTCACAAAAATTATATTTTTTGCATTTACCCCTTTACAAATCGTTTTTTATACAATATAATTTACTATGCGTATTAGAATTGGGTGAGTTATCCTCTACATATTTTCATCCCGATACATATGCAAATATTTGAAAGGGATTTTGCGGTTTTATGACAAATGACTTCAGCAGAATTATTACACTGCTGAGAAAAGAGAAGGGGGTTACCCAAAAACTTGCGGCGGAGCAATTTGGGATATCACAGGCACTTCTTTCTCACTATGAAAAGGGCATACGGGAGTGTGGTCTTGATTTTGTTGTTCGCGCCGCCGACTATTATAACGTGTCCTGCGACTACCTTTTGGGTCGCAGTGCGGAGCGCACCGGTCGCGCACTTTCGGTGGATGATATACCGGACCCGTCCGATGCCAAGGACTCCAACTATCGAGGCAGTGTCCTACCCACGCTTAATAAAAAACTGATCAGCAACTCGCTTAATATTCTGTTTGACCGACTTAACGAATGCCCCGACAAGGTGCTTGTTGCCGAGATATCGACCTATTTGTCCATTTCGGTCTATAAGATGTTTCGCTATCTTTACGGCTCGAACAGCAAGAATACCGAGGCACTGTTTTCAATGTCCCGTTATGGCTTTGACGGTTACAGCAATGCGGCACTGCACATATGTGAGGGCAATATCCGAGCCGTTCTTCAAGGGGAGGATATCGGTCTGGGTGCCAACGTCAAGGACACCTCGGCATTTAGAATGTCGACCGAACAACTGATGAAAGATTATGCCCTTTTCGCCCCAAGCCTTTTCAACCTAATAAAAAACGCCGAGGCGAGGATGGATAGATATTATAACGGCACCAAATCGGAATAATATATACACCAAATATAATAACAATAAATATATGTAAAATTTCCATTTTTTTACATATATTTATTTTTTTTGCTAACATATATTTACAAATCTGTAAATATATGTTAATATATGGAATAAATAGGATATTAAATTCCATTATTTGGATATTTCAGAAGAAAAGAAAGGAATAGGAATTATGAAATCAACCGGCATAGTACGCAAAATCGACGATCTTGGGCGTGTGGTGCTTCCCATCGAGTTGCGACGCACCTTTAATCTGGATGTTGGCTCCAGTTTAGAGGTTTTCACCACCGAGGAGGGAATTGTGCTAAAAAAATATCAAGCATCCTGCATATTTTGCGATAGTGATAAAAAATTGAAGGATTTTAACGGCAGTCCCGTGTGCGCAATGTGTAGAAAAAAAATCGGTTCGCTCTAAAATTCACTATATTATATCTTTTTTATTGTGATTTTGTCACATATTATAAATATATGCTTAAAAAAATCGAAAAAGTGCTTGATTTTTGCACCAAAAAGGTGTAAAATTTAGTTGTACATAAATTATGCAGTTTATATTAAGGAGTATCAATGAAAAACCTTAACATCAGAATGAAGTTTCTTGTCTCTATGGGCGCTATTTTAGTATTGATTGTTATTTTAGCCGCTTTCTCCATACTTAGCAGCGATTCCAACCAAACCAACTTTACCTCCTTTAAAGAGGGTGCTTACACCGTCGCAATGGAGATTAAAGAGGTTGAGATCAACATTGAAGAGCTTAACAAAAATGTAGCGTCACTGTTTTTGGCGAGCAATGACGAAGAGTTGCAGGATCTATACATGGTTATAGATGAGGCGGAGGCGCACCTTCAACAACACATGGCTGTTTTAAACAGTATCGATTATTCCGACGAACTTACCGTGTCGCTGGGGGAGTTGGGAACACTCGCCGCTACAGAAAATCAATATAGGGCAGAGCTTATCGACATGATCAGCAACGGCTCGCTCGATGAGGCATTTCCCTTTTATGACGATGTGTATGACGAGCATATGGAGATAATTATAGCGGACATTATCGAGATGAACGACACCGTCTCCGAGGCAGCCGAGGATGAGTTCAACTACATAATAAATTATCTTAACTCCGGTCTTATAATTCTTGTCGTGCTTGCAATTATAGTACTTGCCGGCTTTGTCGCGGTGGGGCTTATGCTCGCACTTTCGGTCACAACACCGCTGCGTTTAATAAACTCCGCAATAAAATCACTGTCTGCCGGTGACTTTACAAATGCTAAGATTGAGTATGAGGCAAAGGACGAGTTCGGTGAGCTTGCAACAAACACCAACGAAACAATAGGTAATATCGAGTCCATAATCAACGACCTTATCGGTGGACTTTCCGCTATATCGCAGGGCAATTTCACCGCTAAAAGCGGAAATGATCATATGTATGTCGGTATATATATAAAGCTGCGTGAGGCAATGTATGAGACTATCTCCAAGATGAACGATACCATCAGCAAGGTCAGCCTTGCCACCGATCAGGTGTCGAGCGGTTCCGAGCAGGTGTCCACCGGTGCACAGGCGTTAGCGCAGGGTGCTACCGAGCAGGCGAGCTCTATTCAAGAACTTGCGGCGACCATCAGCGATATATCATCACAAATTTCACAGAATGCCGACAGCTCTAACAAGGCGAGCGAGCTTGCCGACCAGGCGAGCGTTTCCATAAATAATAGCAACGCACAGATGCAAAAACTCATGGCATCTATGGAGGAGATTGACGGCAAATCTAAGGAAATTAGCAAGATAATCAAGACCATCGACGACATTGCATTCCAGACAAATATTCTCGCCCTCAACGCCGCTGTTGAGGCTGCGCGTGCCGGCGCGGCGGGCAAAGGTTTTGCCGTTGTCGCCGATGAGGTTCGCAATCTTGCCGGCAAATCAGCCGGTGCCGCTCAAGACACCACCGCTCTTATCGAGGGCTCCATCAACGCTATCAGTGAGGGTGTTAACCTTGCTCAGGTCACCGCCGAGGACCTTACCAAGGTGGTCGAGGGTGTAAGCATCACCACCGAGCTTATTCGCGAGATAACCTCCGCCTCCAACGAGCAGGCAAACTCCATATCTCAGATCACCGTCGGTCTTGACCAGATTGCCGCCGTTGTTCAGAACAACTCTGCAACCAGTCAGGAAAGTGCCGCGACCAGTGAGGAGCTTTCCAGTCAGGCATCTGTTTTAAAACAGATAGTATCCGGCTTTTCACTCATAGATTCCGCACCGAGCACCTCCGGCTATACCGGCTACAACGAACCGGTGCAGGTGGAATACAACTTCGATAGCTCCTATGGCGACAAATATTAATTAAGTTATATCTAATTTACGGCGGCGACAGGGTATATGCCTTGTCGCCGCCGCCGTATTATCCACCAAAATCCTCCAGCAGTTGCCTTAGATGTTGTTCGTTTTCTATCTTAATTCCGACATTGAGCTGTTTTATGTCATCGGGGGGGAGGATGTGAACATATATTTCATACACCTCAACGACCGCACCCTGTTCGTCAAACAGCGCTATCATGTCCCCCATTGTAGCGAGGTGATAAAAATCTTTGGGATCCTCCTCGAGCGGTTGTTCCTCAGTAGGCGCTATCACATCGATGGTCGTTACACTGCTCACACTTTCATCCTCGCTTGCAACCTCCACCTGCTCAATCGGGGCGCTTTGTTCCGGCAACTCGGCGCGTAGATTAAATTGAACCAATGCAACAATAATGACCAAAACTCCGCCTGCCGACATTAAAGCCGTAATTCTTTTCATTGCAAAACCTCTATAATAAAATCAAAAATCCTCATCTGTGTGTTATTGTTGACAAAATTATGAAAATTTATACTTTTGTATGGTCAAATATAGTTTTTTGTGGTAAAATACATTTATACGCATTTATATGCAATTCGTCTTGAAAGGATAGATAACTCAATATGGCATACAAACCTAAATCTTCCGGCCCTGCAAAACCAAAGCAAAATGCCGGTTTAAGTGTAATTAAAGTAATACTAAATATATTCTTGCTAATATTTCGCGTCATAATCATTTTTGGTTGTATCGGCGTGATTATCGGCTCCATGCTCGCCGTTGCGGTCAGCCTCTATGTCGTGGAGGTCACCGCGGAAGATGAGCAAAAACTCGATCTTGGCAGTATTAAGCTCAGTTATACCACCATCCTCTACGCAAAAAATCCCGCCTCCGGCGAATATGAGGAGTATGAGCGTTTGGTCGGCGACGAGAACAGAATTTGGGTCAACTATGAGGATATATCCACTCACATGATTGATGCCATCGTCGCGGTTGAGGACGACTCCTACTGGGAGCACAACGGCGTCAACTACGTCCGTACCTTTGCAGCGTTTTTGGACGAGTACACCCCTTTAAAAGTTCTGGGCGGCACCGGTCAGGGCGCGTCCACCTTAACACAACAGCTCGTTAAAAACTTAACGGAGGATAATTCGGTCGACGCAATGCGTAAAATTCGTGAGATTTTCCGCGCCATCGCTTTAGAAAATCGATATTCCAAAGAGGTTGTTATCGAGGCATACCTCAATACCTTCCGACTATCCGGCAACATCGCCGGTGTTGAGACCGCCGCAAACATCTATTTTGGAAAGCCTGCTTCCGAGTTGACCGTGACCGAGTCCGCTATGATTGCCGGCATCACCCAGTCGCCGGTCGCCTACGACCCCTACAACAACCCGGACGCTTGTCTTGAGCGTCGAAATACCGTTTTGTATCACATGAACCGCGTCGGCTATCTTGACGATGAGGAGTTTGCGTTCGCGGTGGAGCAACCGCTCGGGCTTATCTCCACCAGTGCCCCCGTCACCACCGAAATCGTGGTTGAAAGTGAGGACGGTGAGCTGACCGAGACTACCGAGACCACCGAGAAGGAGACCGAGGTAACCATTTCGGTCGACAGCGAGGGCAACATCATCCGCACAAAACAGGTTTACAGCTGGTACACCGACATGGTCATCGAATCGGTCATAACCGACTTTGTGGACCTTCAAGGGATGACGCGTGACGCCGCCTCCGACCTTGTTTATAACGGCGGTCTGCGCATCTATCTGCCCATCGACCTCACATTGCAAACCGCGATGGAGACGGTCATGATGGATGAGGAGTATTATCGTGAGTTCTACCCTGACATAGTCCTTGACAAACGCGACCTCAACGGTGATCTCATTTTGGACGAAGATGGCAACACCATACCGGTCGAGCCGCAGTCCGCAATGGTTACGGTCAACATGAACGGCGAGATTGCCGCCGTCGTCGGTGCTCTCGGGGTTAAAGAGGATGACCGACTTCACAATCGCGCGGTGGACAGCGTTCGCCAGACTGGTTCTACCATGAAACCGATAGGCTCCTATGCGCCGGCAATCGACTATAACTTTATAACCTACTCCACCATGATTATGGACTCCGCTCTCCCTGCCTCCCCTGCCACCGGCAATGAGCCTTGGCCGAGGAACTATGCCGGTTCACCGTCCAACAAAAAGATGTCTATCGAGTATGCGCTTTCCCGTTCCATCAACACAGTTGCGGTGCGCGTGCTGGATCTTATCGGTCTGCAAACGTCATTTAGCTTTTTGACCGACACGTTGCAGATAAGCACACTTTATGAATCAAAGGAAATTGACGGTCAAATATTCACCGACGTTGGTCTTGCACCCCTTGCGCTCGGAGCTATGACGGAGGGTATCTCACCGATGGAGATGGCGGCGGCATATACTATCTTCGGCAACGGCGGTAAATTCACCTCCCCCCATTGCTACACCAGCATTGAGGACTATAACGGTGAGCTGATAATGGAGCCGGATGTCATCACCACACAGGCGATAAAGCCGGACACGGCACACATCATGAACGAACTTCTTTCCACCGTCCTCTATCAGTCAGGCGGTACCGGATACGGTCTATACCCCGAGCGCATGGAGGCCGTCGGCAAGACCGGTACTACCTCCGATGACCGCGACCACTGGTTTATCGGTGTGACACCATACTATTCCACCGCAACGTGGTGGGGATTTGACGACCCACAGGTGCTCACCTGGACGCAGTACTCCAAGCATCCCCCGACCTGGGCATGGCGTGAGGTCATGAATCTTGCGCAGGCGGAATTGGAGGAGATTGAATTCCCTGTATCGGAAAATGTGGTGGAACTTAAATTCTGCTCCAGCTCCGGCTATCTCGCAAGACCGGACTGTCCACAGGACACCGGCTACTTTAAACGCGATAACCCACCGCCTCTTTGCAACGTAACGCACTCCGCTGAACCGGTAGACCCGGCGGCGGTGCCGGCGGCGTGATATCAGTGAAGAGTGAAGAATGAATAGTGAATAGTAAAGGAAACCGCTTCGCCTGTTTTATTATAAAAAATAGCATTTTGTGCTATCGCGGTATTGGGTAGGTCAAATCCCTACACTACAGATAAACCCTATAAATCCATCGCCGCAGGCGATACCTTCACTATTCACCATTCACTATTAACTAAATACACTTCATCGAAAGGACACCTCATGAACGCTTTAGTCGGCTACACCGGCTTTGTCGGCTCTAACCTTGCAAAACACGGCAGGTTTGACAAATTATTTAATTCTAAGAATATCGGGGAGGCAACCTGCCTTTGCCCCGATATTCTATATTATAGCGGTCTGCCGGCAGAGAAATTTTTGGCGGACAAATTTCCCGAAAAGGATAGGACAAAGACCGACGAGGCGGCGCAAAATATAGTCAATATTAACGCCAAAAGAGTTGTTCTTATCTCCACCGTCGATGTGTACGGTGTGACCGACAACAAGAGCGAGAGTATGCTTTTTTCCAACGAGAGTGCACTGCCCTACGGCAAAAACCGCCTTGAATTGGAGCATTTTGTGGCGGATAACTTTGAGAATCATCACATCATCCGTCTGCCCGGTCTTTTTGGAGAAAATTTAAAGAAAAACTTTATCTACGACTATATCTCCTTTGTCCCCGGCATGTTAACGGAACAAAAAATGACCGAAATTGGTAATATTCGACAAGAAATATACAGTATGTATATTTTACAGGACAACGGCTTTTATAAACTCGACCCCAACGTCGACCGTGAAAAGGCGCGAGAGTTGTTTAAGGACGTTGGCTTTTCCGCCCTTAACTTCACCGATTCGCGGGCCGTCTTTCAGTTTTATAACCTCGCCAACCTTTACCGCGATATTGAAATAGCGATACAAAATGATATTAAGGTCTTAAATATCGCGAGCGAGCCGATATCGGCTGCGGATTTGCATCTGTATTTGAGCGGTCGGGGCTTTAAAAACGAGCTTGCAAAAACCCCACCCTATTATAACTTTAAATCGGAGCATTATGAGTTGTTCGACGGTAAAGACGGTTACCTTTACACCACAAATCAAGTTTTATCCGACATCGCCGATTTTGTAAAGGAGCGAGTGTGAAACTTTCCATCTCAAACATCGCATGGGACGCCAAAGACGATGAAATTGTATACAGTGCCATGCAAAAAAACGGTTTTAAAGGTCTCGAAATAGCACCGACAAGGCTGTTCGAAAACCCATACAGCGACCTCGGTCGAATTAAGGCATACACCGAGAGTTTGCAAAAGGATTATTCGCTTAGCATATGCAGTATGCAGAGCATATGGTATGGTAAAGGTGAGAGTCTTTACAGCGTCGCCGACAGGCAAGAATTAACACAGTACACAAAAATGGCTGTTGACTTCGCCGAAGCCGGTGGTATAAACAACCTCGTGTTCGGTTGCCCCAAAAACCGCAACATCCCGACCGAGTCAGACCGTGAGGAAAGTGAAAAAACAGCAACGGAATTTCTTTATTCTATGGGTCAATATGCCGCCTCAAAAGGCACGGTGCTATCGGTCGAGCCAAACCCCGGGATCTACGGCACCAACTTCATCAACACCACCGAGCAGGCATTTCAGCTGGCGCGTGTGCTGGACAGCAACGGACTGAAGGTCAACGTAGATGTGGGAACAATGATTAATAATAATGAGCGTTGCGACCTCCTTGCCGAAAACATGGCACTGATCAACCACATCCATCTCAGTCTGCCCTACCTTGAATATGTCGCCCCTAACCCTTTTCACCGTGAACTGCGCGAGGTGTTGCGAGAATGCAGTTACGACCGATACCTGTCGATAGAGATGAAAAAGATGGATAACATCGATGATATTTTAAAATGTATAGATTATGTCGGGGAGTTTTTTGCAATATGATAAATGAATATCGATCCATACGAGGTGTGCCGGACTTTGACTCCGAGGAATATGCGCCGAAAAAAAGCGACTACTGCCTTTTGATACCGATAATAAATGAGAAAAAGAAGATTAAAAGTGAGCTCGAAAAGGCGCGCAAACATGGTATTGGGCAGATTGTAGACATTATTATTTGTGACGGTGGTTCGAGTGACGGCGGCACCGAAAGTGATATGTTGCAAAGCCTTGACGTCAACACACTGTTGACAAAACTCGGCGATGGTCGGCAGGGTGCACAGCTTAGGACAGGGATATACTTCGCGATAAAACGCGGCTATAAAGGGGTTGTGACAATCGACGGGAACGATAAGGACTCAATAGAGCATGTCGGACGTTTTGTCGATAAACTTAACGAGGGATATGACTTTGTGCAGGGCTCACGATTTATCGAGGGTGGAGTTGCGGTCAACACCCCAAAATCGCGTGACCTTGCGATAAAATTAATCCATGCTCCGCTGATATCACTCACCGCCGGTGAGCGGTTCACCGACACGACCAACAACTTTAGAGCCTATTCCATGAAATATCTAAAACACCCTAAGGTGAAGCCACTGCGCGCGGTCTTTGCAGGATATGAACTGCTTGCATACCTATCGACACGCGCCTCTCAACTCCGGCTAAAAACATGTGAGGTCGCGGTGCAGCGCAAGTATCCGAATGACGGCAAGATACCGACTAAAATAAGCCCAATAAAGGGCAATCTTGAACTCATGAGCGTATTAATAAAGAACACATTTCGGGTATATAACCCGTAAAATCAACAATAGAAAGGATATAGTATGTTATACCATTTCACCGACGATCTAAAAACAGGTAACGTTCTTATCGATAAACAGCACAAGGAGCTTATCGACGTTATCAACAAACTGACCACGGCGTGTATAAAAGCACAGGGCGGCAAAGAGCTCGCCCCCACCCTCGACTTTTTAATAAAGTATACAGCAACCCACCTCGGCGATGAGGAGCGTTTGCAGGTAGGCGCAAATTATACCGGCTATCCTGCCCACAAACAAAAACACGATATTTTTAAAAAGACATTGAGTGAGCTACACGATGAACATAAAAAAAATCCAAACGATATCTCACTGGTATCAAAAATTGCAAAATTGCTCGGCGATTGGCTGATAAATCACATTAAAAAAGAGGATCTCGCAATGGCGAAATTTGTTAATTCTTCAAAATAATTAAATTTCTTTAATAAAAACTGGATTTTATTCTACATATATGCTATTATAAATAAAACACATATTAAAGGAGTGCGTCATGTCGAGCTATAAGATATTCACCGAGTCCACCGCAGATTTATCTTTAGATCTAATGCAAAAAGCCGGTGTAACCGTCCTCCCTGTACCTTTTCAGATGGACGGCAAGGAGTATAAAAACACGCCGATTTCTGTCCAGATGGGCAATGAGGAATTTTATGCAAAGATGCGCGACGGCATAATGCCGACCACCGCACAACTTAATTCAGAGGAATTTATCGACTTTGCAAAACCGGTTTTGCAGGAGGGGTTTGATATCCTTCATATTGCATTTTCCTCCGCACTCTCCGGCACCTATAACAGCTGTCGTCTCGCCGCCGAGGAGCTTAAAGAGGAGTTCCCCGACAGAAAAATAATCGTTGTGGACACACTTTGCGCCTCTATGGGTGAGGGGTTGATGGTGTATCTTGCGGCGCAAAAACATCAACAGGGTGCCTCTATCGAGGAGGTTGCCGGTTTTGTCGAGGGCAACAAACAGCGCCTCAATCAATGGTTTACAGTGGATGACCTTAACCACCTTTATCGCGGAGGACGTGTCTCAAAAATGACGGCGGTGGCAGGTTCGGTGCTTAGTATAAAACCGATAATGCGTGTCAACACCGAAGGGAAATTAGTGCCGGTCGATAAGATCAGAGGTCGCAAAAAAAGTCTCGATGCGCTTGTGCAAAAGGTGGTGGACAGGGCAAGTGCACCGCAAGAACAGGTGATTTTTATCAGCCACGGCGACTGCGCCGAGGATTGTGAATATGTTGCAAACGAAATAAAATCTAAACTCAACGTCAAAGATGTCTTTACCAACTTTATAGGTCCAAGCGTCGGCGCTCACTCCGGTCCCGGCACCGTGGCACTGTTTTTCCTCGGTGAGGACCGCAAGGTTTAATTAATGTCAACCCACTGGATAGTAATTTATTCAGTGGGTTTTCACTCTTGACAATATTCGATTTTTTTAATATAATTATAGTTAGTAAAAGTAATGGTCAATATGATATTGGAGCAATTTTGAACAATACCGATTTGAATACACCGACCGATGGCGGTTTTTGCATAGATGACAGCTCCTGCAAGCGTCACGGGACAACCGTGGACGCTTTTTTTGTAAACGGGACTGTTTTTACCGACGGCAAATTCATAAAAACAAGCCTGCTGTTAAAGGATAGAAAAACATATTTTACCGACGATGTCCCACCCGAGACAAAGGTCGTTGACTGCACCGGTCAATACATTCTGCCCGGCTTTGCAGACATGCACGTGCACCTTCGTGAGCCGGGTTTTGAGTATAAGGAGACTATAGCCACCGGCACTGCAGCAGGTCTTGCAGGCGGATATACACTGCTTTGCTCCATGCCGAATTTAAAACCGGTGCCACACGGTGAAAGCGAAATAAAAAAACAGCTTGAAATCATCGAAAAAAAGGCGCGCTGCAAGGTTTTACCCTATGCCTCCATCACCGTAGACCAAAAAGGGCTGGTTTTGTCCGATATGGAGACGCTTGCCCCTTATTGTATCGGCTTTTCCGACGATGGTCACGGTGTTCAGGACTATGAGATGATGCGAAAAGCGATGGAGATAGCGACTCGATTAAATAAACCCATCGTGTCCCACTGTGAGGTCGGCAACCCCGGCGCCTCCGGCGTTGTCCATGCCGGTCAATACGCAAAAAGGAACGACCTGCCGAGCATTTCCTCCGCCAGCGAATATGAGATGGTCGACCGCGACATCCGTCTTGCCGCAACGACCGGCGCACACCTGCATATCTGTCACGTTTCCACCGCCGAAAGCGTGAGGTTGATACGTGCCGCAAAGGCGAGCGGAGTACATGTCACCGCCGAGACTGCGCCGCACTACCTGCTATTGACCGATGAGGATATAAAGGACGAGGGACGCTTTAAAATGAACCCTCCCATCCGCTCGGAATTTGACCGGGAGGAGCTGTTGCTCGGCATAAAGGACGGCACCATTGATATTATCGCCACCGACCATGCACCCCATAGCGTCGAGGAAAAAAGCGGCGGATTGTTAAAAAGCTCTTTCGGTATCGTGGGTTTAGAAACGGCGTTCTCGGTGCTCTATACCGGACTTGTTGCCACCGATATAATAACGTTGACCGAGCTGGTCAATTTGATGGCGATACGTCCGCGTGAGATATTCGGGATAAAAGCAGGGATAGCCGACGGCAACATGGCGGATTTCTGCGTGATTGAAACCGATACAAAATTTATAATCGACAGCGATAATTTTCTTTCAAAAGGCTCTGCCACGCCATTTGATGGGGACGAGGTTTACGGTCGAGTGCTCTATACAAGATGTGCAATGAGGAGGGATGTTTAATGGTTGATTTATCATTGATGGTGCAATCAAACAGGCTCATAGCCGATGATGTTTATAGGATGATATTGCAGGGCGATATAGTTGATATTCATGCAGGCCAGTTTGTAAACATCAAAATTGACGGTTTGTATCTGCGCCGTCCCATATCGGTTTGCGATATTGACGGTGACAGACTAACCTTAATTTATAAGGCGGTTGGCGAGGGTACAAACCGCATGACCAATATGCAAAAGGGTGAAAAAATATCGGTTTTATGCGGTCTTGGGAGGGGGTTTGATATACAAAACTTCCCCTCACAACTGTTAATCGGTGGTGGTGTAGGCGCTCCACCGATGTTATTACTTGCGAAAACCCTCAATAAAATGGGGGTGAAAACAACGGCGGTGCTCGGTTTTCGTTCCCGAAAGGACGTTTTTTTGGAGGAGGAGCTTAACGCTTATTGTGACAAGGTATTCATCACAACCGAGGACGGTAGTTATGGAACAAAAGGTTTTGTGACCGGGGTGGTCAACGAACTTGACTTCGACTATTTCTACGCCTGTGGTCCCATGCCTATGTTGCGTGCGCTACAGGACATTGACCAAGATGGTCAATTATCTTATGAAGAGCGCATGGGTTGCGGTTTTGGGGGTTGCATGGGATGTAGCTGTGAAAAAACAAACGGCGATTATGCACGAATTTGCAAAGAGGGTCCGGTCTTTAAAAAGGGCGAACTTATAAAATAAAGGACTTGAAATAATGAATCTATCGGTCAATCTATCCGGCATAAAATTCGACAATCCAATCATTGCCGCGTCCGGTGTTATCGGATACGGGTACGAGTTTTGCGACATATTCGACATAAACATTCTAGGGAGTTTGTCCTTTAAAGGTACTACCACCCTTTCGCGGTTTGGCAACCCCACACCGCGAATAGCGGAGGCGGACAGCGGTATGCTCAACAGTGTCGGACTGCAAAATCCCGGTCTTTCGACGGTGCTCTCGCAGGAGTTGCCGCGACTTTTTGAGAATTATAAAAAACCGGTCATCGCCAACATCTCCGGCTTTTCGACCGATGAATTTGTTGAGCTTGCCGCCGCTTTTGATAAGGTGGAGCAGATTGGGATCATCGAACTTAACATCAGTTGCCCGAATGTGCACGGCGGTGGCATGGCATTCGGCAGTAATAAAGAGCAGGCGGCAGAGGTGACCGGGGTGGTCAAAAAAGTGACAAGCAAACCACTTTATGTAAAACTGTCCCCAAATGTCACCGACATTGTCTCCATTGCAAAGGCGTGTGAGAGTGCCGGCGCGGATGGAATATGTCTTATCAACACCCTGCTCGGAATGAGGATCGACTATAAAACCGGTCGTCCGATACTTGCAAATCGCACCGGCGGTCTGTCCGGTCCTGCGGTTTTCCCCGTTGCGCTACGTATGGTCTATGATGTGGCCTCGGCGGTGAATGTGCCTATAATCGGGCTTGGAGGGATTAACAGCGCCGAAAAAGTAGTAGAAATGATGTCGGCAGGTGCCTCGGCAGTGCAGATAGGTGCCGAGTTTCTGACAAATCCCAACATTTATAAAGAGGTTATCGATCGCCTGCCGGTGGTCTTAAACGAAATAGGTTTTGACGATATAAACAAATTAATAGGGAGGTCTTTATGCAACGTGAGGTAATAATAGCCTGTGATTTTCCGTCCGAGACGGCACTCTTTGACTTTTTGGCTAAAATGCCACAAAAAAGCCTTTTTTTAAAGGTGGGTATGGAGCTGTATTATGCCACCGGCCCCGAGATTGTCAAAAAGCTAAAAGCGCAGGGACATAGGGTGTTTTTAGACCTTAAACTGCACGACATACCCAACACCGTCAAATCTGCGATGAGAGTCGTCGCGACGCTCGGCGCCGACATTGTAAACGTCCACGCCGGTGGTACTGCCGAGATGATGAGGGCGGCGATGGATGGTGCAAACAGTGTTCAAAATCCGCCTAAGGTCATAGCCGTCACCCAGCTGACCAGCACCAGTGAAGCACGCATGAGGGAGGATTTACTCATCGATCGTCCGTTGACCGACGTGGTCAAGCACTACGCCCTCACCGCAAAATCTGCGGGACTTGCCGGTGTGGTTTGCAGTCCGCTGGAGGCATCGCTTGTCAAGGAGGTTTGTGGCAAAGACTTTATCACCGTTACCCCCGGAATTCGTTTTGCGGATGGCGATATCGGTGATCAGGTGAGGATTGCGACGCCGGCAAACGCCGCCGATATGGGCTGTGATTATATTGTTGTCGGTCGCTCCATAACCGCCGACGCCAACCCTCTCGCGGCATATGAACGATGTGTTAAGGAATTTGTAGGATAGGAGATTTTATGAAAAGAACAATAGCAAAACATCTTTTGGACATCGGTGCGGTATTTTTGCGCCCGAGCGAGCCGTTCACCTGGGCGAGCGGTATAAAAAGTCCAATTTACTGCGATAACCGCCTCACTCTCGGCTACCCCGAGGTGCGTGGTGCTATCGAACAGGGCATTGCAGACACTATAAAAGCGGAATTTCCGACCGCCGAGGCGCTTTTTGGCACTGCCACCGCCGGGATTGCACATGCCGCAATTGCCGCCGACCGTCTTGGTCTGCCTATGGGATATGTGCGAAGTGGCTCCAAAGACCACGGTCGTCAGAACAAGGTTGAGGGGCGACTCATCAAGGGTCAAAAGGTGGTTGTGGTGGAGGATTTGATATCCACCGCCGGCAGTGTTATTGAGGTGGTGGACACATTGCGCGCCGAGGGATGCGAGGTGCTCGGTATCGTTTCGATATTCACCTACAACCTACAAAAGGGTATTGACCGCCTTGGTCAAGCAGGTATAGTCAACCGATCTTTAACCGATTTTGAGACACTATCAGATGTTGCGGCTGAAAACAACTTCATCACAAAAGATGATATTGTTAAACTTAATGCTTTTAGACTAAATCCATCCGATGAGAGTTGGATTAACGCATAATATAAGGGAATTTATATATGAAATCGTTTATAGATCCGCTCGATGCCTCGGTGCAAAAGATTGATGAGCTTATCGAGACAGCACGTGACATAATAAAAAACCCCGATAAATATGCCGAGGCTTGTCGGCGAAAAAAATTGGCTACACTCTTTTTTGAACCGTCTACGCGCACCCGACTTTCCTTTGAATCGGCGATGATGGAGCTGGGCGGCAACGTTATCGGCTTTGCAGGAGCGGACAGCACCTCGGCGGCAAAGGGTGAGTCGGTGAGTGATACCATCAAAATGATAGGCTGTTATGCCGATATCATTGCAATGCGCCACCCAAAAGAGGGCTCGGCACTTGTCGCGGCAAATGTATCGAGTATACCGGTCATCAATGCCGGTGATGGCGGACATCAACACCCAACCCAGACGCTCACCGACCTTTTTACCATCAAAAACCTGCGCGGTGACCTTTCAAACATTACCATCGGGTTATGTGGTGACCTCAAATTCGGTCGTACCGTCCATTCCCTTATCCGTGCGATGGTTCGGTATGAAAATGTCAACTTTGTTCTATGTTCGCCGGAGGAGCTTAAACTCCCACGCTACATAAAGGACGAGATTGTCGGTCACGGACATGAATATCGCCAGTTTCGACTGTTAGAGGACTGTATCGGCGAGTTGGACGTGCTCTATATGACCAGGGTGCAACGTGAGCGGTTCTTTAATGAAGAGGATTATCTGCGGTTAAAGGACTTTTATATCCTCGACGCGCAGAAGATGACACTTGCTAAAGAACAGATGATGGTACTGCACCCTCTTCCCCGCGTCAACGAGATATCAACCGAAATTGACGACGACCCTCGCGCAAAATATTTTGAACAGGCACTTTTCGGCAAGTACATCAGAATGGCGCTTATATTGGACATGCTCGATATAAAAATATAAGAAAGGCGGCCCAAAATGCAGATTGACAGTATTAAAAACGGTGTGGTCATCGACCATATAAAGGCAGGCAAAAGCCTTGAAATATATCATTATCTACAGCTCGGTAGCCTTTCAAACACGGTGGCAATAATCAAAAATGTTAAAAGCAAAAAGATGGGGTGCAAGGATATTATTAAGGTTGAGGGTGCAATAGACAAAAACCTCGACCTGCTCGGTTTTTTCGAGGGGGATATCACCATTAACATTATTAAAAATGGTAAGAGGGTGGAAAAAAAGCACCTTGGACTGCCGGAAAAGGTCAAAAATGTTATATCCTGCAAAAACCCTCGCTGTATAACCATGACAGAGCCGGGATTGGAGCAGATATTTATGCTCACCAATATTGACAAGAGAGAATATCGTTGTATATATTGTGAACAAAAACATGGTTAACCTCTCTTGACCACATTAGTCAATAAACTTGTTGACCGGTATGGTCAAGAATTTTTTAACATAAATAATTTGAAACGAAAAAGATAATGGGACTTTTTACATCCGACAAAACAAAAAAGAATTCCACGCTGTGTCGAGTTGCAACCCTTAACGAAAAGGGAAGACGACCGACCCAGCAGGATTCTTTTGCGGTCATAAATGAGGATGAAAGTCGCTTTTTCGCCGCGGTTGCGGACGGTATGGGTGGCATGGCGCATGGTCTTGATGCGGCGCAGATGGCAGTAAACGGCATAACCCACGGCTCACGTTCCATCGCCGACTCTCGTGACATACCCCCTGCATTTGAAGCGATGACCATAGCGGTCAACAAAAAGGTTCACGATACGTTTGACGGTCGCGCCGGCACCACCCTTGCCGCTGTCATGGTGTTGGATGACCACCTTTTTTGGGTATCGGTCGGTGATAGCACCATAATGCTGTATCGCGATGGGCAGATTATCCGTTTAAACCATGAACACAGCTATAAGATGTTGGTCAAACGCACCGCACTTTTTGAGGGGGATCTCAGCTCTTTGCAGGAGTTAACCGGTGCCGACTCCCATCGACTGACCGCCTATGTGGGGTCTGACGAATTGATGGATATTGACCGTAATTTTTATGGGTTTCCACTCATGCCACAGGACAAACTGATGCTTTGCACCGACGGTATAACCCGTACGATTGACGAATTGACCATAGCGGTTATTTTAAAAAATCCGCCGGAAAAAGCCCGCGAAATTATTAACGGACTGATAAAACACAAAGCCAACCCTAAACAGGATAACTACACCGCCATAATTGCCGAAGTGGTATTCGAGGAATAGATATAACAGGTAGAGTAGGAATTGAAGATAACATATGATGAATACAGCAACCGAGGGGATCGCGCTCATAACGAGGATGCTCTGTTTTGTGGCGAGAAGAACAATAAAGGCGTGTTTGTAGTCTCGGATGGTTTTGGCACAGACGGCAACGGGGCACATGCTTCGGGGGTGGTGAGTAAAGCCCTCGGCATGACCCTTGCCGACACTGTCGCCGGTGCTTGGTCCATGAAACGCGCGTTTGAGACGGCGGACAGGGAGCTAAAATCCGCTCAAAAAAAATATGGCAACGCCGACACAAGGGCCACCGTTGCCGCCCTGCATATACACAACGATACCGCATTTTATGCCCATTGTGGCGATAGCCGTATCTACTATCTATCGGGCAGCAACATGCCTATAATCACCGCCGACCACTCGGTAAGCTATAAAAAATACCGTGACGGTATTATTGGATTTGATGAAATTAGATATGATGAGGATCGAAATAATCTCACCGAATCGCTCGGAAATCCGCGTGTGAGACCTACCCTACTTAAAAAGAAGGTCAATCTTAATTCAGGCGACTGTTTTCTCCTTTGCACCGACGGTTTTTGGCAAAATATCCTTGATGACGAGATCTATATCGACTACCTAAAATCGGAGTCGAGCGGCAGATGGCTGGAATTTATGTTGCTGCGAATTATGCCAAGATTGCAAGAAGGGGCGGACAATCTAAGTGCGATATGCGTTATGGTGGTATAGCTATCTCATATAATGCGGTAGCTGCTCGGTGGTTAACTGACTGTTTTTTTCGTTGTTAAGAAGATCCTCGGAGGTCGGTTGACGGAGAGTGATATATTCACCGCCCATTCCGTCGTCAACGCCACCGACCACCTCTTCAAGCTTGTTGTCGTCTATCTCCGGCGTGGTGTTTTGTTCTTTTTTAAGCTCTTTACTCATTAGTTTTCCTCCTGTTAATTTCGTGGGATTGCTCCGAGTATGACAACCACCCTTTGGTGCTGTGTTGTCAAGTTTTTTTGTTGTCCGTATATTATATCTGCAAAATTTACCGTTACCGCCCCTGATTAGCCGACCCGCCGTTATAACTACGGCTTGCCGGAGTGAATTGTTTGCCGCCACATCTTGGGCAGACGAACGCATTTGCACCGGGTAGCTCAAGTCCAACTTTCGGTACAATGGCACGACAGTTTGCACAGATAGCCATTTTGTTTGAAGTCAAATCAATACCGCCCGCAACCTCGGTTAGATTTTCATCATTAATCTCATTTTCTACCGATATAGCTTTGTTTTTATCAATATTATTGTTGCTCATAACAGTCTCCTTTTTTACTCTTTGAATATTTATACGACAGAAAATAACGCGTGGCTAATATTTTGCAAAAAATTTTGTTAACCGACACTTAATCTATTGTAAAACGCTTTTTTTTGTGATATAATACAATGTAGAGATAAAATAATGAAAGGAACAATGTAAAAATGACAGGAAATGTAATTATCGGGCAGTCCGGCGGACCTTCGTCGGTCATCAACTCCAGCCTTGCCGGTGTGTATAAGGCATCAAGGGACAACGGCTTGACCGTATACGGAATGTTGCACGGCATACAGGGACTTTTGGAGGAGCGTTATGTCGACCTCTCCACCCAGATTAAAAACGACCTCGACCTTGAGCTTTTAAAGCGCACTCCCTCCGCATTTCTCGGCTCCTGCCGCTACAAACTCCCTAACGAGGACGACAAGCCGGAGGTTTTTGAAAAGCTGTTTTCTATCTTAAAAAAGCTGAATATCAGCTATTTTTTCTATAACGGTGGCAACGATTCCATGGACACCACCAAAAAGCTCTCCGCCTACGGTGAGAAGATAGGTTCTCCCATTCGCTTTATCGGCGTGCCCAAGACCATCGACAACGACCTCGCCGTGACGGATCACACCCCCGGCTTTGGCTCCGCCGCAAAATATATCGGCGCAACCGTCAAAGAGCTGGTTCGCGACGGTCTTGTGTACGACCAAAAGATGGTTACCGTCATTGAGGTCATGGGTCGCAACGCCGGTTGGCTGACCGCCGCCGCCGCGCTCGCAAAGTCGGAGGACAATCCCGGTCCCGATATGATTTTCCTGCCCGAAACGGTTTTTGACACCGATACATTTATCGATAAAATAGAAAAGGCTCAAAAGAGCAAAAAAGCCATCTGCGTCGCCGTTTCAGAGGGCGTTAAGAATAAGGCCGGCAAATATCTGTTTGAGCAGGAGGATGATCACGTCACCACCACCGACGCTTTCGGTCACAAACAGCTCGGCGGCACCGCCGACTATCTAACCCAGATGATCATGCGTGAAATCGGCTGCAAAACAAGGACTGTCGAGCTATCCTCACTCCAACGTTGTGCCGCTCACTTTGCATCACTCACCGACGTGGACGAGGCATTCTCGGTCGGCGCCGCCGCCGTCAAGGCCGCACTGGAGGGTCACACCGGCTGTATGATTATCCTAAAACGTGTCAACGATGATCCCTATCACTGCGTGACCGACCTTTATGACGTCTCCAAAATCGCCAACGTTGAAAAGACAATACCGCTCGATTGGATTAATCTTACAAACGATACCGTTACCGACGATTTTGTTAAATATGCAACTCCGCTTATCTTCGGCGAGATTGCACCGGTCATGGTTGGCGGTATGCCGCGCCACCTGCAACTCAACCTGTAAATTATTATAAATGTAGACGGCTTCGGCAATAATATGACGAGGTCGTCTATATGTGGATTAATGTTATAACAGAAGTTTATTTATAGAAAGGAATAATTGAAAATGGCAAGATCTAAACAGTCGATGGACGGTAACACCGCCGCCGCACACGTGAGCTATGCGTTCACCGATGTCGCCGGAATTTATCCCATCACCCCCTCCTCCGTCATGGCGGAGCTGACCGACGCATGGAGCGCCGGCTCGAAAAAGAACATCTTCGGTCGTGAGGTCAAGGTCATCGAGATGCAGTCGGAAGCAGGCGCCGCCGGTACCGTCCACGGCTCACTCGCCGCCGGTGCACTCACCACCACCTATACCGCTTCACAGGGACTTCTTTTGATGATCCCGAACATGTATAAAATTGCGGGCGAACTTCTCCCCTGCGTTATCCATGTATCGGCGCGCGCCGTCGCAAGCCATGCGCTGTCCATCTTCGGCGACCACTCCGACGTATATGCATGTCGCCAGACCGGTTTTGCAATGCTATGTGAGACCAATCCGCAGGAGGTTATGGATCTCGGCGCGGTTGCTCACCTTGCAACAATTCGCGGTCGTGTACCGTTCCTCAACTTCTTTGACGGCTTTAGAACCAGCCATGAGATTCAAAAGATCGAGGCGTGGGACTATGATACCCTCGACAAGATGGTGGATCACTCTGCTATAAATGATTTCCGTAAAAATTCACTGAATCCGGAACGTCCTATCCTACGCGGTAGTGCACAAAACCCCGACATCTTCTTCCAGTGGAGAGAGGCAGCTAACAAATATTATAACGAACTCCCCGCAATAGTCGAGGAGGAGATGGCGCGCGTCAACGCCGAGATAGGCACCGATTATCAGCTGTTTAACTACTACGGCGCACCGGATGCAGATCGCATCATCATTGCGATGGGTAGCGTCTGCGACACCATTGAGGAGGTCATCGACTATATGACCGCCGCCGGCGAGAAGGTCGGTCTTTTAAAGGTTCGCCTTTATCGTCCGTTCTGCGCCGACCGTTTCTTTGACGCTATTCCGAAATCCGCGAAGTCCATCGCCGTCCTTGACAGGACAAAGGAGCCGGGCGCACTCGGCGAGCCGCTATTCATGGACGTTGCCACCGTCTTGGCGCAAAAAGGATTTGCCGGCAAGCTCGTTGGCGGTCGTTACGGTCTCGGCAGTAAGGACACCACCCCGGGCTGTGTCTTTGCGGTCTATGAGAACCTTGCCGCGGCAGAGCCAAAGACCAACTTCACCGTCGGTATCGAGGACGATGTCACCGGTCTCTCCCTGCCCATCACAAAGAATGACGACACCTCGGCAGAGGGCACAATCAGCTGTAAGTTCTGGGGACTCGGCGGTGACGGCACCGTCGGCGCGAACAAAAACAGTATTAAGATCATCGGCGACCATACCGATATGTTCAGCCAGGCATATTTCCAATACGACAGTAAAAAGACCGGCGGCGTGACCATCTCCCATCTGCGCTTTGGCAAAAAGCCGATCAAATCCACCTACTATGTCAACAAGGCGGACTTTGTTGCGTGTCATACACCGTCCTATCTGACCAAGGGCTTTCCCATTGTGCGTGACATCAAGCCGGGCGGCACATTCCTTGTCAACTGCCAATGGACACCGGAGGAGTTTGAGGAGCATCTCTCCGGCTCGGCAAAACGCCATATCGCCAATAACAACATCAAGGTTTATCTGGTTGACGCTATCACCAAGGCGCGCGAGATCGGAATGGGCAAACGCACCAACACCATCTTGCAGTCCGCGTTCTTTGTGGTCGCCAACATCATCCCGATGGATGAGGCTATCACCTATATGAAAGAGGCGGCTAAAAAGAGCTACTCTAAAAAGGGTGACGAAATAGTCAAGATGAACTACAACGCCATCGACGCCGGCAAGGACGCTATCGTTGAGTTCAAGGTCCCGGCAGAGTGGGCGAACGCCGCCGACAACAAATCCATGCCGGTCGCAACCGGTGAGGACAAACGTCTTGTCGACTTTGTAAATGAGGTTGTCACCCCGTCCGGACTTATGCACGGCGACGACATTCCGGTCTCGGTATTTGCTAAAAATCCGGATGGCATGATGCCACAGGGTACCGCCGCATTTGAAAAGCGCGGTGTTGCTGTTGATGTACCGAAATGGATACCGGAAAATTGTATCCAGTGTAACCAGTGCTCCTACGTCTGCCCCCATGCCGCCATCCGTCCGTTCGTCTTGAGCGAAGGCGAGGCATCCGGTGCACCTGCTGCTATGCTGTCCTGCGGACTCAAAGGCAAGGGCAACGAGGCATTTATATTCTCGCAATCGGTCGATCCCCTCGACTGCATGGGCTGTGGTCTTTGCGCCAACGTCTGCCCGGCAAAAAATAAAGCGCTCGTCATGGAGCCGCTGGAAGATCAGCTCGCACAGCAGGAGGCTTTTGACTTTTGTGTCGCAAACGTCGAGCCGAAAGAGCTCACCTTTGACAAGTTCAGCATCAAGGGCAGTCAGTTCGAGCAACCGCTGCTTGAGTTCTCCGGCGCGTGTGCCGGCTGTGTTGAGACCGCATATGCAAAGCTCATCACACAGCTGTTCGGTGAGAGAATGTACGTCGCGAACGCGACCGGCTGTTCCTCCATCTGGGGCGGTAGCGCACCGTCCACCCCATACACCAAAAACAAGAAAACCGGCTACGGCGTAACCTGGGCAAACAGCCTGTTTGAGGACAATGCAGAGTTCGGTTTCGGTATGCAACTCGGTCAAAAAGCAATTCGTGAGCGTTTAATCGCCATGGTCGAGGCACTGGACTGCGACTGTGAGGAGAGAAATGAGTATCTCGCAACGGTCAACGACGGTGAGGCTAACCGCGTTGCTACCGACAAGCTGATAGCAAAACTTGAGAGCTGTGGCGGTGATGCCGCCAACGCAATCCTTGCGGAAAAAGAATACCTCGCCAAGAAGTCTGTTTGGATCTTCGGCGGCGACGGCTGGGCATATGACATTGGATTTGGCGGTCTTGACCACGTTATCGCCTCCGGTGATGATGTCAACATCATGGTGTTTGACACCGAGGTCTACTCCAATACCGGCGGTCAGGCAAGTAAGGCGAGCCAGATAGGTCAGGTCGCGCAGTTCGCGGCGGCAGGTAAATCCATCGGCAAAAAGGACCTTGCCTCCATCGCAATGAGCTATGGTTATGTCTATGTCGCACACATCGGTATGGGTGCCGACATGAACCAGACCATCAAGGCTATTAAAGAGGCGGAGAGCTATCCCGGCCCCTCCATCATCATCGGCTACTCACCCTGTGAGATGCACGGTGTCAAAGGCGGCATGGGCAACAGCCAGCTGGAGATCAAGCGTGCTGTTCAGTCAGGCTACTGGCATCTGTTCCGATTTGACCCGCGCCGCAAGGCAGAGGGTGCAAATCCGTTCATCATGGACAGCAAGGCACCGACCGAGAGCTATGAGGACTTCATCAAGAGCGAGACTCGCTACACCCGTCTTGCAATAGCATTCCCGGAACGCGCCGAGGCTCTGTTTGACAAGGCGGCGGATACCGCTAAAAACAGATATGACTATCTGATGAGATTGTCTAATTTATACTAAGAGTATAAATCGTTATATCATTAAACAAAACGACCGCGACGGCATGTTGCGGTCGTTTTGTGGTGTCGAATAATAAGTGTAAATTGCATTATAAAAGATATAAAAATGCTAATTTTATATATATTTATAATATGGTAATAGTAAACTATCAAAAGAATATGATTTAATTATGATTTTATCAATTATAGATTAGCATTATAGCGCCATTTGCAAATATTCACAAAAATCATTGCTGTTATTTGTATATTTCGACAAAAAGCGTAAAATGTCAAATATGTGCTATTTAGTGTCAAAGTAATTCTATTAAAATTTTATGTATACTGTTATGATAAAGGCACGTACTTAACAATTGTACGAAAATAAATTGGAGGAGTTATTTATGAAAAGAATTTTAAGTCTAATTCTTGCAGGTGTGCTCAGCATTTCACTTTTGGCATCCTGCAGCTCGACACCAACCGAGTCAACGGACGGTGCAGAGCAACCCGCCGCCGAAACACAAGGTGATGATGCACCATCCGGCGATACAGTAAACTTAGATCTTTGGCATTATTGGAATGATGCCGGTCAACAACAGGTGTTGGCGGATCTTTCATCATCTTTTACCGCACAAAATCCGAATATAACAGTTGGGCTTACAAATATCCCCTACGGTGAGTATACACAAAAAATCTTGACCGCCGCAGTTTCAGGCGATGCACCCGATTTACTTATGTACGGCAACAACGAGACATCGGTTCTTGCCGAGGCGGGAGTTTTGAGTGTAATGTCCGAAATAGTACTTGAGGGTGGGTATGAGGACCGTTTGTTACCCGAAATTCTTAACACCCACTACTACAATGGTGAGTACTATGGTATGCCCATCTATGGCAACTGCCTTGCACTTTTTTACAATAAAGAGTATGTCCCGGAGCCTCCCACCACATGGGATGAGCTTATGACCATGGCGGCAGAGATAACCACTCCGGATATGCATGCTATAGCTGTAAGTGCCATTGAAAACGAAGAGGGTACATTCCAATTTTTACCATTTCTTTGGTCCGCCGGTGCAGACCTTGACACGCTTGACAGCGAAAATGGCATCGCAGCATTAAATCTTTACAAAGAGCTTGTTGACAACGGCTACATGTCTCAAGAAGTTGTCAACTGGGAACAGCAAGATGTTATGCTTCAGTTTGCTAACGGCAGTGCTGCAATGATGGTTAACGGACCTTGGAACGTGCCAAATGTTGAAAGCAATGCTCCTGATATGGACTGGGGAATCACTGTTTTGCCTGCACTTGAAGAGGGTGGCTCCGCCTCTATTCTCGGTGGTGAAAGTTTTGGTATTTCCACCAACGCAGACGTTGAAAATGCACAGATTTTCTTTGACTTCGTATATGCCCCCGAAAATTATCTGCAACTTGTGAAAGATCTGGGTCAGCTACCTCCCGAATTGTCCCTGCTTGAGGACGAATATTATGCAAACGATCCTATCTACGGACCTTTTTCTCAAAACCTTATCGTTGCAAAGGCACGCGCATACGGTCCCGATTATAATGAGATGAGTAAGGCAATTCAGGTTGCTATCACCTCCACCCTCACAGGACTTCAAACCCCCGAAGAGGCTATGACCGAGGCAGCATCGGTTGTCAACGGATTGCTCCCACAGGAATAAAGATATTTATTGACACTTACATATTGTCCTTCACTGCAATTTCGAGTGGTGAAGGACATATGTGGTTTTTGGTAAAAAACCTTAGAAAGGAATAAGAACTTATGAAAGGTTCACCATCTTCTGCATTGCGTCGAAAAAAGCATATAGCAACTGAGCTCGTCAACTACAGTTTTATTCTTCCGGCATTTTTATTTTTAATTGTCTTTATGGCATATCCGGTTTTGTATAACATCCAATTGAGTTTTTATGATGTCGGGATAGCAAATTTAATATCGGGCGATGCCTTATTTATTGGTTTTAGTAATTTTATAACAGTGTTTAACGACCCTTATTTCGCAAGAGCTACTTATAATACGGCAATTTTTATGGTGTTCTGTCTGTCCTTTCAATTTATTTTCGGCATGGCACTTGCACTATTTTATAACATGAATTTTAAAGGCGCCAAATGGATGCGAGCTATCGTTCTTGTTGGTTGGATGAACCCGGTAATTATCACCGGTTCGATTTTTAAATGGTTACTTAGCGGTGACAGTGGGGTGTTGAACTATGTGCTGATGAGCATCGGTTTTATTAGTGAACCTATATTGTTTTTATCCGACCCGACAACCGGTATAATAAGTATAATTGCAATTAACGTATGGATAGGCATACCTTTTAATATGATACTGCTTTTAGCAGGTATGCAGGGTTTGCCGGGAGATATATATGAGGCGGCAGACATCGATGGTGCAAACAGATGGCAAAAGTTTACAAAAATTACATTGCCATTACTTCGCCCGACTATCTCAATTTTATTAATGCTCGGTGTTATATATACTTTCAAGGTATTCGACCTTATATATATTCTCACCAAGGGCGGTCCTGCACGTACAACTCAAATACTCCCCTACTACTCCTATGAACTGTCGTTTCAAAACTATGATTTTGGTGAAGGTGCTGCGGCGTCGGTAATAATATTTGTATTTATTATGATTTTAGCTTCCGTCTATCTCAAATCAACAGGAAAAGAGGGCAATTAATATGAGAAATAAAAGCAAAATGGTTCTTTCCGCTGTAGGTCTTTTAATTATATGTGTTTATCTTTTTCCTATTTATTGGATGATAAATTCCTCATTCAAGAAATTAGATGAAATTTTCGCACCTATCCCGACATTTTTTCCTCAAAATCCGACTGTCGAGAATTTTGTTGAGATTTTTTCCGAAACGTACGGTTTTAATAACTTTATGCTCAACAGCGTTATTGTCAGCACCAGTGTAATGATATTGACTCTATTGCTCTGTGCACCGGCGGCATATGCCTTAGCACGAAAAAACATCAAGGGTCTGCCTTTTTTAATTGGATTTGTGCTGATTATCCAGATGTTTCCGGCAAGTGTTTTAGCACTACCTATCTTTTCTATGCTTTCACGAGTAGATCTTGTGAACACAATTTTCAGTGTGATTTTGGCTACTATGACGATATCCATGCCATTTTGCATTGTGGTGTTAAGGACATTTTTCATCTCACTTCCGAAAGACCTCGAATCCGCCGCAATGGTGGACGGTTGTTCGGCGTGGGGAACATTTTTAAAGATAATGGTACCGATATCTAAAACCGGAATTATGACATGTGCCGCATTTAGCTTTGTATTTGCCTGGGGTGAATTTATGTATTCTCTTGTCATGCTCAATGACAAAGCTCTTTGGACGGTCACACTCGGCATGAGAAATTTTGAGGGTCAATATGGTACACAGTGGGGTCCTTTAATGGCCGCGGCTGTAGTGTGCAGTCTGCCGGTAATAATTATATTTTTGCTCGCACAAAAATATGTGGTCAGTGGTGTAACCGCAGGCTCGGTTAAAGGTTAAATGAAAAAGGGGACATAAGATGACATCCAAACAACGCATAGAACGTGCAATAAAAGGCGAAAAAGTCGATAGGGTGCCTTGCTGCCCTTTTCTCGCATACTGGTGGGATGAACAGCCGGATGAATTTACAGATAAAGGGGAACTTGAATTTTTCGAGTCCATCGGAGCAGACCCCCTTTTTCGTGGGCATTATCCAATGTATGGCAACAACTTCATCAACGCTGTACTATTTAAAACCCAGCATAAAAACTGTACAATTAAAACAATAAAAGACGGTGATTTTGAGCGTATAACTTACATGACCGAACTCGGCGACCTTACTTTTGGCTACAAGGTAGGCGACACCAGTAACAGCCGTTTTCTTGTAGAACACCCCGTCGAAACGCAGGAACAATTTGGCATATTAAAGTTTATAATGGACAATACCGAGATAACCGCTGACTATGAGCGTTTTGATGCCGAGGTACAAAAACTGGGCGAGCGCGGATTAATTTTGCCTATCATCAGTCCCGAGCGCAAAACCTGTTTCCAATCGATGGTAGAACACTGGGTCGGAACAGAAAATATCGTATATGCACTCATGGACTTCCCGGAAGTTGTGGAGGAAACGCTTGCATCTATGAGGCGACTTTCAACCGAGGCAGCTCACATCGCCGCGGCCTCAAACAGTGAATTTTTCCTCTCGTGGGAGGATACCTCAACGACCAACATCTCACCGCAATATTACAAATCGTATATTTTGCCCGAAATAAACGAATGGTGTGAAATTCTTGCATCAAAGGGGAAAAAATATATTCAACACGCTTGCGGTCACCTCAATGCACTGCTTGAGGACATCGGTGGCTCTAAAATAACGGCGATTGAATCCATCTCCCCCGAGCCGACCGGCAACGTTGTATTCTCCAAGGTTGCTCAGATTTTGCCGAAAAACATAGGGATTGTCGGCGGCATTGAACCGGTAGAGCTTTTGACCATGTCGGTGGAAGAAATAACCGAGAGAGCGAAGGAGCTTTTAAACCTTATGGGTGAGCGCGGTTATATCCTCGCCAACAGCGACAGCTGCCCACCCGGTGTTGAGATTGAAAAATTTAAAGCGCTCGTCAAAACAACACATGAACACAAGGTAAATTAATTGTTTCATTGACAATAAAATTGTTTTTATAGTATAATATACTTAATGAAATATCTAAAACAATTTGCCATAATCATAACCATCACCTTTATCGCGGAGGTGCTCTCCTTTTTTGTGCCGTTGCCGGTGCCTTCCGGGATTTATGGCATGGTGATACTCTTTGCCCTGCTCTGCCTTAAGATAATCAAGCCGGAGCAGATCGAGGGGGTTGCGGACTTTCTTATAACTATCATGGGTGTCATGTTCGTCCCTGCCGGTGTCGGGATTTTAGAGAACGTCGACCCCCTGCTCTCCATGCTCACGGCGGCGGTTTTAAGCATCACGGCGGTGACACTGATTGTCATGTTTGTGAGTGGTCGCGTCACCGAATTTTTTGTTAAAAAGGATGGTGATTGATGGATATGCTTACAAACTCCGCTTTTTTCGGCGTATCGCTCACCCTCGCCGCCTACCTTGCCGGCGCCGCAATCAAAAAGCGCTTTAAAAAAGAGGTTTTCAACCCGATACTTATCGCGATAATCATTATAATTGCGATCCTGTTGATTTTTGACATCGACTATGCGCTCTACAACAACACGGCGAAATATGTCAGTTATCTGCTCACCCCTGCCACCATCTGCCTTGCATTGCCGCTCTACCGCCAGCTCGCTCTGCTTAAAAACAACCTGCCGGCGATACTGCTCGGGATCACCTCCGGCGTTGTTGCCGCCTGCGGTTGCGTCTATTTGATATCGGTCGCGCTGTCGTTAAACAGCACCGAATATGTGACGCTACTTCCGAAATCCATCACCACCGCCATCGGTCTGCCACTCAGCGAGTCGCTTGGCGGTATTGGGGAGATTACCGTCGCGGTGATAATCCTAACCGGCATTTTCAGCAACCTTATCGCCACCACCGCACTGAAAATATTCCGTATAAAAAGCCCCATCGCAAAGGGCATTGCAATAGGCTCCTCCGGTCATGTCATAGGCACCGCCCGTGCGGTTGAGATGGGGGAGGTCGAGGGCGCGACGAGTAGTCTCTCCATCGCGCTGAGCGGTGTTATCACGGTGGTGACGGTGCAATTGATAGTGTAGGGAGCAATATGATAAACTACATAAAAATTAGCGAGCAGGACAATGTCGTTGTCGCACTTTGCAATCTTGAAAAAGGCAGGACTATCGACGAAATTAATATCACGCTCACCGAAGATATTAAGCAGGGGCACAAGTTCGCACTTTGCGATATAGCTCAAGGTGAAAACATCATCAAGTACGGTAACCCTATCGGGCGTGCCCTCTCCCCTATCAAAAAAGGGACGGCGGTGCATACACACAACCTCAAAACCAACCTTGAAGAGGATGTTCACTACTGCTACAACCCATCATTAAGCCATTTCGAAAACCTGCCGCCCGAGAGTTTTATGGGTTTTCGACGCACGGACGGCAAGCTCGGCATTCGCAACGAGATATGGATAATCCCGAGCGTCGGTTGCGTCAACAGCGTCGCCGCCGAGGTGGCAAGGAGGGCAAAAACACTGACAAGAGGGAGTGTCGGCGAGGTGGTCGCTTTCAGCCACCCCTACGGCTGCTCCCAGATGGGGGAGGATCAGGAGAATACCAAAAAGATACTCGCAGACCTTGCACTCCACCCCAACGCCGGCGGTGTGTTGCTGCTCGGTCTCGGATGTGAAAACTGCGGTGTTGAGACGATAAAACCCTACCTCGGCGATTTTGATCAAAGGAAAATACGCTTTTTATCGGCGCAGGATATCGGTGACGAGATTGAACATTCACTAAAGATTATTAAAGAGCTTATCGACTACGCCGCTGATTTTGAGCGGGAGCCAATCTCCTGCGAGCACCTCATAGTCGGGCTTAAATGCGGTGGTAGCGATGGTCTGTCCGGCATAACGGCGAACCCCGTCGTCGGTGCCTTTTCCGACGCACTGATTGCGAGGGGTGGCTCCTGCATTCTGACCGAGGTGCCGGAGATGTTCGGTGCCGAGACACTGCTATTCAACCGTTGTCGCGACCGTGAGGTCTTTGACAGGGCGGTTTGCATGATAAACGATTTCAAGGATTACTACATAAAAAATGATCAGGTGGTCTATGAAAACCCCTCCCCCGGCAACAAGCAGGGCGGTATATCAACGTTGGAGGACAAGTCGCTCGGATGCACCCAAAAGTCCGGCAGTGCCACGGTGCAGGATGTGCTGTGCTATGGCGAGAGGGTTAAATGCCGTGGTTTGAGCCTGCTATCTGCGCCGGGAAACGACCTTGTTGCCTCGAGTGCTCTCGCGGCGAGCGGTGCGCAGATTGTGCTGTTCACCACCGGTCGGGGCACGCCGTTTGCAAGCCCTGTCCCGACGCTCAAGATATCCTCCAACACCGCGCTTTATAATAAAAAAAGCAACTGGATTGACTTTAATGCCGGCGAGATTGTGGACGGAGTGTCCATCGATGAGATGCAAAAGCGCCTGTTTGAGTCGGTTTTGCGCGTGGCGAGCGGTGAGACGGTGCGCGCAGAGCAAAACGGCTATCACGACATGGCAATATTTAAAAAGGGAGTTACACTTTAACGATGAAAAGATTAAGCTATGAGACACTAAAAGAGACCGACTATGACGGATTTTTGCTAAAACAAGGCACCGAGCGGATGCTCCAGTTTGGCAAGGGGGCATTCCTGCGTGGTTTTGTGGATGTTTTTGTGGACGAAATGAACGAAAAAGCGAATTTTGACTGCAAGATAGTCGTCTGCCAATCACAGAAAAACACCCTGTCCGATGCTATAAACGAGCAGGAGGGGCTATACACCCTATATCTGCGCGGATATAGCGATGGTGAGAAGGTCGACACCAAACGGGTGATATCGTCGTTGAGTCGATGCATCGACCCTTTTGCGGAATATGACGAGCTTTTGCAACTCGCCAAAAATCCGCACCTACGATTTATCACCGGCAACACCACCGAGGCAGGCATAGTCTATGACGACTCCTGCGCGTTTGACGACCGCCCACCGCTCGGCTACCCTGCAAAGCTTACGCGCTTTTTGTATGAGCGATTTGTGCATTTTAACGGCGCGCAGGACAAAGGGTTTATAATCCTGCCCTGTGAGCTTATCGACAACAACGGTGAGGCGTTAAAACGCTGTGTCCTGCAATACGTTGTGACTTGGGCTCTCGGCGATAAATTCAAAAACTGGGTTGAGGGCGCGAACAAATTTTGCTCCACCCTCGTCGACCGCATAGTCACCGGCTATCCACGCGGTGAGGCAGAGCGGTTGAACGAGCAAAACGGCTATGTCGACGAGCTTATCAACACCGGCGAGGTGTACGCCCACTGGGTTATTGAGGGGGATGAGAGCATTGCAAAGGAACTTCCGTTTACAGCGGCAGGTCTGCCGATCATAATCACCCCGGACCACAAGCCGTACAAACAGCGCAAGGTGCGAATTTTGAACGGCGCGCACACCACATTGGTGCTCGGCGCATACCTCGCCGGCAAGAACATCGTGCGCGAGTGTATAGAGGACGATGTCACATGTGAATACATGAAAAAAACTGTCTTTGACGAGATTATACCGACCCTGCCGCTTGACAAAAAAGAGCTTTGGGACTTTGCAAGCTCGGTCATTGATCGTTTTAACAACCCATTTATCGACCATGAACTGCTGTCCATCTCACTCAACTGCACCTCCAAATGGCGCGCGCGCGTCCTGCCGAGCCTTTTGGCTTATTATGAGCAAGAAAAAAGTGTCCCACCCTGCATCGCCGCCTCGTTCGCGTTTTATGTTGCGTTTTATCGGGGTGAAGATATGAGAGACGGCGCGCTGATAGCAAGACGAGACGGTGAGGAGTATAAAATATCGGACGATGCCGCGGTGCTCGACTTTTTCTACCAAAACAAAGACCTTTCCACCGCTGAACTGGTTCGAAAGGTCTGTGAAAATACCGATTTTTGGGGGCAGGATTTGACCAAAATTGAGGGGTTTGAAAGGACGGTCACGGAGTTTGCGGATAAAATTGAGCGTCTTGGTTGCTATAAGGTGATGCAGGGGTTACTCGAAACTCAATAATCACCTTGAACATATCTCCGTCTATTCGCACCGTGAAACTGCCGCCGCACAGCTCGGTGAAGCTCTGCGCTATCGAGAGACCGAGACCGTTCCCCTCGGTGGAGCGGGAGGCATCACCGCGCACGAACCGCTGCATTATCTCGCTTTCGGTGAAGTTCATCTCATAGCCGGCGATGTTGTTCATCTCCAGCGTCGCCTTTTGCTCGTCGCTGTATAGCTTGATGAAAATTCGCGTGCCGGGGTGGGAGTATTTGAGCGCATTGTCGATGAGATTTTGCATGACGCGATATAGCCGCCTGCCGTCCGCCTCGATGAACACCTCCTGCTCCGGTAGGAGGGTTTTTATTGTTAATCCCGAGCGCTCGATACTCTCCTCCATGTCGCCGAGCGTCTGCTCGATAAGGCGTTTTAAATCTAAACGCTCTATGACCAACTCCGCGTTGCCGCTTTGACTTTTTGCAAGGTCAAACACATCCGACACAATGCCGGACAACCGCGCCGACTTCTCCTGCAACACGCCCACATAGTCGCGCGCCTCGTCCGGCATACCCTCCACCTTGGAGAGTAGGTCGATGTAGCCGATGATGGAGGTGAGCGGTGTTTTAAGGTCGTGGGAGACGTTGGTCACCAGCTCGCTCTTCATCTTCTCCGAGGCGAGCGCGCGCTGAACCGACGTCGCAACCCCCTCACCGATGTTGTTGATATCCTCGGTTATGCCGACAAGGAGTATTGAGGTGGGCTGTGGCAGGCGATAGTCTGTGTTGCCGTAGCGTATTTCACGAACGCCGTGCTTCACCCCCTCAAACTCGGTGAGGTGTCGCATTGCGAGCAGTACAAGCATAATAATTATGGTGTTGGAGACGACAAGCATACTTAAAAATATCATGCCGATATTCCAGAAAATCGTCACTATAAAAAACAACCATGAGCTGTTTATTACCACCGCAAAAGCAGATATGCCAATGACCCAGTTGCGCACATTTTTGTCCACCGACCTGCTGAACGGCAGGGCGACGATGCCGAATATATTCTTTATGCCCCTTATAATGAGGCTGAAAAGCTTAACGGTGAGTGTATAGCGAAAGAACTCCCCTCGCTTCGCCCGTTTGGCTATACAGTTGAGGAAAAATATCCAAAGCAGTGTCACAACAATGGCGGATAGTGCCACAAGGAGGGTACCGAACGCGTCGGAAAAACCGTAGTAAGAGGTGTAGTTAAAGTGACGCTCGATAATCTCTATCCAGACAAAGAAAACCGCAAGGAATATGATAACCACCGGCACTGCTACGATAAAGACAAGAATGTCGTTATAAATCCTGTTGAAGATATGGATTTTAACCTCGTCCCCCTTGAAACTCTGCCCCGCCGCCCTGCAATAGAGTGCCGAGCAGACAAAAAACATCACAATCAGCCCAAACAACACCAATATGCTGTACATACCGCCGGTCGCCATGCCGTCAATACTCAACAATACATTATTGTACAACTCGGCGGAGGCATACACCTCATACAGGAAATTGTCCTCGATATAAAACCCGTTGTTCAGCGGCACATCGCCCTCACCGATGCCGGAGTAGAGCACGTTATAGTCGGTATCCAATACGCGAAAACGGTAGCCGAGGTCATAATACTGCGCAAACTGCTCAGTGTTTTCAATATCGTCACCGCTTATCGGGGCACCATTCGGGGTGACTATCTCTTTAAGCTCGTCAAAGGATAACTCCAGCTCACCCTGTATCGCGGAATTGCGGTCGACAAAGTAGATAATGCCGATGAAATTGTTCGCGAGCAACAGCACGGCGATTAAAGCGTACAACAACATGCCCATGCTGTAGATTATTTTTGCGGTAGCGCTGTATAGCCTACCCTTCAATTTTGTATCCAATTCCCCACACCACCTTTAAATATTTCGGTTGTTTCGGATTAATCTCTATCTTTTCACGTATGCGCCGAATGTGCACCATCACGGTGTTTTCAACGCTGAAACTCTCCTCACGCCAGACCCTTTCATATATCTGCTCGGCGGAAAAGACGCGGTTTTTGTTCTCCATTAAAAGGCAGAGTATCCCGTATTCTGTCGCGGTTAGGCGCACCGGCTCGCCGTCCACCACAATCTGTTTTGCGTTTTTATCCAGTATCAGCCCACCGATTTTTATTGCATCGCTCGGCAGGTCGGCATTTGTCGCCGAGCCAAGTATCTGAAATCGGCGCAGATGGGAGCGCACCCTCGCGAGCAGTTCCGCCGGATTGTAGGGCTTTGTGACATAGTCGTCCGCCCCCATAGATAGCCCGAGCACCTTGTCGCTGTCCTCCGTCTTGGCGGACAGGACGATGATGGGTATGTTGTTGCGCTCGCGGATTTTCAGCGTGGCGGACAGCCCGTCCATCCTCGGCATCATGACGTCAATGATGATAAGGTCGACATGCTTTGAAGCAAGGATATCCATCGCCGCCACTCCATCATAGGCGGCGATGGTGTTATACCCCTCCTTTTCCAACATCTTGGCGATTGCCGCCGCAATCTGACGGTCGTCGTCCACGACCAGTATTGTTGATGTATCCATTATTCTCCCGATTTTTCTTTTAAAAGATGATTATATTATAGTATGTAATTTTTACATTTAAGTAAATATGTTTTTTACGAAATTCTTACATTTTTTATATGTGAGAGGGAGAGCGTCATCGCTCTCCCTCTCTATGTCTTATTGTATCGCTTTTTTCAGCGCCTCGGCTTTGTCGGTTTTTTCGAACGATATGCCGAGATCTTCGCGCCCCATGTGACCGAACGCCGCGAGGTTTTTATAGATGGGTCGACGCAGGTCAAGGGTGTTGATGATGCCGTCCGGCGAGAGGTCAAACACCGTTCTTATCGCTTTTTCTATGGCGGTCTTTTCCACCGTCTCGGTGCCGAAAGTCTCCACAAGGACAGATACCGGCTGAACAACGCCGATGGCGTAGGCGAGCTGAACCTCACACTTTTTAGCAAGCCCTGCCGCGACAACATTTTTTGCGACGTAGCGCGCGGCGTAGCTTGCGCTCCTGTCCACCTTGGTCGGGTCCTTGCCGGAGAATGCACCGCCGCCGTGGCGGGAGTATCCGCCGTAGGTATCGACAATTATCTTGCGACCGGTCAAGCCGCTGTCACCCTGTGGGCCGCCGACCACAAAACGCCCTGTCGGGTTGATGTAAACCTTTGTATTCTCGTCCATCAGCTCTTTTGGGATAATGCAGTCGATGACCTCTTTTTTGATATCAGCGCGCAGTTGCTCGGTGGAAATCTCGTCGGAGTGTTGGTTGGAGACGACCACCGCCTCAACACGGGTGGGGACGCCGTCGTCATATTCCACCGTGACCTGACTTTTGCCGTCGGGGCGAAGATAGGAAAGTGTGCCGTCGCGACGCACCTCGGAAAGTTTGCGTGTCAACTTATGGGCGAGTGAGATGGGCAGGGGCATAAGCTCCGGTGTCTCATCGCAGGCATAGCCGAACATAATGCCCTGATCGCCGGCACCGCCGACGTTAACGCCCATTGCGATGTCGCCGGACTGCTCGTCAATGGCGGTGAGCACGGCGCAGGTGTTGCAGTCAAAGCCGTATTCCGAACTGTCATAGCCTATCTCCTTGACGGTGTCGCGCACTATCTTTGGGATATCTACATAGGTGTTGGTGGATATCTCACCCATCACAAGCACCATGCCGGTGGTGACGGCGCACTCACAGGCTACACGGCTTTTAGCGTCGCCGGCGAGCAGGGCGTCCAGCACCGCATCGGAGATCTGGTCGCAGATCTTGTCGGGATGCCCCTCGGTAACGCTCTCAGAGGTGAAAAAATTTCTGTTCATTCTAATTTTCCTTTCCTAATTAAATAGACTTTACTAAAATAATATCCACTTAACAACAAAAAAACTGTCCGGGTGGCGTACCCAAACAGCGATAAATTATCTCTCGGTATACACCGCAGGATTTGACACCTTACA
>CAYJGF010000016.1:0-66534 GCA_964369965.1 uncultured Oscillospiraceae bacterium
TCTTGGCTTGCTTCCCCGAAGCGGTTAGCTGTTTGGACGGTCATTTAATTGTCTATGCTAATTTGTAGAGTGAAATCAACTCAACTAATACAAATTAGTATAGTATATTTTAATAATACTGTATTGAATAGTATTTGTCAATAGCAATTTCAAACTTTTTTATTCTAATTATCTTGATTTTTCTAAACAGATATGTTACACTAAAGAAAATCACGATAATAAGAGGTGAATTACAATGGCAATCGGCGAAAGAATAAACTTTTTACGTAACCTTAAAGGCATGACCATGAAATATTTCGGGATGTCCATCGGCTTTGACGAAAAAGCGGCAGATGTCCGCATCTCACAATACGAGCGTGGCAAGCGCACTCCGAAAGAAAATGTCATAGCTGCTATGGCCGAATCTTTGGACGTGTCACCCGAAGCGCTTGACGTGCCAAACATTGAGAGCTACACGGGGCTTATGCACACCCTTTTTGCTTTGGAGGATATTTACGGCTTGCGCATCGGGGAGATTGACGGTGAAATCTGCCTACGTCTCAGCAAAGCGGACAAGACGAAGTATCACAATATGCTCGATATGTTTATGGCGTGGAATCACGCTTCTAAGCGATATAAGGACGAGCAGATTTCCAAAGAGGAATACGATTACTGGCGTTATAACTATCCGAAACCGCTTGTGGAGGAAACGACTGCTATGCGTGAAGCATATCGGAATGGTGAGCCGTTGCCGGAGACTGCTTCAAGTGGGATGACGGTTAAGATTACGCCGGAGTTTGATTTTAGCGAAGATGAATAGACCTTTCCCGAAACGCAAAAAACAGCTAACCGATTTTCAAAAAATCAGTTAGCTGTTTTTATCTTTTATAATTTATGTTGCCATTTTGTTGCCAAAGGCGGTATCAAAACCGCTCAAACCCGCATGGTTACAGGGTTTCTTGACCTCAAAATGTCATTCCCACTCAATGGTAGCAGGGGGTTTACTTGTTATGTCGTACACTATTCTGTTTACATGTTTTACTTCATTTACTATTCTAATGCTTATTTTATCTAGGATTTCATAAGGAATTCTTGCCCAGTCTGCTGTCATGAAGTCTGTGGTGGTTACTCCTCTTAATGCTATTGTGTAGTCATAGGTTCTGAAGTCGCCCATTACTCCTACCGATTTAATGTCGGTTAATACCGCAAAGTACTGGTTGATATCCCGTTCTATTCCTGCATTTTTTATTTCTTCTCGAAAGATAGCGTCGGCATCTCTTAAAATTTCTAATCTGTCTTCAGTAACTTCACCTATTACCCTAATTCCAAGTCCCGGTCCCGGAAAAGGTTGGCGCCATACTAAATGGTCTGGCAGCCCGAGTTCTATTCCCATCTTTCGAACCTCGTCTTTAAACAGTAGACGTAGCGGCTCTATCAGATCTTCGAAATCTACAACATCCGGCAAGCCACCTACATTGTGATGACTTTTTATTACTGCTGAGTCTCCATGGCCGCTTTCTATTACATCGGGATAGATTGTTCCCTGCACCAGGAAGTCTACCTTTCCTATTTTTTTTGCTTCATCCTCAAACACCCTTATAAACTCTTCGCCTATTGCTTTTCGCTTTTCTTCAGGGTCAACAATACCTTTTAATCTTGTTAGAAATCTTTCCTGTGCATTCGCTCTTATAAATTTAGATTCAAAGAATCCATCGAACACTGCCTCAACTTCGTTACCCTCATTTTTTCGCATCAACCCGTGATCTACAAACACACAGGTTAACTGCTTTCCAATAGCTCTCGATATTAAAGCTGCTACTACGGTGGAGTCTACTCCGCCGGACAACGCGCATAACGCCTTTTTATCGCCCACCTTATTTTTGATTTCTACTATCTGGTCAGCAATATAGTTTTTCATTGTCCAATCGCCACTACAGCCACAAACTTCATAAAGGAAGTTTCGTATCATCTCGCTACCTTTTGGGGTATGGTTAACCTCAGGATGGAACTGAACGCCGTAGAACCCCCTAGATTCATCCTCTATCAGTGCGCTGGGACAGGTGTTTGTTGTTCCTTTTATTTTAAATCCGCTTGGAAGCTCGGTAACGTAATCTGTGTGGCTCATCCAGCATATTTCGTTATTTGATACATTTTTTAAAAGGCTACTCTCACCGCTAAATGTTACCTCTGCCTTTCCGTATTCACTCTTTTCGCCGGCACTTCCAACCTTACCGCCAAGTTCAACCGCAAGCAGCTGACATCCGTAACAGATTCCTAGTATTGGTATTCCAAGCTTAAATACCTCCGGATCACATTTTGGTGCCGCATCATCATAGACACTGTTGGGTCCACCGGTAAAGATGATACCCTTAGGATTTTTGGCCTTTATCTCCTCTATAGTTTTATTCCAGGGCATTATTTCACAGTAAACATTCTGCTCGCGCACTCTTCTGGCTATGAGCTGGTTGTACTGACCACCAAAATCCAGTACCAAAACTAATTCATGCTTCATCAAAATTCCATCCTAATTATTTCTATTACTATCATGGGCTGTATGCATTGGTTAATCTATGCTTTAATTGTGGGACAAATGCTTTTTCTTTGAAAAGCAAGGCGAAAATCTTCTAAGTCAAAAAACAGTCTTTTTCTTACGTTATTTATTCAACAAGTTTTCGTCGCTTTGACCGCAGTCAAATGCTTTTTCTTTAGAAAAGCAAGGCGAAAATCTTCTAAGTCAAAAAAACAAGGTTTTTTTGATATTTATTCTATATCACTTACAGTATAGTTGCTCTCTTCCTTGGTAATGGAGATGTCATGCGGGTGACTTTCAATAAGTCCGGCGCCGGTAATCTTAACAAGACGACCATTTTCCTTTAAGGCGCTAACAGTTGCGGCGCCACAATATCCCATACCACTTCTTAAACCACCAATTAAGCTGTATACTATATCGGATAAAATTCCACGATAGGGCACTCGACCTTCAACTCCCTCGGCAACAAACTTTTTACTGTCTGCCTGGAAATATCTATCCCCACTTCCGCTTTTCATGGCCGCAGAGCTGCCCATACCACGGTATGTTTTAAATGTTCTACCCTTGTAGATTACTCGCTCGCCCGGGCTTTCCTCGCTACCGGCAAACAGGCTACCTATCATTATACAATCTGCGCCCGCCGCTATTGCCTTTGTTATATCGCCCGAGAACTTAATTCCACCATCGGCAACTACCGAAACCCCTGTTCCTGCTGCTGCATCGGCAACTGCCATGATTGCAGAAATTTGAGGAACACCTACACCGGCAACAACTCGAGTAGTACAGATAGAGCCGGGACCGATACCAACTTTAATTATATCTGCACCTGCTTCGATAAGGGCTTTCGCTCCTGATGCAGTTGCTATGTTACCTGCCATTAACGGAATATCGGGGAAATTGCTTTTTAACAACCTTACAGTACTCAATACATTTTTGGAATGACCATGAGCTGTATCTATTGATAACATATCAACACCTGCCTCAACAAGTGCCTTCGCTCTTTCTAATACATCTGTGGTTACACCAAGAGCTGCACCGCAAAGCAGTCGGCTGCCGGAATCTTTTGCCGAATTTGGATATTGTATGCTCTTTTCAATATCCTTAATAGTTATAAGCCCTTTTAACACTCCGGCATCATCAATAATCGGAAGCTTTTCAATTTTACGACTCTTTAAGATTTTTTCCGCCTCACCCATCGAAATTCCCGGGCTGGCAGTTACTAAATTCTCTTTCGTCATAACATCTGATATGATTTTGGACATATCGGTTTCGAAACGCATATCACGGTTGGTTATAATTCCAACAAGGTGTCGCCCATCGTCTACAATCGGAACGCCTGAAATTCGATACCGCTGCATCAAGGTTTCAGCGTCTCCTACCGTATCTTCAGGGGAAAGGTAAAATGGGTTGGTAATAATTCCGTGCTCGCTTCTTTTAACCTTATCAACCTCTAAAACCTGCTGCTCCATCGACATATTCTTATGTATTATTCCTATGCCGCCCTCTCTCGCCATTGCGATAGCCATACGACTCTCGGTAACGGTATCCATCGAGGCGGACATCAACGGAACATTTAATTTTATGGTTTTTGTTAGCTGAACTGACGTGTCTACATCTCTACCGATAACCTCTGAATAATCAGGTAAAAGCAGAACATCATCAAATGTTAGCGCTTCGGAAACTACCTTATCTTTATACAACATTTATTTTCCCCCTTCAGTTATTTTTAGGTGATAAATTGTCCCGCAATGTTTCATTGCGGGACAATCCTATTTTGATTTATTAGTTAATCTTGCTAACTACGCCGGAACCTACTGTACGTCCACCCTCACGGATAGCGAAACGCAGACCTTCTTCGATAGCAATCGGGGTGATTAGCTCAACATCGATTGTTACGTTATCGCCAGGCATACACATCTCGATACCATCTTGAAGTGATACAACACCGGTAACGTCTGTTGTACGGAAGTAGAACTGAGGACGGTAGTTGTTAAAGAAAGGTGTATGACGGCCGCCTTCGTCTTTCTTCAGGATGTAAACCTGACCGGAAAACTTTGTGTGAGGCTTAATGCTGCCTGGTTTACAAAGAACCTGACCACGCTCGATATCATCGCGCTGAACACCACGAAGTAGTGCGCCAACGTTATCACCGGCCTGTGCAAAGTCAAGAAGTTTACGGAACATTTCAAGACCTGTAACGGTTGTTTTACGTGTTTCTTCTGCAAGACCAACGATTTCAACCTCTTCACCAACGTTGATAGTACCACGCTCGCAACGTCCGGTAGCAACTGTACCACGACCTGTAATTGTGAATACGTCTTCAACTGGCATTAGGAAAGGAAGGTCAGATTTACGCTCTGGTGTTGGGATGAAGCTGTCAACAGCGTCCATTAGCTCTTTAATGCAAGCATATTCAGGAGCGGAAGGATCTGTAGAAGCACACTCAAGAGCAACAAGGCCGGAACCTTTGATGATTGGTGTTTCGTCGCCCGGGAAGTCGTAGTCGGAAAGAAGCTCACGGATTTCCACTTCAACAAGCTCAAGAAGATCCCGAACGACTACCTGCTCAACCTTGTACATGAAAACAACGATGTGCGGAACGCCAACCTGACGGGAGAGCAGGATGTGCTCACGAGTCTGTGGCATCGGGCCGTCAGCGGCGGAGACAACGAGGATAGCGCCGTCCATCTGTGCAGCACCGGTGATCATGTTTTTAACATAGTCGGCATGTCCCGGGCAGTCAACGTGTGCGTAGTGACGCACGTCGGTCTCGTACTCAACGTGTGCGGTGTTGATGGTGATACCGCGCTCACGCTCTTCCGGAGCTTTGTCGATCATGTCGTATGCTTCGTATTTTGCCTTGCCTTGAAAAGCAAGAACCTTTGTGATAGCGGCGGTAAGTGATGTTTTACCATGGTCAACGTGACCGATGGTGCCAATGTTGATATGAGGCTTATTGCGCTCAAATTTAGCTTTTCCCATTATAAAATCCTTCCTTTATTAAATACAATATTATTTATTGGTATTGTACTATTTTTTGAGATAAAAATCAAGTGTTTTTTAATCTTTTTTTGCGCGACCGCTCATAATTCCTTCCGCAATGCTCTTTGGTACCTCAATATAGTGGGAGGGTTCCATCGAATATTGTCCGCGACCCTGTGTTCTGGAACGCAGGTCGGTTGCGTATCCGAACATGCCGGACAGCGGAACAAAAGCGTTGATCTGGGTTGCGCCGTTGCGCGGGTCCATGCCCTGCATCTGACCGCGACGCGCGTTGATATCGCCGATGACATCGCCCATATAGTCGTCCGGCACGATGACCGCGACCTTCATGATGGGCTCGAGGATGACCGGGTCTGCCTTGCGCATAGCCTCTTTAAAAGCCATGGAGCCGGCAATCTTAAACGCCATCTCGGAGGAGTCAACGTCATGATAACTGCCGTCATAAAGGGAGACCTTGACATCCACAACGGGATATCCCGCGAGGACGCCTGCCTGCATTGCACCTTGGATACCTTGGTCGACAGGACCGATATACTCTTTGGGAATTGCTCCGCCGACGATGGAGTTGACAAACTCATATCCCTTGCCGCTCTCGTTCGGCTCGGCTTTGATCTTGACGTGACCGTACTGACCGCGTCCACCGGACTGACGTGCATACTTCATGTCGACATCGGCTAACTTGCGGATGGTCTCACGGTAGGCAACCTGCGGTGCACCGACGTTTGCCTCCACCTTGAACTCACGCAGTAGGCGGTCGACGATAATCTCAAGGTGAAGCTCACCCATGCCGGCAATGATTGTCTGACCGGTCTCGTCGTCGGTGTAGGTCTTAAAGGTCGGATCCTCCTCTGCGAGTTTGGAGAGGGCGATACCCATCTTCTCTTGACCTGCCTTGGTTTTCGGCTCGATAGCGACACGGATAACCGGCTCGGGAAACTCCATACTCTCAAGGATAATGGGGTGTCTCTCGTCGCACAGGGTGTCGCCGGTGGTGGTGTTTTTCAGTCCTACAGCCGCCGCAATGTCGCCGGAATATATCATGTCGATATCCTGACGATGGTTGGCGTGCATCTGCAATATACGTCCGATACGCTCGTTGTTGTCCTTGACCGAGTTGTAGACACCGCTACCCGATTTAAGGGAGCCGGAATACACACGGAAGAAACAGAGCTTGCCGACAAACGGGTCGGTCGCTATCTTGAATGCGAGTGCGGCAAAGGGGGCATCGTCACTGGAGGGACGTGTCTCCTCCTGCTCGGTATCGGGGTTTATGCCTTTGATAGACTCAATGTCGGTCGGGGCAGGCATATAGTCAATAACGGCATCCAGTAGCTTTTGAACACCTTTGTTTTTGTAGGATGTGCCGCATATGACCGGCACGATGGTGTTTGCGATGGTGGCTCGACGAAGTGCGGCTTTGAATTTGTCCATCGGGAGCTCCTCGCCCTCCAAGAACATCTCCATCAGCTCTTCGTCCGTCTCGGCGACGGCCTCGAGTAGCTCGTTTCTAAACTGCTCAAACTTGTCCATCAAGTCTGCCGGGACTTCCTCCTCGCGGATATCTTTACCGAGGTCGTCATAATATACATATGCTTTCTGCTCCACAAGGTCAATAATTCCCTTGAAGTCGCTCTCTTGACCTATCGGCAGTTGGATTGGCACGGCGTTACATTTTAGGCGATCCCTCATCATGTCGAGGACACGATAGAAGTCGGCACCCATTATGTCCATCTTGTTGACATACGCCATACGCGGAACCTTGTATTTGTTCGCCTGGTGCCACACCGTCTCACTCTGGGGCTCAACGCCGCCCTTGGCACAGAACACGGTAACACTGCCGTCCAGCACGCGCAGACTGCGCTCCACCTCAACGGTGAAGTCGACGTGTCCCGGTGTGTCGATAATGTTGACGCGATGATCGTCCCAAAATGCGGTGGTAGCCGCCGAGGTGATGGTGATACCACGCTCCTGCTCCTGCTCCATCCAGTCCATGGTGGCGGCGCCCTCATGAACCTCACCTATCTTATGGGTGCGTCCGGTGTAGAACAGAATACGCTCGGTCGTGGTGGTTTTACCGGCATCGATGTGAGCCATGATACCGATATTTCTGGTTTTTTCTAATGATACGTCTCTTGGCATAAAAATCTGTCCTTTACTTTAGTATCTGTAGTGAGCAAACGCCTTGTTTGCCTCTGCCATACGGTGAGTATCCTCACGCTTTTTGACTGCGGAGCCGGTGCCGTTGACCGCGTCCATGATTTCGCCTGCTAAACGATCTTTCATCCTGCGCTCGTTGCGATTTCTCGAATAGGATGTCAACCAACGCAGTCCGAGGGTGCGGCGACGCTCGGGGCGTACCTCCATCGGAACCTGATAGGTCGAGCCACCTACGCGGCGAGCCTTGACCTCCAGTGTCGGCATAATGTTCTCGAGTGCTTTTTCAAACATTTCAAGGGCATCGTTGCCGGTCTTTTCGGCGACAATCTCAAACGCACCGTAAACGATGCTTTGGGCAACGCCCTTTTTGCCGTCGTACATAATGTTGTTGATTAAGCGAGTGACCATCGGAGATGAATAGAGCGGATCCGGCAGAACCTCTCGCTTTGATATATTGCCTCTTCTTGGCATCTTGTTCTTCCCTCCTTCACACATAGTGAAATCTTTGGTACTCAAAGGATAAAAAAATCCTCTGTACGCCATGAATAGGCGTACGCATAACGCTCACCGCACGGGCGAGGTTAAGTTAAGTTCCGTTTTGTTGTTTTGAAACCTATAAGGATGTGCTATTTAGCAGCGCCCTTCGGTTTCTTTGCGCCGTACTTAGAACGACTTTGTTTGCGGTTTGCAACACCTTGGGTGTCAAGAGTACCGCGAATTGTATGGTAACGCACACCGGGAAGGTCTTTTACACGACCGCCGCGGATGAGTACAACGCTATGCTCTTGTAGATTGTGACCGATACCCGGGATGTAGGATGTAACCTCGATACCGTTGGACAGTCTCACACGAGCAACCTTGCGCAGAGCAGAGTTAGGCTTTTTAGGGGTCATGGTACGGACAGAGGTGCAAACACCACGTTTTTGCGGGCTGTTGGTGTCGGTGTAAGTCTTGTCGAGCGAGTTAAAGCTCTTGAGCAGTGCCGGCGCGGTCGACTTTTTGACGCTAACCTCTCTACCTTTGCGAACCAGCTGATTAAAGGTTGGCATTTTGTTCTCCTTTCTAAATTATTTTATGTCAAGGCATAGCAATGCCCGAACAGTCTTTATATGATATCACATTTGAATTACTTTGTCAACAAAATTCAGCGATAGAACTCAGATCTTCTCTCTTGACATTCCATCTATTACCGCAACGCTCGCATTTAAACCTGTTAAGTGAAGGAGCCGGAGCCGGTATAATTGTAGTAAATTCATTGGAACAGCCTCTGCATTTCATCTTCAATTTAAAATATGGACATCCGGCAGCTACGCCACCACCTGATACATCTTCGAGCTGTTTATCCGTTATTTCATCGGGAGTATCGGCTTGTTCAGTGCAGATTTCCTTTATCAGTTCTTTTTCCATAGTTAATTACCTTTCATAGTGTGTGAATCGTTATTACACAACCTTGAATTGTGGTGTAATCATAGTTAACCTACACCGCCGGCAGTTCAAAATCCTGTGCTGTGTTGAAGTTGCCGTAGGTGGTAGTGGTGGCGTAGCGGTCGATGCGGTAGCCTATCGGGTATTGCTCCTCGAGACCTTGATGGATAATTTCCTGCGTTGCCTTTTCATTAAAAAGCGTCATAGCCTGTGTCAAATCAAAATGAGATTGAACCAGATAACCGCTGTTGACATCAATGTTAAAACTTACAACCATGTCCGGCAGGTCATTTAGTATGTCGACGGTATTAACACCGCCTGAAAACTGTGCAAAAAGACTTTGCATCTCTGCCGACATGTTTGAAAAACTCGCGGTGCCCTCTATTTTTACCGTCTCCAATTCTCCGAGAGTCTCATTTGCGACTATTTCAAGATTGCTAAATGTGCCGAATACGCCATCGAGTGAAGTGTCCGGCTCAAAATCAAGCTGTTGCGTAAGCCAACCGCCCTCGTTTTGGGTGTAGATGGTTGTAATTCCACCCTCACTCGCGCCGTAGCTTTCAAATGTTTCTCCGCTGGACGCATCCTCAACTATCGAGTACGCCTTGTAAGGGTTGAAAAAATACACAGTGCCGATATAACTGCTCGTGTCATATGTATCAATATCGGTGTCGGAGATTATATTATAAGCGGTTAAAATCAACTCGTTTTCAGCGTAGGTCTCATAGCTGTCGAGCGCGTTGTGCAGTGCCATCGCCTCATCAAACATCGCCTGTGCATCATTGTTCGGCACCTGCGTTTCGGATGGCGGCTGCGGATTTGCTATCGAGCCGTCCGTTGCCGTCTCCTGCTCTATAGCGTTCGTCACCTCATCAAGGGCGGTTTCAATAAGTGCATCACACGCAGTTAAGGTCAACAACGCTACAGACAGTACAATGATAATAATCATATTTCTCATGATATACTCACTCCAAAATAACTTTACTTCATTATATATTATGCAAAAGATAAATTCAATCTTTTTTATAAAAACAATTGACGATATTGATATTTTAAGATATAATCACAGATAAAGAGAATTGGAGGATTATATGAAAAAAATTATTGCAATTGCACTGACTGCTATAATGGCGCTGACCCTTGTCGGATGTTCGTCCGGCGGTGGCACTCTCATCATGGGTACCAACGCCGCATTCCCACCCTATGAATATGTTGAAAACGGTGAGATTGTAGGCATTGACGCCGAGATAGCCGCCGCAATAGCCGAGAAGCTCGACATGGAGTTGGAGATACAGGACATGGAGTTTGATGCTATCATTCCGGCATTGCAATCCGGTAAAATCAACGTCGGTCTCGCCGGCATGACCGTCACACCCGAGCGTGAGGAATCGGTCAACTTCACCGAGAGCTATGCCACCGGTGTTCAGGTTATCATTGTTAACGAGGGTAGCTCGGTGACAAGTGTCGACGACCTTTTTGCGGACGGTGCCAGCCACACCATCGGCGTTCAGCGCAACACCACCGGCGACCTTTATACCACATGGGATTTAGAGGATGCAGGGCTTGCCACCATCGACCGTTACAGCCGCGGTGCCGACGCTATACAGGCACTTATCACCGGCAAGGTGGATTGTGTGGTCATCGACAATGAGCCGGCAAAGGCGTTTGTTGCGGCAAATGAGGGTCTTTCCATCCTTGACACCCAGTACATAGAGGAACAGTATGCCATCGCTATGAGTAAGGACGACGAGGAGCTGTACAACAAGGTCAACACCGCACTACAGGAGCTTAAAGCGGACGGCACACTTGATGCTATCATCACAAAGTACATTCCCGCTGAGTAGTCATAGCCGGTATTTCACAATTTAAAACACAACATTGTAGGGGCGACCCTATGTGGTCGCCCGAAATCAATGACGAGCGCTGCCGACGGGCGATCACATAGAGTCGCCTCTACCTCTACATAACAATAGACCACGAAAGGATCTATAAATGAATCAGCCCACCCCTGCCGAATTATGGGAACAAATAGCCCCCGATTGGATGAAGAACCTGCCGGAATTTCTTGAAGAGTTTTTCTTTACCTTTTATCAATGTTTTATCTATGACAACCGTTATGAGTTGATGGTGACCGGTCTCGGCAATACACTGCTTTTGACTCTGCTCGCCCTTATTCTCGGAGTGGTGCTCGGTATAGTTGTCGCGGTCGTTCGGGTGAGCTATGACAAAAACCGTATCAACATGCACGGTGCCTCGGCTCGATTTTTGGACTTTGGCAACGCGGCGTGCAAGGTCTATCTCACCGTCATTCGCGGCACACCGGTGATGGTGCAACTGCTGATTACCTACTATGTAATTTTTGCAAGCTCGACAAATAAGTTGATGGTCGGCTGTCTTGCGTTTGGTATCAACTCCGGTGCATATGTAGCCGAGATTATCCGCAGTGGTATCATGTCGGTGGACAACGGCCAGACCGAGGCAGGGCGCAGTCTCGGTTTAAATTATGTTGAGACAATGCGGTATATTGTAATTCCACAGGCTTTTAAAGCGGTTCTGCCGGCGCTCGCCAACGAGTTTATCGTTTTGCTTAAAGAGACATCGGTCGCAGGTTATATCGCAATGCAAGATTTGACCTATGCCGCAAATCTCATAGCCGGCAACAGTTATGAATATGCATTTCCACTGATTTCGGCAGGTGCTATCTACCTTGCGATGGTGATGTTCTTCACTCGGCAGGTATCAAAACTTGAAAGGAGGATGCGAAGCAGTGACCACTGATGTATTAATAGAAGTTAAAGGTCTGCAAAAACATTTTAAAGGCGGCGAAATAAAGGCGCTCACCGGCGTTGATATCGACATACACACCGGCGAGGTGGTGGTCATCATCGGTCCGTCCGGCAGTGGCAAGTCGACGCTACTGCGCTGTCTCAACCTGTTAGAACACCCTACCGACGGGCATATTAACTTTAAGGGTGACGACATTACCGACAAAAAGGCTAACATAAATCTCCACCGTCAAAAAATGGGGATGGTTTTTCAGCAGTTCAATCTATTTCACCACATGACGGTGCTGGATAATATGACACTCGCGCCGGTGAAACTCTCACTTCGCACCAAGGATCAGGCGGTGACAAAGGCGATGGAGCTGTTAGAGCGTGTGGGGCTTGCAGACCGTGCAAACGCCTACCCCTCACAGCTATCCGGCGGTCAAAAACAGCGTATCGCTATAACGAGGGCGCTGTGCATGGAGCCGGATGTCATGCTGTTTGACGAGCCGACCTCGGCACTCGACCCCGAAATGGTCGGCGAGGTGCTGGAGCTGATGAAGAGCCTTGCCCTGAGCGGCATGACCATGGTGGTGGTCACCCACGAGATGGGTTTTGCGCGCGAGGTAGGCTCCCGAGTTGTGTTCATGGACGAGGGGCAGATAGTGGAGCAGAACACCCCAAAAGAGTTCTTCGACGCCCCAAAAAATCAAAGGACAAAAGACTTCTTGTCGAAAGTTTTATAGAGGAGGTAACATGAAAGACACGAAACAAAAATGGTTCAAAGAGGCAAAATACGGACTGTTTATCCATTTTGGGCTCTACTCCATCTTGGAGGGGGAGTACAAGGGCAGGATAACCCCCACCATTGCGGAATGGATAATGAACACGCTTGATATTCCGGTCGCGGAATATGAACCTCTCGCCGCCGAATTCAATCCGACTGATTTCGATGCCGTCGACATTGTCAAAAGGGCAAAAGAGTGGGGTATGAATTACATCTGCATAACCTCAAAGCATCATGATGGTTTTGCGCTTTACCACTCAAAATGCAGTAGCTACAACATTGTCGATGCCTCCCCCTATAAAATAGATATTATAAGGAAACTTGCCGACGAATGTAAAAAACAGTCCATGAAACTCTGTCTTTACTACTCTCAAGCGCAGGACTGGCATCACCCGGACGGCTACATGGCTAACAAGGATAACAGTGGGAAAAATTTCCGCCGTTATCTGGACGAGAAGTGTATACCGCAGATTAAGGAGTTGTTGAGCGGATACGGTGACATCGGCATGATATGGTTTGATACCCCAATGGAGATGACTGCGAGCGAGAGCCGAGAGCTTTTTGACCTTGTCAAAAGTATACAGCCGAACTGTATAGTCAGTGGCAGAATAGGCAACAATCTCGGAGAATATATGACCACCGGTGATAATTTCATCCCCTCTTTGCCCTATTTCGGTGACTGGGAAGTACCGGCGACACTCAACGACAGTTGGGGTTTTAAACGCAGTGACAACAACTGGAAAAACCCTAAAGATTTATTAAATCTGCTGATTAAAATTGCGAGTCGCGGCGGCAACTATCTGCTAAATGTCGGGCCCGACAAGTTTGGCAATATACCGCAGGCGAGTATAGACACCCTTGATGCAATCGGCAACTTTTTGAAAAAGAACGGTGAGAGTATTTACGGTACAAGTGCGGTGCCGCTGCCCACCTATGATGTGGAGGGGGTGGCATACACCTTTAAACCCGGCAAAATCTATATACACCTGTTAAAAGATTTCGATTTTTTAGAATTGCTTAACATCGATAACCATATAAAAAAGGTCTACTACCTTGACAGTGGTGAAGAGGTCAAGTATGTAGAGATGAGAACCTGTGAGGGGGACGGAATCTGGAAATTTTACCTTGACAGGGATAGGAAAGATGATCTTGTCACCGTGTTGTGTGTGGAGATAGAGGAGGACGAGATTATCTTTGCACCGTTGGAACAATAATAACAATAAACCTATCTAAACATACTCCCTCTCCACCACCCTCGCCTCAATCCTGCCATTGCTCACACGCATTAACTCCTTTTGTAGGGTCTGCGTGTCGGTGCATGGTAGGATTATTTTTATGGTGACTATGTCGCTGTATTCACTTTCTTTAATATCGCCGCCGACGTCCGATACCACCCGACAGATAATGTCATATAAACCATACTCCGTCTCTATCTGCAAAACGTCGCACAGCACCCTCTCGCGCACCCCTGCCAGCTCAATAGCCGCTTTGGCGCTGTCGCCATAGGCGCGCACCAGCCCACCGGTGCCGAGGAGGGTGCCACCGAAATACCGTGTCACCACCACCGCCGCGTCCACTATCTTGCGACCGTTTAGCATGCTCAAAACCGGCAGTCCGGCGGTTTTGGACGGCTCACCGTCGTCGGAATATCTCGTCCGATTCCCCTCACGCAGGCAGTAGGCGTAGACATTATGGTTGGCGGTCGGGTGTTTTGAGCGCACCATATCGATGAAAGCCACCGCCTCCCCCTCGTCGGTCAAAGGGGTTGCAACGGCGATAAAACGAGAGTGCTTTATCACAAGCTCTATCTCGGCATCGCCTGCAAGGGTTATGTAGTCCGACATCTCTTACTCCCATGAAATATTGATACTTAACAGTATATATAAAATTTGCCCTCATAGCAAGCGGAATTACATTTTTGTAACATTTATGCTTGACAATTGTGGCACATTGTGGATATAATATCGAATAAAGCGATAAAAAAGGAAATCTTTTTAATATGTCAAAATTAGTTATAGTGGAATCTCCCGCAAAGGCAAAGACCATTGCAAAATACCTTGGCAAGGATTTTAAGGTGATGGCGAGCAACGGTCATATCCGTGACCTGCCGACAACACGCCTCGGCATAGATGTCGAGAACGACTTTGAACCTAAGTATATCAACGTGCGCAACAAGGCACAACTTATAAAACAACTGAAAAAAGCCGCCGACGGTTGTGACACTGTCTATCTTGCGACCGACCCCGACCGCGAGGGGGAGGCTATATCGTGGCATTTAGCGGAGCTTTTAGGGCTGGACACAAAACTTGAAAACCGCGTGACATTCGGTGAAATAACAAAAAAAGGTGTTGCGACCGGTATGCAAAACCCACGCTCGATAGACATGAACCTTTTCTATGCCCAACAGGCGCGCCGTATGTTGGATCGACTTGTCGGTTACACCATATCGCCGTTTTTGTGGAAAAAGGTGCGGCGCGGTCTCTCGGCAGGGCGCGTTCAATCGGTGGCACTGCGACTTATAGTCGACCGCGAGAGGGAGATAACCTCGTTTATCCCAAAGGAATATTGGGATTTATCAGCACTGCTTGCCACCCAAAAAGGGGAGGAAATAACGGCGGCATATTACGGCAAGGACGGCAAGAAAACAACCGTTGTTGATAACAAGGCGTCGGCAGACCTCATCCTCAAGGAGGCAGGCAAAACATTCACCGTCTCGGACATAAAAGATGGTCAGCGCCACCGTTCCCCGGCACCGCCCTTCATCACCTCCACGTTGCAACAGGATGCCTCACGCAAACTTGGCTTTACACCGGCACGAACCATGCAACTCGCACAGACTTTATATGAGGGTGTGGAGATTAAAGGCATCGGCGCGCTCGGACTTATTACCTATATGAGGACCGACAGCCTGCGAATTTCCGACGAGGCACAAAGTGCAACCGCCGACTTTATAGCCGAGCGTTACGGCAAAGATTATCTGCCGGCAAAACGCAGGGTTTTTAAAAATAAGGGTCGGGATGTGCAGGACGCGCATGAGGCAATTCGCCCCTCCGATGTGAGCATTACCCCTGATATTGTGGAGCAATCGGTGTCGGGTGAGCTTGCAAAGCTCTATCGCTTGATTTTTAATCGTTTCGTTGCAAGCCAGATGACCGACGCGAAGTTTGCCACACAGTCGTTGACCATAACGGCAGGTGGAGGGCACACCTTCAAAGCGTCGGGATACACCGTGCTGTTTGACGGGTTTATGACACTGTATGTCGAGAGCACCGATGAAAAGGAGCAAAAAGAAAAGGCTCTGCCCAAGATGACAAAAGGGGAGGAGTTGACACTGAAAAAGCTAAACTCGTTGCAAAAATTTACCGAACCGCCGGCGCGGTATAACGAGGCAAGCATAATCAAGGCATTGGAGGAGAACGGTATCGGTCGCCCCTCCACCTACGCCCCGACCATAAACACCATTATCACACGCGGTTATGTTGCAAGGGAGCAACGTCGATTGCACCCGACCGAGCTTGGTATGACGGTGAACGACCTCATGACCGAGCAATGGGAGAATATTGTGGATATCAAGTTCTCCGCCGACATGGAGTTGTTGCTCGATACCATTGAGCAGGGCGAGGCGGACTGGCACACGCCCATCAAAGATATATATGAATACCTGCAAAAGACTCTCGAAACTGCCGAGAAAAACCTCGAGGGCAAAACCTACAAAAAAGCAGACGAGCCGACCGATGTGAAGTGCGAGCTGTGCGGCAGAATGATGGTAATTCGTGACGGTAGATACGGGAAGTTCCTCGGCTGCCCCGGCTATCCGGAATGTAAAAACATTAAGCCGCTAATCAGCCCCTCGGACGGCGAGTGCCCACTGTGTAATAAGCCGCTCGCCAAACGCAAAAGTAAAATCGGCAGAACATTCTACGGCTGTACCGGTTATCCGGAGTGCACGTTTTTATCCAACGAGGCACCGACCGAGGAGCGCTGCCCGAAATGTCAAAAGACACTCTTTAAAAAACTTGGCAAAACCCCGACAATGATCTGCCATAATCCGAAATGTGAATAAATACCTTTTTACCCCTTGAACTACCGAACAAAAACGTTCGGTAGTTCTTTTTATAGCAACTTAACTTATATTTGTCCAAAGAATAGCATAAAAAAATTTGATATGTGGTTTATTGTGCGTATGGTTTGCCGACAAATAAAGTTCTAGTTGCTATATTTTCACCTCAAAATACAAAAAAGATAACTTCGTAAAATAATTTGGAAAAATTTTACATTTGCTATTGCATTTACTGGAAATATATGGTAATATATCGGTAAGAGCTAACAATATGTAGTATATGGTATAGCTGAAAACAGAAAATATTGTGGAGAAATGTAAAATGGAACAGAAATTGAGAATGTTGATGACCGACCCCGGAAGAGAGCTTTCAAGGACAGACGACGAGATGTTTCGTCGTGAGGGTATCGAGCTGTCGATATGTGAAAAAAACGGCAAAATTGTGCTTGAAATGTTGCAGAGCAAAAATTATGATGTCGTAGTTATTGATGCGTTTATGGTGGAGCTGGACGCGATAGCGGTCAAAAAGCGGTACGAGACCGGCTCTCACCGACCGATTACATTTTATGTTACCGGCAGTTTTGTCAATGACAGTGCCGAGCGTGAGATTATGAATGCGGGTTTTGCCTACTATTTTCTAAAACCATTCGGCTTGGATACACTGATCGAAAGAGTTAAAAGTTCCGGTCGTCAAAAAATGCCGGGCGCTGCCAAAAAAGGCGGCACCAGTGATGAGGAGATGATAACCGATATGTTACATCAGATAGGTGTGCCGGCGCACATTCGCGGCTATCAATTTCTGCGTGATGCCATTATGATGGTGACCGATGATCAGGAGCTTATCGGGTGTGTCACAAAACAGCTCTATCCCTCCATCGGCAAAAAGAACAACACCACCGCCTCACGTGTGGAACGTGCAATCCGTCACGCAATCGAGATTGCATGGGATAGAGGCGATGTGGAACTGCTCAACAGCTATTTCGGCTACACCATTCACAATCTGCGCGGCAAGCCCACCAACTCGGAGTTTATAGCGATGCTGTCCGATAAAATGAGATTACATAAAAAACATGTCCTGGCGATGCAATAGAATTTGACAAATCAATATTATATGTGTATAATCAATAAAGGACAACACCACCTTGCGGCTGGTCTGCGGTGTGGTGTTGTTTTTACGAGAATTTACGGATTGGTTTTAGATATGCTGTCTTTTAACCCTATTGATGCCGACAACGCTGTGCGGCTTAAACAACATCTTGACAAAACACCGTATGGTGCTTGTGAGTACACTGTGGCGTCTTTATTTATGTGGAGCAAAACGCTCAATTCCGAGGTGGCGTTTCACGATGGGTGTGCTTTTATGCGAGTTGCACATGAGACGGGGCATGAGTATCTACTCCCGATAGGGCGAGTGCTGAACGAGGCGCTGGACATATTTTGTGAACAGATGCACGGGAAATGCAGTGAGGTAACCTTTATATGCATACCGCCGGAATATGTCGACGAGATGCAAACCCGTTACACAAATGCCGAGATGAACTATCGTCGCAAATGGAGCGATTATATCTACAATGCGGATGAAATAAAAGCGCTTGCCGGTCGAAAATACGGTGGTCAGCGCAACCACATTAACCGTTTTATTAAGGAAAATCCCAACCACGAGGTGCACATTGTAGATGAGGGCAACATCTCGCGCGTTGTCGACTTTTTAAAGTTTTTCACCGAGAACGACACGCGAGAAAAGCCCCCCTCCTTTTATTCCGAGTATGAGGCGGCATTATTAGTATTAGACAATTTTACAAGGCTCGGCATGGACGGCATTTTTGTCACGGTAGATGGCAAGATGGTTAGCTTTGCGGTCGGCGAGGTAGTGCACGACACTCTTTTTGTGCATATTGAAAAGGCGGACATGAACTATCACGGCAGTTACCCCTTTATCGTGCGTGAGTTTGCGCGACAGTTTGTGACAAACGAGGTTATCTATATCAATCGTGAGGATGACAGCGACGACGAGGGACTGCGCAAATCCAAACTATCCTACCATCCAGTGAGGATGTTAGATAAATATTTTTGCAGAATATCAACCGAAAACAAATAAGATGAAACAGTTTAGTGAGATATCGGGAAGTGTCAAGAGCGGCATAAAATATGTCATGTGCGACATTGACGACACCATAACCACCGACGGCAGATTATCGGCGGCGGCATATGGTGCGCTTTGGCGTCTTAACGATGCGGGATATAGAGTAATTCCGGTGACCGGTCGACCTGCCGGTTGGTGTGACCTTATCGTTCGTCAGTGGCCGGTAGATGCGGTGGTGGGCGAGAACGGTGCGTTTGTGTTTTATATGCAAGAGGGACTGCGAAAGACCTTTTACCACCCCGAGGTTGCATCCGGTGACATAACCTCCCGTATTGAAGAGCTTAAAAAAGCCTGCCTTGACGAGGTGCCGGGTTGCCGTGTGGCAAAGGATCAATTTTCACGTATATACGACCTTGCGATAGACTTTTGTGAGGAACCGCCTCATCTCGGGTTGGACGCTGCCGAGCGCATAAAAAATGTCTGCACCGCCCATGGTGCCGTCGCCAAGATAAGCTCCATTCATGTCAACGCATGGTTTGGGGAGTATGACAAACTCTCCATGTCAAGATTATTTTTAAAGGAAATTCACAGTGAGGAGGACATCAAGGACAAGGTGCTATACTTCGGTGATTCGCCGAACGACGAGCCGATGTTTGAATATTTCCCCCACTCCTGCGCCGTCGCCAACATAAAACCGTTTTTAAAAACCCTAACCCACCACCCATCCTATGTTGCACGGTATGAGAGCGGAGAGGGTTTTGCGGATTGCATTGATATTTTGTTAGCTAAAACCTAAGAGCTGATAAAGGAGTTTGCTATGATCAAAATCTACAACTACACCGACTTTAAATCCGCTATGCGGCGCTGTGGTTTTTCCATGGGTGGCTCTAACAGTGATGGCATCTTTTCCCTAATCGGTTGGGGTTGGAAAGAGACGGCACCCTACGACACTCCAATCTGTTGGCACACCGGTGACCCCGAGACCGACCCGTGGGAGTGGCGCATCAGGGTTTTAAATGAGCAGTCCGACATAGCCTATGCCAAATTATTTTTTAAAAAGAGCGGCTACATCACCAAGGAGTGGTATCCCTATTTTTTAGCGGCAAGACGAGGGAATACCGACCTGCACGAGGACTATGCCGATGGTAATATCAGCAGCTACGCAAAACAAATATACGACCTTTTAAGCGAAAAGGGCGCATTGCCGACTCATGCAATAAAAAAGTTGTTGGATGTCCCTAAGGCTGACAACTCCAAATACGAGCGAGCTATAGTCGAGCTACAGATGAAGATGTACATCACCATGTGCGGTGCGGCGCAAAAACGCAATAGGTATGGCGAGGAATACGGTTGGTCGTCCGGTATGTTCTGTCGGGTGGAGGATTATTGGGGTCAGGAGGTTTTTGACAAGGCAAGGGAGATTTCCACAGGTAAAGCAATAGAGAAAATCACACAGCAGATATACAAACTCAACCCCGATGCCGATCAAAAAAATATAATCAAATTCATCTGCAAGGTATAAAATGTCAACTCAAACGGTCAAATATAACGGCAGGACAATCTGTTATGACCTTGTCCGCAAGCGCGTCAAGAATATCAACCTGCGAATTCGCCCCGACGGCAGTATCACGGTGTCGGCAGGGGAACGTGTGCCTATAAAAAGGGTACAGGAGTTTATCCTATCCAAGGCGGAGTATATCCTGCACCATCTTGATGAATTTCAAAAAAAGCAAAAAAAAACACCACTTCGCCTTGAAAACGGCGAGGTATTCCCTTTTCTCGGGATAAATAGGAATATAACGGTCATCAGCGAGCGGTGTGAAAGGGTCTTTCTTGACGGCGATAATCTGTGTATATGCACTCTCACCCCCGACGATTATGATGCAAAAGCCCGACTTTTAGCTGATTTTTTGACCGGACAGTGTGCCGAGATATTCACGAAAATTGCACGGGAGATATTCCCGCTTTTATCGGAATACAACCTGAAAACACCGACACTCAAAGCCAAAAACATGTCGTCGCGCTGGGGCTCCTGTTCGCCGTCACGCGCCGCTATTACGCTTAACAAAAGGCTGATATTTGCCCCGATTTGCTGTATCGAGTATGTGGTGCTCCATGAGTTTTGTCACCTTGAACACGCCGACCATTCAAAGCGGTTTTATGCCATGCTATCCTCCTTTATGCCGGACTATAAAGAGCGTCGGCATATGTTGCGGATGATGAATGATGAGGAGATATTTTATGTTTATTTGTAATATCACACAAAATTCACAATTTTATTTGCAAACAAAAAAATCAACTGGTATAATTAGATAAAACAAATCTTTTTAAAAGGGGTAAATCTATGGATACTAAAAAGAAAAAGACCGGTGGCGGTCTGCACCCGTTGATACTAATCGCAGCCATCGGTGTGGTGGCTATGGTGTTGACCTACATAATCCCTGCCGGCTCGTTTGAGCGCGCCGTCGACCCGGTCACGGGACGAGAGAGTGTCGTCGCGGACAGTTTTGAGTTTATCGAGCGCACACCGGTTAACCCGTGGGATTTCTTACAATCCTTTCATAAAGGCGTTATCGGTGCGGCGAGCATATCCGGGTTTTTACTGCTCATCGGCGGTGGCTTCGGTGTTGTCAATAAGACCGGCGCTATCGAGGCACTGATGGCGAAGATTATAGTCAAGTTTAAATCTGGTCGCGGACAGGAGGTGCTGATATTCCTTCTGCTCACCTTCTTTGCGTTATGTGCCGCTATCTTCGGAATGTCGATGGAGTCGCTGGTCTTTGCACCCTTTTTAATCAGCCTGATGATTGCACTGAAATACGACGCGCTGGTCGGTATCGCTATACCGGTTATCGGCACCAATATAGGCTACGGCGCAGCGTTTATTAACCCGTTCAACCTCGGCATTGCGCAGGAGATTGCGCAGATACCGTACCTGTCCGGCATGTGGTTTCGTGTTATCTTTTTTGTAATAGCTCTTTGCATTGCAGGCGCATTTTTAATAAGCTATGCAAGAAAGGTCAAAAGAGATCCGGAAAAGTCACTGACCTTCGGCATAAAATACAGCTTTGAAAATATCAAAGATCCGGAAAAGGTGGTCATGTCAGGCCGTCACAAGGCAGTTTTGGTGGTTTTCGCCCTGTCAATAGCATTTCTTATCATCGGCGCAATGTTCTTTAGCTTTTTCATGACCCAAAGTGCCACCGTATTCCTGATAATGGGTGTCATCGCCGGCATAGTCTACGGCATGAGGGCGAGCGACATCGCCACCGCCTTTGTGGACGGCGCAAAAGAGATGGTGCTTGCGGCACTGCTGGTATCCTTTGCTAACACCATCGTCGTGGTGCTGAACTCCGGCATGATTATGGATACCATCATCTACTATTCCACCCTGCCGCTTCTATCGGTCTCAACCGAGATATCCGCAGGACTCATGGTGCTGGTGCAAACCTTTATCAACATGTTTATCAACTCCGGTTCCGGTCAGGCGGTTGTTGCAATGCCGCTCATGGTGCCCATCGCCGATATCCTCGGGGTAGGTCGTCAGACGGCGGTGCTCGCCTATCAGATAGGCGACGGCTTTTCCAACATGTTCTGGTTCACCTCCGGTCTTTTGATGAGCGGTCTCGGCATGTTAAAGCTCAGCTATGTCAGTTGGCTGAAATTTATCGGCAAGATTTTTGCCTCGCTGTTGTTGCTCGGCATAGTCGCGGTGGTGATAGCACAGGTGATAGGGCTCGCCTAATCACCCGAGCGTGCAAGACCGATTATTGCCCCGACACTGCCGGAGATAAAATCACGGTAGAGTGAGAGGGTTATGATGGTGTTGTTGCCCTCTGCCACAATGCCGCTGAAATATCGCACCGTTATCATTATCAAAAGACAAAACAGACAGACCGATGTTAATATTATCACCTGCAGATTGTATTGTATTTTCGGTTGAGGTGCACTATTCTGCGAGGCGCCGACATTCTGTACAACATCACTCGGAACAAGAGGTTCGCCATATTCCGATGCTAACGATGCCTGTGGTTGTGTTGCGGTAGCATTGGCGGAAAAACCTATTTTTCTTGGCTCGTCCGTGATATTGCTTTGCATTTTTTCCGACTTTTTTATAGCCGAAGAGCTCATGAAGAAACCAAAGATAGAGCTCATCGTCGTGCGAAAGACGGTGTCTAACTGATCAAGCGAAACGGAACCCGCCCCCTTTAAAAATATTAGGATTGCCGATTGTATAAGTAAAACGGCGAAGATGATAAAGAGGCTAATATTTGCGACATTTCTATTCTTTTTCTGAAAAAATCTTTTAAACCTACCCATCTCCCTGCTCCTCTATAAATAATGCCTGCTGATTTTGTCTAACATTTCAGCAGGCATTTTTTTGTGTTTTCACTTTGTGTTTTATTCCGGTGTTTCGGCGGTTGATTGATCATACACCATCTGTGCCAGCTCGACGGTATCCTCCATCTTCATGCTTATCAGCATCTGATTTTTAATAACGTCACGTAGCATCTTTTTTGCCGATGTATTGACCGCGATGATATCATCGAGTGTGGCGGCACCGTCGGCGGTCTCAAGGGTGCCAAGAGCAAACTGGATTTTTTCTGCCTCCGCGTTCAAAATGTGTGCGAGACTGAGTTCCTCCATACCTATAGAGGACAAAATGATGTTGATAGAGTCCTGCGTAGTGATGTTGATTGAGGGATCTAAGTTCGGAATTGTTGGCATTGACATGGTAAAATCTCCTTCGATGATTGTATAGTCAATTACTTGACTATCCTTATATATCAATGGGGTTGCATTACATCATACAACCCCATTAATTCAGGCAAAGGATGTTATGCTATTAGGCCTGTGCTACCGGCTCCTCTACTACCGGAGCGGCCGCCGGAGTGGGCTCGGACGGGGTCTCATTGTCTTTGGCGAATACCATCTCGGCGAGCTCGACGGTGTCCTCCATCTTCATGCCTATGAGCATTTGGTTTTTGATAACGTCACGGAGCATTTTTTTCGCTGTGTTGTTGACCGTTATGATATCTTCAAGGCTTGCGGCGCCGTTTGAGGTCTCGAGGGTGCCGAGAGCGAACTGGATTTTCTCCGCCTCTGCGTTGACGATGTGTGCAAGGCTCAGCTCCTCCATACCTATGGAAGAAAGGATTATATTTATAGAATCATCTCTTGTGATGTTGATGGAAGGATCGATGGTTGGGATGGTTGGCATTGACATAATGTGTCTCCTTGTTAATTTGTTTGCGTATTATATACTATGTCAGCGGCCTTTGTTGTGTTACAACTTTAAATTCTTTTTAATATAGGATGATATTCCCTCGGCGCCGGAGCAGAACATCTCGTGAGAGTAGGCAAGGTCGTCTTGCATCTCACGCAGCTGCTCGGTGAGCGTGTTCTCCGATTTCAGTAGCTCCTCTCGGCGTGCATCGAGTTGCCTGCCGAGGGCAATCATTTGGGGCTTTTTCCCCTCCCAGTTGGGGGAAAGGCGAAAACGGTTGCTCATATCGCTTGCCGATTTAGAAAACTGCATTATCTCGTCGGTGAGCTTTTTTTCCTCCTTAAAAAGGGACTCCATATCCTTTATAAGCACCGAATGTTTTTCCACCGTTTCGGTCAACGCTGTGAATATACGTGCAAAGGTCTTGTCATTTAAAATGCCGGGCAGTCGTTCTTTGAGTTCCTTTAATATATTCATCTCCCGAACGACCTTGAAAATCTCCTCTGCCGTCTCTGCAAAATCGTCAAACTTAGGGTTGAAGTTGCTGCGTTGCAATCGCTCTATGTTCTCGTACAGCTCGACTATCTCATCCGGCAATGTTTTTACGGTGTCCTTTTTCTTCGTCTGCTCCGCTATCGGTGATACACCTTTTTCTTTCCTTTTAAATAATTTTGATAATATACTCATCTCGCTACCCGCTCCATGTATTAGTCTTTTAACATATTATATGTATAAGCAAAATTTAGTGTTAATATTTACATCAAAAACATATTATATAGGTGAATGGTATTATAACGAAAGGTGTTAATAGTATGGCTACAATTTCAATCCAATCCGACATGCAGAGTGTCAACTATGAGACGCGATTCAATCTGAGCGTTGATGCCTCATTCAGTGGCGTTCAGGGGGCAATCGAAAATGCCGAGATAAAGATGTTTCTACCTAATTATATAGAAGCATCACTCGGCAGTTATGGCGCGCCGATAAGGACAGTGCAGGAGGTGGAGGAACAAAACGGTAAAACGGTGGTGTTCGGTCTCGGCGCCGTCGAGGACCTCGGCGTTGCCGTGCGGCTGGATGTTAATGCCGGTTTTGCAACGAGCACGCTCAACAACACCGTTTTCGCATGTGAGGCAGAGCTGTTTATCAACGGTGTTAAGACAACCACTTCGGTGGTGAATATCACCCTTGTCGCAGTTGCGGAATATGTGATATCAAAGGAGATAATTCTCCCCTCGTCCGCCCCATCTCCCGGCAGTGAGATTTATTATCGCGTCACCTTTGAAAACATAGGCGATCTCGGTGTGACGGTGCAAAATCTACGCTTTGAGTGCACCGGCAACGACTTCATCACACTGGACGGTACATATGCGGTCGTCGGATATGACAAATCCTCACGCTTTGAGGATAAATCAAGGGACGGTGTGACCGGTGTCATCTCAAATAATCTGTTAACGTTCGACCTTGCCTCCTACAAGGGGCAAAAATATCAGTTTATCTACAGGGCGAACGTATCGCTTGAGGTAAATATTGGCGCCGAGCTAACCACCACCGTGCTATATCGAATAAACTCGGTGGAGATGGGTAGCGAGCAGAACGTCATTACCACCGCCGACGCTCTGTACGACCCGAAGTTGACACTGTACGGACCGGACTATACCCTGCCGAGTGAATATATCTGCTACCGTGCACGGGTGGAAAACGCCGGCAACAGGATAATCAACCTGCCGGAGATGCAGTTACTCCTGCCGGAAGAGATGCGCTGCTATCGCTTTACCACCGGTTCGTTTTATATCGGTGCAATAAAAGAAAATATCTCGATGCAGTATACTATAGAGTATGAGACCTCCAACAATACGCTCGGTGTGCTCGGTCCGTACAACACCGACTCGAACAGCACGGTGAACACCGATAGTTTTTTAGGGCAGGGGGAGTATTTAGTCTCGCTGCGCTGGGTGTTCCCATCGCTCGGAATTGGGGTGAGGAGTCGTAGTAACTGCACCCTCTACGGCATTGTAGAGGGTGATACACCGGTGCCGTCCGAGATGTCCTGTCGCCTTGACCTTGACTATCAGATTGACGGTGCAGATCAAAATCTATTAAAATTAAAAGCTACCATAGTGGACGATGTGTGCGTCCTACGACCGAGGTTATCCTCCGACATAGGCGGCAGGAACGATATAAAGCCGAGTGATGAAATCAGATACAATCTCAACATCGCCTGTATACACTCCCGTCTTGAAAATCCGATAGTGGCGGTGCTAATTCCAAAGGAGTTGACATATATAGGCGGTCTTGACATACGATTCAATGATATATTCGGCAGTATTTCACCGCCCGTGCCCCCGGCCGAGGTGGTGGAGAATTTCACGGGTGATAACGAAACGCTGATTAAATTCAGTTTTGTGGGGGCGTATGCCTATTCATTTCGGCAACTTGCGGTGATAAATATTGCCTTTGATGCGGCGGTGAAATATGACGCTCTGGGAGGTATTATGGCATATGGGGTGCTCGGCTGTTCCGACAGTGTCGGTGTGCCTGCCTCGGGATATGATGTGCATCTCGACGAATACGGCATTGCTCCGCCGTCTGCCTTGGGTGAGCTTTGCAGGAGCAACACCGTGTCCGGCACCGTGATATTCTTTGTCAGCGTATCGTCCAATAAATTGATTATGGGCGCGTTGGATGAGGCTTATATGGAGGAGCCATCGGTCGGCAGAACCTACGACGGCGGCAAACTGCGATATAAAATAACGGTCAAAAACACCGGCAACGCCGAGCTTATAAGCCCCGAGGTGGTGGACATACTGCCCTATGTCGGGGATACCGGTGTCATATTGACCGGCTCGGTGCGAAGGAGTGAGTTCGCGGTCTACACCATCAGCGAGGTGAGCGCAAAACTGATGCCGGAGAATTCCGAAGTCGGGATAAAAATTCAATATTCCACCTCGGTCAATCCGGTGCGATTTGGCGGCAACTTCAATGTCATCGGTGTCGATAACAACTGGAAAAATGTGCCGCCGGACGATATAACAACACTGCGCGCCTTTCGCATCAAGGCGGAAAATGTCACGCTCAAACCCTCACGCTCGTTAGAGATTGACGTCAACGCCATAGTGCCCATAGGGGTTTCGGAGGATAGCGTCGCGTGGAACTCCTTTGCGGCGAATGTCGCCTATAAAGATGAACAGGGCGCTGTGCAACAACTGCTCGCCGTCGAGCCGGAAAAGGTGGGCATAAAGATAGAAAAGCCAGACGAGGGGACGGTGCGTATCGGCGGTGTTGTGTTCCTCGACGGCGATGGTGACGGCTTGTATGAGGAGGGTGATGCGAATATAAACGACACCGGCGTCGCCCTTTTGGATGAGGAACTACGCGTTGTGGATGCTGTTTTTACCGCACCGGATGCAGATGGAAATAACGGGAGGTTTTTGTTCTCAAACATCCCCTCCGGTAAATATTATCTGCGGTTTTTCATTGACAGTAGGTTATATAAGTTTACAACAACGCGGCTCGGCATTACAAACGGCAGTAGGGCGGACAAACGAAACGGCATGACCGACCTCATTGACACCGATCTTAACGGCTCGATAACCGATATCGCCGCCGGACTTGTGAACAGGGATTTTATATCGATAAAGGACGTTATCAAAATCAACAAAAGTGCACGCAGTGTGGTGCGAGACGTTGTCAAAAATCAGATGCTGTTGGTGATGAAGCAGGAGGAGCTCAGTGGGTTGATGTAGGCTATAAATAAAGGGACATGGAAATCCATGTCCCTTTATGTTATATTGGTCTCTACTCTACATACCCGTTCGGGTTGCCGCTTTGCCATCTCCAGCTGTCGGCACACATCTCCTCAATGCCGTATTGTGCCACCCAGCCCAGTTCTTCACGCGCCTTTTTGGTGTCGGCATAGCAGACGGCGATGTCACCGGGGCGACGGGGCATTATTTTATAGGGAACTGCCTTGCCGCTCGCCTTTTCATACGCCCCTACCACGTCAAGGACGGAGTAGCCGTTGCCGGTCCCGAGGTTGCAGACAAAAACGCCCTGTGTATCATCTAATTTTTTCAGTGCCGCGACATGACCTTTTGCGAGATCCACGACATGGATATAATCGCGCACTCCGGTGCCGTCCGGCGTGTCATAATCGTTGCCGAATACCGACAGCTCTTTGAGCTTGCCGACCGCAACCTGTGCTATATAGGGGACAAGGTTGTTCGGTATGTCGGACGGGTCCTCGCCTATTCTGCCGCTCTTATGTGCGCCTATCGGATTAAAATATCGCAGAAGCGCTACCTTTAAATCCTTGTCGGAGTAGGCTGTGTCGGTGAGCATATGCTCCACCATCAGCTTTGTCTGCCCATAAGGGTTGGTGGCGGATAAAGGGAAATCCTCGGTGATAGGGACCGTCGCAGGATTGCCGTATACCGTAGCAGAGGAGGAGAAAACAATCTTTTTCACGTTGTATTTCCTCATGCAGGTGAGCAGATTGAGGGTGGAGGTGAGGTTATTTGTGTAGTATTCAATAGGTTTCGCCACGCTCTCGCCCACCGCCTTGAGTGCGGCGAAATGAATGACCGAGTCAATGTCGGGATATTTTGCAAAAAGATTATCCACCGCCTCGATATCACAAAGCTCGCATTTTTCAAACGGGAAGTTAACGCCGGTCAACTCGCGAACCCTCGCGACCGCCTCCTCGCAGGAGTTATACAGATTATCCGCCATGACAATGTCATAGCCCGCCTCGATAAGCTCCACCACCGTGTGACTGCCGATATAACCGGCACCGCCTGCAACTAATACTGACATAAAAAATTCCTTTCTGTTTTTTTACCTTATTGTTTTGTTACCTTATTGTTCTTGTCAACTCTGCAATCATTTTGAACTTTTCCACCTCAACAAAAGGTGGGCAACTGTCGGAGTTTGCGAGGATATAACGTGTGCCTTTCATACGCTCTAAAATACCGACGACCGTTTCTCTTAACTCCTCCATGGAGCTATCGAGCAAAAAAACCGGTTCGATACCGCCGATAATCGCGAGATCATCACGAAGTTTGTCGCGCGCGTCAAACAGCTCTATGTTGCCGGTCGGGGGTGGGCTGAGCGACTCAATGGCATCTATTTTACTGCCGGATATGCCGGACATAAGGTCTTTAAGGTGACCGCAGGCGTGGTGGACAAGAAGTTTATCACTGCCGTGCAATATATCCGCCCACTGGTCTATCTCCGGTCTTGTGTACTCTAAAAACATGTCCGGATTGATGTTTGTGGTGGAGGAATCCTCCCAAAAGATAAAGCCATCGGCGCAGGATTTTGCCGCTATTTCCACCGTTTCGCGGTCGCGCTCTTTCATGACCGACAGGCACTGTGCCACCTCGTCGGGGTTATCGTATAAAAGATAGGTCAAATCCTCGGTGCCGCACCAATGCTCCACCAAAGATTGAAAGGCGGTCTTGTTCATCGCACCGATGACAGGCAGGATAAGTGCCTCCTCCCCGAGCTTTTTATACTCGGCTTCAAATTCGCACAGTTTATCTTCAAACGTCATGTTCTCATAAATATACTCGAGGATTTTCAGCCCCTCGACATCCTTGACAGGGTGGTCTATCAAAAACCACGAATCACCGCCGGGTGAATACTTGTGGCGAAATTCAAGGTTGCCGAACTTTGTTGTATATCGACTGTAACGATACTCCCCTTTAGTTTCACAACTAAACTCGCAGTTGTTGTATTTAACATCAAAAAGGTTGACAAATCCACGCAGTAGGGGGTCGGCATTTATCTCTTTCATATATGTGAGCTGCCCTTTTGCCTGCACCTCTTTCGGGAGATGTTCAAAATAGTAGGCAAGGAAAGGGGAAAAGGGTATGCGGTCAACCTCACGCCCTTTTATAGAGTTTAAAAGTCGCTGTTTGACGGTCATCTGCTCGCTCATGTTTTACCTCTTGGCTTTTGTTTTGCTATATAATAACACATGTGTGTTTCAAAGTCAATTCATTGTGCTCGCCCTATAGTCAAGCGGTGACATGCCGGTTGTCTTTTTAAAGATGCGACTGAAATATCCTTGCTCGGGATAGCCAATTTCTTCCCCAATCTGCTTTATAGATAAAGGAGGGGTTCGCAAAAGGAGAGTTTGCGCCTTTTTGACCCGCAGTTGTATAATGTATTTTTGCGGTGGCATGTTGTATTTTTGCAGGAACAGACGCGTCAAATAGCTCGGTGAGTAGTGGATAGACTCCGCAAGGCGGTTGAGGTTTATTTCGCTTTTATAGTTTTTTGCAATATGATCGTGTAGGATGATAACCGCCTCCTCCTTTGAAACGGTGGCGGAATAATCGGCAAGCTCCTCACCGCTTTTTTGCAGGTTCAACTTGTGGCGAATGTTGCGCAGGGCGTTTATTAATTCATCGGTATCCACCGGTTTTAAAAGATAGTCGTTCACACCATGCTTTATAGCACTTTTGGCATAGTTGAAGTCGGAAAATCCGCTTATTATAACCACATGCACAAAGGGGTAATACGTCGATAGATTTTCTATCAGCTCAATGCCGGTCATGGTCGGCATCCTGATATCGGTTATGAGCAGATCCGGCATGTGCTTTTCAACAAGCTCCAGCGCCTGCACTCCGTTTGCCGCCCTGCCGATGACCTGAAATCCGAGATCGGTCTTGTGTATTTTGCGCACAAGGCTCTCCATCTGGAGCTCCTCATCCTCCGCTACTACAACTTTATATGCCTGATTCATCTACAAACTCCTCACTCTTTAAATCCTCACCGAAATTCTTTCGCCCTATGCTCACCTTGGCGTGCCCTTGCTCGGTATTCTCCACCTCAAATATGCTATCTTCACCGCAAAAAAGCCTCCACCGCAGATAGACGTTGAGTGTCCCGAGCCCTTCGATGCGCAGTTCCGGTATGCCTTTTTCCGTGTCGGCATTTTTTATTCGCTCCCTTATCTTTTCGAGCGCTTGCTTTGAAAAGCCGGTGCCGCTGTTTTCTACCTCGATTATCCAACCGTCTCCTTTGGAATATCCTTTTATGGAGAAGTTCCAGGGTGGGTCTGTCTCGGTCCCGTACTTGACCGCATTCTCCACTATCGGCTGAATTAACAATCGTGGCACCGACTGACGCAACAGCTCGGGGTCGATGTCTATCTCGTAGGAGAGACTGCTCTGATAGCGAACCTTCATGCAGTACAAAAATTTTTTAACATAGTCAATCTCTTGACCGAGCTTGACAGGGCGCTCCACCGTGTCGGAAATATATCGCATCATGGAGGACATGTTTCGACAGATGACGACCACGTCATCATTTTTTCCATCCTCGGCGAGCACTATAACACTGGCGAGCATGTTAAAATAAAAATGTGGATTTATCTGACTTTGCAACGCTAAAAATCGTGACTTTTGCTCCTGTTGACGCGTCTCGATAAGCTCATACATAGAGGTTTTTAGGTTTTGTCGCATCTGATAAAAGGTATCGTTGAGGATATCAAGCTCCACATAGCTGTTTTTGCCGAGCGAGTCCGCCCCCTCCGACAGGGTGTCGAGTTGAGTGCCTTGAATATTGCTCTGCAACGCTCGGATAGGTCGCAGTAGAGAGTAGGTCATAAAATAGGTTAGCCCAACCAACAGAACAAGCGATATTACTATAGCTATCACCACAAAAAAAGTAAGGTTGTCGACCGGCTCCATCACGGTGTCTCGGTCCTGAACCGCAACATATCTCCAGTCGGTAAAATCATCGGTGAAGTGTACTATCACCTCATCCCTTGCGGTCACCTCGTTATTATAGACAAAGTTGGTCGGCGTGTTTTGAATCAGGGTGAAGTAGTCATATGGAGTTTCCTCCCCATCTAAATCATAGGGGAAGAGCATATCTCCGGCGGAATTATAGACAAAAATCTCCATCTCATTTTGTTGTGAGGTTAAAAAGGAGAATACCGGATAGAATATCGATTTGCAGGTCTTTGCCACCTCAAGGGCGCCCACCTGTTCACCGTAGGTGTTAAAAAAAGCTCGAAAGAGCGAAATGTAAGGCACCTGCACGTTTGTCTGACTTATTAGATTTTTGCCGGTCTCGGGCACGCCGAGCAATTTTATTCCACCTGTGGTCTGTGTCGTCTCTATCCACGGTTTATCTTCGGGATTATAGGGGGAAACCTGCACAAAACTGCTGAAACTGATCACATTGTCATTAAAATCATAGAGATAAAACAAATCCGCTTTACCCTCGGTGCCGTTGAGAGTGATACACAGGTCGGAGAATTCGGTCCGGTTGAGCTTTGTCACGTCCAGCTCTGCCGAGTCCAGCAGATTGCGCGCCCCCATACTGTACTGTATATTAACCGAAACGGAGTCCATCTCTTCAACCTCAAAACCACACTGCTCCATCAATGATGCAAGGTTTGCCTCCAGTGAGTTGTTAACCTCATTTTGTAGTGTGTTTAAGGAAAAGCTATAAAAAAAAGCGAAAAACATTATTATGATTGCACTGCAAAGTCCAAAATAAAACAGGAAGAATCGGGACTGCAACCTATGTTTTTTGGTTATCTTCATGAAAAACTCTCCACTTTTTTGTTCATTATATCACATTAGTAAAATAAGTGCAAATTTATGTTAAAAATGTGTATAGATTATTTTTGATTTATGATATATAATCAACAACATAGCGATGTCAAAAGGACGTCGCATAATATGGAGGAAAATATAACATGAAAGTAAAACGTTTACTTTACATCGCACTCAGCCTCGTGCTCAGCCTTTCGCTGCTCGCCGGCTGTAGCTCCGCACCTGCAGAGGAGTCAGCACCTGCTGCCGACGCTGCTGAGGAGTCCGCAGCACCCGCAGAAGAGGGCGGCGAAGAGGCCGCATCTACCGACTTTGCCGGCGACGAGCTGAGCATCTTTGTTTCATCCGGTTGGATGGAGACCTACTACGATGAGACCATCGACCGTTTTGAAGAGACGTACGATGTCACCGTCGACCTGCAGGTTATGGCAGGTGAGCAGTATTTCGACCTTTTAAGCACCAAACTTTCCACCGCCACCATGGCAGACGTATTCTGGATTCAATCCAACGCCACCGCTATTACGCAGGTTATCGGCGACCCGGAAGAATACCTGATAGACTTCTCGGGTGAGGAATGGCAGAGTGTTATGCCGGAGACACGTCAGGTCGGTTGTATGGTAGACGGCAAACTTTACGGTCTGCATGTCTGGCACAACTCCCCCGAGTATGTCTTTGTCTATAACAAAACCATGTTCGACGAGCTGGGTCTCACCGCTCCCACCAACTATGAAGAGTTCATGACCGTTCTTGCGGCAGTAGCCGAGACCGGCATCACCTACCCGTGGTTCATGCCGGGTGCCGACTCCTGGCAACATCAGCTCCCGTTTTTCCAGATTGGTCCCGTTTACGAGGAGCACACCCCCGGTCTGTACGACTCCCTCAACAACAACACCGCAACTTTTGCAGATAACGAGAAGATGTTAGAGGTTCTCGGTCAGTTCAAAGAGATATCCGATCTTGGCTACATGGGTCCTGACTGGATCGGCACAAGCAGTGCAAACATGATCAACGAGATGGCGGACCGCAACGCTGCAATGACCGTTGCAAACTCCGGCTTTATCAAACAACTTCAGGATGAAACCGGCACCGAGGACGAGTTTGGTCTGTTCTTAATTCCGCTGGGCGACAACACCCACTTCCCGACCAACCCGGTTGGACCGACCATGTTCGGCTACAAAGGCACCGAGAATGAGGCGCTTGTGCGCGAGTGGTTCCATTTTGTCACCACCACCGAGAGCCTACAAGAGATCCTCGACAACTCCGTCTATACCAACCTTCACGTAACCGACACCGACGTCGTCCAGAACTGGATACCGGAGGAGCTGGCGTTTATGGAGACAATAGATCCGAACAAGATGGCCGTATCTGTTATGCAGACCGGTACACTGTACACCAACGACTACTGGATGCCTTTCGGCGCCGACCTGATTGCATATTGCCAGGGCGACATGGAGGCAAACCAAGTCCTTCAAAACCTTGACACCTTCCGTGCTGAGACAGCCGAGGTTATGGGCAACCCCGATTGGGAATAATTCTAATATAGCATAACAACTGTAAGGCAGTGTCGGCTTGATAAAACAACTTGCCGACATTGCCTTTTAAATAGCCAAGGAGTGAAGATGTTCGAGCAGTACAATTTTGAAAAGACAAAAAAGCATATGGAAGCGTTTTGGAACAAGGATTATCATGAACGCTGTAATCTTGCCATAACGGTGCCAAACGTCAATAATGCGTATAAAAGCCGTTATGACGGTGTCGATGTTTCAACTAAAGATACATATATGAATGTCGACTATGTATACGAGCGGTGTTTGGCGGCGACAAGGAACAATGTCTACCTCGCCGAGGGGTTCCCTGTATTTTATTCCAATTTCGGCACGGCAGGTCACTGCACATATTTTGGTTGTGAGTCTAACTATTCTCGAGACACCGTCTGGTTTGAGACCGCGATAGATGAGCCGGACGCGTCACTCTTAAAATTTGACATAGACAACTGCCCCTCTTTTGAAGAGCAGCTGAATTTTATGAAAGAGATCAGCCGCCGCAGTAAAGGTGAGTTCATGGTCGGCATGAACGACAACTGTGGCATTGTCGATGCCCTTGCGGAAATTCGCGGCACCGACTTGTTGTTGATGGACATGATAACCGATGAGGACTTTGTGAGTGAGGCGGTCAAAAAGGTCACCGCCGCATGGATTGCAACCCAGCCCCACTTTTTCAACGCCATCAAGGATAACAATGACGGTGGCTCTACCCACGGTTGGATGAAGACATGGCACCCCGGCTCTCATGCACAGATACAGTGTGACTTCTCGGTCATGATATCGCCCGATTTTTTTGAGCAGTTTGTCCTGCCGGAGCTAATTGAGACATCGGCGGCACTGGACGCCACCTCCTATCACCTCGACGGGCAGGAGCAACTGCGCCACCTTGATTTTATCCTGTCGGTCAAGACCATCGACAATATCCAATGGACGGCGGTGGCAGGTCAGCCGCCAACATCTCACTTTATCGAATCGCTCCAAAAGATACAAAGCGCCGGCAAAGGTTTGATACTCGGACCGAATGTCGAGGAGGTTCCGTTCTTATTGGAAAACCTCTCCCACAAGGGTCTGCATATAAACCTGCCGGAGATGGAAAGTGTCGAGCAGGCGAATGAAATAATTGCACTTGCGACGAAACTCGCACATTAAAATTAGGAGAAATCATGTTTGAACACAGCAGTTTTGATAGGATAAAAGAGCATTTTGACGCGTTTTGGAATTTGGACTATCTCGAGCGATGCAACCTGTCCATAACGGTGAGGGACGAAAAAGCGGATTATAAAAGCCCTTATGACGGGGAGGATATCTCGAATGAGGAGCGTTTTACCAATCCCGACATAGTCTATAATCACTTCCTTGCCGTGATGAAAAACCATCTTTTTTTCGGTGAGGCATTCCCCACCTACTATGCCGATATCGGCACCGCCGCCCACTGCGCATATTTTGGCAGTAAGGCAAACTATACCGCCGACAGTGTCTGGTTCACCCCCTGTCTTGATGAGCCGGACGCATCAAAACTGCATTTTGACATCGACAACTGCCCCGAGCTTGACAAACAACTCTCCTTTGTTAGTGCCCTGTGCGAAAAAAGCATGGGGGAATATATGATAGGGATGAACGGCAACTGTGGCATTGTGGACGCGCTTGCCGAGATACGTGGCAACGATACGCTGTTGATGGATTTGATACTCAACCCCGAATTTGTGGAACAGGCACTGGATGTCATCACCCGTGCATGGATTAAGACACAGGATCTGTTTTTTCCCATAAACAAAAAAAATAACGGTGGTGGCTCGGCACACGGTTGGATGAAAACTTGGCACCCGGGACGGCACACACAGATACAGTGCGACTTCTCGGTCATGATATCGCCCGACTTTTTTGAGCGCTTTGTCCTGCCGGAGCTAACCGCTACGTCGGAGTATCTCGACGCTACTCTTTACCACCTTGACGGTCAGGAGCAACTGCGGCACCTCGACCATCTGCTATCCATCAAGTCGATTGATGCAATCCAGTGGACGGCGGTGGCAGGTCAACCCCCGACCTCCCATTTCATCGAGGCACACCAAAAGATACAAAAAGCAGGCAAACGACTTATTCTAACACCCGAGGTAGCGGAACTGCCGCTCATCCTCGAAAATCTGTCCCATAAAGGGCTTCACCTTATCTTAAACGATGTGAAAGACGTCGAGACGGCACAAGATATCATAAAATTTGCTGAGAAAACAGCCCATTGAAAGGATTGACATCGACATGAAAAAGAACAAGATATATCCGGTATACTTTTTATTTTTTCCCCTCGCACTGTATATACTATTTTTCCTCGTGCCCAGTATTATGGGTGTGTTTTACTCTTTCACCGACTGGCATGTCAAAGCGGTGGAGGAGACAAGCTTTATCGGCTTTGACAACTATATCGAGATTTTAACCTCCGAGAAGGACTACAGCGCCGGAATTTTTAACACCCTGCGCTTTGCGGTCATTTCCAACATAATCAAGTTGATACCGGCACTGCTCTTGGCGGTTGTTCTGCACGAGAAGATGCGCGGCAAAAACATATACCGAACCTTTTTATACCTGCCGGCGGTTTTGCCCTATGTTGTCGTGGGTATTCTCTTCACCTCTATCCTCGATTTCAGCAACGGTCTTTTAAACAACGTTCTGGAACTTGTCGGTCTTGACTTTTTACAGCAAAAATGGTTGACCGACACCAATATAGTCTGGGGAACCATCCTCGGCGTCGACGCATGGAAAGGTATCGGCTATGTCATGACCATATTTATCGCCGGTCTGTCCACCATACCGAAATCCTATTATGAGGCGGCGGAGATTGACGGTGCGAACTTTTGGCAACGTCTGCGTCACATCTCACTGCCGATGCTCAGCGGTGCTATCACCATCAACCTCGTGTTCGGCATCACCTACGGTCTTAAGGTCTTTGATATCATCTATGTGCTCACCGACGGCGGTCCGGGACATGCGACCGAGGTCATGACCACCTATGCGTTTGACCTATATTCACTCGGTGATTATGGCATGGCGACCGCATTCAACTCCATGCTACTTGTCATTACACTTGCGGTAGGTCTTATCATCGTCACCAACATGAGCAAACAGGAGGTACAGCAATAATGAATAAAAAGAAGTTTGCGCTTTCCGCAGTAAGACAGGCATTTTTTATCGTCCTGTGCGCACTTATCGTCATGCCGTTTGTCATCGCAGTGGTCAACTCGTTTAAAACCAAGAATGAGGCGGCGCGCATGAACCTCCTCCCGCCCACCGAAATACAGCTGTCCAACTACACCGAGGTCATCGAGGAGGGTCGGCTGATACAGGGCTTTGCCAACAGCATGTTATATGCGGTTGTTGCGGCATCGGTCGGTGTTTTCTCCGCCGCCATGGCGGCATATGTCACAAGCCGAAACAGGACTAAATTCAACCGTTTTGTCTACTACTTTATAATATGCGGTCTTTTCTTCCCGGTCAACTATGTCACGTTGGTGCGTGTGCTCATTGCGGTAGGGTTGAACGACACCTATTTTGGTATCATAATAACCTTTATCAGCGCAATGATACCGTTTTGTGTATTCACCATCCGCAACTTTGTATCCAGCATACCGGTCGAGTTGGACGAGTCGGCGGTTATTGACGGCGCAAGCCCTCTACGTCTGTTTGTGCAGATTATCGCGCCGATGCTCAAACCGGCACTTGTCACCTGCTTTATCCTACAATTTATGGCGGTGTGGAACGACTTTTTAACACCACTTTATATCACAAGCTCCAGCTCCATGTTCCCCATGACCATGGCTATCTACCAGTTTTTCAGCCGCAACGGCAATGCATGGAACCTAATCTTTGCCGACATAGTGCTGACCTCCATCCCGGTTATAATAGTATACCTGCTCGGTCAACGCTATATCATAGGCGGAATGACCTCCGGCGCTGTCAAGGGATAGAGCTGTTCAGACTAATGACTAATGGTGAAGGGCTGTTTCGGGGAATTCACCGCAGTGTTTCATCGATCATATCCAACAAATAATAAAACAAAGGAGACCCCCATGCTAAAGGTGAACCCGAGATTATCGCCAACCATAACACAGGTAGAAAAAACCGACACCGGTGTGAAACTATATTCCGCGCGCGGTGTTATGCAGTTGCGCGTTTATGCCGACGACATCGTCCGTGTGATGTATGTCACAGAGGGGGAGCCGACGTCGGATCTGCCGCTCTATTTTTGCGTCGATGGCATTTCCGCGAGCTTTTCTCTGGATGATGGCGAGCGTGAAATTATCCTTTGCACCCAAAAACTCAAAATCTGTATTGACCGCAAAACCTCGTCGGTTTGCTACAAAGACGCAAACGGTAATATTTTGTTGAGTGAGCGCGCAAACGACAGCCGCACCCTTGAGCGCTTTGTCTCCACCAAGATGGTGGTGGACGAGAACACCAAGGTCAAGGAGGTCGAGACGGCAGACGGCATAAAACGCGTCGTGACCGAGGCAACAACGATAGACGACATAGTGCTGTACAAAACAAGGCTTCACCTTGATTTTGCGGACGGTGAGGGCTTGTACGGTCTCGGTCAGCATGAGGAGGGGAGCTTTAACTACCGTGGCACCACCCAGTATATCCATCAGGCAAACATGAAGATAGCGATACCACTGCTCATATCGACAAACGGTTGGGGGATACTACTCACCGGTGGCAGTCCTGCGGTGTTCAACGACACTGCCTACGGTAGCTACATCTATACCGAGGCAGATATTCAGATGGATTATTTTTTCATCGGTGGCGACATGAAAAATGTTATCGGTGGTTATCGACGCCTCACCGGCAAGGTGGCGCTGTTGCCACGTTGGGCATTCGGCTATGTGCAGTCACAGGAGCGATACGAGACACAGCAGGAGATTTTAGAGGTTGCAAATGAGTACCGCAAAAGGGGCATAGGTCTCGATCTCATCGTGCTGGACTGGGAGTCCTGGATCCCGGGGCTGTGGGGTCAAAAGACCTTTGACGCCGAGCGTTTTCCCGACCCGACCGATATGATACGTCGGTTGCATGAGCAGGATATCCACTTTATGGTCTCCATCTGGCCGAACATGAACGAGGGTGGCGACAACTACAAGGAGTTTGAAAAAGCAAATCTTTTACTGCCGGCGAGCGATATATACGACGCACTCAACCCCACGGCACGTGAAATGTACTGGCGACAGGCAAAAGACGGGCTTTTTGTACACGGTGTCGACTCCTGGTGGTGCGACTCCAACGAGCCGGTAACCCCCGAGTGGACACACCTTGAAAAACCGGAGCCGGGGGAAATGTATCACGAGTTTTATTCCACCGCCTCAAAGCATCTGCCTGCCGAGCAGTGCAATGCCTACGGTGTTTATCACTCCCTCACCATGTACGACGGTCAACGCAAGACAGCGCCGGACAAACGTGTCTGTGTGCTGACACGCAACGGTTATACCGGTGGGCAGGCATACGGGACAATCCTGTGGTCGGGCGATATATCCGCAAGTTGGGACACATTTCAAAAACAAATTCCGGCAGGGCTTAACATGTCGCTGTCCGGCATACCGTTTTGGACCCTCGACTCCGGTGCATTTTTTGTCAAAAAGGGCGTCAAATGGTTCTGGAACGGTGATTATGACCGCGGTTGGGACGATCTCGGCTATTGTGAACTGGCGGTTCGCTGGTTGCAATATGTGACATTTCTGCCTATCATGCGCGGTCACGGCACCGATGTTCGCCGTGAGTTTTACAGCACAGGCGATGCCGGCACACCATATTATGATGCTATGCTCGCCTGCAATCGACTGCGATATCTGATTGTCCCCTATGTCTACTCCCTCGCCGGTGATGCGGTCATAAACGACGAAATTATGATGAAACCGCTCGTCTATTCCTTCCCGAACGATGAAAATGTGAAAAATATCGGCGATGAATTCCTGCTCGGTGAGAGCATACTTGTCTGCCCTGTCACAAATCCGATGTACTATGGTGTGGACTCAAAGGCGCTTGAAAATGTGCCAAAAACTCGAAAAGTATATTTGCCGAGCGGTCATGACTGGTACAATTTTTATACTAACGAGCGTTATGTCGGTGGCAACTATATCGATACCGACGCACCTCTTGAACGCATACCGGTCTTTATCAAAGCAGGTAGTATAATACCGTGCAGTGGCAATAAAGATGCTATGACGGTGGACGAGGCACTCGCCGCACCACTCGAACTGCGTGTCTACACCGGTGCGGACTTCGAATACAACTATTATGAGGACAAGGGCGAGGGCTACGGCTATGAAAAAGGTGAGTATCGCGTGACAACGTTTGAGTATAAACAAGCGGATAAGACATTGGTCATTAAAAACACGGTCGGCGGTGCAGACCTCGACAAACTGCAATATAGTATTATTTTTATCTAAAATATCTTGAAAATAGAGCTATTATGGTTTATAATAACTATAATAGCTCTATTTTTGGGATTGGGTTTTAATGAACAAATATATTGTGATACGGCTTAGTATATTGGTATCCATCATCACACTTGTGTTGATGGCTATTGTGACGGTGATGCAGTTTCAAATCGCGACCAACAGCTTTATTGCCGAGGCGGATGAGCAGATTGAGGGCATTAACGAGATTTTGGTCGATAATAATGAATATATAATGAACCTGCAGGAGGAGCTTAAATCGGACTATCTTATCCGTGCCTCTGCGGCAGCATACATAACACAAAACAATCCCGATGTGATAGAGAGTCGAACAGAGCTGTTGAACATTGCGGAGTTGTTGCGTGTGGACGAAATTCACTTTTTCGATTCGAATGGGATGATATATGCCGGCACGGTGCCGGAATATATCGGTGTGGACATGCACTCCGGTGAACAGATAGGGTTTTTCCTCCCCATGCTCACCGACCATGACATGCAACTCGCACAGGACGTGACACCCAACACCGCCGAGGCGCGCGAGATGCAATATGTTGCGGTCTGGAGTGAGGACCACGAGCGGATAGTTCAGATAGGCATAGAGCCGACGCGGCTTATCGACGCGATGTTAGAGACGGAGCTTGACTATATCTTTTCCCGTCTTGCCCCCTCCTCCGGCGTGTCGATTTTTGCGCTTGACCCCGAGACAGGAGTGATATTGAGTTCCACCGACACCGCTTTAAACGGTGCGCATGTCGATGAGATATTGCTCTCTCACATTGAGCTTGACAACTTGAACGACGGCAACATTGCAACGATGATAAACAATACATCGGGTCAAGGTGTGTTTAAATACTCGGATGGGGTCATACTCGGAGTTACGAGGTCTAACAGCTTGATATACAGCAACGCAACCGAGGGCATGATGTTTGTGATTGTCAGTGGAATACTGCTTGGTGCCATCACCATCGCGCTTATCTATTTTATCGTTGACAACGTGGTGCTCAGCGGTCTTGCTAAGGTCGGCGATGGCATGAATAGGATTGTCGGCGGTGAGTTTGATTATCAACTCGATGTCAAAGGTCTGCCGGAGTTTGAACAGTTGAGCAATAACGTCAACAGCATGGTCAAAAGTGTTTTGGAATCATCGGGGCGGTTTTCCACCGTCTTTCAACATATAAATATACCGCTCGCAATATATGAATGTCGTGCCGACAGTGTGGTGCTAACCAGCAGAATGGAGGAAATTCTCGGCTATCCGGACTATCTGAAAAAAGGGAAAAGTGCGGACCCATTCGAGTTCACCACCCATATAAAAAATATAATGAGCAACCCCTATCGCAGTGAAGAGGATGTGTATCAGTACGAACGTGAGCACAAGGTCAAATACCTCAAAATAAAAATATACAGTGAGGAGAGCAGTGAGTGGGGCATGGTCATGGACGTGACCCGAGAAATGCGTGAAAAACAGAACATGAAGTTTGAGCGCGATATCGACTTTTTAACCAACATATACAATCGCCGCGCCTTTTTAGAAAAGCTAACCGCACTCGCTGAGACACCGGAGGTGCTGAAAAAGACCGCTGTTGTCATGATGGACCTTGATAACCTCAAATATGTCAACGACACATGGGGACATATATACGGTGATAAATTTATCTGTGCCGCCGCCGATGTGTTAGTCGATTTTAAACATAAAAACAAACTCGCCGCACGACTTAGCGGTGACGAGTTTGTGATACTTATCTATGGCGCAGACACCACCGACGAGTTAAAGGAGCATATCAAACGACTTGCGGCGGACTATAAAAAGGCGTGCATTTATGACCCGAATGGAAAGTGTTTTCCGATAACCATATCGGGAGGATACGCATTTTATCCCGACCACGCCAAGGAGTTCACCGAGATACTGCACCTCGCCGACCAGACCATGTATGAGGTCAAAAAGACCACCAAGGGTGCGTTTAAGGGTTATCTGGAGTAAGGTGGAATTCTGTCAAAACGTTCAGTTTTGATATTAAAGTGTCACTAAATCGCTCCGCCACCTCAACGACGACATAGTCTGCCGGACGGGGGAGTTCGACCGACAATGTCTCGACATCAAGGGCGTTGCCGTGAATTGACACGCTCTTTTCAAACGGTGCCGCAAGATAGGGGGCGAGCATTTCTCCAAAACTGTCTCGGACGAACAACAAATCCCCCTCACCCTCACCGCGATAATGGGTCACATAGCCGTTATCACTCATATAATCAATCGTTGCAACCGCTGTCTCGACCTCATAATATCGGTCATCGTCGGTGTAATTATAGTAGGCGCTGACGTTTGCGAGGTCCTGTGGTGGCGATACGCTGTCATCAACAGATATTTCGGGCAGGGTGCTCGTATGCTTAAAACCCAACACAGTAAAAACCTCGTCGGCGGCTATGTACGCACCGACGTTGTTCCAGTGTGTGTCATACTTATAATACACCGGCACATCTTTCGCAGCTTCGATTAGTCGGTCTTTGGGATATACTATCGGCACATCGGTATTTTGAGCGAGTGTATCGACAAGGCTATCCACCTTCGTTTGCTCGCCTACCACCGGTATATAATCCGGCATAAATTCGCTATATATCCCCTCTTTCGCCGGTGCAAAGAGGATGACAAGCTCGGTGCCCTGCGCCGCTAAAACTCCTTGCAAATTCTCTACCGCCTTGACAAAGCTCGCCTGCTCCTCCTCGCTGTAGGCGGTTAGCCCCTGATAGTCCGACAGACTTTTGGAGTCCGAAACGTCCTTTAAAAACAACCAGTCCTCTTTGCCGAGCAGGACATCACTTGAGTCCAGTGTATTTAGAGAGCGATTTATTGCGGCGTTGAGTGCCATCATTTCGTTCCGAAAAGGGGCGTTGTCACTTAGCCAATCCTCAAACACCATGGGGAACTCCGCCAAAGGCAAATCGGCGAGGTCGTTAAACTCCACAAGCTCACGATTTTCATAGTTGGTGGTGTCGAGGTGTTCAATAAGCAGCGCATAAAGAGGGAACGAGAACAACAACAGCAGGGCAAAACCCCACATCAATATATGTGAACCGACCGTGTGTTTTTTCATAATCACCTAAAATCTAAAGTATATAAAAGGATTGTAGGTCTCGCTGACCAGCAACATAAAGCATAAAAAACCGAGTGATAATAATAATATTGACTGTAAAGGTGATATGCCTGCCTCGCGAAAAAGCGCTGTTTTAAACGGCTTGCTCACCGATTGCAGTATACCGCACAGCAAAACCCCAACAACGACAAGTAATGCCGACCTTAGGTCAATATATCGCATTAAGGGATATGCCTCACCGCCGAGGGTGGGTATAAACATGGATTTGATGATGGTAATTCCGGAGTTAAGTCCCGGTGCACGGAATATGACCCAACCAACTAAAACGGCAATCATAACATAAATTCTGCCGACGAGTGAGGGTAGCTTTTGGAGCAATGCGCCTAAAAACAGCCGCTCGGCTATCAGCAAAGCGCCATAAAAAATGCCCCACGCCACAAACTGTAGGCTTGCACCGTGCCAAATGCCGGTCGCTAAAAAGACAATCATTAAATTAATATAGGTGCGTGCGGTGCCACGGCGGTTGCCACCGAGGGGGATGTACAGATATTCCTTAAACCATGTTGAAAGTGAGATATGCCACCTGCGCCAGAATTCCGTTATGCTTTTTGAGGTGTACGGATAGTTGAAGTTCTCGGGGAATTTAAAACCGAACATCCGCCCAAGCCCTATTGCCATGTCGGAGTACCCGGAGAAATCGTAATAAATCTGTAACGCATAATAGATGGCGCCGAGCCATGCGAGAGGGGTGGATATATCCTGCGGTGCAAGACCGAAAATTTCATCCGATTTGACGGCAAAAGCATTGGCAAGGATAACCTTTTTGGCAAGACCGTATAAAAAGCGTTTTATGCCGTAGACGGTGTCGTCATAGTTTAAACTGCGGTGTGATAGAGCGCTCTCCACCTCACCGTACCGCACGATAGGACCTGCAATAAGTTGAGGAAAAAAACTGATGTAGAGTGCAAGGCGAAACCAGGAGCGTTGCACCGCAATTTTCCCCCGATACAGGTCGATTATATAGCTCATCGCCTGAAAGGTATAAAAGCTGATGCCTATGGGCAGTGCGATGTCCCTTATCGGCAGGATTTCAGCCGAAAAAACACTCCGCAACAACTCCGCCGCAAAGTTATAGTATTTGAAATAGCCGAGCAAGCCGAGGTTGACCGCGACAATGACCGCGAGCGATATCCTCGCCGCTACGCCACCGCTATTAAGGCGACAAAGTATCAGCCCACCGAGATAGTTGACGGTGATGGACAATAACATAAGGAATATATAGCTCGGCTCACCCCAGGCATAGAACAAAAGGCTCGCCGGGAGCAACAGTGCATTCTGAGCTTTTAGCGGCAACACTCTTGTAAGCAAAAAAACTGCCGGCAGAAAGAACAAAAAAAAGGTTAGACCGGAAAAAAGCAATATATCTCCTATATAATCTCGGCGATAATTTTTTTGCCGGTATAGTCCGGCACTATCTTATAATCGGGTGGGCAGACCAAAAAGCGGTCATCCCAGCCCCCTTTAAACATGTCGAAAATAAATCCGCTGTCCCCCTCGACGGTGGTGTGCGCCCAACCGAACTCCCTCGCAATCTCTTTGGAGCGTTCGAGTGCCGCCTCGTCCGGTATTATGTCGGACTTTATAAAGTAGAGGTTTTCATACTCTTTTATGTAGCCGGTCTCCTGCTCTATCAGGTAGTCGGCGGTGCCCTCGTCATACTCCTCGACATATCGCTCGCGCAGACGGTTAAAATAATCCTTTGACGGGCAGTGGTCGTCCTGCATCCACCCTCTTGAATACCAATAGACGCCCTTGTTGTCGCCGAAAATATCAAGGTAGCGTTTATAACTGCCTAAAAACAATGCGATACAATCATCACACCGTGGCACCACAATGGGGACGGTTTTTGCGCGAAGCCCGACCACCGCGTTGGAACAAAGACCGTAGCCCAGCACTATGGCGTTATATCCACGCTCCGCCGCGCTGTGTTTGCGCCCCTCTTCCTCAATAATACTCTCTATCTCGTCGATGGTGCACTGCAATTTTTTTCGAAGTTTTTCCGGCGTGTCGTGCAATCCCTGCTCTATCCAAAAGGGGTGCACAAACTCGTCGGCGGTGGAAATATAACGGCTGACCTCACGATACATGACCATACAGCCGATGAATGCAATGCGCATAAAATCTCCTTGATTTTAATTTGTACCTACTGTTAATGTTGTACACCTGACCGCGGTGTTTCGTCCGGCAAATGCGGACGACCGCAGGTCGCCCCTACACCTCAACCGCAGTTTTTAAATAAAAAAGGCGAAGCCGTTTCCATAACTATCACTATTAATTTTTCACTATTCACTAAAACACCCCTACAGCGCCAACCCTGTATAAAGTTGATAATATTTACCCTTTTGCTCTATCAACTCCTCGTGGTCGCCGTGCTCTATAATCTTGCCCATCTCAAGCACCATGATACGGTCACTGTTTTTAACGGTGGAAAGGCGGTGAGCTATCACAAAGGTTGTCCTGCCGTACATAAGGCTGTCCATCCCCTCCTGCACAAGTTTTTCGGTCATGGTGTCGATGGAGGAGGTTGCCTCGTCCAATATCAGTGCCGGAGGGTTTGCCACCGCCGCACGTGCAATTGCAAGAAGTTGCCGTTGACCGCCCGAAAGACTGCCGCCGTCCGCTTTTAGCACCGTGTCATATCCATCGCTCAACCGTTTGACAAAGCTGTCGGCATTTGCAAGGCGTGCCGCGGCGCGACATTCCTCGTCGGTGGCGCCCAGCCTGCCGTAGCGTATGTTATCCAGTACACTGCCGGTGAAAAGATGGGTGTCCTGCAACACGATACCGAGTGAGCGGCGCAGGTCATTCTTTTTCATCTGCATTATGTCGATGCCGTCATATAGTATGCACCCCTCTTGTATATCATAAAATCGATTGATAAGGTTGGTTATAGTGGTTTTTCCGGCACCGGTGGAGCCTACAAAGGCGATCTTCTCCCCCTCGTTTGCCTCGAGATTAATGTCGTTCAACACAACCTTATCCTCGTTGTAGCCGAAAACGACACCCTTTAGCTCTATATGACCGCGTTGGCGCACAAGCTCAAAGCCGGACGAGGTCGGCACCTTCCATGCCCAAATATCACGGCTATCCTCACACTCGACAAGACCGCCGTCCTGATTTTCTTTTGCGTTGACAAGGGTCACGTTGCCATCGTCCACCTCCGGCGATTGATCGAGCAGTTTAAATATACGCTCCGCACCGGCGAGACCCATCACCACGAAATTTGCCTGGGTAGAGAGTTGAGAGAGTGGCATGACGATACTCTTGGAAAGGCTCAAAAAGGCGATAAGCGTGCCGACCGTAATACCGCCAACACCACCGCTGAGGGCGAATACACCGCCGAAGACGGCGCACAGCACATAGCCGAGGTTGCCAAGCTGGCCGTTGACCGGCATGACAATGTTGGCAAACTTATTTGCATTCTCCGACGATTTTTGAAGTTTGTCGTTGAGGTCGATAAACTCCTCTATCGATTTATCTTCATGGCAAAAGACCTTGACGACCTTTTGCCCTGCCATCATCTCCTCGACATAGCCGTTCACCGCACCGAGGTCAGACTGTTGATCCTTAAAAAATTTGCCGGATTTGCCGATTATAAACTTCGCGCTCATCAGCATGACCGCAATCATCACAAACATCAATAGGGTGAGTGGCACGTTCAGCACTATCATGCTGACAATGGTGGCAACGAGTGTCACAATACTGTTGAAAACCTGTGGCAGTGCCTGACCGAGCAGTTGGCGCAGTGTGTCAATGTCGTTGGTGTAAACCGACATGATGTCGCCGTGAGCATTGTTGTCAAAGTATTTTATCGGCAGGCTTTGCATTTTATTAAAAGTCTGCAAACGCAGTGTTTTAAGAGCGCCCTGTGAGACGTATATCATTACGCGCGACTGCACAAAGGTCGCCACAACGCCGATAGCGTAGATTATGGCAAGGTTGCCGAGGGCGAGCGCGAGAGGAGAAAAGTCGGCATTCTCCACCCCGATAAGCGGGACGATATATTCATCGATAAGTGTCTCGACAAAGACCGTACCTTGCACCGTAGCAAGGCTGGAGATTATGATGGACACAAAGACAACAACGATGTGAAATTTGTATTTTTTCAGAACAACGGAAAATATCCTTTTTATAATGTCTTTCGGCGAACCCTCAAGTTTCGGTTTAGCACCGAATCCACGCGCCCCTGCACCACCGCCGGGGCCGCCCTGCCTAAGCTGTGCACCTCTTTGCTCTGCCATATTATTCGCCCTCCTTTTCATCAAAGTCGGCATCACCCTGTGTCTGGCTCTCAAAGATGGTTTTGTATACCTCGTTTGTGTTCATCAGCTCGTCATGTGTGCCAAAACCGTCCACCTCACCGTCGCCCAGTACAATTATGCGGTCACAGTCCTGTATACTGGATATGCGCTGTGCTATAATCAATTTTGTAACATCCGGTATGCCGGTTTTAAACTCCTCCCTTATCTTTGCGTCGGTCGCGGTATCGACGGCGCTGGTGGAGTCGTCCAAAATCAGTACTTTCGGTGTTTTAAGCAGTGCCCTCGCAATACAAAGACGCTGTTTTTGCCCACCGGAAACGTTGGTGCCGCCGCGCTCTATCTCGCTGTCATACCCGTTCGGCATACGACGGATAAACTCGTCGGCATGGGCTATTTTACAAGCTTTTATGCACTGCTCTTCACTCGCACCCTCGTTACCCCAACGCAGGTTGTCGAGGATAGTGCCGGAGAAAAGCTCGTTTTTTTGCAGTACCACCGAGACGTTGTTGCGCAGTGTTTCAAGGTCATAATCCCGCACATCGACACCGCCGACCAAAACACGCCCCTTGTTCACGTCATAAAGACGGCTGATAAGGTTGACAAGGGAGGTTTTGCCGCTACCGGTGTTGCCGATAATTCCGATAGTCTCACCGGATTTTATGGCGAGGTTTATGTCGAGAAGCGCCGCCTTCTCCGCATTTTTATTATACGCAAACTCTACATTTTCAAACTCGATACTGCCGTCCTTGACATCGAAAATCGGATTTTCGCCGTTGACTATATCAGTTTTTTCATTTAGCACCTCGGCGATACGCTGACCACTCGCAACCGACATGGACAGCATGACAAACACCATAGATATCATCATAAGGCTGATAAGGATGGTCACGGCATAGATAAACAAGGTGCTGAGATTGCCGGTTGTCATCTCACCGGTGTTTATGAGGTGCGCGCCGAACCATGCAAGCGCTATCATGCTGGCATAAAGAGCAAAGACGAGTGCCGGCGCGTTGAGAGTAACTATCTTCTCCGCTTTGATAAAAAGTTTATACAGACGCTCGGCGGAGGAGGCAAACTTCTCTTTCTCGTGCTCCTCTCGTACAAACGCCTTGACGACACGGATGGCATTGACATTTTCCTGTACACTCATGTTGAGGTTGTCATAACCTTTGAAAACCTCGGTGAAATAACGCATTGCATATCGGATAATAAAGGTAAATATAATTACCAAAAAGATCATGGCAACTAAAAAGACGTTGGCAATCTTATAATTGATAAGGTAGGACATGGTGAGTGCCACAATCAGGTTGATAGGCGCGCGAAGAGTGATACGCATAAGCATCTGATAGGAGTTTTGCACGTTGGTCACGTCGGTGGTGAGGCGTGTGACAAGACCGGCGGTGGAAAAACGGTCGATGCTGGAAAAGGAGAACGTCTGAATGTTACGGAACATCGCCTCACGCAGGTTTTTAGCATAGCCGGTGGAAGATATTGCGGAGGTTCTCCCTGCAAGTATGCCGAAAGTTAACGACGTCGCCGCCATACATATCATGACAAAACCATAAAAGAGCACGTTAGACATGCTCCCTTTTGAAATCCCCTCATCTATTATCATTGCCGAGACAAGCGGTATTGATATTTCAATCCCTGCCTCAAGTATTGTCAATAAAGCGGTCAGTATTGACGCCTTTTTGTACTGTTTTATTTCACGCCCTAAAGTTTTTAGCATAGACATCCCTCTTCCGACATTGCTTCTGATCATTATAACATGCACAAAAGGCGTATGTCAACCGAGTATAGGGTGTCATTTTTGTGAAAGTTTTCGCGATTAGTTGATGCGTGCGCCGACGGCACAATCGCTACATACTCCGTAGAGTATTAAATTATAGTCGTTAACCGTCAACCCCTCCGACACGACAATGTCGGTGAGCGGACGATCTAAAGTCGCATCGAATACCCTGCCACACTCGGTGCAGATAAAATGCTCGTGGTCACAGGTGTTAAAATCAAAGCGGTCGCAAAAGCCGGGCACCGGGATTTTTTTTATCTTGCCGTCGGTGCTAAAGGTGTTTAGATTGCGATAGACCGTGCCGAGGCTGAGCTTTTCATGCTCCACCTTGAGCGTCTTATAAACCTCCTCGGCGGTCGGGTGGGTGGCAAGACCTTGCACCGCGTCAAATATCGCCTTTTTTTGTTTTGTATTTCTCATGATTAGAGTCGCACTTTCCTATCTCTTTACATGTTAATTCTATAACTTTTTGCGCATTTTGTCAATAACATTGTCGAAATTAAGGGATTGTTGCTTTACTCTTGTGCTTTTTTACAAAATTGACAAAAAAACTTGCATAGGAACTTCAAAAGTGTTAATATTACATTATGATATATAATATTAATCATGAAAGGGGAAAAAATGGCTAAATTGGACGGAACAAAGACTCAGGCAAACTTGATGGAGGCTTTTGCAGGGGAGAGTCAGGCTCGGAATCGTTATACCTATTTTGCAAGCAAGGCAAAAAAAGAGGGTTATGTTCAGATTGCAAACATTTTTGAGGAGACGGCTCATAACGAGATGGAACATGCCAAAATGTGGTTCAAATTGCTTAACGACGGTATGCCGGAGCTTGCCGAGTGCCTGAAAATGGCCGCCGACGGCGAATACAGTGAGTGGACCGAGATGTATAAAAGGATGGCAAAGGACGCACGAGAAGAGGGATTTGACGATATTGCCAAGCTTTTTGACGGCGTTGCAAAGATTGAAAAGGAGCATGAGGAGCGCTATTTAGCACTGCTTTCCAACCTTGAAAATGAAGCGGTATTTAAAAAGGATGACAAGGTCACATGGAAGTGCGACAACTGCGGTCATCTGCACACCGGTAATTCCGCACCGGATGTATGCCCGGTCTGCGCACACCCACAGGCATATTTTGAAGTTCGTGCAACTAATTATTAATAAAGGGGGAACATATGTCCGCAAAACAAAAATTTTTTCTATGTAAACACTGCAAAAATCTGATAGGTATGATTGACAACAACGGTGTGCCACTGATTTGTTGCGGCGAGAAGATGGAGGAACTTGTGCCGAATTCGGTCGATGCCGCAAATGAAAAACACGTCCCGTCGGTAAAGGTGGAGGGCGATACCATAACCGTGTCGGTAGGCTCCACATTGCACCCGATGGAGGCGGCTCACAACATCGAATTTGTCTATGTTGAGACCGAAAACGGAGGTCAGCGCAAAAAGCTCTCCCTCGAAAACCCACCGACAGCTGTTTTTCGTCTGATAGATGACAAGGCGGTAGCGGTCTATGCATATTGTAATCTGCATGGGCTGTGGAAGGTTGATTTAGGTTAATTACTAATGGTGAATGGTGAATGACTGTTTGGGTAAATATGTTACGACATAATGGTGCAAGGGATTATGTGACTTTCCTATAGTTTGAAATTATTTCCCTCCAAACACTTTACAAACCCTCATAACTGTGCTATAATTACAAAGCACGTTACCCACCGATGGCGTCTCGTTACCTTTTACGGGTCAGAGCTATGGTTGGGCATATTTCAGAAAAAAGGAAAAAGTTATGCAGGACAAAAAGACATTGATCGAGGGCAGCTGTTTGCATGAGGGCGATACCGGTTCGCCGGAGGTGCAGGTCACACTGTTAACAGCACGTATCAACCACCTCACAGAGCACCTTAAAATTCACTTTCATGACCATCACTCCCGTCGTGGACTTCTAAAGTTGGTAGGTCAACGCAGAAATCTTTTAGGTTATTTGCAAAAGAAAGACATCAATCGCTATCGTAGCCTTATTCAAAAGCTCGGACTGCGCAAATAGATGCTATCGGCTGTATCCTATGGGTAGCGCGCCGCACCTATGTGTGGCGTAATACCTGTATGATACAGCCTTTTTATTTTAAGATGGGATAGCATTAAGTTGAGTCGGCAAACTCTTGCCGTTTGAATTTAGTGCTAAATCCCTAAAATATAGAATATGGAGAAAAAGAATGTTTGAAAATTACAAGAAGTTTGAGACGGTTTTAGCCGGTCGCCCGTTGAGCGTCGAGGTCGGCAAGATGTGTGGGCTTTCTAACGGCAGTTGCCTTGTCACATACGGTGAGACGGTGGTGCTTTGCAATGCCACTATGAGCCAAAAGCCGCGCGAGGGGATTGACTTTTTCCCCCTTTCGGTCGATTTTGAAGAGAAGTTGTATGCGGTAGGGCATATCCCCGGCAGCTTTATGCGCCGTGAGGGTCGCCCGTCGGAAAAAGCTGTGTTGACCTCCCGTGTGGTCGACCGCCCCATCCGTCCCCTATTCCCCAAAGATATGCGCAATGACGTCGCGGTTGTCATGACCGTCATGTCGGTCGATCAGGACTGCTCGCCCGAGGTTGTGGGCATGATAGGCACGTCCATCGCCCTCACCATCTCCGACATACCATGGAAAGGCCCCATCGGCGGTCTGTTCATGGGACTTTGTGACGGCGAGATAGTGGTCAACCCGACCGAGGCACAGCGCGAGGTCAGCGACCTGCAACTCACCGTAGCCGCCAGCCGTGAAAAGGTCATCATGATCGAGGCAGGCGCGAACGAGGTGGAGGAGTCCACCATGTTCGAGGCGATAAAAAAAGCGCATAGCGAGATAACAAAGGTCATAGAATTTATCGAGAGCATTCAGCGTGAGGTCGGCAAACAGAAAAAAGAGTTTCAGTCGATGGAGGTCAGCCACGAGTTATTTGACGCCATCAAAGACTTCTGCATTGAGGATGTGCGCGCCGCACTTGACACCGACGACAAGACGGTACGTGATGCCCGTTTAGCTCCGATTGTAACTAAAGTTCATGAGGAGTTTGACCCGACCCATCCGGACGAGATAGGCATGATAGACGAGTGCCTTTACAAACTGCAAAAATATGTTGTTCGCCGTTGGCTTTTAGACGACAACAAGCGTGTGGACGGTCGTGGTATCGACGAAATTCGCCCCCTTGCGGCGGAGGTCGGTCTGCTCCCGAGGGTTCACGGCACCGGCATGTTCACCCGCGGTCAGACACAGGTGCTCACCACCGCGACACTCGGCTCACTGCGTGATGCTCAGCTGCTGGACGGCATTGATAAAGAGGAAAATAAGCGCTATATGCACCACTACAACTTCCCGCCCTACTCGGTCGGTGAGGCAAGAGGTATGCGTAGCCCCGGTCGTCGTGAAATAGGTCACGGCGCACTCGCCGAGCGTGCACTGCTCCCCATGATACCGCCCGAAAGCGAGTTCCCGTATGCTATTCGCCTTGTCAGTGAGGTTTTAAGCTCCAACGGTTCCACCTCACAGGGTGCAATCTGCGGTTCAACCCTCGCACTGATGGACGCCGGTGTGCCCATCAAGGCACCGGTCGCCGGTATCTCTTGCGGACTTATCACCGAGGGTGATCGTTTTATGACCATGGTGGATATCCAAGGTGTCGAGGACTTCTTCGGTGACATGGACTTCAAGGTCGCCGGCACGAAAAAGGGTATCACCGCCATTCAGATGGACCTTAAAAACGACGGTCTGACCTATGAGATAATCGACCAAGCTCTCACCAAGTGCCAAAAGGCGAGATACTATATACTCGATGAAATTATGCTTAAAGCTATCGAAACACCGCGTGAGGTGCTGTCTAAATACGCGCCCAAGATGCGCACACTTCAGATAGACCCGGAGAAAATTCGTGATGTCATCGGCAAGGGCGGCAAGGTCATTCAGGAAATTTGTGCCGATACCGGTGCAAAGATTGACATTGAGGACGACGGTCGCGTCTATGTGCTCGCTGTCGAGCAGGACAGCCTTGATAGGGCGATAAACATCATCAAGATGATCACCGAGGACCCGGAGGTCGGCGCAATCTACAAAGGACGTGTGACAAGGCTGATGACCTTCGGCGCGTTCGTCGAGATAGCACCCGGCAAGGAGGGGCTGTGCCACATTTCCAAGCTGGAAAAAAGCCGTGTAGAAAAGGTTGAGGACGTTGTCAGCGTCGGGGACGAGGTCTTTGTCAAGGTGACCGAGATTGACTCACAAGGGCGCATCAACCTCTCTCGCAAGGACGCTTTAGAGGCGATGAACAAATAACAATAAAGAACAAAAAACCGACAAATTTACCCCTGGTGGGTCTTTGTCGGTTTGGCTTTTTTTAGACCGGAGGACATATGATAAAAACATTGATAGGCGGCATATTGGTCGGCATGGCGAACATTATCCCGGGGGTCAGCGGTGGCACCATGATGGTTATACTCGGAATTTTCAATCGCTTGATGGAGAGTATAAACGCCGTCTTTTCTCTCAATTTCAAGATAATAAAGAAGAATCTGCTTTTTATAATCATGCTACTTATCGGTGTGGGGATAGGTCTTGTCCTATTTGCAAACGTGTTGGAGCTTGCCTTTGCAAACTACCCCACACAGACAATGTTTTGCTTTATCGGCATGGTTGCATTCTCCGTCCCAATCCTTGTCAAACAGGAGATGAAAAGCGACCGGTTTGAGCCGCTCCCTTTTGTGCTCGGCTGTGCCGTGGTGCTTATCATGGCGTTCTTTGCGCCGGAGCAGGTCGACGAGGTTATCAACGAGTTCCCTCAGTTGTCGGCGCTCTACCTTTTAAGGATGTTATTTATAGGTGCGATTGCAGGCGGTGTTATGTTTATCCCCGGGGTAAGCGGCAGTATGCTCCTTTTGATAATCGGGCAATACTATCTGTTCAACTCACTGGTGGCGAACGTGACCACCTTTAGGCTCGATGTTTTGGTGCCGGTGGGTGTCATGGGTGTCGGCATAGTGCTCGGTATTGGTCTTAGCTCAAAACTCACCTCCATGGCTTTAACAAAAAATCATTCCGCCACCATGAACGTTATACTCGGGCTGGTCGTATCCAGCACACTGGTGTTAATACCGTTTGATGCTACCTACAACATCCCCGTTATTTTAGGCTCACTCGGCACATTTATATTCGGCGGTGTTGCGGTGACACTTCTTGCAAGGCTTGCGCGTTGATTTAGATAACCTTTAACTCCTCGAGCGCCCTCAAATACTCTTTAGCTATGAGGGCGTGCCCGATGTCGGTTGGGTGGACGGAGTCGGCGGCTATCTCCTCGTCGGTGTAGCCGGCTAAAATATACTGCATGAGAAGACCGTCGGTCGCGATATATGCGTCGGCGTATTTTCTTGCAAGCTCGCGAATTATGCCGATCTTCGGGTCGAGGTCCTCCCTCCAGAGTATGCGCTCCGGCACCGAGTTGAGCAAAAACGGCTCCATAATAATTATCTTGGTATTCGGCAGGTCGCGTTTTATGTCGGACAGTAGGGTGTTATATATGTGCTTGAAATCTACCGGCATGGTCTCATCGTTTGAGTCGTATCTGCGCCAGGTGTCGTTGATGCCGATAAGTATCGATATTATGTCCGGTTTAATGTGGAGGATATCCTCCTCATATCGAGCGAGCAAGTCTTTAACTCGGTTGCCGGATATGCCACGGTTGATAAATTGAACCTCTTTTTTGGGGTAGAGGGTGCAAAAAACTTCCGAGACCTTTTTTGCGTACCCCTCGCCGAGTGAATCCTCGCGCCGCTTTTTGCGGTCGCAGTCGGTGATAGAATCGCCTTGAAATAATATCTTAATCATGGTTTATCTCCCTAACTATTATTTTTTAATGATATCATAGAGATAAAGTTTTTTCAAGTGGGAATATTTTACAGTAAATCATAATGTTATAACTTTCGCCTTTTGATTAAAATGGTGAAGGTATAAAGAACACAGAATTAAAAAACAGGCATTAAACAAGCAATCGCCTATCGGATCTCTACTCCGATAGGCGATTGCTTTGTTTTTAAACTGCTGTGACATTGTTATTATCTGACAAAGCCTCAACATTTACATCTCAAGTAAAATACGCTCAGCGGCATGAAAATTTCTGGTATACAATTCATCTTTCAAAATATGTGGTTTTGCGCCGATAGCTTTTATCTTTTCATAAGTTTTTCTTCTTTCGATTGGCGCTTGCTTTTTTATCAAAATACTTAAAATAGTAGAATACCAGATATTAATATTATGGCTCTTTACATAGCGGGGGTCCTCTGCAATTTTTTCGGCACGCTGGGCGCTATGTGCAGCGTCTTTTCCGCTTTGTCTGCAGCAAAGGTGAAAAATCCCAATCATATATTGCAGCGCAATCTCCTCATTTTCGGCAAGCTGTGTCTGCGCCGTCAAATATTCCAGCGTATCCACCATGCCATACGCGTCCTTTTCGGACACATGTTTGTTGGCACACAGCGCCACAAGCGAAACTGCGTAGCACCTCGCAATACCTAAATGATTATCTTCTATGGATGCAAAAACATGGGCCAGTTTTTGTAAAGTTTCATACGCGCTGTCCACATCGCCCATCTTACTTTGCTTGCAGCACAAATGCTCCAGTGCAAGGGCATATTGAAACATATTGTCGTAATCCTCAAAAGCGCAGGTGCTCTGGGCATAGTCTTCCATCAAAGCGATGACCTGCTTTCCGCGCGGCGGTTTATGTTTGACTGCAAGAGCTCTGAGCGCGCAAAGATAGCTGTGGGCAAAAAGAGGAGAATCCCTGTAAAAGGGCTCTTCAAGAATGCTTTCCAGTTTTTTAAGTGTATCCTCCGCTCCTTTTATGTCCTGGCGTCCGCATAGGCAGCTCAGGCATTTTGCATATTGCGCCATAAAAACGTTGTGATCCGCAAATGTGGGGTTATATAACAGACGTTCAAGTTTCTGCACCGTTTCGCTCGGTTTGATGCCGCCCGCCTCGCACAGGCGGCAAACAACATCAGCAACAAGCGCGCCACACTCATCTGTGTCAAGCGGCTCATCCTCCAGCAGCGCTTTTATTTCTGCAATAATTTGCTTTTCCTGCGCTTTGCCATGCGCTTCAAGGTAAGCCAGAAAACTGCCCGAAAAACTGACAATCACTTTGTTGTTTTCCATCGTTATCAATTCACCTGCTCAGTATGCCAAAGAATGTTAATCAAAATTCCACCCACTCTTGCGCCCATTCGGTAGAGTCTTGCGCCTTTGCCGTACTGCACTTGGTTTTGCATTTCATGCCTCCGTTTCAAAAAGTGGGTTTTCTTGTCAATTCTATGTGCGGCCTATAATATGCTGTTCGCACCAGGTTTTCATTTCCTGCGCCAGTGCTTTGGAATTTTTAGAGTTCCACCCTGCTTGGGAATAGTGTGCCATGCAGTTTGGAGGCACGTTTAGCATCTCCCGCTGCTGTGCAGGTAGCCACGCGAGGTACTTTTTCAGATAACTCTCGCTTTCTCTACCTATAGGTACAAGCAGAATATTGCCGAGGGTGGGCGCACTTTCGCGCAAAAGTGCAAGTTCGTTTCGTAAAATTTTAAAGTTATGTTCCATCGCATCATCTGTTAACTCTAACTTTCCCGAATTCGGTTCGATGTAAAGGTTGTTTTCTGTGTCCTGAAATTTCACAATGTCCGTCATATAGGCTCCCTCAAAAGGCAGCTCCAACTCGGTGAGATATTCCTTCAGGTACTTTTCCGAGGGCATTTCAACTAAAACGGGCACCTTATCTTTAGACCATCTTTTGTGGAAAAAGTGCCAAGGTTCTGTCATTGTATCCATGGAGCCGGGATTCAGGCCAAGCAGAACAAGGTTGCCGCACAGCTTGTCGCCAAATGCGGGGTTCTTTTTGGTGTATGCCTCTTCACAGGGGTCACTGAGCAAAAAGTCCAAGTCTTCGCCCTGCACAAGCCAGGTGGAGAGGTAGGCGTCAACCGGTTTGCCGTTGATGTTAGCGCCGTTTTCCTTTGTTAATCCGCAGGTTTTCAGGGCGTTGAACGTGCTGTAGCTCACCCCATATTTAAGTTCAAATGTGCCTGTGGGCGCGCATTGCCCGTAGATTTTGCTGTTTTGCCGCATTGCCATCTTTTTTCTTCCTTTCAGTTTCATGTGGGTGAATTAATTTATTTTAAAACTTATGGCTCTCCCTATTTTCCGCTCACTCTTTTTAAATAGATCTCCACTTCCTTTACACCGCCCATGGCAGCTTGCTGGTACCAGTGCCAGGCCCTGTCCATCATCGGCGGGGAATAATAATGTTGGTACAGGTTGCCCAGGTTACACATTGCCGCAAAATTACCCTTGCTTGCGGCCTTAATCCAAAATTTCTCTGCTCCGGCAACATCATTATTTTTCAGGCACTGGTGTCCCTTGTCCAATTCTCTGCGTCCTTTGGCATACTGCTTTGCAACACCCTTGATGAAGCCTACCGGTGGCACCGTTCCCGGTGGTACGTTAATGTCAAATAGCTTTCCTTTGTCGTCAAACGCTCCATAACCCCCGGTGGACGATGTTTGGCTTTTGCTTATGACTTTAATCATATCAGCCGCACCGGTGTCACCCGCGGCATCCGCCATTTTGAAATACCGAAGGGCCGATTCTGTATCCTTAAGCAAGTAATAAAGACTCCCGGTCATGAACATGGCCTCCGAACTACCGGCGTCGGCTGCAATTTTATAATAGTGCAGAGCATCTTCATGTTTTTTATTCTGTGAAAAAATAGTTCCGACAGACATCGCCGCGTTGATGTTGCCAAAGTCTGCTGCCTTCATATAGAAGTCAACGGCTTTGTTCACGTCTATTTCCAAGCCTTTGCCAAACTGATATCTCTTCCCACAGAGCATCAGTGGCTCGGCGGCCGCAGAGACGCCAAGGCGCGCCGCATTATAATAATAGTCCGCTGCGTTTTTGTAGTCTCCCTTTTTATTGAAAATCTCGGCCATCACAAAAACCGCATCGGGATAGTCGGCTTTAGCGGCCTGCATATAAAAGTCAAATGCTTTGTCAATATCCTGCGGAACACCCCTGCCATGCTGCAGCCGTTCGGCTTCCTCGAAAAGCTCTTTTGGGCTTTTTGCGGTGTTTTCACTTTTGGGCTCGGCGGCTTTTTGCGGTGTTTTTTTTGCCACAACGTCACCGGCAATCCAATTGTGGTAGTCTTTCGCGATAGAGTCCATATACGATAGGGTGATAATTTCCACAATTGATGCCAACGGTTCAAACTGGTATTGATTCAAAAAGTCTATTTGACCGGTTTCCAGCATTGGCCTTGTATTTTGCTCCACCAAGCCTTGGAATTGCGTTATCGCATTGTTATTCTCCAGGAACGTTCTATACACCTTGTAGGGTGTATATTCCAGACAAAAATCCGTCTGATCTCCAAGCCACAAATGGTAGTGATTGTACACGGAAATAGTGACGGCAAGGCACTCTCCCATGCACAGGTTTACAATGATATTCAGCAGGTCGCGTGAAAACGACTCCACCGCTGTTGATTTTGTATACACCTGCAGTTTTTTCAGTGCCGCATTCTGCGCGCGCTCGTCCAGGTTTTCATCCTCACGCAGCTGGAGGAAGTCAATATAATCTTTTTTGCCGTCTTCCGACACCTTTGGCCGTGGGGATGTAGATATGATTAGCCAATTGTGATAAGCTTGCCGTTCAAAGGTTGCAAAAACGTTAGCTGTGAGATAGATATATGTGACCAGGCTGTTCATCTGCGTCTCGTTCAAGGGAACGTTTCCAATTGAGCTGATTACATCATTCGCGCTCATGAAAGCCCATTGGCTCACCACAGAGCTTGCGTCCCCTTCTTTCAGCCAGGTAAGAAAATTGCCGGGATCTTTCCACACCGGTGCGTCAATGGCTTCGCTTTGAGCCACAGGCGGCGTGCTTGTTTTTTCAGTGGGAGGCTTTGAAGGTGCTTGTTTCGCAGTTTTTGGTGACGCCTTTGCAGGTTTGGGTTCTTTTTTGTCCGCTGCCGCTTTGCTGTTTTTTGGCGCAGGCTTGGATGTGTTTTTTGCTTCGCCCACCGGCACGCCATCGTGCAGTTCGGTAATATCATAACCTAAAGCACGGGCATGGGGCAGAAAGTTGTAAATATTGAGGCGATGCCAGCGGTTGCTTACCGCTATTGTAGCCCCCATCACGGGAATTAAATCGACAGGCTTTAAAAAATACCTCCCCTCAAGTTTTGGGGTAATTTTGGAATTATCTTCCACAAGGTGCAGTGTACCCTCGGCCATGAGAGAATCGGGGAATGCCTCGCGCAGTGCTTCCATGTTTGTGCCGTTGTGGGTGGCGGCAAAGTCTTTAATTATCGCCAGCACCAGACGCCCCATGGTGTAGGTTTCGCCATTAAAAACAAAACTTCTTTTTATGGATACGTCCTGCATATTATCGCTCATTTATTTGTCCTCCTATTAATTTTCTTTTGAAATTTGCCACTGTAAATGGGTGGATGTTTCAGTTTTTCCCTGTATCATGTTCATGATTTTGGTGGCGGCAAGTTTTCCAATGGTTTCCTGCGGGTAGTTCAGCGTGGTTATTTTTCCGGGTATACACTGTGAAAATTCAGTCTTGTCAAACGCCAAAAACTCAAAACCCGGTGGAATTTTTATGCCATGTCGGTGCAGTACCTGATAAAACTCAAATGCCACTTCATCGTTAAAACAGACAACGGCGCTGCACTTTTTCACACAAGACAAAGCAAAGTTTTCAAGCGGTTTGCGCAAGTTGGTGCTGGTATACCACAAAAGGTTGTTGTCACTCAATGAAAGCCCATGTCCGCTTACAGTTCTTGCGAGCCCACTGTACCGCAAAACGCTCTCTTGGTCGTCTGCCTTAAATACTCCGGCAAAATTCTTGTGCCCTTTTGAAATAATATAATTGCCGCACAGTTCGCCGCCTTGTACATTGTCCATGGAAAGATGGACTGCTTCTTCAATTTCCCTGTAGCACGAATTGATGAATACAAGCGGAATGTCCTGTGAAATTATTTCTTCGTACAATGCAATGTTTGGGTTAGGGATGGTGGACAGCACACCTTCCACAATTATACCGTCAACATTTTTGCCTAACAAATCTTCAACCGCTCGGCGTTCCAAATCGAAACGATTCTTTGTGGTGGCAATCAGCGGGTAATGACCGCCATCAATTAGCGCATTTTCTATGCTAAGCAGCGTGTTTGCAAAATTTGGCAGCGAAATGTGGTTGGCAACCACTGCCACCATACCGCTTTTTTGACGGCGCGCTTTCTTCAGAACAAAGTTGCCGCTGCCATGCACCTGCTTCAACACCCTTTCCTCACAAAGAATGCTAACTGCCTTGCGAACGGTTTGGCGGCTATACTGATATTTTTCAGCAAGTTCGCGCTCTGCGGGCAAAGGTTCACCAACATGATATTCGCCCGAATCAATCGCTTTTCGAATGATTTCTGCCAACCGATCGTATTTATAGTTTTTCATTGTCACCCTACATGCTAACATGCTCACTATTGCTCCCCAATTAAATCTTGGACAAAAGATTGGCAAGGGATTTTGTCCGCAATTCAAGGAAAAGGTTCTTTTTAATGCTTTTTGCATTAAAAACGGTTCTTGTATAATCAAATCACTTCAAAATTATCAAAGAGATGTTTACATAAGCTGTCGTATATGGGTTTTGTGAACAGAGATTTGTTTGATTTTAAGTGATTTGACTATAACGCAGAAATACGGCAAAATCACCGTCAAGATTGTCCACAGTTTAGTCGGGGGAGCAATAGATACGTGCCACTGGTTACATTATAACCTAACGAATGCAATCAAGTCAATTATGCAACCCTACGAATTAATTTTGTGCGTCAAGCGTACCACTTGGGTGTGTTAAACAATACCAATTTATGCCTTTCAACCCAGCTCGATGCCTATAAAAACCGAACCGTTGAGTATTGCCAAATTATTTATGGATTTCAGCAGGACTAATCGGATTATATTGGGTATATATAGTCATTCAACTTGAAAAACGATACAAGGTTGCCGAGCAGAAATTTCGCCTATCAAGGCGGAGGATTGAGGAATACTCGTGTATTCTGATTGACGACAACGCAGATAGACGGAATTTCCGCCGGGAAGATGTGTTGTTTTTCAAGTTAAAGGACTATAACCATTAACCAACTAAAGAACACAGCCCGGTGGACTGTGTTCTGTTCAATATATCTATACCACGTAATTTTAGTTCACCCGTACAATCAACCCTTTTAAATTTTGTATTTGATTATGAATTTCGTTGGTAGCGTCCGATGTGTTGGAGGCGGTGGAGGAGTTCCTGTTTATTACGTCGGAAATATTATTAACACCCAATTCTACCTGTGTCAGTGCCGCGGATTGCTCCTCGGAGGAGGCGCTTACCGTGTCTATTATATTAAGTATGTCTACGATACTTTTCGCGATTTCCTCCATAGACTCTGCCGTAGCTTTTGCTATTTCTTTACCATTGGTCACGGCGGACAGGGTGTTGACCATCATTGTATCGGTATTTTTCACCGCATTGGCGCTAAGTGAAGCAAGGCTGCGAACCTCCTCCGCAACTACGGCAAATCCTTTGCCTGCCGCACCTGCTCGCGCCGCTTCTACCGAGGCATTGAGCGCTAAAATATTTGTCTGGAAAGCGATATTGTCAATGGATTTAATAATTTTGTTTATCTCGCCGGAGGCATCGGATATATTGTTCATTGCATCCGTCATCATCCGCATTTTGTCTCTGCCTGCCTCTAACTGGGAGTTGGAGGTGGCGGACAGGGTCTTTGCGGTCCTGGCATTCTCTGCGTTTTTCTTGCTTGCTGCGGAGATTTGTGAAACGGTCGACACAATTTCCTCTACAGCAGATGACTGTTGGTCGGCGCCCACAGTCAGGTCATTTACAACGGACAGCATATTATCAGCCGATGAGCCCAATCGAGAAGAAATTGTTTTTATCTCCTGCACCATTCGAGATTGTTGTGCTTTTTGTGCCTCTATCTGTGCCACGTAGACTTCTAAATCCTTGAGCATTTTTTTAGCTTCATTTTTTTGTAGCTCACTAATCTCCAAGCGGACTTCAATAATTTTCACCAGTACTACAGTTGCAATTGCGGTTGCTATAACAAAAAGCATACCTCTTGACAGGTATGTAAAACTGAAACCGGGTATAAAATAACCGTTAAATATTGTAACTAACACGGTCACCGTGCCGGTGGCAATAGCATTAACCAATGATCCCTTGAAATTGAAAAAGAGACCCGTGAGTGTTAGTCCTGCCGCTAAAGCGCTATAGAGATGTGGTGAACCCTCTCCAAAAATTGTCGGGGAAAATATGGCCAACATTTCCGCAATCATCAATATGTACACTCTGGTATCATGCGACATCATTTTTCGCAACCCGAGTGTCGTCGAAAAAGCAATCGTTCCTAAAACGATGATGGCAATACCCACGTCTATATCGCCATCTAAAATGTAAGGGAACGGCATCATAGTAAATAGACAAAGGGCAACGGTTATGTTAATACGGAAAATTTTCTGGCGACTGAATCTTTCTTCGGTGTCCTGCATTTGAATGTTCTCCTTAAAATTAGGTAGATGAATGAGCTAACATTATATATCACAAAATTAACACAATTACATTTTAATTTATTTAACGACAAAAGTCAACAAAATTTTAAGGGGAAATTATATTTTTTCCACAATAAACCATTGAAAAACTTCGCAAACTCAAATAATACAAATAATAGAGTAAAAACAATCTTGAAATGCTACTAAACACAGCAAAAACACGAAAGATACAGGTAAGTCACACAAAAACAATATCAGTGGTTTGACTGTACAAATCACATTTTTTAATTTATCAGCTATACTTTGCAATTAATTATTGCAATTATAAAGCAAATACGTTATAATTTAGATAAGTAAGAATGAACAGGAGAAAAAATATGTTAGTTAATTTAAACGACATGCTAAAAAAAGCTCATGAGAACCACTACGCTGTTGTACAGATCAACATCAACAATCTTGAGTGGATAAAATCTGCATTACAGGCAGCGGAGGAGGTTCGCTCCCCTATTATCCTCGGCGTTTCAGAGGGTGCGGGTAAGTACATGTGCGGATATAAGACTGTTGCATCCATGGTTAAAGCGGCTGTCGAAGAGCTTAAAATTACTGTCCCGGTTGCACTTCACCTTGATCATGGCAGTTTTGAGGGTGCAAAGGCATGCATTGAGGCCGGATTTTCCAGTGTTATGTTTGACGGCTCTCACTACTCTATAGAGGAAAATATTGCAAAGACCAAAGAGATTGTTCAGCTCGCACATAGCCTTGGTATCACCGTTGAGGGTGAGGTCGGTTCTATCGGTGGTGAGGAAGATGGCGTTATCGGCCGTGGCGACATAGCAAGTCCGGACGAGTGTGCACAGCTTGCATCGCTCGGCATTGACCTTTTAGCTGCCGGCATTGGCAACATTCACGGCAAATATCCTGCAAACTGGGCCGGTCTTGACTTTGATGCTCTTGCCGCAATTCAAAAAGAAGTTCCGGAAATGCCTCTCGTTCTTCACGGCGGTACCGGAATACCGGAGGATATGATTAAAAAGGCTATTTCGCTCGGTGTGTGCAAAATTAACGTCAACACCGAGTGTCAACTCAGCTTTGCCGCAGCAACCCGTGAGTACATCGAGGCCGGCAAAGATAAAGAGGGTAAAGGTTTCGACCCGCGTAAACTGTTAGCACCCGGCGCTGCAGCAATCAAAAAGACTACTATAGAAAAAATGGAGCTGTTCGGTTCGGTTGACAAGGCATAATCATACAAATCAATAAAAAACTGTCGCAGATATACTTTGCGACAGTTTTTTTATTGACTACCTACAGCCGATTAAACCAGATCGTCGGTGTTCACCTCGTAGACCGAGGTTTTCAGCTCTGTTTCGGATATTCTCTCAATGAAGAGCAATTTGCTTGTATCGTCCCTACCGGATATGGAGAATAAGGTCGCATCCCCGATTTCGTATGTCTTAACATCCTCGCCCGGCATTGTTGTGAAAATACTGTTTTCGTTCCAGTAGATATCATATGCACCGTCATTGTTTGCACTCACAACATCTTCGTAGACAAGCTCACCCACAGCGGCGGCATCATCTTGTGTCATTGTGAGGAAATAATCATCACCCTCATCACTGTTGTTTGAAGTTTCATCTTCGACGGGATTTTTCATCCTTTCAAGGTACTCGTCCACCCTTGCACTATCCGCCTTTGCAGGGTCTATCGGCAGGTTGAACAATACGTTAACCCCCTCATAGTCAGGATTTGCGGTAATCTCGCCGCTTTGCTCATCAAAAATGTATGCAGGCATTCCCGGCATGGCATCACTAACGCTTAAATACAGCTGATTTTCGGCAAAATATTCAATAACCTCCAGCTCCATTAACTGGTACTGCACGCCGTCAATCAGAGTGCCCATGCCGGATGTTCCAAAGGTAAAACCGTTGTGCAGTCCGGGGTTCATCCCCTTTACAAGTGGTGAGACGGTGAGCATGTACTCCATCATCTCTATCGGTGTGCCGTCCTCATTTTCGACTGCTATCACCGCATAGGTTTTGTTTTTGTCCACTTCAAGATCCGACACATCGATTCCTTCGCCGTGTGCAAATCCCAAAAATGTGATCGTTAAACCTGCGTCGGTGTGACTCTCGTTAATTTCCACCGCGTCATCGAGGGTAAAGGGTGTTGCAAAATGGTCGTAGACAACACCACTTTCGTCGGTAAAAATCATGTCATCGGCTACCTCTCGTGGGGTGAGCAACCTGACCGAGGCAAAAGCGGTAATGCTCAGCAGTGCAACCGAGGCGGCAATAATTATTACTCTTTTCATGCTTAAACTCCTTCTTGTGGGTTTTGTGCCGTAAAAGACTACCTTACGATAGATATCGTCCTTGTCCGTCACATTTTCCGATAGAGCTTTTTTTATTATTTCACTCTCTCTCATAGCTCTTTATACTCCTTTGAATAAATTTTTCTAACCTTTGCAAGCGTCCTGTAAAGCTTTGTTTTAACGGTTGAGCTTTTCATGTTCAGCGAGATTGCAATCTGCTCGATACTGTTATCACAGTAATAATAGAGGTAAAAAATCTTACCCTCTGTTTGTGGTTGTTTCGAGATAAAGTCTGCAATCCGTGAAAGGAGCTCCTTTGTTACATAATGCTCTTCTATATTTACGCCGTCTGCAAGGGCGGTGGAGTCGTATTCATTGTCCTCCTCGTCCGTCATGAAAAGCGGTAGGTGATACTTTTCTTTGCCGTTTGTGTAATATCTGCTAAGTTTCGATTTTGCCACCTGTCTTACAAAGCCCTGTGGATTTTTTATATAGCCGACACCTTTGCGCTCGACGGTTTTATATACCTCTAAATAAATCTCTTGCAATATATCGCCAACCTGTGATAGGTTGTCACACCGAGCGGCGATATATGCCGCTGTTTTATTATAACTCTCATCATAGAGTCGGTTGAAAAATTCGAGTCTTTTATCGTTCAGTGTACATTCACCTCCTTATACTGTTTATGTGTCTTAATTTGTATTATTGGTTTCATTTTTATTAATATTATTTTGCAAACTATAAAAGCCCTGTCATGCGACAAGGCTTCAGAGTGTCAAAAAACCTGTAAATCCCTTAAAATGTCAAATTCGGTGACATGC